>JAZKHH010000098.1:0-3293 GCA_040385465.1 Pseudomonadota bacterium | reverse complement strand
CACACGTAAACCCCGATCCCGGGCCCAAAACCCGGGGGATACATTCGGTTGCGGTCGCGATGCGCACCCAATAGGTGCACATCCAGCGCCGATGGACATTCTTTCAAACACCTTGGAGAGACCTGATGACGATGACCACCCTGAGACTCGCAGCCCTGGGCCTGAGCGCCGCGGCCACCCTGGCCAGCATGCCCGCACACGCGGGCAAGGACCTCGATGCCATCAAGAAACGTGGCGAGCTGATCTGTGGGGTCAACACCGCACTGCCGGGCTTCTCGGCGGCCGACAGCCAGGGCAAGTGGAGTGGCATGGACGTGGACGTGTGCCGCTCGGTGGCAGCGGCCGTCCTGAACAACCCGGACAAGGTGCGCTACGTCCCCCTGACCGCCCAGCAACGTTTCACGGCCCTGCAGTCCGGCGAGATCGACATGCTGGCGCGCAACACCACCTGGACCCTGACCCGCGACGCGTCCTTGGGCCTGACCTTCACCGGTGTGAACTTCTATGACGGCCAAGGCTTCATGGTGCCCAAGAAGCTCAACGTGAAAAGTGCCAAGCAGCTCAAGGGCGCCACGGTGTGCGTGCAGTCCGGCACCACGACCGAGCTCAACCTCACCGACTATTCGCGCGCCAACAAGCTCAACATCAAACCCGTGGTTTTTGAAAAGCTCGAAGCCGCGCTGGCCGCTTATTCGTCCGGGCGCTGCCAGGCCTACACCACCGACGCCTCGGGCCTGGCCTCCAGCCGCGCCAAGGACATGGCCAAGCCCGACGACCACGTGATCCTGCCCGAGTTGATCTCCAAGGAACCCCTTGGCCCGGCCGTGCGCCGGGGTGACGACGAATGGGCCGCCATCGTGAGGTGGGTCGGCTTTGCGCTGCTGGAAGCCGAAGAGTACGAAGTGACCCAGGCCAACGCCGACCAGATGAAGACCAGCAGCGCCAACCCGGGCGTGATGCGCCTGCTCGGCGCGGGCACCGAAGACACCGGCAAGCTGCTGGGCCTGGACAAGGAATGGGCGTACCGCGCCGTCAAGGCCACCGGCAACTACGGCGAAATCTTCGAACGCCATGTGGGCCCCAAGACCGCCATCGGTCTGCCGCGCGGCAGCAACAACCTCTGGAGCAAAGGCGGCCTGATGTACGCACCACCGGTGCGCTGAAGCCGCGTGCCGCTGCGCCGCAGCACGGCCACCTGACAGTCACGGGCACCGGGGTGAAAGCTCCGGTGCTTCTTTTCAGACTCTTTCTGGTTCACCCACTCCGAGGCTGTCTTGAAATCCCCTTCCCCCCCTCCCCGACGAAGCCAGTGGTCGCTCAACAGCCGGGCCACCCGCGGCATCCTGTTCCAGCTCGTCGCGCTGGTCCTGATCGCGCTGGGCATATGGTTTCTCGCGCACAACACGCAACGCAACATGCAGGTGCGTGGCATCCAGAGCGGCTTCGATTTCCTGAGCTCCGCCGCGGGCTTCGACATCGGCGAAACCCTCATTGCCTACGACCCGAGCGAGAGCTACGGCAAGGCCATCTGGGTCGGCGTGCTCAACACCTTGAAGGTGGCCGGACTCGGCATCCTCTTCACCACCATCCTGGGGGTTCTTCTGGGCGTGGGTCGCTTCTCGCGCAACGGGCTGGTGCGGGGCATCTGCTATGGCTATGTGGAGCTGTTCCGCAACGTGCCCATCCTGCTGCAGTTGCTGATGTGGTACCTGATCTTCATCGAGATTCTGCCGGCCTCCAACGAAGCATGGAGCATCTCCGGCCTGTTCTTTCTGAGCAAGGGCGGGTTCGCCTTTCCCTACCCCACGGCCGGTCTTGGCGGCGTCACCGCGGGGGTGGCCGTGGGGCTGTTGGCCGTGTGGGTGTGGCTGCGCAGGGTTCAGCAGCGTTTTGAAGCCACAGGGCGCGATGGCGACCGCCTGTGGACCCCCATCGCCCTGATCATCGCGTGCGCCGTCGCGGGCTGGGTGGTTTCGGGCATGCCGACCGAGTGGAACGTGCCCGAGCAACTGGTGTTCATGGTCGACGGCGGCGTGTCCGCCACGCCCGAATTCATGACGGTACTCGTGGGACTGGTCATGTACACATCGGCCTTCGTGGCCGAGGTGGTGCGCAGCGGCATTCAGTCGGTCAGCCGGGGCCAGGACGAAGCGGCCGCCGCGCTGGGCCTGGATCCGCGCCAGAAAATGAAACTGGTGGTGCTGCCGCAGGCCATGCGGGTGATCGTGCCGCCCCTCACCAACCAGTACCTCAACCTGACCAAGAACTCGTCGCTGGCGGTGGCCATCGGCTACCCGGACGTGGTGTCGATTGCCAACACCGCCATCAACCAGAGCGGCCGCGCGGTGGAGTGCATCGCCATCATCATGCTGGTCTACCTCACCACATCGCTCAGCACATCGCTGCTGATGAATTGGTACAACCAGCGCGTGGCGATCAAGGAGCGATGAGCATGCCCGACACGTTCACGCCCATCGCCCCCCGCCCTTCCCCGCTCAAGAACTCGGGGCTCGTGCCCTGGATCCGGCGCAACCTGTTCGCCGACTGGCGCAGCACGCTCGTCACGCTGTTGGTGCTCGGCCTGCTGGCCTGGGTGCTGCCGGGCTTCATTCGCTGGTTCTTCATCGACGCAGTCGTGCGAGCAGATTCCGACGCGTGCCAGGCCGCGCGCGGCATCGGTGCCTGTTGGGGGGTGGTGACCGAGAAGTACCGCGTCATCCTGTTTGGCCGGTATCCGTTCGACGAGCAGTGGCGCCCTCTGGTGGCCACATCGCTCATGATGGGCGGGCTCGTCCTGAGCTGCGTGCGCTTCTTCTGGAAGCCCTGGCTGGCGCTCATGTGGGTGGGCATCCTGGCGCTGTTCTTCATCCTCATGGGTGGCGGCGTGTTCGGCCTGTCCGACGTGCGTACCGACCTCTGGGGAGGCCTGCCCCTCACGGTGATGCTGGCCACGCTGTCCATCTTCTTCGCCTTCCCTTTGGCGGTGGTGGTGGCGCTGGGGCGGCGCGGGCGCCTGCCCGCGATCCGCACCGCCTGCATCGTCTACATCGAGCTCATCCGCGGGGTGCCGCTGATCTCGGTGCTGTTCATGGCGTCGTTCATGTTTCCGCTGTTCATGCCGCAGGGCGTGACGCTGGACGTTCTGGTGCGCGTGATCGCCGGCATCACGCTGTTCGCCGCGGCCTACATGGCCGAGATCATCCGCGGCGGCCTGCAGGCCATCCCCAAGGGTCAACTCGAAGCGGCCGACACGCTGGGCCTGACCTACTGGCAGACGCAACGCAAGATCGTGT
>JAZKHH010000097.1:0-3634 GCA_040385465.1 Pseudomonadota bacterium | reverse complement strand
AGGTGTCGAAGGCGCGGCTGGCGCCCAGCACCGCCTTGTGGATCTGCTCGTACGAAGCCTCGGGCACCTGCGCGATCACCTCGCCCGTGGCCGGGTTGAGCACGCGCTCAGGCTCGCCTTCGCCGGCCACGAACTGGCCGTCGATGAACAGCTCGGTCGACATCGGGACCTGGAAGTCGGGGGTCTTTCCCATGGTGTTCTCCGTTGGGTGTGAAAGGTGGTGTCGGGCTCAGCGCCCGGCGGGCTGTTCGTCGGCGCGCGTCAGGTAATACGCCGCCAGGATGGGGATGAAAGTGAGCGCGATGATGACCACCGCCACCACGTTGGTGACAGGTCGCTGGCGCGGACGGATCAGCTCCTGCAGCATCCAGATCGGCAGCGTGGTCTGCTGGCCCGCGGTGAAGGTGGTCACGATCACCTCGTCGAAGCTCAATGCGAAAGCGAGCAGGCCGCCTGCCAGCAAGGCCGAGCCGAGCTGCGGCAGGATCACGTAGCGGATGGTCTGGAAGCTGTCGGCGCCCAGGTCCATCGAGGCCTCGATCAGCGACGGGCTGGTGCGCCGCAGCCGTGCGACCGCGTTGTTGTAGACCACCACCACGCAGAAGGTGGCGTGGCCGACCACGATGGTCCAGAAGCTGAACGGGATCTCCGCCGTGTGGTACGCCGTGCGCAGCGCGATGCCGGTGACGATGCCGGGCAGCGCAATCGGCAGGATCAGCAGCAGCGAGATCGCATCGCGCCCGAAGAAGCGCGTGCGCGCCAGGCCCGCGGCGGCCAGCGTGCCCAGCACCATGGACAGCGCGGTGGACACCAGCGCCACGCGGAACGAGAGACCGATCGCAGCCCACACATCCTCGCGCGCCCAGGCCGCAGCAAACCATTGCGTGGTGAGCGCGGGGGGTGGGAACACATAACTTTTGTCTTCTGCGCTGAAGGCGTAGAGGATGATGAGCGCGAGCGGGATGTGCAGGAACAGCACGCCCGCCCAGGTCGCGGCCTTCAGGCCCCAGCCGGCACGGTTCGGGTCAGAGCGCATCGAAAGCCCCCAATCGTTTGGCGATCCACAGGTAGATGCCGATCACCACGATGGGCACGAGCGAGAACGCGGCGGCAAACGGCACGTTGCCCGCCACGCCCTGCTGGCGGTAGACCACCTGACCGATGAACAGCGTGGAGTCGCCGATCACCTGCGGAATGATGTAGTCGCCCAGCGTGAGCGAGAAAGTGAAGATGGAACCGGCCGCGATGCCCGGCATGGCGAGCGGGAAAATCACTTTCCAGAACGTGGTGCCCGCGCGCGCGCCGAGGTCGCTGGAGGCTTCGAGCAGCGAGCCCGGGATGCGCTCGATCGCGGCCTGGATCGGCAGGATCATGAAGGGCAGCCACATGTAGACGAACACGATGAAGGTGCCCAGGCGCGAGAACGAGAGCGAGTTGCCGCCAATGCCCGGCGTGGAGAGCAGCGCGTCGAGCAGCCAGGTCATGTGCACCTCGGCCAACACCCAGGAAATGGCGCCCTCCTTGGCCAGCAGCAGCTTCCACGCGTAGAGCCTTACCAGGTAGCTGGACCACAGCGGCAGCATGACCGCGATGTAGAGCAGCGCTTTCTGCGGGCCGCGCGCATACCGGGCCATGTAGTAGGCAATGGGAAAGGCGATGACACCGCAGGCCAGCGTGACGCTGATCGCCATGGCCACGGTGCGCAGCACCACGTCCACGTTGGCCGGGTCGGTCATCTCGCGGAAGTTGTTCAGCGAGAGTTGCGAGCGATCGACCACGCCGGAGAATTCGTCGAGCGTGAAGAAGCTGTTGGCGAGCAGCGCGAACAGCGAGCCCAGGTAGACCACGCCGAACCACAGCAGCGGCGGCCCGAGCAGCGCCGCCAGCAGCAGGCCGCGGCGCGTGTAGAGCAGGTCGGAGAGCCAGCGCAGCGCGCCGCTGCGCCGGGCCACCGGCGCGTGGGCGGACAAGGCCAGGTTCATGGCGCGACGCCTTGCAGCGGGTGCAC
The DNA here is from genome assembly GCA_040385465.1 of Pseudomonadota bacterium. Lineage (GTDB taxonomy): Bacteria > Pseudomonadota > Gammaproteobacteria > Burkholderiales > Burkholderiaceae_C > CANHBY01. The sequence goes on along the minus strand of JAZKHH010000097.1, from coordinate 1,626 downwards.
CGCATCGGCCTGCCAGTGCAGGTGCACGGTGTCGCCCGGCGTGGGCAACTCGGGATGTTGCTCGGGGTTGAGGTCCACCGAGATGGCCTCGCCACCCCAGTCGACCCGCACGCGCGAGAAGGATCCGAAGTACTGCGCGTCGATCACCGCGCCGCTCAGGCGCGCCTGCGGCGACGCGCCAAGCCGGATGCGCTCGGGCCGCAGCATCACGCTGTCCACACCCGCGATCTCACGCGCCCGCGCGCCGTCGAACACGTTGGCCGCGCCCACGAACTCGGCCACGAAGCGCGTGGCCGGCTGGTTGTAGATCGCCTGCGGCACACCCACCTGCTCCAGGCGGCCGTTGCTGAACACGCCGATGCGGTCGCTCATGGACAGCGCCTCGTGCTGGTCGTGCGTGATGAAGAGGAAGGTGATGCCAAGCTGCCGCTGCAGCGCCTTCAGCTCGGTCTGCATCTGCTCGCGCAGCTTGAGGTCGAGTGCGCCCAGCGGTTCGTCGAGCAACAGCACCTGCGGCTGGTTGATGAGTGCGCGCGCCAGTGCCACGCGCTGGCGCTGGCCACCCGAGAGCTGACCGGGGCGGCGCGCGCCCACGCCCGACAGCCGCACCAGGTCCAGCATCTGCTCGGCGCGCGCGTGGCGTGCCGAGCGCTCCACGCCCTGCACCATCAGCCCATAGGCCACGTTGTCGCGGATGTTCATGTGCGGGAACAGCGCGTAGTCCTGGAACACCGTGTTCACCGGCCGCGCGTACGGCGGCAGGTGCGACACGTCCTGCCCGCCGATGAGGATGCGCCCCGATGTGGGCAGCGTGAAGCCACCGATCATGCGCAGGCAGGTGGTCTTGCCCGAGCCCGAGGGCCCGAGCAAGGTGAAGAACTCCCCGCCTTCGATCGTCAGGTCCACGTGATCGACAGCGCGCACGGTCTGTGCGCCGCTGCCGAACACGCAGGACACGCCCTCCAGGGTGACAGCAACCGTCATGTGATCAGCGGCCTCCGAGGACCGCGATGTAGTCGGAGACCCACTTGTGGTACGGCACGCAGGCGTTGTTCTGCGTCGTGCACTTGCTCGTCGGCGTCTTCCAGAACGAGATCTTCTCGAAGCTGTTGTAGCCCTGGTTCGCGCAGCCCTGGTCGCCCAGCAGCTTGTTGCCCTTGCAGGCCGCGGGCACCGACGGCACCGAGCCGAACCAGGCCGACAGGTCGCCCTGCAGCTTGGTGTTGAGCGAGTGCTCCATCCACATGTAGGCGCAGTTCGGGTTCTTGGCGTCCACGTGCATCATGGTCGTGTCGGCCCAGCCGGTCGCGCCCTCGGTGGGCACCACCGTGGCCACCGGGCGGTTCTTGCTCTTGAGGATGTTGGCCATGAACTGCCAGCTGCTCGACGCCACCACGCCTTCGTTGGTGAAGTCGTCGATCTGCACGAAGGCGTCGTGCCAGTACTTGCCCACCAGCTTGCGCTGACCGCGCAGCAGGTCGAGCGCGGCCTTGTACTGCGCTTCGTTCAGTTCGTACGGGTCCTTGATGCCCAGTGCCGGGTTCTTCTTCATGAGGTAGAGCGCGGCGTCGGCGATGTAGATCGGGCCGTCGAAGGCCTGCACGCGGCCCTTGTTGCTCTTGCCGT
>JAZKHH010000096.1:0-17188 GCA_040385465.1 Pseudomonadota bacterium | reverse complement strand
GTGGAAGGTGGAAGGGGCGGGAACGACCCGTTGAAGAGGGGCCACCCAGCGCCTAGGTGGGGCGCTTTAACGCGCAGACCTCACGGCCGCCGTCGCCTGGAAAAAAACAATGTGAAGCGAGCCGATAGGCCGGATTCTGTGCGGAGCCAGCCTCTTGCGAGACCCGCTCCGTGACCGCCATTCCTCTGGGCCGTGCATCGCTGCACGGCTCGGTGCTACCTACCCGCACACTCCCCGGGCCAGATCAACGTGTGCCTATTTGGTATTGCTGCGCGTAGAGATTGCCCGTTTCACCCGAACTCAATCGGCTCGTCTCTGTTGCTCTGATCCTCACCTCACGGTGGACAGCCGTTAGCTGCTACGCCGCCCTGCGCAGTCCGGACCTTCCTCCAGTGCGACCTTTCGGTCCTTGCACCAGCGGCGGTCTGGCCCGCTTCACAGCCCGCATTATCACTTCACCGGAATGGCCGGCTGAGGAAACGCGAGCCGGCCACGCCGAAGCGCCAGGGCACGTCCACCGCTTTGGAGATGCCGATGCGCACGCCCACCTGACAGGCGACCGCCGCCTCGGGCGGTTTGAGCTCGAAGGGCGGTGCGTTCACCGCCCAGCCGTTGTGCAGGCTGCTGACGCCCAGGGCCTGGCACAGGCGGCCGGGCCCGGCGCACAGCAACCGGTCGGCATGGCGCTCGCCCCGCCGCTCGCGCATGCGCTCCAGTCCCTCCAAGGGCTCGAGTGCTCGCAACAGCACACCGGCCCCATGACCGGCGGCCTCGCACACCAAGTTCAGACACCAGTGCAGACCGTAAGAACGGTACACGTACCAATGCCCTGGCGGGCCAAACATCGTGGCGCTGCGCGGGGTCGGCCCGCCAAAACTGTGCGAGGCCTCATCGGTGACGTCATAGGCCTCCGTCTCAACGATGAGACCGCCCACGCCGTCCAGCGTCAGCCAAGCCCCCAACAGCTGCCGGGCCACCTCATGAGACGGTGCGTCGAAGTCGAAACCAGGGGACATGGCAACCTTGGAAAACCATCCGGCGGAGCAACGGCCCAGCTCGGGAGAAATTGTGAATCACCCTCTCCAAGGCTTGAGTTCGAAGGGTTTCCCCATGCAATTCGCCCCACCGCCGGGGCCGCTCGGCTGGTGCAATGGCCGGGTGTCGCTGCTCACGCCCGGGAGGGTTGGTTCGTGCCTGCTTTTCGATTGCATCTCACGCCCCCCTGGCTGCTGGCCACGGCGGGCTCCGCACTGCTGCATGCCTGGGCAGCAGGCAGTGTGCTGCAATCCGCGCCAACACCGAAGCCTGGCACGCCAGTGATGGCGGTGCGCTGGCTGCCTCCCAGCGACGCCCCCACGTCCGGCGCCGTCGCCCGGCAAAGCGATGTCCGGGCGACCACAAAAGCGAGCGCAGCGCCGGCGGACCTCCACCGGGCTCGACGCACTCCACCGGCCCAGCGCCCCCCTTCCCTTGCCGTGCGCGCCGCTGCCGAGCCACCGGCACGGGTTGCTTGGGTGTCTGAGCTCACCCCCGCCCCACCCCTGACAACGGCACCCCCGCCCCTGCCCCCGCCTTCGCCCCCTGTGTCCGAGGCGCCCCCGACCGCCGACCTGTTTGGCCCCCTCACCACCCAGCCCCTTGGGCAAGGCGGTTGGGGCCGGCGGCGACGCACCGCCCCCAACACCGAAACGCTGGCCACCCAAGCGCAGCAGCCCTGGGTCCTGCAAGCCTCCCTGCAAAGCCGCTTGACGGCGATGGCCGAGGTGGCGCGACAAAGTCAACCTGATTTCGCGTGCGAGATTCGCGTCGACACCTTCACCCGCCAAGCCCAGGTGCGGTGCGACCCGGCGGTGCTGCACGGCGCAGCCTGGCAAGCGCTGCAGGGCCTGGCCCTGCCGGGCGATGCCACCGCCCGCACGGAGACCACGGTGTGCCTGCAATGGAGCCCGAATCACGTGTTGTGGGCACCCTGTGCGCCTGAGCCGTCCGCCGCGCCCAGCGAAATCACGCCCGCGGCCTCCATCGCGACGCCGTGACCTGTGCCAGCGCCTCCAGGCGCACCGCTGCAAGCACCCACCTCATTTTCAGTATCCACAAAAGGAACACGGCAGCCAAAGCTGCCGTGTTGCGATCCACCTCACCTGTTCAAGCCAAGCAGCCAATCAGCAGCGAGGCAGTGCCCAGCCGCCAGCGGCCACCCTGTCTGGCTTCACTCCTCACTGAACGATGCCGTCGATCACCGATGGACGGGTGGTCGTCACGGCAGGTTGGGTCCCGATCACCACCGACGGATCGAGGGTCAACGAGGCGGCGCTGGGCAACGTCAGATTGGAGGGCAAGGCCAAGGTGGCTTTGCACTGGGTCTCCGCGGCACCGGTGGTTTGTGAGAGACGCAGCTCGCGCTCCAAGTACTTGACGTAGTGCGAGGTGCTGCTGCCTTCTGTGACCACCGAGCCGTCGACGATGTCAAAGCCTGGCACGTAGCGAGCGTTGGGCCCACATTGCGCTGGCATGTTCGTTTCCGGATCGACGCAGTTGCCAGGAATGCCTTGCAACTCACCGAAACCGCTGAACTGCATCTGCAGCGTGTTGCCCACATACAGCGCCTTGTTCGCCGCACGAATGTTGGCGTTGGTCACCGCGAACGACAACGACTTCGGCGGATCGATGGTGACCCCAGCGGCGCCAAAATACTGGCTCCACCGCTTGGGCCCGGTTTCCCATTGGTACGACACCGCCACGCTGTCCGCCAAAGACGGGCACACGTGGGTGCCCGACACGTTCGGCGTGCCGTTCGAGTCGCACCGCACCGAGGCCACGTCGCCCACGGCCACCAGCGAGCCGGTGGAAATGCCGCCTTGGTACTGGCCCATGCCGTCGGCCGACAAACCGGCGCCATCGACATCGCCACCGCCGTCACCCAACATGCCGTCGCTGTAGCTGTAGGTCTTGGCCGAGCCGCTGACCACCGGCATCCACGACTGGGTCAAGAACGGCTGGGGTGGGTTGGTGGTGAATGCGCTGGCCAAATCCGCACCAGACTTCGGGCAGCCGCCCAGGCACACCAGCGAACCGGGTGCGTCGCTGGCGCCCGGCGCCACCAAAGAACGGGTCCGGTAAGCCAGCACGTCGGTGCCGGAGAAGTTGCCGCTGGTGGCCAGCGTGATGGCGCCATTGCCACCGCCCGACGGGAAAAAGATCGGCAAGACGCTGGCGCCCGCAGTGCGGAAGTCGCTGGCATCGAGCTGAATCTCGGGCGACAGCGGCTCGGACGAGCAGCCGTCCTGCGAGCACTGCTGCTTGCTGGTGGCCAGCAGATTGGTGCCGTCCCACTGAATCACATAGTTGCTGTGCTGGTCGAGTTGAGTGGCGCCGGAGCCGATGGTGGCTTGGGCAAAATAATTCATCGGGACATTCTTGAATTCGTCCAGTGACGAGGCCTGGCGTGTCAGCTTCCACAACTTGCCGCCGCGCTTGACCACCGTCAAGGGCACGTCGTCATTGCCCACGCGCCGGCTCAGCACGCCCGTGGTGCCCACCGTGGCCAGGGCCGACTCGGGCAGCCACAGGCCCCAAAAACTCCAGAAGCCGTAATACGTTTCCGAGCCGACCAAATACTTGACGGAGAAGCCGGGGTTCGTGCTGTCCAACCGGCTGCCGTCTTCCTTGTAGGTGCCGTAGCGCCAGGTCGAGTAAGTGGCTTGCGATGCATCGCGAGAGAAGCAACTGTCGTTGGTGCCATCGCTGCGCCGGAAGTGGTCGCCGTTGTAGGCAAAGCGGTAGGCGTAGGGCGTGCTCCCGTCGCTGCCCACCATCTGGCCTGAACCGCTGTCGGTGCTGCCGGTTTGCAGCACCATCCTCTTTTCTGAGTTGTTGCCTTCGTCTTCGTAGTAGCTCAGGCCATCCGCGTCGGCACGCAACACACCCTTGAACTCACAGGCACCAGCCAGGTTGTTCATTGACTTGCCACAGTAGTTGATCGTGAACAGGCCGTTCGGGTAGGTGGCCGACTTGCCAGCCGTGGCCACGCTGTAGATGCTGATCAGGCTTTTCTGGCCCGGCTCGGGCTCTTCGGTGATCCAGGCTTTCATGATCAGGGGCGCCGTGACCGAGGCTTGGGTCGACTCCACCACCGCGTTCATGAAACTGCTGGCATTGGATTCGCCGGCACTGGTGCTGCTCGACTGGCCGCCGCGCCCGGTGCATTTCTTCTGGTCTGTCAAGGCCAGGTACGGCCCAGCGTTGACCATCGCGTCCGAGCGAAACGAGCTCATGATGCACATGATCATGTTGACGGTGTCGATCCGGTCACCCACCCGGTCTTGAACCCAGGTGTTTTGAGCGTCGGAGACGTAAGCGCCCGAAGTCGGCGCAGCGGCCAAGGGCATGGCCACCACAGCGGCGGCGCAGGCAATGAGAGTTTTCTTCATGAGAGGGCTCGCTTTCACCGGGCGGTCACAACCTGCACCGTGGAGGGCAGGACGATGTCGGATTGGGTGACCGTCTGGGTCGTTGTTGTGGACTCAGCAGCAGGTGCTGCAGCAATGCCGCCACCGTCGCCACACCCCACCAATGCCAAACAGGTCGTCACGGCGACGACCATCCCACTGCACTGCACGGCTGCCCAACTGGTTTTTGAACTCATGGAATGGCCTCCTTAGCCCTGGGTGACAGAGGGTTTTCGGCGCCATCGCTGCCCAACTGAACCGCCAAGTCCGTGATGGAGTCGCCAAACCGCCCGCGGTCAAACCCGGGGCCGAAAGACACTGGAATCGGTGTAGAAGGCCGCCGCTTCATTGGCCGGCCACCAGCCCGGCACCCCCAACACAGGCAGGGCGGCCCACGGCCGCTGCACCAAACAGGAGGGCGTGAGCTGCGCGCACAGCGAGGCCACCAGGTCCTGCCCGGGCGGCACCCACCAGACATGGGCGGTGATGCCCTTGCGCGGTTGGCACAGCTTTTCCAGCAGGGCATGGCCGAACAAGGTCAAGGTCGAGGCGCGCCACAGCGCCCGGTGGGTTTGAAACAAGGCGTCCCAGTCGCGCCGCTGCAAAGCGGCAAACAACGGCCCGGGCGCCTGCCACACCGCCGCGTTCTCGTCGAACAAGGTCAAGGCATCGCGCACCGGCCCCCGCCGCCCGGCACCCACCCCGGTGGCGCCTGCCTCGGCGGCCAGCGGCGCCAGCTGCGCAGCGTGCTGTGCGTTCAGCTGCCGCTTGAGCGCCGGGTGGTGCAGCCACACCAGCCCATTGAAGAAATCGTGCAGGTTGTCGCGGGTGGGCACGTCGGCATGCGCAAAGATGAACGCCTCGTAGGCTTGATGGCTGGGCAAACCGGCCTGCGGCACAAAGCGCAGCGGCCCCGCCGCCAGCTGCGGCCAAGGTGAGCGGTGTTCCCGTTCGGCGTTCAAGGCAGTGGCCAGGTCGCCGCCGGCGGCCCAGCGGGTGGCCACCCGCCGCCCCACCGGGCCGTAAGGTGCCAGCCAAGGAGCGTTCCAATCGACGAAGCTTGCGCCGTTTTGCATGCAAACCCACCTGGGTCAAAAGGAGATTATGGCCAGGCCGGGGCGAGCGGACAGGCTCAAAACTGGCAGCCAAAGAGCGTCACCCCGCCCCGCAAGCCGACACAGGACAACTTCCTGCAGATTTGGCATGAACTTCCCCGCTGATGCGGGGTTCCAAGCTGTCGCGGCGGCCATATACTGGCCCGCCGAAGCGGTGTTTCCCGTTGGGAACGCCGCCTGCCAACGGGTTGGAACAGGAATCACAAGATGGGTCGCACATTGAAAATCACGGGCTGGGTGGCACTGGGCGCCATTGCCGGGGCGTTGGCCACCACGCAGTTGCAGGCCGTGGCGGGACGCACCAGCGTGCAGTTTCCGCTCGAAGAAATTCAACAAATGGCCGCCGTCTTCGGCATCGTCAAGACCCACTATGTGGAAGAAGTCGACGAAAAGAAGCTCATCACCGACGCCATCACCGGCATGGTCTCCGGCCTCGACCCCCACAGCCAGTACTTCGACAAGAAGAGTTTCCGTGAATTCCGCGAAAGCATCAGCGGCAAATTCATCGGCGTGGGCATCGAAATCGGCATGGAAGACGGCCTGGTGAAGGTGGTTTCCCCGATCGAGGGCTCCCCTGCTTTCCGCGCGGGCCTCAAGCCGGGTGATCTGATCACCAAGATCGACGACGTTTTCGTCAAAGGCCTCACCATGGACCAGGCCGTCAAGCGCATGCGCGGCGAGCCCAACACCAAGGTGATGCTCACCGTGTTCCGCAAGGTTGAAAGCCGCAGCTTTCCCGTCACCATCACCCGCGAAGAGATCCGCCAGCAAAGCGTGCGTGGCAAGGTCGTCGAGCCGGGTTATGCCTGGCTGCGGGTGAGCCAGTTCCAGGAAAACACGGTCGAAGATTTCACCCGCAAGCTGGAAGAAATCTACAAGCAAGAGCCCAAGCTCAAAGGCCTGGTGCTCGACCTGCGCAACGACCCGGGCGGTGCGCTGGAGGCCTCGGTGGCCATTTCCGCTGCCTTCTTGCCGAAGAACGTGATGGTGGTGTCCACCAAAGGCCAGATCCAGGGCTCGAACGAAGAGTTCAAGGCCGCGCCGGAGTTCTACCTGCGCCGTGGCGGCAACGGCGACCCGCTCAAGCGGCTGCCTGAAGGGTTGAAGTCGGTGCCCCTGGTGGTGCTGGTCAATGAAGGCTCGGCCTCGGCCAGCGAAATCGTGGCCGGCGCCCTGCAGGATCACCAGCGCGCCACCGTCATGGGCGCGCAGACCTTCGGCAAAGGCTCGGTGCAAACCGTGCTGCCGTTGCCACAAGACACCGGCGTCAAGCTCACCACCGCTCGTTATTACACCCCCAAGGGCCGCTCGATCCAGGCCACCGGCATCGTGCCCGACGTGATGCTTGACGAGACCGCCGAGGGCAACCTGTTTGCCGCCCTGCGCCTGCGCGAAGCCGACCTGCAAAAGCACATCAGCAGCGGCCAGGGCGAAGAGAAGAAAGACGAGGCCCGCGAAAAGGCCCGTGAAGAAGCCCGCAAGCGCCTGGAAGAAGAAACCGCCAAGTCGAGCACCAACGCCAACGCCGTCAAGCCCTTGCCAGAGTTCGGCACCCAGGAAGATTTCCAGCTCACCCAGGCGCTCAACCGCCTGAAGGGCAAGACGGTGATCGCCAGCAAGACGATGAGCGAGCGCAAGCCTGAGGTGGAAACCAACTGAGCCGTGCGGGGTCATTGAGCTTCGCCCACTTTGTGCCCGCACTCGGTCCGGAGCCGGTCTGCCACTTGCCGGCTGACTGACCGACTTGCTGTCCCGCTGCACCCAGCGCCCATGCCCGCATGGGCGTTGTCCATTCCGCCCTGCTTGACCGCTGCGCCCTCATGAACGACGATCAACTGCTGCGTTACTCGCGCCACATCCTGCTGCCCGAGCTGGGGGTGGAAGCGCAGGCACGCTGGTGTGCGTCCCATGTGCTGGTCATCGGCGCCGGCGGCCTGGGCTCGGCGGTGGGCCTGTACCTGGGGGCTTCCGGCGTCGGCATCCTGACGGTGATGGACGATGACAGCGTCGACCTCACCAACCTGCAACGCCAGATCGCCCACACCACCGCACGCGTGGGCGAGCCCAAAGTGGGCTCCCTGGCCCTGGCGGTCGAGGCCCTCAACCCGGAGGTGGTGGTGCAGGCCGTGGCCGAGCGCGCGCAGGCCGGTGCGGGTTTGGACGAGCGGGTGGCCCAAGCCGACGTGGTGGTCGACTGCAGCGACAACTTCGGCACCCGTCAAGCCGTCAACGCGGCCTGTGTGCGGCACCGCAAGCCGCTCGTCTCCGGCGCGGCGGTGGGCTGGGACGGTCAACTCTCCGTCCACCTGCCCCGCTCTGCCGAGCAGCCCGACACCCCTTGCTACGCCTGTATCTTCCCGCCGGGCACCGATGTGCCGGACACGCCCTGCGCCACCCTCGGCGTGCTGGCGCCTCTGGTGGGCATCATCGGCAGCATGCAGGCGGCCGAAGTATTGAAGCTGCTGGCGCCCACCGGCACCCCGGTGTCCCACCGCCTGCTGATGCTCGACGCGCGGCGCATGGCCTGGACCAGCCTCAACACCCAACGCGACCCGGGCTGCACCGTTTGCGGCGACCGTTGACGCGGTGGTGAAAGGCACGCCGCAGCGCCCTCTCAGCGGCCGCTGGGTGACGGGTCTGTGGCCCTCTCTTCAGGAAGGCCCACGCGTGCCTGAGCACCCCTATCCGAGGTAAGCTGCGCAGCTTGAATCAAAAAGATCCGATCACACGGACGTGCCCATGGACAAGCACACTTCCCTGACTGCCCGCAACTTCCCCACCGCTGAAGAAGACGCGGCCAAGGCCAGCCCCCCGCCCTCTCTCTACACCGGCCCGGAAAGCGCTTACCGCCTCGCCTTCACCGACACCGAGTTTCTGCTGCGCGAAGAGCTGCGTCCCGTGCGCATGCAGCTTGAGCTGCTCAAGCCGGAGATGATCCAGCAAGAGCAGGGTATCCGCTCCACCATCGTCATCTTTGGCAGCGCCCGCATCCTGTCACCCGAGGCGGCCGCTTCTGCGCTGGAAGAAGCCGCGGTGTCGAACGACGCCCAGGCGCTGAAGCGGGCACAAACGCAGGTGCAGATGTCGCGCTACTACGACGAGGCCCGCTTGTTCGCCGGCACCGTCACCAGCCGCACCCGTCGCCTCGACACCCCCGTCCATGTCGTCACCGGCGGTGGGCCCGGCATCATGGAAGCGGGCAACCGCGGCGCTTATGAAGTGGGCGGGCGCAGCATCGGCCTCAACATCGTCTTGCCGCACGAGCAGGAGCCCAACCCCTTCATCACGCCCGAGCTGTGCTTCCAGTTCCACTACTTTGCCCTGCGCAAGATGCACTTCCTGATGCGCAGCATCGCGCTGGTGTGCTTCCCCGGCGGCTTCGGCACCCTGGATGAGCTGTTTGAAACTTTGACCCTGATTCAAACCGGCAAGTGCCGTCGCCGTCCCATCTTGCTGTTCGGCCGCGAGTTTTGGACCCGCCTGATCAACTTCGACGTGCTCATCGAGACCGGCATGATTGCTGCCGACGACGTGCACCTGTTCCGGTTCGTGGAAACCGCCGAAGAAGCCTGGGGCATCCTCGAGGCCCAGTATGGTTTCGACTTCGGTGAAACCGAGACCGGAGAGTTCGCCACCGACATCTGATCCGCCCGAGGAGCCTGCCATGCCTGCGCCTGCCACCATCCACCTCATCGGCGCGCCGACCGACGTCGGCGCCGGCACGCGCGGCGCCAGCATGGGGCCTGAAGCCTTGCGCGTCGCCGGCCTGCAAGCCGCCTTGGAGGGCCATGGCTTGAGCGTGATCGACCAAGGCAACCTGCACGGCCCCGCCAACCCCTGGACCCCACCGGTCAACGGCCACCGGCACCTGAACGAGGTCGTGGCCTGGAACCAGGTGGTGCACGACGCCGTGCACGACGCTCTGCTGGCCAACCATCTGCCAGTACTCATGGGCGGCGATCACTGCCTGGCCGTCGGCTCCATTTCTGCCGTGGCGCGCCATTGCCGACAACACCACAAGAAGCTGCGCGTCCTGTGGCTCGACGCCCACGCCGACTTCAACACCGACGACCTCACCCCCAGCGGCAACCTCCACGGCATGCCGGTGGCCTGCTTGTGCGGCCACGGCCCTGAAGCGCTCATCCAGCTCAGCGGCCAGGTGCCCGCCGTCCAACCCAAATGGATCCGCCAGATCGGCATCCGCAGCGTCGACGCCGGCGAAAAGCACCGCGTGCACGAAGCCGACCTCGACGTCTTCGACATGCGCTACATCGACGAGATGGGCATGCGCCACACGATGGAACTCGCCCTGGCCACGCTGGATGCCAACACCCACCTGCACGTCAGCTTCGACGTCGATTTCCTCGACCCCGAATGGGCGCCCGGCGTGGGCACCACCGTGCCCGGCGGGCCCACCTACCGCGAAGCCCAGCTGTGCATGGAAATGATTGCCGACACCGGCCGCCTGTCGTCGCTGGACCTGATGGAGCTCAACCCGGCCCTGGACGTGCGCAACCGCACGGCGCAGTTGACCGTCGACCTGGTGGAATCGCTGTTCGGCAAGAGCACCTTGATGCGCAAAAACAGCTGAACCCGCCGCAGCGGGTTCATCAGGCTCCAAAAAGGCGCACCGTCCAACGACGGTGCTGCGGCACCCGTGTGTGTCAGTAGTCCACTCGGCGCCGTGCGCGGTGCCACAGCACGCCCAAGGCCGCCAGGCAGAGCAACCACAGCGTCGGGTCCGCACGGCCGCCCTGGCCCGCTTCGGTCGACACCAGCGAACAGCCACCGCCCCCCGAACCCGACGCGGCACCCGACCCGCCACCACCGCCAGTCCCGGGGCCCTCGGTCCCAGACCCCGCCGCGCGCAACTCCACGCGGGTGGCGGCGCTCAGGTTCGTGTTCAGGTCCAGTCCATCGGCCTGCGCCGCGGTGGTGGTGGGCTTGAAGCTCACCTCCATGGCACAACTTTGGCCTGGCTCGAGCAGCAGCGGCACCGACACGCACTGCGGCTGTCGTGACCACTGGCTGGTGAACATGGCATTGGCAATGGTCACGCTGTTCAGCGCCGCCGAGGTGGTGCCCGTGTTGGTGAACGTCACCGGCAAGACCTCCGTTGCGCCCGTTGCCGTGGCAGGGAAGGACAGGGTCGTCGCCGACGGACTCACGCCGTTTTGCGCCAGCACCACGCCCCGACCCGTCAAAGCCACCGGTGCCGGTGCCACGCCCGGCGACACCACCTGCAGCTGCGCCGAACGCAAGCCCATGCGGGACGGCGCAAACGCCACCGTCACCGTGCAGCTGCTCAGCGCCGCCACGGTAGACGTCGTCAAACAGGTGCCTCCCAAAACGAATTCACCTTGCTGCGCACCGGATGCCTGCACCGCGCTCACCGTGGCCGCACCCGGCCCAGCGTTGTTCAAGGTGAAGGTCTTCGTGGCGGCCACCGCCCCTGCCGCCGTGTCCGCAAACACGCCGTCTGGCACCGTGGCCCAGCTCAACACGGGTGACGCCGCGGTGACCCCGGTGCCCACCAGCGCGATGGACAACGGGGAGCCGGCTGCATTCGACGCCAGCGTCAGCCGCCCGCCAACCAAGGCCACCGCCGAGGTCGGGGCGTAGGTCAAGGTCACGTTGCACGAGGCCCCTGCCGCCAGGCTGGTGCCACAGGTGTGGGTTTGGCCCACGCCAGCGCCCGCCACCGCCACGTTGCCCAGGGCCAAAGCAGCACCCCCGGTGTTCGTCAGCCGCACCACCCGCACCACCGCCGGTGCACCCACCGTGGCGTTGCCAAAGTCCACGCTTGAAACCGACAGCACCGCCAGCGGCACCGCCGTGGCCACCCCGCGCCCCGCCAGCGGCAAGCTCACCGCACCGTTGACCGCGTTCGATGTGAACGACAGGTGCGCTGATTTCGCGCCGACCGTGGCCGGACGCGAGCTGACCAGCACCGTGCAGGACGCACCGGCCAACACCGGCGTGTTCACCGCGCACGACCCCCCACTCAAGGTGAAGTCGGCCGCGTTTGGGCCAGCCAGGCTCAGCGCCGACAAGTTCAGCGCCGCGGTGCCACTGTTGGTCACCGTCACAATCTGGGCCGCACTGGTGTTCGACAGCGCTTGCGACGCAAAGCTCAGCTGGTTTGAGTTCAACGCCAAGGCAGCCATCGCCCCCCCGGTGCCCTGACCGTTCAGCGCCACCGTCGACGGCGTGCCCGTGGCACTGTGAGCCACCGACAGCGTGGCCGTGCGACTGCCCGTTGCGGCAGGCGTGAACGCCACCGTCAACGTGCAGCTCGCCCCAGCGGCCAAGCTGGTGCTGCAAGTCCCGCCCGAGCGGGCGAACTCCCCGGCATTCGGCCCTTGAGCGGCCACGCTCGACAGGCTCACTGCGGCAGTGCCCTGGTTGCTCACCACCACCGTTTGCGGCGCACTGGTCGTGCCCACCATTTGCGACAACGACAACGTCGAAGGCGACAACACGACCGCTGGTGCATTCGCCACCGCCAGGCCCGACAGAGGCACCGACGACGTCAGCTCTGCACCCGTGACCCCGCCGTTGTGGCGCAAGGTCAGGTTGGCCGTGGCCGCCCCAGACGCCGTGGGCGCCAAGCTCACATGCACCGTGCACGACGCAGACACCGCCAGCGACAGGCCGTTGGCGCAAGTGCCTCCGGTGATGCGGAAGGCCGGCGACGACACCGCCACTGCGCCCAAGCTCAGCGCGGCGTTGCCGCTGTTGGACAACGTGACCACCTGCACAGGGCTGCTCGCGCCCACTGCCGTGGCCGCAAACGAGACGCTGGCGGGCGACACCTGCGCCACCGGCGAGGCCGAGCCCGCACCGGCCAGCGACACGCCCGTCTGCGTCGACGTGGCAGCGTTGTGGTCGAACGTCAGATTGCCAGCGGCATTCGTGCCCGACAGGGTCGGGCGGAAACTCAACACGACCGTGCAGCTGCCACCGGCGGGCACCACCAGGTTGACCGCACAGGTTCCGCCCGTGATCGTGTAGATCGAAGGGCTCACCGACAGCGCCGACAGGGTCACCGGCCCCACAGCCGCCGTGAACGTCACCGTGGCGCTGCTGCTGCTGCCGACCTCGGTCAAGGGGAAGTTGAGGTTGTTGGGCGATGCCGTGCCCGAAGACACCGGAATGCCGCCCAAAGACGGATTGGTCAGGTAGGCGCTGATGTCAGCAATGTTTTGCGCCGTCAGCGTGGGCTCCAGGACCATCATTTGGGGTCTGGTCAGCAACGCTGTGTTGATGATGCTTGGGCCGGCCGCCCCGCGGCCCCGCGCAATGTTCTGAATGCCCTGGTTCAAGCCGCCACTCACGTCCAAGTGGCAACCCGAACAATTGTCGTTGTAGATCACCTTGCCACGCACCGCATCGCCGGTGGGCCAGGTGGCTGGCGCCGGGCTGACGGCATGCGCCGCCGAGGCCATCCACAACGACAAGCCAGCGGCGGCCATGGCCGGGAACGACACCTTCACGCACTTCAAATCCATGGACCACTCCGTGACTGCAAACTTCCAAAAATCGCCGTTCAACGTCAAGCGCTCAGGCCGGCCCGTTGAACCCATACCCAATAAATCGAATTGAACCCCGCATGCCAGGCCACACACTGGCGCCAAGCCATCACAGGCCCCGAGCGCGCCCGAGACCGGTGGTACACCCAACCCAGCCACAGCGCCGGCAGCGCCACCCCCCACGCCAACGTCCAGGAGCGCAACAGCCCGTGCAACACGGTAAACACCAGCGCCGTGAGGCCAATGGCCGCCCAGCCGGACCACCCGCGCCGCAGCAGCGTTTCCTGCAACCCGCTTCTAAAGACCAGCTCTTCACACAGCGGAACCACGCCACACAACACCACCCAGGGCCAGGGCAGCCAAACGGCTGCCACGCCCAGACCCACCAGGCCGAAGACGTCCACCCAAGCCCAAGCCAGGCGCTCACGAGCGGGGCCGCACATTGGGAAAGAGGGCGCAAATGACTTCACCGCGGAATTGTCGAGCACCTCGCTCAGGCGCGATACGCTCTTGCATGCTTCAGTTGTTACCAGGCGTTGAGAAGCGCCAGAGATTTCACACAAAGAGTGCGCACTCCGGCAGCCTTTGCTTAAGCGCCTGCGTGGCTTGTCGATAAAACAGACACACGGGCATCGACCTCGAGGCTCACCATGACGCACCCCACAGCCCCCTCGCCCACACCGCCTTCGCCACCGGTCAACCGGTTGCTGAACGCGCCCTTGCGCGACCTGGCTGCCTGGACCCATCACTTTCTGGACGCCCAGTTTCCCGTCCAAGGCGACACCGTCGATGCCTTGGAAGCCTTGCGGGCCAACGAAGACGAAGTCGATGCCAACATGCTGGGCGACCTCATCGCCGGCGACCCGTTGATGACCTTGAAAGTGATGGCGCATGCCTCCCGGCATCGCTCCGCCCGCATGGTCACCGATCCCGAAACCGTCACCGCTGCGTTGGTGATGATGGGCATCGGACCCTTCTTTCGCACCTTTCCGCCCCAGCCGGCCATCGAAGACTGGCTCGCGCCCTTGCCCGCCGCCCTCGACGGGTTGCGCCGCGTGTTGCAACGCGCCCACCGCGCCGCCAACTTCGCCCTCGGTTTTGCCGTCCACCGCATGGACCACGACGCCGCGGTGATCTACCAGGCCGCCCTGCTCCATGACTTTGCCGAAATGCTCCTGTGGTGCCACGCGCCCGTCTTGGCACTGCAGATTCAGTCGGCCCAACAGGCCGACCCCACCTTGCGATCCAGCGTCGTGCAACGCCAGGTCTTGCACCTCGAGCTGGTCGAGTTGCAGCAGTCGTTGATGAAGGCCTGGCGTCTGCCCGAGCTGTTGATTCGCATCTCCGACGACAACCATGCCGAGCAGGCCAAGGTGCAAAACGTGGTGCTTGCCATCCGCCTCGCACGCCACACCGCCCAAGGGTGGGACAACGCAGCCCTGCCCGACGACATCGCCGACATTGCCCGCCTGCTCAACCTGTCCAGTGCGGCCGCACTGCAACTGGTGCGCGACATCGAGCCCGTGCGCTGACTTTTCCGTGTGGCCCAAGTTGCCAAGCCAGCGCAACTCTGTTGAACTTCACCTCACGGCTCGCCGCCACGGCACAGGAGAAGCACATGGACTTCACCCCCTGGGACAACCCCATGGGCACCAACGGATTCGAGTTCATCGAGTACGCCGCCCCCGACCCCCTCGCCCTCGGTCGCCTGTTTGAAACCCTGGGCTTCCAGCCCATCGCCAAGCACCGTACCAAGCAGGTGATGCTCTTCCGGCAAGGCGACATCAACTTCATCATCAATGCCGAACCCGATTCCTTCGCTCAGCGCTTTGCTCGCCAGCATGGTCCCAGCGTCTGCGCCATGGCGTTTCGCGTCAACAATGCCAAGGCGGCCTACGCGCGAGCCTTGGAACTGGGCGCCTGGGGCTTCGACCACCACGCCGGCCCCATGGAACTCAATATTCCGGCGATCAAAGGCATTGGCGACTCTTTGATCTATTTTGTCGACAGATGGCGCGGCAAAGACGGCGCCGCCTCTCATGCGATCGGCAACATCAGCATCTACGACGTTGACTTTGAACCACTCCCGGCCGCCGCCCGCAGCGAGACCTGGACCGGCCACGGCCTCACCTTGATCGACCACTTAACCCACAACGTGCACCGAGGCCGCATGAAGGAGTGGGCCGACTTCTACGAGCGTTTGTTCAACTTCAAAGAGGTCCGCTACTTCGACATCGAAGGCCGCCTCACTGGGCTCAAGAGCAAAGCCATGACCAGTCCGTGCGGAAAGATACGCATCCCCATCAACGAAAGTTCCGACGACAAAAGCCAGATCGCCGAGTACCTCGACCTCTACCATGGCGAGGGCATCCAACACATCGCATTGGGCACGCAAGACATCTATGCCACAGTGCAATCCATGCGCAGCCAGGGTGTCTCGTTCCAGGACACGATCGAGACTTACTATGACTTGGTCGCGCAGCGCCTGCCTGCCCACGGCGAACCTTTGGACCGCTTGCGTGCACTGCGCATCCTCATTGACGGCACCGCATCGACGCCCGCCGCCCGCGAACTGCTGCTCCAAATTTTTACCACCACCCTCGTCGGCCCGATTTTTTTCGAGATCATCCAGCGCAAAGGCGATCAGGGGTTCGGCGAAGGCAACTTCCGCGCGCTGTTTGAAAGCATTGAACTCGACCAGATTCGTCGAGGCGTGCTGACCGACACGCCGCATTGACTCGCAGCAACGGCCATGACCATCCCACTCCTCCATGTCCACGACGGCATCAACCGGGGCATGACCCCGGTGACTTACGGCCAGGGCCAACGCCCTCCACGGGGCAACTACACCCAAGCCCGCGCCGACTACACCTGTGAGCAGGCCTGGGATCGCATCACCTCAGAAGAACACGCGCTGTACCGACGCCTGCACCATCGCCAAACCCAACAATTGCCAGGCAAAGCTTGCGATGAATTCATCCAAGCGCTGTCGCGATTGGGCGATGCCCATCAAATTCCCCGATTCGACGCCTTGTCGGACAAGCTGTTCCACGCCACAAAGTGGGAAGTGGTGGCCGTTCCCGGTTTGATTCCGGAAGAAGCGTTCTTCGCTTTACTGAGCCAACGGAAGTTTCCAGTCACGAACTGGTTGCGGTTGCCCGAGGAATTCGACTACGTCGTCGAGCCGGACGTGTTCCATGACCTCTTCGGTCACGTGCCCCTGTTGTTCAATCCCTGGTTCGCAGACTACATGCAAGCTTACGGACTCGGCGGATTGAAAGCCAGCCGGCTGGAAGCTTGTGAATTCTTGGCCAGGCTGTACTGGTACACCGTGGAATTTGGTCTGATCCAAACGCCAGCCGGATTGCGCGCTTACGGTGCAGGTCTTCTTTCCAGCGCAGGCGAGTTGCCCTACAGCTTGAACGATGTCACCGCCCACCGTTTTCCATTCGACCTCGAACGAATAATGCGAACAAAATACACCATCGACAGTTTTCAAAAAACTTATTTTGTGATCGACAGCTTCCAAGCCCTGTTCGACGCCACAGCGCCCGACTTCGCTTCAGTTTACGACCGGCTGCGCCCGTTGCCCGCGTTGCCTGATGACACAGGTGATTGACCAGAGCGAACAGCAGGTCAAGCGAACCAAGGAAATTGCCATCGCTGCCGCAGCGTTTATTTGAAAGTGTCAACTCAACTTCTAGCGAGTGGGGCCCTCATTTGCTCATGCAAGTCCATGCAATCGCAACAAACACCAAATCAAAAGCACAAAGAGAAAAACCCCCATCGTTTCCGACGGGGGTTTTCAAATAATAGCCTGACAACGTCCTACTTTCACACGGGAATCCGCACTATCATCGGCGCTGAATCGTTTCACTGTCCTGTTCGGGATGGGAAGGAGTGGTACCAACTCGCTATGATCATCAGGCTTAACTGGTATCCGCGCTGCATCAATAAAATCAGCGCAGAGAAATTGTAGAGTCGAATCACTCAAGTATATGTTTAACCGTTGTCAATCACTATTGACAAAATTATGGAGTCAAGCCTCACGAGCAATTAGTACTGGTTAGCTTAACGCATTACTGCGCTTCCA
>JAZKHH010000095.1:0-1609 GCA_040385465.1 Pseudomonadota bacterium | reverse complement strand
ACGGTGAGCATGAGTGCCAGCGAGCCCACCGGCACATCGCCCGGCGGGCTGGCAAACGCGGCCGCGTGGTGAGCCAGCGGCAGCCATTCGTGGATGACCAGCAGGCCACTGCGGTTGCGCTGGATGCGCGCGCCCGCGGGCGCCTCCACGCGCAGGGTCTGCTCCAGCGGCGCGCCGGTTGTGGCGTCCACACAGCGCAAGGCACCGAGCACGCGGCGCTCCACGCGTTCGACTTCACGGGCGTGGAACAGCAGCGTCATGAGGCCAACCCCGCGCTGTAGCTGGTGCGGGTGGACACCACCGCCCGGGCCTCGGGCAACTCGTCGGGGTCCAGGCGCACGGTGCGCGCAATGTAGGACGCCGAGAGCCGGTACGAAGGCTCCAGTGCGTCCCAGATGCGCATGATGTCTTCGGTGGAAAGCTCGGCCGGCACGATCTGGATCACCTCGTCGGCGTCCCACGCGGGTTCGGGCGACAGCGACGAGGCATCGAGCAGCGGATGCAGGTGCAACTGCCGCATGGCCCAGGCCATGGTGATGTGCTCGTCCAGCGCTGTGCTGCCCCAGGCCGAGAGCAGGATGTGCAGATCCAGGCTGAGCGGCACGGGCAGCGCCTGTGGTGCCCGCGATGGCCGCTGCTGGCGGCTGTGCTCGTTGACCGTGGCGCGGTAGAGGTAGAGGCTGATGCGGCTGCCGTCGGGCGGCGGGCTGGCCATCTCCTGCGACGACAGCACCTCGAAGTCGCACGCCGGCATGGGGGTGCCGTTGGTCGAGGCCGGGTAGGTGTTGTTCAGGAAGGTCGCAATGGAACTGCAGACCGAGTGAATCGCCAGCACGTTGGCCATGGATTCACCACCGCAACGCGCACAGACGAACGCGCAGGAAGCCTCTTGAACGATGCATGCCGCCCCCCTCCCGGATGTCGTCAAACCGTTATGTTGATGAACCTTTTAAGGTCATCGATCCGTCAGTTTTTTACAACTAACGTGTGATTTATTTGACGTTTTTATACCGCTTGTTCGTTCAGGAGGCTTGAAGAACTACGTTTTCCGGGAGGCATTTACAAATCCACACAGCCGGGCGCAAAACGCCCGGAGCGTCCCCGCATCGGGTCATTCCGGCTTGAAACCGGACTCCTTGAGCAACTCGGCACTGCGGGACACGTCGGCTGCGATGAATTTGCGGAACTGGTCATCACTTTCGATCACCGGAAGGATGCCCAGCGTTGTGAACGAGCCGGACTTGGCCAGCTCGGCCACGGCCTTGTTGATGGCCTTGTTCATGAACAGCACCCGGTCTTTCGGCGTGCCCTTGGGCGCCCACACGCCGTACCAGGAGTTGTAGACCATGCCGGGGTAGCCGCTTTCCACGGCCGTGGGCACGTCGGGTGCCACGCCGCTGCGCTGGGCCGAGGTGGTGGCGATGGGTTTGACCTTGCCGCTCCTGGCCATGCCTTGCAGCGAAATGATGGAGTCCATGAGCAACTGCACATGGCCACCGGCCACATCCGCCAGCGCGGGCGCCGTGCCGCGGTAGGGCGTCATGGTGAGCTTGACGTTGCCCTGTTTGGCCAGCAGCAGCGTGGCCAGGTGGCTGGGCGCGCCCAGCGC
>JAZKHH010000094.1:0-7147 GCA_040385465.1 Pseudomonadota bacterium | reverse complement strand
AGGACTGGGGCAAATACCTGGGCGACGCCACCATGGCCACCACCATCCTGGACCGACTCATGCACCGCTGCGCGATGCTGGAGTTCGAGGGCAAGAGCTACCGCCTCACAGAGGCCGCCGCTCGCATCGCCATCAGCCCCGAATCGTCATAATCCGGCGATCCTGCCTGGAGATGGCATGGTCCGCCCACCTACAGCGCTGCTGCTGAAGTGAGGCTTTCATCCTGAGTCGGGTGGGGCCTCGCAGAAACGGCATCAGAGTGCCAAAGTAGTGGTCCTCGCAACCACTTAAACCTGGAGGCCCCGCCATGCAATCTACTGCAAATCTGCCCGTCATTGGTCTGGATCTGGCCAAGTCCGTGTTCCAGTTGCATATCGTCGATGGTGAAACTGGCGAGATTCAGCGCCGACAGATCAAGCGATCCAAGCTCACCGAGTTCTTCGCCAAATGCCAGCGCAGCCTGGTTGCGATGGAGGCGTGCGGCACAGCCCACCACTGGGCGCGGGCGATCAGCTCCCTGGGGCACCAGGTCAAGCTGCTGCCTGCCCAGCACGTCAAAGCTTTCTTGCTTCGCGACAAGACCGACGCCATGGACGCGCAAGCGATCTGGGTGGCCGCTCAGCAGCCGCACATCAAGCCCGTGCCGGTCAAGACGGAGCGCCAGCAAACTTGCATGGCGCTGCACGGCATGCGCCGCCAACTCATGAAGATGCGAATCATGCAAACCAACGCACTGCGCGGCATGCTGGCCGAGTTCGGCATCGCTTTGCCAGT
Organism: Pseudomonadota bacterium; assembly: GCA_040385465.1. GTDB lineage: Bacteria > Pseudomonadota > Gammaproteobacteria > Burkholderiales > Burkholderiaceae_C > CANHBY01. The sequence continues at coordinate 6,373 of JAZKHH010000094.1, read as the reverse complement.
GGGGCACAACCAGTTGCTCAAGACGATTCAGGGCGAGTTGGCCCGGGCGCAGCAGGCTGATCAGCTGTCTGCCGATCTCGTGCTCAGCGTGCAGGAGCAACTCAGACGCATTGAGGCCTTGCAAGTGGATATCGACCACTTGGGTCAGCGGCTGCTTGCCATGATTCGCGAAGACCGGCAGATGCAGGCCATTCAGCAAATCCCGGGTGTGGGGGACTTGACGGCCTCTGCGCTGGTGGCGGCCGTCGGTGACTTCTCGACGTTCAAATCCGGGCGCCAGTTCGCATCCTGGGTTGGGCTGGTGCCCCGGCAGGTGGGCACCGGGGGCAAGACGCAGCAACTGGGTATCTCCAAGCGGGGTGACACCTACCTGCGTACCCTGCTGATTGCCGGGGCCAGATCCGTGATAGCAAGAGCTGAGAGGTCGAGTTGGATCACCCGACTTCTTGAACGGCGACACTACAACGTGGTTGTGGTGGCGCTGGCCAACAAGATGGCGCGAACCGCGTGGGCGATCCTGGCTAAGGCCGCAGCCTTTGACCAGGTCAAGTGGAATCCTCTGGAGCCGGTGACTGCGATCTGATCACCATCACCCGTTTCAACGACATACCGAAGACGATCCGTTAATTCCGTTTTGAAGGAGAGCCTGCAAGACGCAGCAGTGATGGAACAAAGGTCAAACCGGGTTGGGGGCATTCCGACAAATTCCCGGTACCTCGAGTACAGCCTGGAGGTAGGAACCCCGGCCGCGAATAGCCATCATGGGCAGTAGTACCCACTGCACCAAAAGCCCGGATGTAAGGCAGCAAACCTTTTAATCCATCACGAAGCCGAAACTTGTTCTTCTTGGGCGGACCATGTAGGGAATTTGGGGTGGCCACGGGTGGGGGAATTTGGTAAGCGGCCAGCCATCCCATCTTGAATCTGCGATAGGCGCATAGGACGCTCGTGTCCACCTCAACTCTTGGTGGACACGTGAACACTATTTCCGAACAAGCCGTCGGCCCCCGCCGACGCCGACGTACGCACAGCGACGCTTTCAAAGCCGACGCGATAGCCTCGTGCATGCAGCCGGGCATGTCGATGGCTGCAGTGGCGATGGGCCTCGGCATCAACGCCAACCTGCTGCGCCGCTGGGTGCGAGATGCAGAGATGGGCAGTGCGGCTACGTCCCTCCAGCCGCTGGCAGCCTCCCAGGCTCCAGCGAAGACGGCGGCTGCAGCCTTCGTCCCGATGCAGTTGCCTGCCCCGGGCGCTGCACCCGCCATCAGCATCGAGCTGCGCCGTGGCGCCACCGCGATCAACGTGAGCTGGCCCGCCGAGGCCGCAGACGCGTGCGCGGCCTGGATGCGCGAGTTGCTGCGGTGATCCGCATTGATGCCATGTGGCTGTGCGCGGAGCCACTGGACATGCGTGTCGGCGCAGACCGGCTGCTTGCCCGCGTGGTCGAAGTCTTCGGCGCCGCCCAGGCGCACCACGGCTACCTGTTCGCCAACGCACGCGGCACACGCATGAAGCTGTTGGTGCACGATGGTTTCGGCGTGTGGTGCGCCGTTCGACGATTGAACCAGGGCCGCTTCGTGTGGCCCAGCGCTGTGGCAGGCGCCCCAACCACACTGCCCGCACTCACCCGAGCTCAGTTCGACGCCCTTGTGCTCGGTCTGCCGTGGCAGCGCCTGGAGCACATGCAGGTCATCACGCACCTGTGAGCCTGCGCCCGGCGCGCAACCTGGGAAGGTATACGCGCGCTGGACAATCCGTTGATCCCCCGATGACGCCTACCCGGCTGCTGCCGACAATGGCCCCATGCTCGATGTGACCGCGCTCAACACCCAGGACCTCAAAGGTCTGAGCAAGAGTGCCGTCACCGAGTTGGCCACCGCGCTGCTGGCACAGTTGGCTGCCAAGGACGAACACATCGCCCGGCGCGATCGCGAGATCAAGTTCAAGGACACCAAGATCGAGCGCATCACCTTCGAGCTCGCACGCCTGAAGGCCTGGAAGTTCGGTGCCTGCACCGAGGCCATGAACGCCCAGCAGCGCCAGATGTTCGAGGACACGCTGGCCGAGGATGAGGCGGACCTGCAAGCCCAGTTGCAGGCGCTGCAGGTCCATACGCCACCGGTAGAGTCACAGACGCAACCCAAGCGCCAGCCGCGCCGCGAGAAGTTGCCCGAGCACCTGCGCCGTGTCGAGCACCGCCACGAACCCGAGAACACCACCTGCCCCACACCGCAGTGCGCCCAGCCGATGGTGCGCATCGGAGAGGATGTGAGCGAGCGGCTGGACATCGTGCCGGCCGAGTTCTTCGTGCACCGCCACATCCGCGGCAAGTGGGTCTGCAAGTGCTGCCAGCATCTGGTGCAGGAGCCAGCAGCGCCGCAGATCATCGACAAGGGCGTGCCCACGGCAGGCCTGATCGCCCACACGCTGGTGGCGCACTTCGTGGACCACCTGCCGTACTACCGGCTGGAGGCGATCAACGCGCGCTCTGGCGTGCACACACCACGCTCCACGCTGGCCTCGTGGTCGGGCGCGGGCGGAGCGAGCCTGGCACCGCTGTACGAGGCGCATCGGGCCTTCGTGCTGGCGGCCCGCGTGCTGAATGCCGACGAGACGCCGGTGAGGATGTTGGTGCCCGGCTCCGGCAAGACGGCCAAGGCCTATGTGTGGGCGTATGCGCGGGGAGAACACGACGGCACGGCCGGTGTGGTCTACGACTTCTGCACGGGCAGAGGCTCGAAGTACCCGGCGCAGTTCCTGGCCGACTGGAGGGGCACGCTCACCTGCGATGACTACGGGGGCTACGACGTCGTCTTCAAGCGCGAGGGCTGCATCGAGGCGGGGTGCCTCGCGCATTATCTTGAGGATGGTTTTATCTTTAGCTTGGCGAGGGTTTCGCCCTCCAGCCCAAGTTGCCGGGACGGCGAGAGACCCCAGATAAATCCAGCACCGGCAACATGCCTCGACATCCAATTTGGTCGGGCAGGCGTATTCCGCTCATATGGCCACCCCGTCCTGCAAGACACAGCGATACGAGCGCATGCCCTCAACCGAGGACATCCTGCGCGTATGGCGCGGCGATCGCTGCGTCAGGGCGAGCACCGCTCAGCAGTACCTGCAGTGGATCAGCTGGTTCAAGAAATACTGTCGCGCCCTCGGCCTTGATGAAGCCGCCGAACTGACGCACGACGGGGCCAGGCGTTTCCAAGCTTGGTATGCGAGTTCACACCAGATCAGCACTGCCAACCTCGGCTTGACTGGTTCGTCAGTGCGAGCGTTGCGTCGCGTCTATGAGGTCATGGGTATGCCGGTACCGCCGTGGAGACCCATCGAGCCCAGCCCACCGCCCGCGGGCGTGGTCTTGCGCGATTACGCGTCCCAGTTGCGCCAGCAGCGGGGCAACCCCGAGGCCACCATCCGCAAGAAGATCAAACATGTTCGTAAGCTGCTTGAGCACCTTGGCGCTGGAGGCAAGACCTGGCGGAACTTGAGCTTGCCTGACATTGACGCGTTCCTCATCGACTGCGCTCGCCGCTTTGCTCGCGCGACGACATCCGATATCGCGTGCTCGGTCAGGTCCTTCGCCCGGTTCTTGCTGGCCAGCGGGCGCATCCGCAAAGACTTGGCCGACGCGGTGATCTCTCCGGTGCAGCCCAAGTTTGAACGACCACGGCGCGCGTTGCCATGGGAGGATGTCCAGCGACTCCTGGGCGCGGTGGACACGAGTACAGCGGGCGGCCTGCGCGACCGCGCGGTGCTGTTGATGATGAGCACCTACGGGCTGGGTGCTGGCGAGGTCATACGCATGCAACTGCAGGACATCGACTGGAATGCCGGGACGCTGCAGATGTTGCGCCCAAAGACTGGTGTCAGCTTCGTATTGCCGCTGCTTCCCCCGGTGGCCAAGGTGCTGGCGGAGTACTTGCGTCATGGGCGTCCACCGCAGACACCCACGCGCCATGTGTTCGTGCAGATGAAGGTGCCGTTCGGCGCCCTCACCGCATCATCAGCGGTGCGGCACATGCTCATCAAGCATGCCAAGGTCGCCGGCATAGAGGCACCCTACCTGGGCAGCCATGTCTTGCGTCACTCCAACGCCGCGCGGCAACTCGATGTCGGCACCAAGGCTCGGGTGCTCTCGGATCTGCTCGGCCATCGAGATTCTGAGTCGGTGTCGGCCTACGTTCGCATCGCCACGCAGTCGCTTCGAGAAGTCTCGTTGCCTGTTCCAAGGAGGCCGTGATGAGCACGAAGGTCACGGCCGATACCCTGGCCAAAGATGCAATGCAGTTCCTGGCGTTCAAGCGAGCCATGGGAATGGGCTATCGGCGGGCCGAGTTCGTGCTCAACAGCTTTGTGCGCTTCGTCCGTGATCACTATGGCGAACGCCCGACAGCGTTGGATGAGGCTGTGACACGGTGGGCGACGCGCATCGAAGGTCGCAAAGCCATCACGGTCGGCAATGAGTTCGGCGTGGTGCGTCAGTTGTGTTTGTTCCGTCGCCGCCGCGATCCGAAGGGCTTCGTCCCTGATCACGCCGTGGCACCGGTCAAGGAATCGGTGTTCGTGCCCTACATCTTCAGCTATGAAGAAGTGCTGTCCATCTTGGGCGCCGCGACGCAGCATGAGGGACGCAACATGTGGGGGGCGATGCTGCGGGCCCTCACACTCGTTCTGTATTGCACCGGGATGCGGCTGGGTGAAGCTACCCGGTTGCACATGATCGACGTCGATCTGCGCCGGGCCGTATTGACGGTTCAACGAAGCAAGGGGCGTGCGCGCATCCTGGCGATCCGTGACGATCTCGTTGCTGAGCTGCGCCAGTACCTGCGGTTCCGAGAAGAGGTATTGGCATCCAGCGGGGCCGGCGACCCGATGACGTTGTTCATCCGCCGCGATGGATCGGCACTCACCCTGCGTGCGGCTTCGGACGCGTTGCGAGGACTGCTTCGGAATCTGGGTCTGAAGCCGCCACGCGGCCGCTCGGGCGCCAGGCCTTACGAGCTCCGGCATGCCTTTGCCGTACATCGGCTAACAGCCTGGGCCATTGAAGGCGTGGACGTGCACGCCAAGCTGCCTTGGCTGTCGGCCTACCTGGGACACCAGAACCTGCTTGGTACAGAGCTATACCTCAAGGCCACGCCGCACCTGCTGCAACTCGCGAGCCAGCGCTTCGAGCAGCACGCACGCGGCCGGCGTCGGCTGCCATGAGCCGCCTGACCCTCGGCCTATTCGCCCATGTGCAGTCGTACTTCACAGAGTACCTGCCCAGGCAACGGGGCGCCAGCGTCCACACCATCCGTGCCTATCGTGATGCGCTGACGTTGCTGTTCAAGTTTGTTGCCGAGCAGCGCGGCCGAGGGGTCGCATCCCTGCAGCTCGGCGACATCGACGCTGACGCGGTGGCGCGCTTCCTGAACCACATTGAGGCTGAACGATCAAATTCAGCGGCAACGCGCAATTGCCGCCGGGCGGCGATCCGTGGCTTCTTCAAGCATTTGCTTCGGTCCGACCTGGCCCATTCACAGCAGTGCATACGGGTGCTGGCCATTCCCGCCAAGAAGGCGAGGCTGCGCCCTGCGACCTACCTTGAGGCAGAAGACGCTCGCTTGATCATCAACATGCCGGACAAGCGCACCGACGATGGCTGGCGCGACTACGTGTTGCTCCTCTTCCTCTACAACTGCGGTGCCCGGGTCAGTGAAACTACTGGGCTTCAGTGGGACGATCTGCAATTGGCTGCGCCCCGACAGGTGCGCCTGCGCGGCAAAGGCAAGAAGGAACGGATGCTGCCACTGTGGGCGGAGACAGCCAATGCGCTACACAGGCTTCGCGGTATATCGGGCGGCTCCGGTGGGCAGTGCGTGTTCGTCAATCGGCTTGGTCAGCCTCTGACGCGCGATGGCATAGCCTACGTTCTTACGAAACACGCGACCGCAGCGGCTCGCGCCAAGCCGACGCTGCAGCGCAAACACATCACGCCACACGTATTGCGTCACAGCTGCGCCGTGGCGCTGCTGCAGTCCGGCACCGACGTGACGGTGATTCGTGACTACCTGGGCCACGCCAGCGTCGCCACGACTGGGCGGTACATCACAACCAACCTGCAGATGAAGCGCGACGCCATGCAGGCATTCTGGAAGAAGGCAGGCATCGAACCGGCGAACACGAAGGCTTGGAAGCCCAAGGCCGACATGCTCGCGTTCCTGCAGTCGCTGTGAGCGATGAAATTTATGTGGAGCTCGGACCCCGGTTCTGTCGTGTTAATGCCAGCTGCAGTCGGATTCACTCCAGATAAAACCATCCTCAAGATAATGCGCCAGGCAGCCGACCTCGGTCACGCCGCTGGCGATCAAGGCTTTGTAGCCGC
>JAZKHH010000093.1:0-7759 GCA_040385465.1 Pseudomonadota bacterium | reverse complement strand
TCGCCACGCAGGCCATCGCCCCGCACGTGAGCGCGTGGGACGAGGCCGGCGAGTTCCCGCGCGGCCTCTACCACCAGGCGGCAGAGCTGGGCCTGCTCGGCCTGGGCTACCCCGAGCACCTCGGCGGCACGCCCGCGCCCTGGAGCGTGCGCAACGCCATGTCGCAAACGCTGGCGCGTTTTGGTGGCAGCGGCGGGGTGATGGCCAGCCTCTTCACCCACAACATCGGCCTGCCGCCCGTGCTCGCGCACGGCAGCCCCGAGCTGCAGGCCGAGGTGATCCCGCCCGTGCTGCGCGGCGAGCAGATTGCAGCCCTGGGCATCACCGAGCCCGGCGGCGGGTCGGACGTGGCCGCGCTGCGCACCACCGCGCGGCTGGAGGGCAACGAGTACGTGATCGACGGCGAGAAGGTGTTCATCACCTCGGGCATGCGCTGCGACTGGATCACGCTGGCCGTGAGGACCGATGAGCCCCCACGCTCCGCCGCTTCGCGGGTCGCTGCCCCCCACGGGGGCTCGGTCGCCTTGGGGCGGCCCGGCGGCGACCGTCCGCTCAACAAAGGTGCCAGCGGCATCAGCCTGATCGTCGTGCCCTGCAACGCCCCCGGCATCTCGCGCAGCAAGCTGCACAAGATGGGCTGGCACTGCAGCGACACGGCGCACCTGCGCTTTGACGGCGTGCGCGTGCCCGCACGCTACCGCCTGGGCGCCGAGGGCGCAGGGTTTCGCATGATCATGGGCAACTTCAATCGCGAGCGCCTCGCCATGTCGGCCATGGCGCTCGGCTTTGCGCAGGCCTGTTATGACGAAGCCCTGGCCTGGGCCCGCCAGCGCAGCACCTTCGGCGCGCCCCTGATCGAACGCCAGGTGATCCGCCACAAGCTCATGGACATGCAGATGCGCATCCACTCCACCCAGGCCTGGGTGGACGCGCTCGGCGCTCGTGTGGACGCCGGTGATGACGGAGCGGACTGGGTGGCACAGGTGTGCCTCTTGAAGAACCACGCCACCCAGACCATGCAGCACTGCGCCGACGCTGCCGTGCAGATGCTCGGCGCCATGGGCTACATGCGCGGCACCGTGAGCGAGCGTGTGTACCGCGAGGTGAAGGTCATGATGATCGGTGGCGGGGCCGAAGAGATCATGAAAGAACTTGCCGCACGACAATGGGCCCTATGACCAAAACAACCACCCCGGCCACCCCCGTCGAATTTGAAGCCGAGTTCATCGAAGCCCTGACGCAGATGTTCGAGGAAAAGATCGTCTTCAACCACGTGCTCGGCCTCAAGATCACGAGCATCCGCCCCGAGATGGTGACCGCCCGCATCGACATGAAGCCCGAGTTGATGGGCAGCTTCGTGCACAACCGCATTCACGGCGGTGTGGTGAGCGCGGGGTTGGACGCCATGGCCGGCCTGGCCTGCATGGCCGCCATCGGCGCTCGCCACATGGACGAAGCCCCGCTGCAACGCCTGCACCGCTTCGCCAAACTCGGCACCATCGACCTGCGCATCGACTACCTGCGCCCCGCCATCGGCGACCACTTCGAACTGCGTGCGGAAGTGATGCGCCTGGGCTCGCGCGTGGCGAGCACGCGCATGGAGTTTCTGGGGGCGGATGGAAAGTTGTTGTCGACGGGGGCGGGGGCCTACATCGTTTCCTGAGATCAGAGGCTCGACGGCAGGATCACGCACCCGGCGGCGTCCCACTCCACCCGGGTGATGCCTGGCTCCAGGGCTTCGAGTCTGTGCATCTCCAGCGTTTGCGCACTCACCTGGCCCTGGCTGGCGCCCCATTGCAGGGCGTGATCTTTTTGCGACCGTTGTTCGGCGCTGAACCTGAGGGCCGACGAGATGTGTTGCACCAGCTCATCGATGTCCCAGGGTTTGGTGAGGTAGCGGTACAGGCCGAACTTGTTCACGGCCTCCTGCGCGGTTCCGAAATCCGCCGTTCCGGTGAGGATCATTCGCATGCAGCCGGGCTGGATGTCTGCCGCCAGGAGCAGGAGCTCCATGCCGCCCATCTCGGGCATGCGCAGGTCGCTGACGATGACGTCAAACCGACGCGCCATCATCTCGCCAATCGCCGCCTCGCCACTGTTGCAGGTCACGATGTTCACCTGTTGGCCAAGGGGGGTGCGCAGCGCACGGTGCAAAGCGCGCGTGATCGGCACTTCGTCGTCAACGAGAAGAAGGTTGCCTTGAAGTGCTTGTTTCATTGACGCTCCAGTGAAGTGATTCATGCGCCGGACATGATGTGAAGTTCGTCGGTGATGCGCATCGCCAGGGCGCGCAGCTCCTGCTCGCCGCACCCCAGAACGGACCACATCGGGTCCTTCAAAAGGGCTTCAACGTCGGCGGAGGGCTCTTCCAGACCGTGGGCCATCTGGTTGGCCAGATGAATCAGAAGGGGAAGGGACGGGCGCTGTCCTGCTGGAGCGGGAACCGGGCGGTGATGATCGGCAATCGCTTCCGCGAAGGCAGCAGGAAAATTCCACTGCCTGGCCACGACCGCACCCACTTCCGCGTGGGTCACGCCGAACAGCTGCTGCTCTGCGTCGTGCATCGCCATGCCTTCAGACCGCGCGAGTTGCAGCGCCTGCGACTCCAGCTCCGGGCTCGTCATGGCCAGGATCAGCTTGCCCACGTCGTGCAGCAGCCCCAGCAAAAACGCTTCACCGGCGTCCTGCTTCGTTGCCTGGGCGAGCTCCCGGGCCGCAATGGCCGAGCACAAGGTGTGGCGCCAGTAGCTGGCAAAGCAGAACTCCTTGCAGCGCAACGAACCCAGGGCCGTGCGCAAGGAGACGGCCGCCAATGCGCTGGCCACGGTGCGCAGGCCCAGCATCTGAACGGCATCACCGATGCGGGAGACCTGGCCCTGGGCTCCGTAAAAAGGTGAATTGGCCAGGCGAAGAACACGCACGGTCAGGGCCTGGTCTCGCTCGATGGCAGCGATGCAGGATGCCGCAGACGCGTCGTCGTTGCTCAACAGTTCGACGGCTGCGATGAAGGCGCTGGGAAGCGATGGGAGCGACACGATGCACCGCGCCCAGGCGGCGGGTTCCAGGTGCCTGGTGGCAGGGCGGGCTTCCACAACGCTCACGTCAGGCTCCCCGGCGCCACCATGGCGGTCTCGTGAAGCAGTTGCACCAGCATCAGATGCCCCAGTGGTTGCTGCTGCCCCGTGAGTGGACAGATCCATGCCCTCGTGCTTCGACCCTCGATGGTCGTGCGCAGCCCCTGCGTGTAAGGCCGTTGTGCGGGCTGCATCAGCGTGTCCAGCACCTGCTGCATCGACGGCTCCGGTTCGCCGCCCAGTGCACACGACCACTGGGGCCACTGGATCACGGCCTGGCGGTTGACATACGCGAGCATGCCGTCGGCACCGATGCCGAACACGGCCATGGGCAAGCCGTCGAGTGCGTCCCGGGAGGCGCCGGCTGCGTTCTGCATCGCTTGTCGACGTTCGCCTTCATCGCGCACCATGCGTTCGAGCCGTTGGTTGGCCAGGGCCAGTTCGTTGTTCGCCTGTTGCACCGCGCCCCACAGCCGGGTGTTCTCCGCGGCCATTTCGCTCTGCTCGAAGGCATGGGTCACGTGGCTGCGCAAGAGGTCGTCGTCCCAGGGCTTGGTGAGGAACTTGTACACCGCGCCTTCATTGACCGCCTCGATGATCGACTGCAGATCGGTGTAGCCGGACAAGGTCATGCGCAAGGTGCGGGGATACAGGCGCTTGGCCTCGCGCAGGAATTCGATGCCCGTCATGCCGGGCATGCGCTGGTCCGAAAGAATCACGTCCACAGGTTGCTGGGCGAGCACCTCCAGCCCCCGGGCTCCGCTGGTGGCCGTGATCACCTGGTAGCCGTCGCGACGAAACACCCGCTTGAGCGCCGAGAGAATCGATTCCTCGTCATCCACCAGCAGCAGCGTGCGATGCCGGATGGGTGCGCTCACAAGGCCATTCAACGCAGACTCAGGCGATGTGTGCATGGCCGTGCTCCCACAGTGGTGGCACGGCATCCTTGGCCGGGGTCTGAGGCCGCTCGATGGGCAGCCACACACGCATGGCCGTGCCCACACCCACGGCGGAGCGCACCTGGATGGAGCCGCCGTGTTTCTGAACGATGGAGAAGGACAGCGACATGCCCAGGCCGGTGCCTTTGCCCACGTCCTTGGTGGTGAAGAAAGGCTCGAAGATCCGTCGCTGCACCTCGGCGCTCATGCCGCAGCCCGTGTCTTCCACCTGCACCCACACCCAGCCCTGGTCCACACCGCTGGACAACGTGATCGTGCCCTTGTCGGCGATCGAATGCGCCGCGTTGACGATGAGGTTCATGAACACCTGGTTGAGCTGCCCGTCCAGGCACATGATCGCCGGAAGCGGCGCGAGCTTCTTGATCACGTCGGCCTTGTATTTCACTTCATGGCGAACGACGTTGAGCGTGGACTCCAGGCCCACATTCAGATCCGACTCCTGCCAGTCCGAATGATCGACGCGAGAGAAGTCCTTGAGGTCCTGCACGATCTTCTTGACACGCCCAAGGCCTTCGGCGCATTCGTCCAGCAGCAGCGGCAGATCCTCGCGCAGAAAATCGATTTCGACTTCCAGCCGCTTCTTCGTCAGTGCCGCGCCCACGGTCGCGTCGTTCGGTGCGGCCAAGGCCGCGTCGCAGGCCGAACTGAGGCCCAGGAGACCCTCCACATACTGGCGCAGCGTGTTGAGGTTGGAGCTGACGAAGCCGATCGGGTTGTTGATCTCGTGTGCCACACCCGCGGCCAGTTGCCCGATCGACGCCATCTTGTCCTGTTGAAGCAACTGCTTCTGCGCTTCGTCCAGCTGGTGATTCGTTGCAGCGAGCTCGTCGATCCGCGCCTGCAGTTGCTCCTGGGCGAAACGGATGTCGGAGCGGTCCTGCATCATCCACCAGGTGCCGTGGCTGGTGTCGTTCGTGTCGACCACGTAGGCGTCGATCTGCGCCCAGATCGGATGGCCATCGGCGTGGCGCATCCACATCTCGATATGAATGGGCTCACCTTTGGAGAGCCGGGGGCCGGCGTACACACCAAAGCCGGCATAGTCTTCGTCCGACATGTAGGCTGCCCGCCCCGGAAGACCGATCATGTCGGACTCGGCGTACCCGAACATGGCGGCCATGGCGGGGTTGACGCGCTGAATGTGGCCGTCCCTGGAGTAGGCCACCCCGATCGGCGAGTTGGCAATGAAAAGTTCGAGGTCGCGGGCCGTGGCTGCCAGCTCGGCCGAGCGTTGCCTGACCGTTTCTTCCAGCTCGGAGCGGTGCAGCAGCAGAGCTTCTTCCGATCGACGGCGGGTGGTGACGTCCTGCAGGGTTTCGATGGCGCCGATCACTTTTCTGTCCGCGTCGTACAGCGGCGCCGCCGTGAAGAACAGCCAACATCCCGAGTCGCCCAACTGCGGAAAGAAAGCCTCGACCTCGATGCCGCCGGTGATGCTCGATGAATGCACCATCCTTCCACCGTAGAACGCCTGCATCGTCGCCTCATCGACGCCGTCGACGATCATGTCGGCGAGCAAGGGCCGTTGCTCGCTGTAAAACGCTTTCCAGCCGTCGCGCGAGCCGAGCACCTCGTGCCGTTTGATGCCTGTCATGTGCTCGCAGGCCGTGTTCCAGTGCGTCACCCGGTGGTGCTGGTCGATCACCAGGGAAGCCACCGAGGCCCCGTCGATGATCTGCGACAGCAGCTTGGTCATGTCCATCAGGCTGTTTTGCACATGCATCACGTCGCTGAGGTCGACACAGGTCACCACCACCAGGGGCTGACCGTCCAGACATATCCGCCTCGCATGGATCTCCACCGGACGGTCTCCACTGTCGGGCGTGACCAGGGAGCCCGACACCGCGCGCGGCGATTCACCCTGTCTCGCGCAAGTGCTCAATGCAAGGCGCAGCTGGTCGCGCGTTGCGTCGTCCACCAGATTCAGCAAAGGCATGCCCATGAGCGCTGCCGGGCTGCGGGAACTCAGGCGGCACAGTGCGTCGTTGGCGCTCAGTATCTGACCGTCTTTGAGCAGGGTGGTTGGCACGGCCACCGCATTGACGATGTCGCTGGCAAAGCTGGTGGTGAGGCAGTGCACGTCGGGTGTGTCCATCATGACGGGGCTCCTTGTGCATCGGCGACGCTGGCTTCGCTGGCGTCACTGGGATCGGGTTTCCTTTGCACCCACAAGCTCAGGCGCACACCCTCTCGCGACGAGAAGGTCTGCACCTGTCGGACCATGCGTTCGTCGAACACGTGCCCCGCAGCCAACAGGGTGGTGCCCTTGGACGACACCATCGCCCGTGCCAACACCATGCCAGGGAGCAGGTCGCGCACGTCGAGGTACAGGTCCGCCTTGGCTGCATTCGCCATGTCGTCGACGACCTTGAGCAGGGTCTCGATCACCGTGCGGTCGTAGCGCGTGTCGATGCCACCCACGAGCATCTTTTTCGCGTTTTCCATGGTGTAGCGCTGGAGCCCCATGCTGCCGTGGAGCATGTCGTCCAGATCGGTGGCGGCCGCCACGATGCGCGCGCCGGCCACGATGTCGGGTGCGGTCAATCCGTCGGGAAATCCTTTTCCGTCCGATCGTTCGTGATGCTGGCGCACGATGCGCGCCACGCCTTGCAGTTGAGACATCGCCATCAACGCGGTTTCGCCGTCGATGGTGTGGCGCCGGTAGCGCTGGTGTTCTTCGGCGTTGAAGGCCGAGATCGCCTTGCCCAACATGGCATCGGGAAATCCGATGGTGCCGATGTCGTGCACCAGGGCCGCCAGGTAGACGTCGCGCACGTCGCGGTCCGACATCTCCAGCCGCTTGGCGGTCTCCCTGCTGATCTCGGCCACCCGGCGCGAATGGCCGGACTGACCGCCGCGCATCTCCAGCAAACTGGAAAACACATTCACGGCGTGCACGAAGGTGTTGTTCAGGTCTTCGTAGGAGGCATCGAGCATGCCGTTGATCTGCTGGAGCTCGGCCGTTCGCGCTTCCACCCGGGATTCCAGCGTCTGGTTGGCATCGCGCAACTGGTCGTTCTGCCGCTTCGTCAGCTCGGTCAGGTCGGCGTTCTTCTTTTCAAGGCCGCGACGAACCAGGGCCTCTCGCACCGCGAGCACCAGATCGTTGTCGTCCCAGGGCTTGGCGATGTAGCGGTGGATGGCACCCTTGTTGATGGCGGCCACCGTGGAGGAGATGTCGGCGTAACCGGTGAGCAGGATGCGCACGATGCTCTCATCGTGGGCCTTCACCCGTTCCAGGAAGCGCGCGCCGTCCATTTCGGGCATCCGCATGTCCGAAATCACCAGGTCCACGTGATTCGACTCCAGCAGGATCAGCCCCTCGGCGGCGCTGGTGGCCTGCAGCGTCTTGATGCCTTGCGCCCGAAACACCCGGCGCAACGCGCTCAGCACCGAGGGCTCGTCATCAACCGTCAGCACCGTCGGAGCCACCATCTCGCTGTCGATCGCGTCGGCAGCGGGGGGCTCTTGGAGCACTGGGGTGGTCATGGCGGTAGATGTGGGGTGTGCAGCTTGTTTCGACACCCCAGCCGCGCTCTTGAGGTGTGCTTACCCTTGAACCACCCCAGATACCTTTGCTGACGCAATGGAGCGCGCACGGCGTGAGCGAATGCACGGTGACAGGAAGATGCGGGTCTTCTTGTGGGCCCGGAATCAGGACGACCCGGGCTTGAGCAGATCGTCAATCAAGCCAGCCTTGCGCTCCGGCTCCGCGTCAAACACCTC
>JAZKHH010000092.1:3993-43229 GCA_040385465.1 Pseudomonadota bacterium | reverse complement strand
TCACCTTGCCCAGACGCCCAGTCTGGGCGGCGGCTCGCGCCTTGCTCTGTGCCTTGTCAGCCACCTTCGCACTGGCTTCCGTCGTGTTAACAGGCCTTCGCTCACCAGAGCCGCCACGTACCAGGGCTTTTCGGCCATGTTCTTCAAGTGGCCGTACCACGCGAAGGTCATGAAGATGTTCGACGCCACCAGCAGGCCGATGGTTTGCAAGGACACGGGCAGGTTCATGAGGGGCTTTCAGCGGGGTGGACGTAGGCAGGGGGCGCAGCGCCTCCGCGGTCAGGCAGGCATCAGGGTCGCAGACGGGGTCCGCACCGCTCGATGACTTGATCGGCGACGCCGGCCAGCAGCGCCTGCAGCGGGCCGCGGCCGGGAATGGTCATCGAGGGGGACAGTTCGGCCAACGGGTGCAGCACGAAGGCACGCTGGTGCATGCGGGGATGGGGCACCTCGAGCTCGGGCGTGGACAGGGTTTGATCGCCCCACAGGAGCAGGTCCAGGTCGAGTGTGCGCGGGGCGTTGCGGTAGGGACGCTCGCGCTGGTGGGCGGCCTCCAGCGACTGCAGCAGCCGCCAGCAGGTCAGGGGTGACAGCCGGGTGCCGATCCACGCCACGGCGTTGATGAAATCCGGACCTTCGGCGTCCAGCGGCGCCGACCGGTAGAACGCGGAACGGGCCAGCATGGTGGTGTGCGGCGCGCCAGCCAGGCCGGTGAGGGCCGCCTCCAGGGTGGCGAAGGGATCGCCCAGGTTCGCGCCCAGGCCGATGCACACCGGGACCTCTGCGGGCAGCAGCAGGGCCACCTCGGCCGCCTCAGTCGCTGGGTTCGGGCTCACGGTGGGTGGGCTCGGCACCCTCTGCGCCGCCCGCCGGCTTGCGGCGCCGGCGCCGGCGTTTCTTGACGGCAGGATCGCTTTCGCCAGCGGGGGCGTCCTCGGACGGCGAGTCGGTGTGGGCGGTCATGGCGGCCGGCTTGGCTTTGGACCCGCCGGCGGCAGCGGCGCTGCTGCTGGCCGCTCGGCGTGCGGCGTCCTGCTCACGGGCCACGTCGATCAAGGCGCGACGCTCTTCATCGGTGCCCAACGAAAAGTCTTCCCACCATTCGGCCAGCTCGTCAGGCACCTCGCGTGCGTCGGCGCGCAGGCGCAGGAAGTCGAAGCCAGCACGGAAACGGGGCTGCTCGACCAGGGTGAACGGCCCGCTGCCGACGCGGCGCTCGAAGCGGGGCTGCATCATCCAGGTGTCGCGCATGTCGGCGCCGAGCTTGCCGCGGCCAGAGATGTCGCCGATGCGGGCATCGAAGACGGCATCGACCGCCTGCTGCAAGGCGGGGAACGGCGCTTCGCCGCGTTTCTTGAGCAGCTCCCAACGGTCCAGCACGTCGTGCCACAGCAGGCAGGCGAGCATGAAGCTGGGGGCCACCGGCTTGTTTTCGCCCACGCGGCGGTCGGTGTCGGCCAGGGCCAGCTGGATGAACTCGCCGCGGCCGCTGGTGCTGGGGGCGTCGATCACCGCATCGAGGATCGGAAAAACACCCTGGTGCAGGCCCTGCTTCTTCAATTCGGCCAGGCTGGCCAAGGCGTGGCCGGTCTGCAGCAGCTTGATCATTTCGTCGAACAGGCGCGACTGCGGCACGTTCTCGAGCAAGGCGGCCATGCTGGTGATGGGGGCGCGGCTCTTGGGCTCGATGGCAAAGCCCAGCTTGGCGGCAAAACGCACTGCCCGGATGATGCGGACCGGGTCTTCGCGGTAGCGGCTGACCGGGTCGCCGATCATGCGCAGGAGCTTCTTTTGCGCGTCTTTCAGGCCGCCGTGGTAGTCGACCACGATCTGCGTGGTGGGGTCGTAGTACATGGCGTTGACGGTGAAGTCGCGGCGCGCAGCGTCCTGGTCTTGCGGGCCCCAGACGTTGTCGCGCAGGACCCGGCCCTCGGCGTCGACGACGTGGGTCTTGCCGTGCAGCTCGCCCTTGGAGGTTTTCTCGTTGCCGGTGACTTGGGAGGCGGCCGCGGCGTCCATGATGGCGCGAAAAGTGGAGACTTCGATCACCTCGTGTTCCCGGCCACGGCCGAACACCACGTGGACGATGCGAAAGCGCCGGCCGATGATGAACGCGCGCCGGAACAGCGACTTGACTTCTTCCGGGGTGGCGTTGGTGGCCACGTCGAAGTCTTTCGGGCGCAGGCCCAGCAACAAATCGCGCACGGCCCCGCCCACGATGTAGGCCTCGAAGCCGGCTTCGGCCAGGGTCTGCACCACCTTGATGGCGCGTTCATCGACCAGGCCGAGGTCGATGCCGTGGGTGGTCTGGTCCAGCACCACGCGTTTGCCCAAGCCATGCGCGGCGCTCGAGCGGCCCAAGGCACGTTTGATGGGAGAAGCCAATTTGTCGATGAACTTTTTGATCATGAAAACAGTTGCAAGGTTCGCCACCCACGGGCCTGGGCTTGCGCTTGCAAGGCCGGCGAGGGATTGGTGGCCACGGGGTCGGTGGCGCGCTCTAACAAGGGAAGATCGTTGACGGAATCGCTGTAGACGCTGACGCGCTCGAAGGCGTCCCACCCCAGTTGGCGGCTGGCCAGCCAGTCGGTGACGCGGGTCACTTTGCCGTGCTGGTAGCTGGGAACGCCGTCAATGCGGCCGGTGATGGTACCTGTTGCGTCGCGCACCAGGCGCACCGCGATCAAATCGGCGATGCCCAAGGCCCGGGCGATCGGCGCGGTGATGAACTCGTTGGTGGCCGTGACCAAGGCCACCAAGTCACCCCGGCGCTGGTGGTCTTGCACCAGCGCCCTGGCGGGTGGCAACAGTTTCGGCAGGATCACTTCGGCCATGAACTGGTCCTGCGCGGCCTGCAGCTCGCTGGCGCTGCGGGCGCGCAGCGGCTCGGTGGAAAACGCCACGTAAGCATGCACGTCCAGACGGCCGGCCTGGTAAGCCT
Source organism: Pseudomonadota bacterium (assembly GCA_040385465.1). GTDB lineage: Bacteria > Pseudomonadota > Gammaproteobacteria > Burkholderiales > Burkholderiaceae_C > CANHBY01. The sequence goes on along the minus strand of JAZKHH010000092.1, from coordinate 40,288 downwards.
CGAAGAACTCGTTGTTGCGCTGGCGGAAGCTGGTCTCGTCGACCCAGCCCAGGCGGATCACGAACTCGCCCCAGGCATGGTCGGAGTCCAGGGGCAGCAGGGTGTCGTCGAGGTCGAACAGGCACAGATTCACGGCATCTCCAGGGGGGACTCGGCCAACATTTGTTTGAGCAGCGGCACGGTCAAGGCACGCTTGCGACTGAGGGCAAAGTCGTCCAGGCGGTCGAACAGGGCCATCAGGTGTTTGAGGTCCCGCGGGAAACGGGTCAGCAGGTAGGTCATGACCTCGTCCGACAGCACCAGGCCGCGGCGGTCGGCTTCGCTGCGCAACGCGCTGCGTGATTGATCCTCGGTCAACGGGTCGACAGGCAGCACCAGACCCCAGCCCAAGCGGGTACGCAGGTCCTCGCGCAACGACAGGTCGACCGGCGGCAGGCGGCCGGCGGCGGCAATGGCCGCTCCCCGTGTCGAGGCCTCGACGAACAACGCGAAGGCGGCTTGCTGCTGGTCAGCGTCGTAGCCGTCGCAGGCATCCAACACCAGCAGCCGCCAATGCGGTTGCTGCATCGCGTCGCGCAGCGTGGCGGGGTCCAGGGTGGCGGCCTCGACACTGTGCACGGCCGTGCCCGTGGCATCGGGCCAGGCTGACGCCAGGGCCCGCAACAGATGGGTCTTGCCCACACCGGAGGCCCCCCACAGGTACAAGGGCTGGGGCGCGCCCTCGTGTTGAGGACGCAGACCCCGCAGGTGCGACAGCGTCAGCGCGTTGCTGCCGACGATGAAGTTGTCGAACGTGGGGGCGGTCTCCGGACGGATCGCCAGCGGAATTTGATGCATGGGCATGGCGTGCGCAGGCCTAGCCCGGATATGTCGCCGGGGACGTGCCGCTGCGGCGGTGGCTGGGCGAGTCGGGGTGGCCGAGACGGCCGCAGCCAAGGCCGGGAGGCCTTGGCGAGGAGTTGAGGCCGCATCCGGCCGGCCAGACACCGTTGCAGGGGTGCGCAGCGTTGTGACCAAACTGGCCTCGGTGTTCGTGGTCTTCCCATTCAGCATGCATGCGGTGTGTCCAGCGATTCTTGAGCGACCTGGTGAAATATCCGGGTTAGGGGTGTCGCCTCCACTCGGTGTTCATGCGGCGTGGCCTGCTGTCATGCCCGAGCGACCTGTTGAGAGGCATTGGCGTCAGCTGCTGTAAAGCTTGCTGTCAAGGTAAGCCGCTTTCACCCGCCCCACGGCCACCACCAGCACCGCGCTCAGGGGCAGGGCCACCAACACGCCGACGAAGCCGAACAGGTGGCCGAACGCCAGCAGCGCAAAAATCACCATCAAGGGGTGCATGCCGATGCGCTCACCCACCAACCGCGGCGTGAGGAAAAAACTTTCGATCAATTGGCCCAGGCCATACACCACGGCCACCGCCACGATGGCGTACCAGCTCATGAACTGCAGCAGGCCCGCGATCAACGCCAGCACCATGCCGATGCCGAAACCCAGGTAGGGGATGAACACCGCCAGGCCGGTGAACACGCCCACCGGCAAGGCCAGGTCGAAGCCGAACAGGGCCAGGCCGATGCTGTAGAAGGCCGCCAGGGTGAGCATGACCAGGAGCTGGCCGCGCAGGTACTGTCCCAGCACCGTGTCCACCTCGACCAGCACCTCCCGGGTTTGCGGGCGCATGCGCGGTGGAATGAGTTGGGTGATGCGCTGCACCAGTTGGGGCCAGTCCATCAGCAGGTAGAACAACACCAGGGGAACCAGCACGACCATGCCGGTCACGGTCATCAGGATGCTGCCGCCGATGCGCGCGGAGTTGAGCACCGCCGCGGTCCAATCTTCAAAATTGGCGTTCAGGTAGCTCGTCGCCATGGTCTTCAAGCTGGCGGTATCGACGTTGACGTTGATGCCAAACTTCGCCAGCCAGGGCAGCAAGGTGGTGTTGATGAGATCCAAGAAGAGCGGGATCTGTTGGCGCAGCAGGGGCAGCTCCTTGGAGAAAATCGGCACCAACAGGAACACCAGCGCGACCAGCGAAAACAGCATCACCACCTCGACCACCAGCACGGCCAGCAGGCGCGGCACCCTGCGCCGCACCAGCCGCTCCACCGCGGGCTGCAGAGCGTAGGCCATCACCGCCCCCACCAAAAACGGCGTCAGCACGGGCGCCAGCAGCCACAGGATGAACCCGCCAGCCAGGCCGATGGCCAGCCAGGTCAAAGAGCGTCGTTGGGCGTTGGTGAAAGTCATGGGAGCGGCGTCCGCAGCGGGGAAGGGAGCGATCTTAAAGGGCGCGGCGGCGGCGAGAGGGGTGTTTTCAGGCTCAGCCTCGGCGGGTGAAGTCGCGCGGCCGCAAGCCCAAGGCGAACAGCGTGCCCAGGTACAGCGACACCGCCGCACTCAAGCAGCCGGCCATCTCCAGCACGCGCCAGCCCCGTTGGGTGGCGGGCTGCCAATCAATGGCCTGGGCCGCCCACAAGAGCAAGCCCGTCATGAGCGCGGTGGCCAACACCACCTTGAGGCCAAAGCCCCACCAGCCGGGGCTGGGTCGGTACAGACCCTGGCGCCTCAAGCCCACCAGCAGCCAGGTGGCGTTGATCAAGGCGCCCAGGGCGATGGACAGCGCCAGCCCAGCATGGCCCAGGCGCGGCACCAGCACCAGGTTCATCAGCTGGGTCAGCACCAGCACCGAGATGGCGATCTTCACGGGCGTGCGCAGGTTTTGCTGGGCGTAGAAGCCCGGCGCCAGGATCTTGATGGCGACCAGGCCGAGCAGGCCGACGCCGTAGCCCATGGTGGCGCGCACCGTTTGCGCCACGTCCTGGGCGCTGAAGGCGCCGTAGTGGTACAGCACGGCCACCAGCGGCTCGGGAAACACCAGCAGCGCGGCGGCGCAGGGCACGGCCATCAGCACCACCAGCCGCAGGGCCCAGTCGAGCATGCCGGAGTAGGCGTCGGGGTCGCCGCGGGCTTGGGCGGCGGTGAGTTGGGGCAGGAGCACCACGCCCAGGGCGACGCCGAGCATGGCGGTGGGAAACTCCATCAGCCGGTCGGCGTAGGTCAGCCAGGACACAGCGCCCACGCCCACGTGCGAGGCGATCTGGGTGTTGATCAGCAGCGACAGCTGCGCCACCGACACCCCCAGCACCGCCGGCCCCATCTGCCGCAGCACGCGGCGCACGCCGGGATGCGCCCAGGCGGCGCGCACCCGGCCCACCGTCAGGCCGATGCGGGGCAGGCAGCCCAGGCGGTGCAGCGCCGGGATCTGAATGGCCAGCTGCAACACGCCGCCGAACATCACCCCGGCGGCCAGGGCGTAGATCGGCTCGATGCCGTGGCGACCGAACATCGGCGCCAGCAGCCAGGCCGCGCCGATCACCGACAAATTGAGCAGCACCGGCGTGGCGGCCGGCACGGCAAAGCGCTTCCAGGTGTTCAAAATGCCAGCCGACAGCGCCACCATCGACATGAAGCCGATGTAGGGGAACATCCAGCGGGTCATGACGACGGCGGCGTCAAAACGGTCCAGGCCGGAGGCCATGGCCCACACCAGCCAGGGCGCCAGGCAAACCCCGAGCCCGCAGGTCAGCAGCAGCGCCCAGGCCAGCACGGTGGCCACGGCGTTGATCAACTGGTGGGTGGCCTCGTCGCCGTCGCGGCTGCGGTATTGGCCCAACAGGGGCACGAAGGCCTGGGAAAAGGCGCCCTCGGCGAACAGCCGGCGCAACAGGTTGGGGATGCGGAACGCCACATTGAAGGCATCGGTCAGGGCAGTGGCCCCAAAGCTGGCGGCCACGAGTTGTTCGCGCACCAGGCCGGTGACACGGGACACCAGGGTCAGCAGGGAAACGATGGAAGCGGCGCGCAGCAGGTTCATGGGGGCCGCACCGCGGTGCCCGACAGGCCGGCATGGCCACAGCCCAGGCGGGTGCCGCAGCGGATCAGCTGTCGGGAAGCGGCGGATTATAGGGAGCCGCCGGAGTGACCTGTGCTGCAAGCACCGCCACACTTGGCGCCGCGGGAAGCGGCTGCTATACTCGCGGGTTCGTTCACCCCTGATCACCACTCACAGCATGGCCACCATCAAGAAGAAAACCGTCCGCATTGCGTCGGGTCTCAAGCGCGTTCGCCAAGACACCAAGCTCAATGCCGCCAACACCGTTTTGCGCACCCGCTTTCGCACGGTCGTGAAGAACGTTCAGAAAGCCGTTGTGGCTGGCGACAAAGACAAAGCCACCGAATTGTTCCAAATCGCCCAGAAAGTCATCGACTCCGTGGCCGACAAGGGCATCTTCCACAAGAACAAGGCCGCTCGCCACAAGAGCCGCTTGGCCGCCAAGGTCAAAGCACTGGCGCTGGCCCAGGCCGCTGCCTGACGCACTCCGTCACGGGGTGAACGAAACCCGGTGAACAGCCCGCCATGGCGGACTGAACAGTCCAGTCAAAAGCTCGCTTCGGCGGGCTTTTTGCATTGGCGTGTGCCGTGACGAGCGCCCTGAACATGATTGGCCCTGGCATGGCGCCGGAAGGGGATGGGTTCGCTAAGCGCTGGCGCCGTGCAGAGACAGGGCGGCGCTCATCTCGGCGGTCACGTCCACGCCGCCGTTGAGGTTGCCCACCAGGGTGCTGAAAGTCCAGATCGGCCCCCAGGGGAAGCCCCACCAGCCCAACACCAGCGACAAGGCGCAATACCCGGCCACCGAGCGGCTGCGGCGTGTGCCCTGGGCGGGAATGAAATAAACCCGCGAACTGCGCTTGAACGACATCACCACGATCGAGATGCAGTACTGGTAAACCACGAATTTGGCGCCTTGCTGCAGCTCGGAACGCAACTGCGTGGGGCTCATGTGCTGAATTTCGGGAATCGTCATTTACTGCGAGGGTGAGGAGGCCGGGCCAACGGCCAGAAGGAGGGAACCAGACAGACACGTGGGAAGGGCCACGGTCGAGCAGGGCTATTTTGCCGCCAAGACCGGGCGGAGCGGCCCACCCGTTCCAGTGGGAAGCGGACCGGTGCTGCGACTTGTGCCACAGTGGCGCCCTGCCTGACGCCACCGCCGCCCACCGCGGCGCCCTGGTGGCGGGCTTTGCCCGAATCCCCTTGCCCATGTCTTTGCCTGACCTTCGCTGGGCCGCCTGCCAGGCCCTCTTGCTGTGCGAGCCGGCCGCCAAGGTGGCGGCCACCCGCAGTTTGTGGGACGCCCGCGCCCACCACGGGCTCGACACCACCGCCCGGCTCACACCGCCCCGCGGGGTGCCCCTGCCGGGCCGCCCTGCCCGCCCGGTCTGCGTGCCCCCGCAGCAAGTGCCGCTGCGCTCGCCGTTCACCCTGGCCGGCCGGGCGGCGTTGCTGCACGCCATTGCCCACATCGAATTCAACGCCATCAACCTCGCACTCGACGCGGTGTGGCGCTACCCGGACATGCCCAAGGCCTATTACCTGGAGTGGCTGCAGGTGGCCAGCGAGGAAGCGCTGCACTTCAGTTTGCTGCAGGCGCACTTGGCCTCTCTAGGGCATGGCTACGGCGACTTCGACGCCCACAGCGGCCTGTGGGACATGGCCGAACGCACGGCCGACGACCTGACTGCCCGCATGGCCCTGGTGCCACGCATCTTGGAGGCCCGCGGGCTGGACGTGACGCCGGGGATGCAGGCGAAGTTCGGCCAGGCAGGCGATGCGCGTGCAGTGGAGATTCTCGGCATCATCCTGCGCGACGAGATCGGGCATGTGGCGGTCGGCAACCGCTGGTACCGCTGGTGCTGCGCGCGCGACGGGCTGGACCCGCACAGCCACGGCGACCGCATGGCGCGCCAACACCGTGCGCCCAAAGTCCGGCCACCGTTGAACGAGCCGGCCCGGTTGGCGGCCGGCTTCACGCTTGAAGAACTGCGGGCCTGGACCCACGACGACAGCCACCGCACGGCTTGACGGCCAACGAGCCGCTGAGAAACGGGCGTCGCGTCGATCAGCCTGGCAGGGTGATGGAAGGCGGGGGCGTAAGGCGCGTCTCGGGGGCGTCTTTTTGATACACCACACGCTGCGGGAACGGGATGTCGATGCCGCGCTCGTCGAGCAGCTCGAGCAAGGCCAGGTTGACGTCCGAGCGCACGCTGGCCTGGCCGTTCTCCGGGTCGGCAATCCAGAAGAACAAGGTGAGCGCCAAACCGTCGGGAACGAAATCCGTCAGCATCAAGGCGGGCGCCGGGTCGCTCAACACCCGGGCGATGCCCTGGATGGCCTGCACCACCGGGGCCTGCAAGGCCCGCACGTCGGTGCCGTAGGCGACCGTCACCACGGTGGTCAGCATCACTTTGGGGTCGGCCAGGGAGGCGTTTTCTACCCGTTGGGTGATCAGAAGCTCGTTGGGCACGATGGACTCGCGTCCGTTGAGGGCGCGAATCAGGGTGTAGCGGGTGCGGATGTCGGTGATGCGGCCTTCGAAGGTGTCGAGCTTGACCATGTCGCCGATGCGCAGCGAGCGCTCGGCCAGGATGACGAAGCCGCTGACGTAGTTGGCGGTGATCTTTTGCAGGCCAAAGCCCAGGCCGACGCCGATGGCACCCCCCAGCACGCTGAGCGCCGTCAGGTCGATGCCCACGGCCGACAGGCCCACCAGCAGCCCGGCCACCAACAGCATCACGCGCACCAGGTTGGCCGCCATCTTGCGCACCGACAGGTTGTCGCCCGAGCCGCGCAGCAGCTTTTTCTCGATGGCCGCGGCGATCCACAGGGCCAGCACCATGACCACGATGGCGGTGAGCGAGCCCTCCACCACATTGCGCAGCGTCAACCGGGTGCTGCCGATCTTGAAGCGCACCTCCTCCATGGCGTCGAGCATCATCGGCAGCAGGCCGGTGACCCACAGCACCAGCAGCAGCCACGCCAGCCAGGAGAAGCTTCGCTCCACCCGTCGCAGCCAGCCGGAATCCGGGAAGCTGGCGCTGAGCACCCGCACCACCAGGCGGATGGCCGCCAGCGACAACAAAATCGGAATTGCCAGCTTGAACACCGCGGGCTGCACCCATTCCACCAGGGCCGCCTTGGCGCCGAAGGCCAGCGCCAGGGCCACCATCGGAAACAGCACGCCGTCGACGATGCGCTTGCCGAACCACACCGAGTCCTGATCGGCACGCCGGCCGCGCAGCAGCCACACCAGGCCCCACGCAAAAAACAGGCAGGCGACCAGCACGGTCAGGTCTTTGAGAATGGCCGGACGCAGCAGCGCCAGCACCAGTTCTTCGAATTCGCGGGTTGGGGCCATCGGGGAGAAGGGGCAGGAAAATCAGGAGAGGAACGCTGGGCGCACCAGGGTGCGCACGCGAGGCTTGGCAGTGTAGGGGTTGAACAGGCCAACGGGTGTGGTGAACCCAGGCAGAGGCCGTGCGGCGCCTTCCTGCCTGAGCTCACCACACGCCCTGGTGAAGACCCGCCCCCCGGACAAGGGGGGACGGTGCAGGGTCAGACACCCACTGGGACGGTATCGTTCGCGGGTTCTGTCACGCTTGCCAAGGTTTTGTATGACGCCCGTTGAGATCGCCGCCCGCTCGGCCCTGGTGGTTCACCTTTCGCCGGCACCGCGTTCCCGCGAACTGCCGGCAGCGTTGAGCGCGCAAACCGTGCCACTGAGCGCGTTGGCCCAAGTGATCGTCACGCACGAAGACCTCACGCCCGGCGAGCAAGACGGCCTGCGAGAACAACTGGGGTGCGCGCAGCTGCGCTTCGTCCGGGTCGACCCGGCGCTGCCGAGCTTCGATGTGCAGTACATGGGCTTTTTTGCCGTGGACGCCCGCCGTTGCGACTGGGTGGTGTTCGGCCACAGCGACTGCCTGCCCGGCCCTCACTGGTTGCACGCCTTGCTGCAGCCTTTCGGCCGGCGGCACCCGCCGGCGGCCGTGGCCGGCCGCACCAGCTACGACCTGCACCTGGCCGGCCTGGCCCAGACCGCCTTGGACTTCCATTTTCCGCCCGCGCCGCACCGCTGCGGCGACGTGCGCACGCTGGATGCCCACAACATGGCCCTGCGCTGCGACAGCTTCGGGCGCTTTGCCCGCCAGGCGCAGGCCGGTGTCGAGGGCTCGCAAGGCCGCTTGCTGGGTCTGGCGCTGGTGGAAGCCGGGCTGCGCATCCAAGAGGCCCCGCAAGCGCATGCCATTCAGCGGCGCACGCCTGGCCTGGCCGGGGTGCTCTCCGAGCGCTGGCGCCAGGGGCGCATTGCCGCGGGCGTGGCACCGCACCTGCTGCGGGCTCGCTTGCCGGTGCCCTTGCAGGGGCTGGCACGCTCGGGCCCGCTGGGCCCCCTGGCGCTGACGGCGCTGCGCACCCTGGCGGCGCTGCGGGCGCTCAACCACCAGTCGCTGCCACGGGTACGGGGCCTGCGGCGCCTGGCAGCCTGGGCGTGCATCCTGGGCGCTGCGCTGGTGACCTCGGTGAGCGCGGTGGCCCATGGCTTTCGGGGGCTGGGCGCCCCCACGGCACGTGGCCTCCGCCCGGCCAAGGCCTTGCACACCGACTTCGCCAACAGCCGCCTCTGGTGACCTCAGTGGCTTGGGTCGGGGTGTCAGATTGCACACTCCGGCCGCCCCCAAACCCGGGCCGATCAGGCACCATGCGGGTTCTGGCACTCCAAACTGGGTGAAGTCTCGTGACATCTTTGCGCAAAGTGGTGGGCGCTTCAGCGCCTTCGTCGGCCATCGCGCCTGAAGTGTTGGCGGCTCGCCTTCAACAACTGGTGAGCCAGGTGAGCAGCGTCATCGTGGGCAAGCAGACCCAGGTGGTCGACAGCGTTGCCTGCCTGCTGGCCGGCGGCCACCTGCTGATCGAAGACGTGCCCGGGGTCGGCAAGACCACGCTGGCGCATGCGCTGGCCGTCTCACTCGGGTTGCGTTTTTCCCGTGTGCAGTTCACCGCCGACCTGATGCCCAGCGACCTGGTGGGCGTGAGCGTCTACGAGCGCAGCAAGGAGACCTTCGTGTTCCACCCGGGGCCCGTGTTCGCCCAGGTGCTGGTGGCCGACGAGATCAACCGTGCCGGCCCAAAGACCCAAAGCGCCCTGCTGGAGGCCATGGAAGAACACCAGGTGACCCTGGAAGGCGAAACCCGGCCCTTGCCGTCCCCCTTCTTCGTCATTGCCACCCAGAACCCCACCGATCAGCTGGGCACCTACCCGCTGCCCGAGAGCCAGCTCGACCGGTTCCTGATGTGCATCACCCTGGGCTACCCGGACGAACGCAGCGAACGCGAATTGCTGATCGGCATCGACAAGCGCGACACCATCCGCGGCCTGCAGGCCGTCATGACGTTGGAAGAGCTGCGGGCAGCCCAGCAGGCGGTGCAGGCCGTGCACGTGTCAGAACCGTTGCTCGACTACCTGCAATCTTTGATCAAGGCGACCCGGAGCGGGCAGTGGTTCGTGGAAGGTTTGAGCCCCCGAGCGGGCATTGCCATCTTGCGGGCGGCCAAAGCACGCGCTTTGCTGGCGCGGCGCAGCCACGTGTCGCCCGACGATCTACAGGCCATCTTGCCGCAGGCCGCCGCCCACCGCCTGGTGCCCACGGCGCAAGCCGGGCGCGGCCGGCTGGAACAGGTGCGGGCGATGATCGAGGCGGTGCCCGTGCCTTGAGCCGGCGCCGGCGCTCCAGCCAGTGAGGTTCAGGCCGGATGCGGCTGGCGCCGCAAGCGCTGCTCCAGCGGCACCGGGTTCTCGAACAAGGCCGCCACCAACCGCGAGCGACGGGCCAGGCTCAGCAACACCAGCGAGACGCCGATGCCCGCGGCACAGCCCACCACCAGGTGCAGCCCCAGGTGCTGGGTGTGGAAGAGTTTGGCGAGCACGATGCGCGCTCCGCTGCCAGCCAGCACATGGGCCAGGTAGATGACCATCGAGGCCTGCCCGAGCCGAGCCAGCCAGCCCGGGCGCCCAGGCGCCAAACCCTGGCACAGCAGCACCACAAAGGCGATGCTCACCGCGGCGATGCCCAGCCTCAGCGCCTCGCCCACGTCGCGCCCAGCCGCGCTTTCGGTGTACAGGAACGCCTGGGCCGCCAGGCAAGCCGCCCCCAGCGCCCACACCCCCCAACGGGCGTGGCGGGCCACCGAGGCCTGAAGGTCGCGGAACCACACCCCGGCGGCGACATAGACGAAAAACGTCGTCACGAAACCGAGGTTGGGCACGTCCGGCAGATAAGGCCTGGCGAGGTACAGGCCCACCCCGGCCAAGGCCACCCAGCCCGCATGGCGCCGACTCACCACGGAGTACACCAGGGCGCCCAACAGACAAATCAAGAACAGCGCGTACAAGAACCAGAAGTGCGCCCGCGGCGCCCACAGCAGGCTCAAGACGTCGCGCAGGCCGACCTGCCCATTCGTCCACTGCCCCATGACCACCTCGATGAGGCCCTGCAGAATCGACCACAGCACATAGGGGTAGACGATGGTGTCGACCTTGTTCAGCACAAAGCCGCCAGCGCCCCGTTTTTGCAGCGAATCGACAAAGAACAAGCCGGCCAGGAAGAAAAACAGCGGCATGTGAAAGCTGTAGAGGGCGGCGTCCACGGCCCGGTAAGTGGCCTCGTCCATCGGCACCTGGGCGTTGAACAGGCCCCGGGCCACGTGGCCGTAGACCACCAGCACAATGCCCAGGCCCTTGGCATGGTCGACCCAGAGGTCGCGCGAGGCATCATGGGGCAACACAGGCGCCGGCGTCACAGGAGCGCCTGCGGTGGCGGCCAGCGGCTCCTTCACGCCAGGCACTCGATGGACTGGCGCGCCACCCATTCGGCACCAGCTTCCAGGCTCACGGGCGTGCCGATGGCCGCGGCTTCCACGCACAGCATCTCTTGGTAACCGTCGGGCGGCAGGTCGTTCATGGCGGCGCTTTTCTCGGCACCCGGGTTCCAGACCACCGCGTCCTTGAAGCCGAAAGCGCTGATGCGGCGCCGGTGGGGGCCGTCGTGCAGCACCAGCTCGCGGGCCGCGTCGAAGTAGATCCGGTCGATTTCACCGGTGACCTTCAGGCGCTCCTGGTGGTCGATCTGCTCGGTGCCGCGCACGCTGTCCTGGTAGCGCAGGCGTTGCAAACCCTCCAGCTGCGCTTGGGCGACGTCCTGCACCCGAAGGTAGGTGTGCAGTGCGGCGGTGAACTCGAAGGGGGCCAGGCTGGTGTTGATCACGGCCAGCTCGACGTCCAGGCGGCTGTTGCTGATCCGCACGGTCAGCTCGGCCTGGAAGGTGTGGGGCCAAACAGCCTGGGTGGCTTCGTTGTCGTTCAGGGCGAAGACCGCCAGCGCGTCTTGGGAAGAGGCGGTGCCATGCTCGAACGACCACCGGGTGGTGCGGGCAAAACCGTGGCGCGGCAGCGGGCCGCGGCATTCAAATTGCGGAAAGATCACCGGCACCCCGCCGCGCACCGCCTGGCCAGGGACACGGCTGGCTTGCGGGGACAGGTACAGCTGCTCCGGGCCCTGGGCTGGCAGCCACGACAGGAGCTGCGCCCCCTGCAACAAGATGAGCGCGGTGGCGCCATCGGGGGACGTCAGGGCGACGGCGGCCTGGCCATGCCAGTCGACCATGCGGGCACAAGGGCCGGAAGAGGCTGCATTCATGTGGGTACGTCAGGCTGTCGGAGGAACATCGGGGAACGAACAGGCGGGGAAACACCTGGCTCGCATTGTGAAGGCATCCGCATGGGGCGCCGTATGATCTCCGTCTCGAAGAAGGACCCTTTTTTATGGCGCTCAATGCCACGATCCGCAAAGCGCAACTCCAGGTGGCCGACATGGACCGCCATGTCTACCTTGACCAGGCACTGACCGTTGCCCAGCACCCCTCTGAAACCGACGAGCGGGTCATGGTGCGGCTGTTGGCGTTCGCCCTCAACCTGCCGCCGTCCAGCGACGACCACCACGGCCCGCTGGCCCTGGCCAAAGGCCTGTGGGACACGGACGAGCCCGACCTCTGGCAGAAGGACCTCACCGGCAGCCTGCTGCACTGGATCGACCTGGGCCAGCCCGACGAGCGCCGCATGACCAAGGCCAGCGGCCGCGCCAACCGGGTCAGCGTCTACAGCCACACGGCCAGCACCCCGGTGTGGTGGAAGGGGCTGGGCAACAAGGTCAACCGGCTGCGCAACCTGCGCGTGTGGGAGATTCCCAGCGCGCAGAGCCAGGCCCTGGCGGCCATGTGCCAACGCAGCATGTCGCTGCAGTTCACCATCCAGGACGGCCAGGTCTGGGTCACCGATGGCCAAGACTCCTGCGAGGTGGTGCCGGTGCTGTTGAAGGCCGAAGCGGGGTTGAGCGCTGCCGCCTGACCCTGGAAGGAGACCGACCATGTCCAATACCGCTCCCTCTTCTGGCTCTGCCTCTGCGTCCATCCGCCACAACACGGCCGAGCAGCGCTTTGAGTGCACCGTGGACGGCCACCTGTGCGTGGCCGAGTACCAACGCCAAGGCCAGGTGATGCGCATGACGCACACCGAAGTGCACGCCTCGCTGCGCGGCCGCGGCATCGCCGCCGGGTTGGTGGGAGCCGCGCTGGCCCATGCCCAGGCACAGGGCCTGCGCGTCGAGCCGGCCTGCAGTTACGTGCACGCCTATCTGCAGCGCCACCCGCAGACGAAGACAGCGCCTGGCTGAAGCCTGCAGCGCCTCTTCCCCTGCTCGTCCGCCTGCCCCTCCACCCGCCCACACGACCGCCAGCCCGCTCGCCCGCCTGCATGTCCATCGCCCTGCCGCCCCTCTTGGATTTGCCGGCGGTTCTGGACATGGAGGCGTCTGGCTTTGGGCCCCGCAGCTACCCGCTGGAGGTGGGCTACGTTTTGGGCGACGGCCGCGCGTTTTGCACCTTGATCCAACCCGAGCCCCAGTGGACGCATTGGGACGCCCAGGCGGAAGGCACCCATGGCATCAGCCGCAGCACCGCCATGAGCCATGGCCGGCCGGCCGGTGAGGTGGCACAGCAGCTGAACGACGACCTGCGCGGGCTCACGCTGTACAGCGACGGCTGGGCGCACGACTACACCTGGCTGGGCGTGCTGTTCGACGCGGCGGGCCTGTCGCCCCGGTTCCGGCTCGACAACCTGCGCCGCTTGCTGAGCGAGGACGAGGCCGACGCCTGGCACCAAGTCAAGGAGCAGGTGGCGCAGGGGCAGGATTCTCCCCGCCACCGCGCCAGTGCCGACGCCCGGGTGCTGCAGCTGACCGTGGCCCGGCTGCGCGAACGCTGACAGAACCCCAAGGTTCCGCTCAGCGCCCCGCGTTCGCCGCGCGGACCGGCGCCTCCGTCAACGACAGCTGGTGCACCGGCATGGCTTGCGACTTGGCACGCCGCGCCCGGCGAATCCATTTGGCCAGCACGCGGGCCAGCTGATCCACGTCGATCGGCTTGGACAGGAAATCGTTCATGCCGTGCTGCAGGGCCGCGTCGCGCTCGGACACCAGCACGTCGGCGGTCAGGGCAATCACCGGCAGTCTTTGGGCGTCGAAATGGCGGCGGATGGCGCGGGTGGCGTCCAGCCCGCCCATGACCGGCATCTGCATGTCCATCAGCACCACATCGAAAGCCCCCTGCTCGCGTTCGACCACCTCGACGGCGTGGGCGCCGTTCACCGCCACGGTCACCTCCACACCCCATTGCTGCAAGGTGGCTTCGGCCACCAGGGTGTTGACGGGGTTGTCCTCCACCAAGAGCACCCGGGCCTGCCGCAGGACCTCGAGTTCGGCGTCCAGGGTCACGGCCTGCTCTGGCGAGCTGGTCGTGGCGGGCAGCGGGAACTCAACCCAGAAGGTGCTGCCCTCGCCCGGGCGGCTTTTCACTCCCACATGGCCCCCCATCAGCTCGGCCAGCTCCCGGCAGATGCTCAAGCCCAGCCCGGTGCCGCCGAACTGGCGGGTGGTGGAACTGTCGGCCTGGGAAAACGGGGTGAACAGGCGCGGCATCAACTCCTCGGAAATGCCCGGCCCGGTGTCAAAGACCTCGATGCGCAAGCGCTGCGACGCCACGCTGGTGACGTTGACCTTGATCTGCCCCAGCTGCGTGAACTTCAGCGCGTTGCTCAGGTAGTTGCCCAGGATCTGGCGCACCCGGACCGGGTCGCCGTTGACCCACACCGGCACGTCCTCGGCGATCTGGAAGCGGAAGCTCAGGCCCTTTTCCCGGGCCAGCTCGGTGTAGGCGCTGCGCAGGGTGGACAGCAGGCTGTGCAGGTCGAATGCGGTTTGGTCGAGTGTCAAGCGGCCCGCCTCGATTTTGGAGAGGTCCAGGATGTCGGAGATGACGCTGGCCAGGGCCTGGGCGCTGTCTTGAATGCGCTCGAGGTACTGGCGCTGGCGTTCGGGGGTGTTTTCATGGGGCTTGGGCGACAGGGCCAGGCGCACCAGGCCCAGCAAACCGTTGAGGGGGGTGCGGATTTCATGGCTGGTGTTGGCCAGGAAGGCGCTTTTGGCGCGGTTGGCGGCTTCGGCTTGTTCCTTGGCCGCGGCCAGGGCCTGCTCGCTGCGGCGGGTTTCGGTCACGTCTTCCACGATCCAGACAGTGCCGCTGCGGGTGGGGTTGCGCGGGTCGACGGCCTGGGCCCGCATGCGGCCCCAAAAGGTGGTGCCATCGCGCCGCGCCAGTTCGCGTTCGATGTCGATCGACTGGCCGGCGGCCAGCATCGGCGACACCTCTTTGCGCACCTGGGTGTGCGCCTCGAGCGAGGGCCACACCACCGACACCGGCCGGCCCACCAGGGCACCCGGCGGCCAGCCGAACATCTGCTCGTAGCGGGCGTTGGTGTGCTGAAAGATCTTGTCGCGGGTGAAGGCGATGCCCACCATCGCATTGCTCAAAATCGCCTGGTACTGCAGCCGGCTGCGCTCGCGCTGGGTGATGTCGCGGATCACCGCCAGGGTGTAGTTCAGGCCGTCCTGCTCGAACACCGAGGAGGAAATCAGCACCGCCACCATGCCGCCGTGCTTGGTGCGCAGCGTGGTGGGAAAGTCGTGGATGGCGCCGTTGGGCACCAGGCGCGACAGGTAGCGGGCGCGCTCGGCCGGGTCGTGCCAGATGCCCGCCTCCAGCGCCGTGCGCCCTGCCAGCTCCTCGGTCAGGTGGCCGGTGATGCGGCAGAACTCCTCGTTCATCAGCACCAGCCGGCCGCTCACCAGCTCGGTCACGCAGATCGGGTCCGGGCTGACCTCGAGCAGGCGCATCAGCAAGGCGTCGGAGCGCAGCTGCAACTCGTGAGGCTTGGCGACGACTTGCGAGGGGATGTTGGGCATCAGAGGGGGTTCACAGACCGCTCAGGATCGGTCCCTCGAACATTACAGCCTAAGCGAGTCGCTG
This sequence comes from Pseudomonadota bacterium, assembly GCA_040385465.1. Lineage (GTDB taxonomy): Bacteria > Pseudomonadota > Gammaproteobacteria > Burkholderiales > Burkholderiaceae_C > CANHBY01. The sequence goes on along the minus strand of JAZKHH010000092.1, from coordinate 24,972 downwards.
TGTGCAACGGACCTGCACCTAAAATTCGGGTTTTGCCTCACCAAAAGCTCACTATGTCCCAAGAAATCAAAAAAGTTGTGTTGGCGTACTCCGGCGGCCTGGACACCTCGGTGATCCTGAAGTGGCTGCAGGACGTGTACCACTGTGAAGTGGTCACCTTCACCGCCGACATCGGCCAGGGCGAGGAAGTGGAGCCGGCGCGTGCCAAGGCACTGAAAATGGGCATCCGCCCGGAAAACATCTTCATCGACGACCTGCGCGAGGAATTCGTGCGGGATTTCGTCTTCCCCATGTTCCGCGCCAACTCCCTGTACGAGGGGGAGTACCTGCTGGGCACCTCCATCGCCCGGCCGCTGATCGCCAAGCGCCTGATCGACATCGCGCGTTTGACCAAAGGCGACGCCATCAGCCACGGCGCCACCGGCAAGGGCAACGACCAGGTGCGCTTCGAACTCGGCGCCTACGCGCTGATGCCGGGGGTGAAGGTGATCGCCCCCTGGCGCGAATGGGACCTGCTCAGCCGCGACAAGCTGCTGGCCTATGCCGACAAGCATGGCATCCCGGTCGACTTCAAGAAGCGCAAAGGTGGCGGCGCGCCCTACTCGATGGACGCCAACCTGCTGCACATCAGCTATGAAGGCGGCGTGCTGGAAGACCCGAACTTCGAGCCGGACGAAAAAATGTGGCGCCTGACGAACAGCCCGGAAAAAGCTCCCGGCAAGCCGCAGGTGGTGGAGCTGACCTACGAGCGCGGCGACATCGTGGCCATCGACGGCCAGCGCCTGAGCCCGGCTGACGTGTTGACCCTGCTCAACACCGTGGGCGGCAAGCACGGCATCGGCCGGCTCGACAAGGTGGAGAACCGCTACGTGGGCATGAAAAGCCGCGGCTGTTACGAAACCCCGGGCGGCACCATCATGCTGGCCGGCCACCGGGCGATCGAGAGCATCACCACCGACCGCGAGGTGCTGGCGCTCAAGGAAGACCTGATGCCGCGCTACGCCCGCATGATCTACAACGGCTACTGGTTCGCCCCCGAGCGGCTGCTGCTGCAGGGCTTGATCGACGCCAGCCAGGCCACCGTCAACGGCACCGTGCGGCTCAAGCTCTACAAGGGCACGATCATGTGCGTGGGCCGGGAATCGCTGACCGATTCGCTGTTCGATCCGATGATCTCCACCTTCGACGACGATGGTGGCGCTTACAACCAGGCCGATGCGGCCGGCTTCATCAAGCTCAACGCGTTGCGACTGCGGATTGCGGCCAACGCCCAGGCGGCGCGCAAGAAGTCGAGCAGCAAGCGCGGCACGCTGGCCAAGAAAAAGGCTTGAAGAGGGGGCGGGGGCAGCGCACGGTGCTGCCACGCTGAGAGGCCCTCGACGGCCCCTCAACTCGGGCGCTGCGTGAGCACGCCCTCCCCGTCCAGCTCATAAACTGCCAGGTCCCGGGCCAGAAACAGCCGGCCGGGGTAGTGCGCCCGGGCTTCCGCCTCCACGTCGGCCAGCGAAGGCGAACGGCGGCTGTCGTCGCCGTAGCGGGCACTGAAGTGCGTCAACACCAGGTTGGGCACCTGCTGCATGGCGGCGGCACGGGCGATCTGCTCGGCGCTGCTGTGCTGCGGTGCCAGGCCCACCTTGGCCAGCACCTCGGCGGTGTAGGTGGCCTCGTGCACCCAGACATCCGCAGGCCCGCAGGCGGCCATCAAGGCCGCGGTGTCGTTGTCGCCTGCCACCACCACCCGCTGGGGCCGCGCGGGTGGCAGGCGCACCTGGTCCGGATGGACCGCTTCGTCGGACGCCAAACGCACCGCCTCGCCGCGTTGCAGTTGGCCCCACAGCGGCCCCTGCGGCACGCCCAAGGCGGCCAACGCCGCGCGGTCCAGGCCGGCAGGCGGCGGCGTGGCGGCAAAAGCGTAGGCAAACGACGGCACGCGGTGCGACAACGGGTGGGCGCACACCGACACCTGGGCGTCTTCCCACAGCACCGCCCCCGAGGGGTGCTCGTCCACCGCCTGGAATTCGACGGGGTAGCCGAGGTGCAGCTCGGTGTGCTGGCGCACCGACTGGAGCCAGTGATCCAGCGCGCGCGGGCCCACCACGCTCAGCGGCTCGGTGCGCCCGCCCATGCCTGCGCTGGCCAGCAGCCCCGGCAAGCCGTAGCAGTGGTCGCCGTGCACATGGGTCAAGAACACCGCGCGCAGGGACTGCAGCGACAACCCAGCGCGCTGCGCCTGATGCTGCGAGCCTTCGCCGCAATCCACCAGATACCAGCCACGCGACTGGCGGGGCCGCAGGGCCAGGCCTGAGACGTTGCGGGTCAGCGTGGGCGCGCCCGACGAGGTGCCGAAAAAACAAAATTCCATGGCTACAACTGCTTTTTGAGTGACGGGCTCGCGGGCTGGGTGGACAGGTTCAGACCACCACCGGCTCGGGCTCCAGGCGGATGCCGAAGCGCCCGTACACGCTTTCTTGAATGGCGCGCGCCAGGGTCAGCACCTCGGAGCCGGTGGCCCCACCGCGGTTGACCAGCACCAGGGCCTGCTTTTCGTAGACGCCGGCCCGCCCCACCGTCTTGCCCTTCCAGCCGCAGGCATCGATCATCCAGCCGGCGGCGAGCTTGACGTTGCCATCGGGCAGCGGGTAGTGCACCACTTCCGGGTCGCGCCCGATGATGTCGCGGCATTGTTCGGGGGTGACCACCGGGTTCTTGAAGAAGCTGCCGGCGTTGCCGATTTGCTGGGGGTCGGGCAGCTTGGCGCGGCGGATGGCCATCACCCATTCGGCCACCTGCAGCGGGCTGGGGCTTGTGATGCCGGTTTCTGCCACCTTGCGTTCGAGTTCCAGGTAGCCGAGCACCGGCACCCAAGGCTTGGGCAGGCGAAAGCGCACCCGGGTGATCAGGCTGCGCCCGGCGAGCGCGTGCTTGAAGACGCTGTCGCGGTAGCCGAAGGCGCAGACGCTGGCGTTCAACGTCACCCCGCGGCCGGTGACCAGATCGACCGCGTCCAGCGCGTCGAAGCGGTCTTGCAGCTCGACGCCGTAAGCGCCGATGTTTTGCACCGGCGAGGCCCCCACGGTGCCGGGAATCCAGGCCAGGTTCTCCAGGCCGGGGACACCTTGCGCCAGCGTCCACATCACCAGCTCGTGCCAGTTCTCCCCGGCACCGGCCTCGACGATGAAGGCATCGGCCTCCTCGCGCACCAGGCGCTTGCCCATCACCTCGACCTTGAGCACCGTGGCCGGCACGTCGCGTGTCAAGATGATGTTGCTGCCACCGCCCAGGATGAACTGCGCCGAGCGGCCCATCTCGGGGTGGTCGACGACGCGGCGCACGTCCGCATCGCTGGTGATGCGCACCAGCTTTTGCGCCACCGCCGGCAAGCCAAAAGAGTTGTAAGGTTTGAGGCTCGCGCCCAGTTCGATTTGCATGGCAGAATTTTTGACTCACCCCTTCGGGCCCGAATCTTTCAGTGGCTTGTCAGAGGGTTGACGCCCCCTGCTTTTCGTTCTTTCTTTCCGCTTCATTGGAACCCATCATGCCCAGCTTTGACACCGTCCTCGAACCCAACCTGGTCGAGGTGCGCAACGCGGTCGACCAGACCGCCAAGGAAATTGGCACCCGCTTCGATTTCAAGGGCTCCTCGGCCCGCGTGGACCTGAAGGAAAAAGAACTGACGGTGTACGCCGACAGCGACTTCCAGATCAGCCAGGTGATGGACATCTTGCTGGCCAAGCTCACCAAGCGCAGTGTGGACATCCGTTTCCTCGACCGCACGGCCAAGATCGAGAAAATTGGCGGCGACAAGGTCAAGCAGCTCATCACCGTGAAAAACGGCATTGATTCCGAGACCGCCAAAAAGATCCAGACCCTCCTCAAGCAAAGCAAGCTCAAGGTGCAGGCCGCCATCCAGGGCGACTCGGTGCGCGTCACGGGCGCCAAGCGCGACGACCTGCAGTCTGCCATGGCCGAGATCCGCCAGGCGGTGGCCGATGCGCCGCTGTCGTTCAACAACTTCCGGGATTGAGGGTGGCACTTGACCGGCGCCAGCGGTGCGGTCCACGCCGCGGAGAGCTTGCCGCATGAAGCTTGCCCAGATTCTGTTTTGCCAAGGGTTTGGCACCCGCCGCGACTGCGAAGGCCTGGTGCACGGCGGCCATGTGCGCCACCAGGGCCAGGCCTGCCACGACACCGAACTGGACCTGCCCACTGACGGGCTGGTGCTGCAGGTGCGAGGCCAAGACTGGCCTTTCCACGCCCAGGCCCTGTTGATGCTCCACAAGCCGACCGGCGTGGAATGCTCGCAAAAGCCCAAGCACCACCCGAGCGTCTACACCCTGCTGCCCGGCCCGCTGCGCCACCGCGACGTGCAAAGCATCGGCCGGCTCGACGCCGACACCACCGGCCTGCTGCTGTTCACCGACGACGGCACCCTGCTGCACAAGCTCACCTCGCCCAAGCACCATGTGCCCAAGGTGTATGAAGTGGGTTGCAAACACCCCGTCACGCCGGACCAGGTCACCGCGCTGCTCAAAGGCGTCAAGCTGGTGGACGACCCCGCCACCGTGGCGGCTGCGGCGGCCGAGCCCACCGGCGAGCGCGCCGACGGCCTGCACGGCCTGCGCATGACGCTGGTGCAGGGCAAGTACCACCAAGTCAAACGCATGATGGCCGCGGTCGGCAACCGGGTGGAGCAGCTGCACCGCAGCCAGTTCGGCCCCTTGAGCCTGCCCAGCGACCTGGCGCCGGGGCAGTGGCGCTGGCTCGATGCGAGCCAGATCGACTGGAAGGCGGCGCCATCGGCAACACCCGCCCGCGCCGGCTGATCCCACCGTCCTCACCCCTGCCGGAGCGGCCCCCATGGACCTCACCACCTGGTTGGCTTTTTTCGCGGCGTCCTGGGCCATCAGCTTGTCGCCGGGTGCCGGCGCCGTGGCCGCCATGGGCGCTGGGCTCAACCACGGTTTCGGACGCGGCTACTGGCTGAGCGTAGGCCTGGTGCTGGGCATCTGGACCCAGATCGCCGTGGTCGGCCTGGGGCTGGGGGCGTTGATCATGGCCTCCACCTTTGGCTTTGCGCTGGTCAAATGGCTGGGGGTGGCCTACCTGGTCTGGCTGGGCATCCAACAATGGCGCACGCCCGGCGTGCCAGTGGACGCGCCAACGGAAGACCACCGGGCTGTGATGGGGCGCCGCGCGCTGATGGTGCGGGGGTGGATGGTCAACTCCATCAATCCCAAGGGCACCGTGTTCCTGCTGGCGGTGGTGCCGCATTTTCTGGATGTCACGCGCGACCTGACGCTGCAGTACGGGTTGATCGCCCTGACTCTTGGATTCACCGACCTGGTGGTGATGGCCGGCTACACCGCCTTGGCCTCACGCGTGCTGCGCCTGTTGCGCAGTCCCCGCCAAATGGGCTGGCTGAACAAAGGCTTCGGCGGGCTGTTCGTGGCGGCCGGGCTGCTGCTGGCCAGCCTCAAGCGCCACTGACCCACCCCTGCGCCCATAATCGCGCCCATGCAAGTTTTTCGCGGATGGCACCATCCCCTCATGGCGCGCGCATGCGCCCTCACCATCGGCAATTTCGACGGCGTGCACCGCGGCCACCAGGCCATGCTGGCGCTGCTGCGCAACGAGGCCCAGCACCGCGGCCTGCCCAGCTGCGTGATGACGTTCGAGCCCCACCCACGCGACTACTTCAGCCGCCGCGCCGGCCGGCCGGACACCGCGCCACCGCGCATCGCCACCCTGCGTGACCGCCTGTCGGAGCTGGCCCGCTGCGGCATCGACCAGGTGCTGGTCATGCGCTTCGACGCCGCCCTGGCCGCCCTCAGCCCGCAACGCTTCATCTCCGACGTGCTGGTCGAGGGCCTGGGGGCGAAATACGTATTGGTGGGCGACGACTTTCGCTTCGGTGCCCAGCGCGCGGGCGACTATGCCCTGCTCGACGCCCAGGGCCCCCTGCACGGCTTCGACGTGGCTCGCATGCTGAGCTACGAGGTGCACGGCCTGCGGGTGTCGAGCTCGGCCGTGCGCGAGGCCCTGCGCCTGGGTGACATGGCGCAGGCCGCCACGCTGCTGGGCCGGCCCTACAGCATCACCGGACACGTGGTGCACGGGCGCAAGCTGGGGCGCGACCTGGGCTTTCGCACCCTGAACCTGCGCTTCCCGCACGACCGCCCTGCCGCGCACGGCATCTTCGCGGTGCAGGTGCACGGCCTGACCGCCGCCGCCGTGCCCGGCGTGGCCAGCCTGGGCGTGCGGCCCACGGTGGAGCACGCCGGCCGCGTGCTGCTCGAGGTGCATTGCCTGGAGTGGCCTGCCCACCTGGGGCCGGAGGGCGCTTACGGCCGCTGCGTGCGGGTCGACCTGCTGCACAAGCTGCACGACGAACGCCATTACGAGTCGCTGGACGCGTTGACCGTGGGCATCACCCAGGACGTGGCCGAGGCCCGTGACTGGCTGGCGACCGCACCCCGCCCCCCGACGCCGTTTGACGCGCCGCACTGACTTGACCTGCGCGCGATGGCTGACCGTCCCATGAGTCCGACCGCTCCGCCCTGGGACATGGCGCTGTACGCCCGCGCTTGGGCCTTCGCGGCCGAGTGGCACGCGGACCAGACCAGCGCCAGCGCCGATCCGCAGCGCCCCCTGTCCTACCTCCATCACCTGGCCAGCGTGGCCGCCGAAGTGACCTGGGGCCTGGCCAGCACGCCTGGCGCCGACGGGAACCTGGCGGTGCAATGCGCCCTGTTGCACGACACCCTGGAAGACACCCCGGTCAGCGTCGAGCTGCTGACCCGGCACTTTGGCTCGGGCGTTGCCAGCGGGGTCCAAGCCCTGAGCAAAAACCCGTCGTTGCCCAGCCGGGCTGCCCAGATGGCCGACAGCCTGCGGCGCATCCTCCAGCAACCGGTGGAGATCGCCATGGTCAAGCTGGGCGACCGCATTGCCAACCTCTACCAAGTGCCGCACGACTGGGACGCGGCACAAGCGCAGGCCTATGCGGTGGAAGCCCAAGGCATCCTGCAGGCGCTCGGCCACGCCAACCCGGCCCTGGCCGCGCGCCTGGCCCAGCACATCGCCGCCTTCGGCCGGCGACCCCTGGACGCCGCAGACTCAGCGCTTGGCTGAGGCGTTTTGGCGCTGCGCCATGCGCTCGGCCGCCTGCGCGTAGGCATCGGCCGCCTGTTGGACGCCGGCGGAGCGGAAATAAGTGCTGGTTTTGCGCGCCGCCTCCACACCGCTGCGCCAGGCCGCCGACTGCTCGGCCTTGGTTTTGGCCGGCACGAGTTCGCCATTGACCATCCGCCCGGCCTGCAACCCTTGGGGCCCTTCGAGCACCCCGGTTTGGGCTTCGCCGCGCGCCAGCTGCCCATAGAAGGCCTGCACCGGTCCGTCGGCACGAACCTTGAGCACGCCGGGTCCATCGGCATAGGTGTCATGGCAATCTCCGATCCATTGCACCGACAGCGCCTGCCACGCCACGGGCCGCTGGAACAGACAACCGTCTGCCTGGGCCGTGGCCGTGCTGGCCCAGGCGCCAGCGGTCAGCCAGGCGATGACAAACAAGCCGCGCCAAAGCAGGGCGGCCAAAGGCAATGGGTGTTTCATGGCGTCGACATCCTGAGTTTCAGCCGACAGTTTGCGGCAAAACGCCTCCGTGGCCACCGCCGCACGCTGGGACCTTAAAAACGCCGCGCAATGCCGGCCGACAGGCCCCAGTTGGTGGACCAGGTCACCAGCGGACTGTCGAGCTGGGGGCCCATGCGCCGCACCGCCGAGACGCTGCCAAATGCCACCCAGCGCGGGTTGATCTCCGTGCGCACCGAGGTGCTCACAGACGCGTTCAGCAAGCCCGACGACGGGCTGTACACCGGCAGGCCACTGGCGGCCGACTGGCTCGCATTGATGCCGAAGTAGCTGCGTTGAAAGCGGCTGTTCGCCGCGCTCACGCCCGTGCTCACCGTCCAGTGCAGCCGCGGGCCCAAGGCCTGCTCCCGCGAGACGCCGATGTCGGCCACCTGGCCGCCGCCGTGCCCAAGGATGTCGGCGGTCCAGCCGGCGCCCACGCTCCAGCGCGGGTCGAACCGGTAGGTGGCCGAGGCGCGCAGGCGCACCGTCGATTGGACCTCGTCCTGCCCTGCCAGGCTGGGCAGGTCGGTGATGCGCCCGCCGCGGTCCAAGCGCAGACCGAGGTTGAACTTCACTTTGCTGTTGTTCACCACGTCCAGGCCCAGGCCGCGGAACACGTCGTCGTTGCGGCGCACCGCGAAGCTGCTGGTGTTGCTCACGCTCAGGCGCTTGTAGCGCAGGTAGAAGCCAGGCTTGGTCTGCACCCCGTCGCCTTCCCGGCTCCAACTCACCACCGGCCCAAGGGCTCCTTCAAACGCTGGGCGGATGGGCTTGGGCACTTCGGTGGTGCCAGCAGTGGGCAAGGCGGCAGGCTCGGCGGCCTGCTCCACCAGCTCCTGGGCCCCCACGCCTTGCGCCGAGCAGGCAAGCCAGAGCGCGAAGCCGGCAGAGCAACATTGAACGGGGCCCACGCGCATGGCAGTCTCGCCTTCTGTCTTGGTGTCCCTGTTTTGTAGCGCGATTTGTGCAGGCGCTGAGCCGGAATTACCCGCAACTGCTGGTCGCATTTGGCACGAAGGGGCGCCCTGGCAAAAGCCGTGCCGTCGGCCCTCCGGCCAGCGTGTCACCGGTTGTCAATAGAATGTCGCCCATGTTCACGGTTTCATCGACCTTGCCCCTGGGTCCCCGCGCACTGTGGGTGGCACCCCACACCGGCTCGACGCAGCGCCAGACCACGCGCGACCGAATTTGACGCGCGCCTGACGCGCCACCGGGCGGCCGGCGCGCCGTGCCCGTGTGTCGACCGAGGCCGCACCGGCCCACCGCCCGCCTGTTCTTCCCCTTTTTTTCCTTCGCATTGTTCCGCCCGCCTGGCGCCACGGTGTTCTTCCAAAGAGTCTTCGCATGACGACCGACAAAGCAGCCGCTCCTTCCACCGATTACCGCGCCACGCTCAACCTGCCCGACACGCCGTTTCCCATGCGGGGCGACCTGCCCAAGCGCGAGCCGGCCTGGGCCCAGGAATGGAACGACAACGACCTGTACGGCCAGCTGCGTGCCGCGCGTGAAGGCCGGGAAAAATTCGTGCTGCACGACGGCCCACCCTATGCCAACGGCCAGATCCACATCGGCCACGCCTTGAACAAGGTGCTCAAGGACATGATCGTCAAGGCGCGCCTGCTCAAGGGCATGGACGCCCAGTACGTGCCAGGCTGGGACTGCCACGGCCTGCCGATCGAAAACCAGATCGAGAAGACCTTCGGCCGCTCGCTGTCGCGCGATGAGGTGCAGGCCAAGAGCCGGGCCTACGCCACCGAGCAAATCGGCCTGCAGATGGCCGACTTCCAGCGCCTGGGAGTCCTGGGCGACTGGCGCCGCCCCTACCGCACCATGGACTTCCAGAACGAGGCGGGCGAGGTTCGGGTGCTCAAGCGCCTGATGGAGCGCGGCTTCGTGTACCGCGGCTTGAAGCCGGTGCACTGGTGCTTTGCCTGCGGCTCTTCGCTGGCCGAGTTCGAGATCGAGTACGCCGACAAGACCTCGCAAACGCTGGACGTGGCCTTCCTGAGCGCCGAGCCGGCCAAGCTGGCCGCCGCCTTCGGCGTGCCGGCGTTCGAGCAAGAGGCCTTCGCCGTCATCTGGACCACCACCGCCTGGACGCTGCCCGCCAACCAGGCACTCAACCTCAACCCCGAGCTGGACTACGCCCTGGTGCAGACCGAGCGCGGCCTGCTGGTGCTGGCGTCGGCGTTGGTGGACAAGTGCCTGGCGCGCTACCAGCTTGAAGGCCAGGTGCTGGCCACCGTGCGCGGCGAGCGCCTGGGCGGCCTGACCTTCCGCCACCCCCTGGCCCACGTCGACCCGGGCTACGACCGCCTGAGCACCGTGATTCTGGCCGAGTACGCCACCGCCGAAGACGGCACTGGCATCGTGCACTCCTCTCCCGCTTACGGCGTGGACGACTTCAATTCGTGCCGCGCCCATGGCATGGCGCTGGACGACATCTTGAACCCGGTGCAGGGCAACGGCAGCTATGAAGCCGAACTGCCACTGTTCGGCGGCCTGAACATCTGGAAGGCCTGCCCGCAAATCATCGACACCCTGCGCAGCGCCGGGCGCCTGCTGGCCACCGCCGACCTGCTGCACAGCTACCCGCATTGCTGGCGCCACAAGACGCCGGTGATCTACCGCGCCGCGGCCCAGTGGTTCGTGCGCATGGACGAAGGCGACGGCGTGTGCACCGTCGACAAGGCACCGCACAGCTTGCGCCAACTGGCCCTGGAAGCCATCGACGCCACCCAGTTCTACCCGGAAAACGGCCGCTCGCGGCTGCGCGACATGATCGCCAACCGGCCCGACTGGTGCATCAGCCGCCAGCGCAACTGGGGCGTGCCCCTGCCCTTCTTCCTGCACAAGGTCACCGGCGAGCTGCACCCTGACACCCTGGCCCTGGTTGACAAGGCCGCCGCCTTGGTGGAGGCCGGTGGCGTGGAGGCCTGGGCCCAGTTGGATCCGCGCGAGTGGCTGGGTGAGGAAGCCGAGGCCTATGCGAAAAGCACCGACATCCTCGACGTCTGGTTCGACTCCGGCTCGACCTTCTTCCACGTGCTCGATGCCGAACAAGGCAGCCATGCCGGCAGCGGCCACCCGCAAGGCCCCGAGGCGGACCTCTACCTCGAGGGGCACGACCAGCACCGGGGCTGGTTCCATTCGTCGCTGTTGCTGGCCTGTGCCCTGCGCGGCCGCGCGCCCTACCGCGGCTTGCTGACCCACGGCTTTGCCACCGACGGCAAAGGCCGCAAGATGAGCAAAAGCCTGGGCAACGTCACGCTGCCGCAGACGGTGAGCGACAAGTTCGGCGCCGAGATCCTGCGCCTGTGGGTGGCCAGCACCGACTACTCGGGCGACCTCAACATCGACGACAAGATCCTGTCGCGGGTGGTGGACGGCTACCGCCGCATCCGCAACACCCTGCGCTTCCTGCTGGCCAACACCAGCGACTTCAATGTTGAACGCGACGCCGTGCCCATCGGCGAGATGCTGGAAGTCGACCGCTATGCCGTGGCCAGAGCGGCGCAGTTCCAGGCCGAGGTGCTGGCGCATTACGAGGTCTACGAGTTCCACCCGGTGGCCTCGAAGCTGCAGGTCTATTGCAGCGAAGACCTGGGTGCCTTCTACCTCGACGTTTTGAAAGACCGGCTCTACACCACCGCACCCCACTCGCTGGTGCGGCGCAGCGCCCAGACCGCGCTGTGGCACATCACCCAGGCGATGCTGCGCTGGATGGCGCCCTTCCTCAGCTTCACCGCGGAAGAAGCCTGGCAGGTGTTCGCCCCGGGGCGTTCGGTGTCGATCTTCACCGAGACCTACCACGTGTTCCCACACGTGCCCGACGGCGAGGCCTTGCTGCAGACCCGCTGGCCGCAGTTGCTGCAACAGCGCGCCAAGGTGCTCAAGGCGCTGGAAGAAGCCCGCACGGCCGGCGTGATCGGCTCGTCCTTGCAGGCCGAGCTCACCCTGCGCGCCAGCGGTGCCACGCACCACTTGCTCAGCAGCCTGGGCGACGACTTGAAGTTCGTCTTCATCACCTCGCAAGCGCAGGTGGAGCGCGTCGACGAAGGGGCCGACGACGGCCCGGTGATCCGCGCCAGCCAGGCCTTGAAATGCGAACGCTGCTGGCACTACCGCAGCGACGTCGGCCATGACAGCGCCCATCCCGGCTTGTGCGGGCGCTGCACCAGCAACCTGTTCGGCAGCGGCGAAGAACGGACGGTGGCGTGATGGGAACCCAGCACCGCACCCTGCGCACCGCCTTGTGGCCCTGGCTGCTGCTGGCCTTGGTGATCATCGTGGCCGACCAGCTCACCAAAGCCTTGGTTGTCCAGCACTTTCAGCTCGGCGACAGCCAGCGGGTGACCTCGTACTTCAACCTGGTGCGGGCCCACAACGCCGGGGCGGCCTTCAGCTTCCTGGCCGGCGCCTCTGGTTGGCAACGCTGGCTGTTCACCGGCATTGGCGCGGTGGCCACCGGTTTGATCCTGTGGCAGCTGAACCAGCACCGGGGCCAGCGCCTGATCAGCCTGGCCATGAGCCTGATCCTGGGCGGCGCCCTGGGCAACGTCATCGACCGCCTGCTGCATGGGCATGTGATCGATTTCCTGGACTTCCACTGGTCGTTCCTGTCGGGCCTCTTCCCTGGCGGCCATTTCCCCAGCTTCAACGTGGCCGATTCGGCCATCTGCGCGGGGGCCGTGTGCCTGGTGTTGAGCGAGCTGCGCCGCTGGCGCCGAGGGCCGGTGGCGGCTTGAGGAGGGTGATGAAAGGGCCCCGTTCGTGCGGGAAGGCTCTGGTTGGGCTGCGGCTGTCACCACCTGGATAACCCGGGGGCCCGCTGCCCGACAACGTCACACAACTCGGGCATGATGGATGGCTGCAGTACACCGCCTGCCTGTCCACCCTTTTTGCCCTGCCCGCCGAATGCTTGACTTCAGTTGCCTGCGACTGTTCGAGTGGCTCGACCTGCCCATGTGGGTGTTCGACGCTGAGCGCCTGCGCATGGTGTGGGGCAACCCGGCGGCCCACACCTTCTGGCACGCCAGCGGCGAAGACGAGTTCCTGGCGCGCGACTTTTCCGACCTCACCGAAGGCACCCGCACGCGCTTGATGCAGGCCATGCAAAGCCACGCACGCGGCGAGCTCACCCGCGAATCCTGGACCTTGTACCCGCGCGGCACACCGGTCACCTCCGAGTTGGTGGCGCGCGGCATCACCCTGCCCGATCAGCGGCTGGGCATCCTGTTCGCATCCGAACCCCTGGCGGCCAGCTTCGATGCCAACACCCTGCGCGGCGTGGAAGCGATGCAGCACACCACCGTGCGCATCGCCGTGCACAGCCTGCCCCAGGGCACGCTGCTGATGCGCAATCCGGCGGCGGTGCAGGCCTTCGGCCCGGTCAAGCCCAAGCCGCTGCGCAACAGCGCCGAGTTCGCCGCCATGTTCCTCGAGCCGGGAGTGGCGGCGCGCATCATCAACCAGGTCCGCAAGGGCCAGACGTTCAGCGCCGAGATGGAGCTGCGCACCCTGCAGGGCCTGCGCTGGCACGGCGTGGACATCCGCCCCGTGGTCGACCCCGGCACCGGCGACAAGGCCATGCAGGTCAACGCGCGCGACATCTCCAACCTCAAGGCGGTGCAGCAGGCTCTGGAAAGCGCGCGGGTCGAGGCCGACCGCGCCAACCTGGCCAAAAGCGAGTTCTTGGCCAACATGAGCCATGAGATCCGCACGCCCATGAACGGCGTGCTCGGCCTCACCGACCTGGTCTTGCGCACCGAGCTCAGTCCCACCCAGCGCAAGTACATCGAGCTGGTGAACCAGTCGGCCAAGGGCCTGATGGTGATCATCAACGACCTGCTGGACGTGGCCAAGGTCGAGTCCGGCCGCATGCAACTCGAGCAGCAGCCGTTCAGCCTGCGCCTGTGCATCGACGAAGCCTTCAGCCCACTGACCCACCAGGCGCAGCAAAAAGGCCTCAACCTGTACGCCAACATCCACCCCGACGTGCCCGACAAGCTGGTGGGCGACGCCGTGCGGCTGCGCCAGGTGCTGGTGAACCTGGTGGGCAACGCCCTGAAGTTCACCGAGCGCGGCGAAGTGCGCATCAGCGTGGTGCCCGCCTCGCCGATTTCAGTCAACGACGACACTGGCGTCGAGCTGGAATTCAGCGTGCGCGACACCGGCATCGGCATGACCGCCGACCAGCTGGCCCATGTCTTCGAGCCCTTCGTGCAGGCCGACAGCAGCATCACGCGGCGCTACGGCGGCACCGGGCTGGGCCTGACCATCGTCAACCGCCTGGTGGCCTTGATGGGCAGCGAAGTCCGGGTGCAAAGCACCTTGGGCCGAGGCAGCTGCTTCAGCTTCCAGTTGCGCCTGCTGCGCCAGCCGGCGGTGGCCGCACCCACCGTGGACCAGGCGGTGCTGCGTTCGTCCGACTGCTGAGCGCTCAGGCCGCGTTGGCCAAGGTGGGCGAACAGCGGCCTGCGGTGGTGTTCAGCTAACTTTCGCTGCACAGCAACACGCTGGCCCCGGTGGTGGCGCGCGACTCCAGGTCGCGATGGGCCTGCGCGGCATCCTTCAACGCATACCGTTGTCCCACATGGATCTTCACCGCCCCGGAGGTCACCATGTCGAACAGGTCAGTGGCCATGGCCTGGGTGGATTCGCGGTCGGCCAGGTGGGTGAACAAGGTCGGCCGGGTCACGAACAGTGAGCCTTTGGCGGCCAAGGTGGCCAGGTTGATCGGCGGCACCGGCCCGGATGCGTTGCCGAAGCTGACCATCAGGCCCAGCGGCCGCAGGCAATCGAGCGAGCGGTCCCAGGTGTCGCGGCCGATCGAGTCGTACACCACCTTCACCATGTGGCCGTAGGTCAGCTCCTTGACCCGGGCCACAAAATCTTCACGCTGGTAGTTGATGGCGTGCGCCGCGCCATGGGCCACGGCCAGGGCGCACTTTTCGTCCGACCCAGCGGTGGCGATCAACCGCAGGCCCATCGCCCGGGCCCACTGGCAGGCGATCAGCCCCACCCCGCCCGCACCGGCGTGAAACAGCACGAAATCGCCCGGCTGCAGGCCGCCTTGCGGCTGGGTCTTGCGCAGCAGGTACTGCACCGTGAGGCCTTTGAGCATCATGCCCGCGGCCTGCTCGAAGTCGATGGCGTCGGGCAGCTTGACAAGGCCCTTCCACGGCATCACCCGCGCGGTGGCATAGCTGCCGGGCGGATGGCAAGCGTAGGCCACCCGGTCGCCCACCGCCAGGTGGCAAGCCGGCCCCATGGACGTGGGCGGGCCCACCGCCTCCACCACGCCGGCGCCTTCCATGCCCAGCGTGAAGGGCGTCGGCAAAGGGTATAACCCGGTGCGGTGGTACACATCGAGGAAGTTCACCCCCGAGGCATGCTGCCGGATCAACACCTCGCCGGCGGCGGGCTCGCCCACCGTCTGCTGCGCCCACTTCAACACCTCCGGCCCACCCACCTGATCGACTTGAATGACTGTGGCTTGCATGTGGTTCTCCCGACGTTGGGTTTGCGACGAAAACCGGATGTTGCCAGCAATCGCACGGCGACGAGGCGGCCCATGAACATGGCCTGGAACTGGCGTCTGGTGCTGATGCTCACCGTGCCACCGATGCTGTGGGCCGGCAACACCGTCATCGGCCGCTTGCTGGTCAGCGAATGGCCGCCGTTGGCGCTGAACGCCTTGCGCTGGGGCATGGCCGGCGTGTTGCTGCTGCCCCTGGGCTGGCGCATCTTTCGCCGCCCGCACGAGATCCGCCGCCGCTGGGCCTACCTGTGCACCCTGGGCTTCCTCGGGGTGGGTTGCTACAACGCCCTGCAGTACGCCGCCCTGCAGACGTCGACCGCGGTCAACGTGACGCTGATTGCGGCCAGCATGCCGGTGTGGATGCTGTTGCTGGGCGCCCTGTTCTACCGCGTGCGGCCGCGCCTGGTGGAGCTTGCGGGCGCGGTGCTGTCGATGCTGGGCGTGGCGGTGGTGCTGTCGCGCGGGCAATGGGCGGTGCTGCAGAGCGTGACCTTCGCGCAGGGCGATTTGCTGATGCTGGTGGCGGTGACGGTGTGGTCGCTTTACAGCTGGCTGCTGGTGCGCCCCCCGGCCCACATGCGCGGCGCCGAGCGGCCCACCTGGGATTGGGCGGAGATGCTGCTGCCTCAGGTGCTGTTCGGCACCTTGTGGGCTGGCTTGGCCGCCAGCGTCGAGGTCGCCTACTGGACGCCGCCCACCGGCGCACCGGCGGCGCTGCAAGGCGTGTCGTTGGCGCTGGCGCTGATTTACGTGGCCGTCGGGCCGTCGATCCTGGCCTTTCGCTTCTGGGGCCTGGGGGTGGCCACCGTGGGCCCAGCGGTGGCCGCCTTCTTTGCCAACCTCACGCCCCTGCTGACCGCGGTGCTCTCAGCCGCCATGCTGGGCGAAGCCCCGCAGGCCTATCACGCGGTCGCATTTGCCCTGATCGTGGCGGGCATCGGCGTCTCCGCACTCAAGCGCCGATCGCTGTTGTCGCCCGGCCTGGGCAACACCCGCAAGCCGCCATAGGGCACCGGGGCGGGCCAATCCGCGGCATGGGCCGGCAGGGGCTGGCCCTGCACGAGGTGGTGGGCCGCGCTCATCCAACCCGCATGGCCCACGATCACGCACACGGGCGGGCGCACCGGGTTGGCCAGCGCCCCTTGGCAGCGGGTGAACAGCGCTTTCAGGCTCTCGCCGCCCCCCGGTGGATGGCCGGCAAAATCCGCACACCAGGCGTCGATGGCGGCGCGCGGAATGTCGCACCAGCGCCGCCCCTCCCAGGTGCCGAAGCCGGCTTCCTGAAGATCGTCGTCGACCCGGTGCTGCCAACCCCAACGCGCCAGGAACTCGCCCACGGCGTGCGCCCGCTGCAGCGACGACGTCCACACCACGCGTGGCAGGCCCTCGCGGCGCGCCACCCGCTGGATGCGCCGAGCCAGGCGCTTGGCGCGGCGCGGGTCCACCGGCAAGTCGTGCCGCCCCACGCAGCGCCCTTCAGTGCCCTGGGGCCGGGGATGGCGCCAGACCCACCACCCCGTGGGGGATGCCGGCGTGCTCATGGCGTGGCGACATCGACGGGACCGCGCCACCCTCGGCGCAACGGAGTGCACAGTCCCACGGCCGTCTGTGTGCGTGTTGCAACGCCGTGCAGACACCCCCTGCAGCCGGGAAGCGCCCACAAACCGATGATGCCCATGACGTCTCCTTGTGTCCGCGTGGCGCAAGCCCAGCCCGGCGAGCACCTTACCAAAACAGGCGTGCAGGCCTACGATGGCCACACCGCCACCCACTTCTCCCCTGCGCCCATGTCACAGCCACTGCACGTCACGGTCGTCGGAGCCGGCCTCATGGGACACAGCATTGCCCAGGTCTTCGCCGTCGCCGGCCACCCGGTCAACCTGTGCGATGTGCAGCCGCAGACCTTGGCGGGCTGCACCGCACGCATCCGCCACAACCTGCAACAGCTGGGCCTGGACGCCGACCCCGTGCTGGCGCGCATCACCTTGTCGCCGGACCTGGCCAGCGCCGTGGCCGGCGCCAACCTGGTGATCGAAGCGGCCCCCGAGTCGCTGGCGCTCAAGCAGCAGCTGTTCCTGGACATTGCCGAAGCCGCCCCTGCCAGCGCCTGGTTGGCCAGCAACACGTCTGTGATTCCGATCACCGACATCGGCGCCCGGTTGGCGTCCAGCGCCCGCGCGCGCTTGGTCGGCACCCACTGGTGGAACCCGCCGCACCTCATTCCCCTGGTGGAAGTGGTGTCCTCGGCGCACACCGATTTGCAAGTCTTCGAAGGCCTGTTCAGCCTCTTGAAACAAGTCGGCAAGACGCCGGTCAAGGTGCGGCGCGACCTTCCCGGCTTCATCGGCAACCGCCTGCAGTTCGCGTTGTGGCGGGAAGCCATCTCGCTGGTGGCGGACGGGGTGTGCGACGCGGAGACCCTCGACACGGTGGTCAAGCAAAGTTTCGGGCGGCGGCTGGGCGTGCTGGGACCGCTGGAAAACGCCGACCTGATCGGCCTGGCCTTGGCCCGCGACATCCAGCGCTTGTTGCTGCCCCACCTCAACGACAGCCACGCGCCCTCGCCCCTGCTGGACACCTTGCTCTCGCAAGGCCACGCGGGCATGGCCACCCTGCAGGGCCTGCGCGGCTGGACCCACGACACCGCGCACGAGGCGCAGGAGCGCTTGGCCCGACACCTGATTGCCCTGGCTCATGCCGAGCGCGACGCCACCGACCCCACGACACAGTCACCCCCGTGACGGCGGGTGGGTGTGAAGGCGCCCTGCGGGCCCGGGCATGTGAGCTTCAGCCCAACGTCTCGTCCACCTCGATCACCTCGCCCTGGCCGGTGACGAAGGCACAGCGCACCGCCTCGCCCGGTTGCAGGCGCGACACCGCCTGGCGGTAGGCCCGCAGCTGGGCCCGGTAAGGTGCCAAGGTCTGTGGTGCTTCGTGCAGCTTGTAGTCCAGCACCCACCACACCACGCCGCCCTGCGGCTGGCGCAGGGCCACCAGGCGGTCGATGCGCTGCACGGCGCCTTGCACCGACACCGCGACCTCGTTGTCGGCCCAGGCCAGGCCCGTGCGCTCAAAGAACGGCGCGCAGGCCGGGCTGGCGAGGATGCGCTGCACCACCGGCGCCACCTCGTCGGCCGACACGCCGAACTGCCGCGCCGCGGCCGTCACCAGCGCCGAGGTCTCCCCGGCAGGCGACTGGGTGGCCCACTGCAGCACCAGGTGCACCGCCTGGCCCATGCGGCTGAGCGCGGTGTCCGCCTCCGGGGCCGCCTCTACCTCGGCCGCCGAGCCCGGCGCCGGCAACGCCACCGTCGGCAAGTCCCACAGGCAGATCGACGCATCGGCCGGCTCGGGCGGCAGGCCGTCGCCCAACGGCAAGGGCCACGGCGTCAACCAGGGCGACAAGCGCTGCCACCAGTTGGCCGGCAAGGCCGAGGCGCCGGGTGCTGCGCCAGAGCGGCGCTCCGTGCTGCTGACCACCAGGCACTCGCGCGCCCGCGTCATCGCCACGTACAGGCCGTTGAGCTCCTCGCGGTGGCGCGCGGCCCGCTCGCGGGCCAGCAGGCCCGACAGCGACGGCGGGCAGTGGCTCTCGGAGTAAACGAATGCGCAGGTGGTGGGCGCACCCGAGTCCACCGGCCAGTCGATCAGCACCGTGGTGTGCTCCGCGGGCTGGGATTCGGGGTCCGCGTCCATCACGAACACCACCTCCGCCTCCAAGCCCTTGGCCCCGTGCACCGTCAGCAGCTGCACGGCATCGGGCAGCGCGGGCGGCATGAGCTTGAGCGCCCGCTGCTTCAGCGCACGCACGAAGTTGTACAGCGTGGCGTAGCGCGCACCATCGAGCATGAGCGCCTGGGTCATCAGCGCCTGCAGCGCCCCTTGGCCGGCTGCGCGCAGGGCCGCTGGCACGGCGGCCGCCATGCGCGTGAGCACCTCGCCTTGGTGGAAGATGCGGTCCAGCACGTCGTGCGGTGGCAGCATCGCCGCCGCCGCACGCCACGCCTCCAGCAGATGGCGGGCGCGGCGCAAGGCCGGGCTGAGGCCTTCTTCGCTGCCTTGGGTCAAGGCCACCCACCACGACACGTCGGTCGCCTGGCCGCTCTCCCATGCTTCTTCCTGCGCCGCCCTGTCGCGCAGCCCCTGCACGCGCTGCGCCAGCACCATCAAGTCCTCATTCGAAGCGCCGAAAAGCGGGCTGCGCAGCGCCCGCGCCAACGACAGGTGGTGCTGCGACGACGCCAACGCGTCGAGCAGCGCCACCACGTCCTGCACCTCGGGGGCGTCCATCAGCTTGAACGCCTCGGGCGCCGCAAAGGGCAGGTGCAGCGCCTGCAACTCGCTGGCCAGCAACCGCAGGGACGCCCGCTTGCGCGACAGCACATGGATGTCGCTGGGCAGCAGGGCCCGGCCGTTGCGCGGGTTGGGCACCTCGCCGCGCACCAGGGCGGCAATGGCATGCGCCACCCGCTGGGCTTCCTGCTGTCGCCACGGCGTGTGCAGCTCCTCGCGCGGCGTGGTCAAGGTGTCGCGCCAGGCACCCGGTGCCGACGCCGCAGCCCCAGTGGCCGGCGTCTCGCGTGCCACCGGCGGCAAGGTGAACACCCCACTGGGCAGACCGTAGAGCGACCCCTGCGAGCCGGCGTCCTCCACCTCCGTGGTGTGGGCCCGAAAGCCGCTGAATTCGGCACGCTCCTGCGCTTGGCCGAAGACCTCGTTGAGGGCGTGCAACACCTCTGGGGCGTTGCGCCGCGTGTGGTCGCAGGCCAGCACCGCGCCGTCGAGCCCCTCGCGCACGAAGTCACGCGCGGCTTCGAACACCCGCGGTTCGGCCCGCCGGAAGCGGTAGATGCTTTGTTTGGGGTCGCCGACGATGAACACCGACGGCGGCCGCTGGCCGCTGTGCCCGCCGCCCGCGCCCACATAGGCCGACAGCCAGGCGTGCAGCGCATGCCACTGCAAGGGGCTGGTGTCCTGGAACTCATCGATCAGCACGTGCCGCACCCGCGCATCCAGGCGCTCCTGCACCCACCCTGACAAACTGCTGTCGCGCAGCAAGGCCAAGGCGCAGCGTTCCAAGTCGGCCATGTCGGCCAGGCCCTGTTCGCGTTTGTAGGCGCTGAACTCGTTGATCAGCACGCACGACAGGCGCACCATCCGCAAGTGCTCGGCATGGGCCTCCTCTTGATGCACCGCTTCGCGGATCCCCAGCAGCGCGGCGCACGCCCAGGCCTGTTCCGGGTGGTCGCCCAGCTGCTTGCGCGGCGTGTGCGTGTCCGTCATCAAAGCCTTGTAGCTGCCCTCGAACAGCCCTCGGTCGTCCTCACAGGCCAGTGCCTGTGCCAGCTGCCCCGCGGCCGTTTGCTGCTTGACCTTTTTCAGATGCAACTGAAATTTGTCCATCAACTGCTGCAACTGCGACACCAAGACAGGGTTGCGCACCGCGGCGTGAGCGCCGCCCACCGACGAAGCCATGGGCGCTTCGACGCTGGTCTGCAGCACGCCGGCTCGCTGCGCCAACTCGATCTCGATGCGCTTGCCCATGGCCTGCTCGAGCCAGCGCTGCAGCGACGCCCGGCCGCGCAGGTGCACCTGGGCCTGGTAGTCGGCCAGCAAACCCTCATCGGCCAGCACCCGCGCGTGGAACCGGCGAAACACCGCCGGCAGGTGGTCGCTCGCCTCCTCCAACAGCCGCATGTTCGGGCTGAGCTGCAACTCGGCCAGCAATTCCAAGGGCGCCGCGCGCAGCAACTGCGAGAACCAGGCGTGGAAGGTGCGGATCTCCACCAGCCGTCCGCCGCGCA
>JAZKHH010000092.1:0-3893 GCA_040385465.1 Pseudomonadota bacterium | reverse complement strand
GCCTCCACCACCACGCTGCGCCCGGGGTTGCACGCCGTGGCGTAGAACTGGCTTCGCGGCACGCTGGCCCCATTGATCCGGTAGGCCGGGGCGTCGTGCAAGCTCATGGCGGATCCTCGCCAGCAAGCCCATCCATTGCCGACACTGACACTGACACCGACACCGACGTCACTGTCACCGGCAGCGGCACGGGCCCGACCCAGTGATCGCGACGGCACACACCGCGCGCCGCGCAGTAATCGCACGCATTGCCCTGCCCCAAAGGCCACAACGCCGCCCCGCCACGCAAGCGCGCCAGGTCCTGTCCGATGCCGGCCACCAACCGCTCGGCGCTGTGTTCCAGGTCCGGGTGTGGCACGGCCTTCAAACGATGCCCGTCTTCCAACGGCAGGTAGGCCGCCTGCAGCGCTTCCGCGGGCGCCTGGTCTCGCATCAAGGCCGCGTAAAACGCCAACTGGGTCTCCTCTGAGGGCGTGTTCACCTTCTGCTTCAACGCCGTGGCGCTGCCGGTCTTGTAGTCGATGAGCTCCAAGGTCGGCGTGGGGCCGTCGAGCCGGTCCAGCCGGTCGATGATGCCGTGCATGGCCACCCCGTCCCAGGCCGGCGGCCAGGCCGTGACCTCGCGCTCTCCGTCCAGCCAGTGGATGCCCTGCGCCTCGCGCGCTTCCAGCCAGTCGAGGTACGGATTGATCAGCCGCTCGAAGGAGGCCAGGTAAGGCAGGAACTCGGCATCGTCCCAGCCCTGCAGGGATTGCGAGGCCCGCGCCACTCGCCGCAGGCTGGCCCGCGCGCTTTCGCGCTCGGTGCCTGGCGTGCGCTCGGTGTGAAAGCGCAGCAGCACGGTGTGCAGCCAGTCCCCGTAGTCGCGCTTGTCGGGGTTGGTTTCCAGCTCCTCGACCGACTGCAGCTGCAACATGCGCAACGCGAAAAACCGGTAGGGACACGCGCGCAGCGCCTCGCACGCACTGGCGCTCAGACGCGACGGCAACAAGCCGGGCGCGGCCACCCCGGCGGGGTGCACCGGTGCCGGCGGCACGCGCTTGACCACCCGCACTTCGGGCGCCTTGACGCCCTCGTCGGGTGGGGCATCGCAGTTCCACAGCAAGAGCAAGCGCTCCAGCAAAGGGCTGGGCAGCAGCCGTTCGTCGACGTCGTTCAAGCGGTGCAGCAAGGTCAGCTGCGGCACCCGCGTCAGCTGGCGCATGGAGAGCCACTGCGCCGCCAGGGCCCCGTCCTGCGTCGGCAAGCCAAACACCTGCGCCTGCGCTGGGGTGAGCAGCGGGTGCAGGCCGGCCGGCGGGCCCCAGTGCGTGGCGTCCGCGCCGGGAAACACCGCGGCGGCAAACGGCCGCAGCACCGCATGCGACAACGGCGTGATCACCACCTCGGCCTGGGCCGCCACCGGCGGCACAAACGACGCCTGTTCCAGGGTCTGATCGATCCAGTTCATCCACTGCGGCAAGTCCAGGCCGCCCAGGCTGCGGGCCATCTCTCCGAACACCACATCGGGCAGCGACAGCCGCAGCGCCGCCAACACCTGGGTGCCCGCGGCGTCTTGGGCCAGCGCGTCGGTCAGCCCCAAAGTGTGCAAGGTGCCCGCCAGCCAGTCCAGCCAGGAAGTCAACGGCCGCAGCCCGCGCGGCACACTGGCCCGCAACGCCAGCACGTCCTGCCAGACCATGGCGGCGGCGGGGGGCAACCGGGCCGGCTGCACCTGATCGAGCCGACGCCAGTTCCGCCGACGCAGCACCGCCTCCAGTGCCTGCACCTCCGCCTGGCGATGCGGCACCGACTTCAACGCATCGATCACTTCGTCGAGCGACGCTTGCGGCCGCATCGCGCGCAGCCACGCCATCACCATGGCCGCGGCCGTGGTGGTCGACAACTTCCAACCAGTCTCGTCCTGCACCGCCACCGCGCGGCGGGTCAGCAACGCCTGCACCCGCCGCACCAGCACCCGGTCCTGGGCCACCAGCACCACCGGCACCTCGCGCCGGGTCAGGTGGTGCAGCACCTGCGCGGCGCTGCGCTGCGCTTCTTCCTCGAAGTCCTCGCACACGGCGACCTTGAGCGCCTGGGGGCGGCAAGGCAGGGGCGCATCGGCCGCCGCCGCCATCGCCGTGTCGGCCCCTTCCTCCGCCATGTTCGGCACGCCGTCCAAGTCCACCACCCCGCAAGGCCGGTGAAGGGCCGCCGCCTGCAACACCGCTCGCGACAGCGGGTCGACCCCGCCCGCTTGCACCATGACCCAGGCCGACACCCGTGCCGCCTCTCCCTCAACCTCGCCGTCGTCCGGCAGGAACAGCACGTCGGTGCGCGGCGCCACCTGCAGGGCCGCCCACTCCAGCGCCAACTGCGCCAACGCGCGCTCCCGCCCCGCCGGCCCCCCCGCCCCGTTCAAACACTCGCGGCAGCGCGCCCAGTGCGCGTCGCGCTGTGTGGGTGGCACCAGGCTGGCGGCGCGGGCCATGCCCTGGGCGGTCTGCACCAACGCGGTCAGCGCATGGTCCAGCGCCAGTGGGTCCGACGCCCGGGTGAACGACGCCGACTGCAGCAGCTTGCGCGCCGTCAAATGGTCGGTGGCCAGGTCGAAGGTGATCAGCCCCGCCACTGGCTGCGGCGTCGGCGCCCAGGCCGCCGACAGCGTCTGCGGTGTCTCGATCCGTGGCAGCCACCCCCCCACCCAGCGCGACCACGCCTGGCGCGCAGACGGCAGGTGACGCACCTGCGGCAGCAGCAGCACCGCGTCCCGCGGGGCGGCACCCGTCGCTTGCAACCAAGCCGCCACCGACTCGGCCACGTCTTTCCAAACCGCTTCCACCGAACGAGGGACAGCGCTGGACGCTATGGACGCGATAGAAAACATCAGTGCAGGTGAGGACAAGGGGTCAAAGCCTTTGTGTGAGAATCATTGTGCCGTGTTGCCCCTGCCTTAGAGCGGCAACCCTATTGAGGAAAAAACCATGAGCAGCGAACTGATCACCGCCACCACCGATGCGTCCTTCGAGGACGACGTTCTCAAAGCCGACAAGCCCGTCTTGATCGATTACTGGGCCGAATGGTGTGGCCCTTGTAAGTCCATTGGCGTGATTCTGGATGAGGTCTCGAAAGACTACGCAGGCCGCCTGCAGGTCACCAAGATGGACATCGACAAGAACCGCGACACCCCGGGCAAGTTCGGCATCCGTGCCATCCCGACCCTGATGATTTTCAAAAGCGGCCAGCTCGCCGGCACCTTGGTCGGCAACAAATCGAAAGCCGAATTGAAAGCTTTCATCGACAGCAACCTATAATCACGGCCAGCCGTGTCAAACGGCGTCTCCTCGGAGACGCCGTTTTGCTTGAGTCTGCTTGAGCCGTTAGACCGACTGTTAGACCGAAAAAACCACAACCACAACTGCCGCCACGTGACTGGCGCCCTCTGCCTTGGAACCCCTCCAGCGCAGGGCAGCGCCCCCAAGCCCACGTGGCTACGGCGCCCCCGCATTCCCCCTTGTGCCTGATCCTGCGGCTGAACCGCGCAGGGCGGGTTTGCAGGTGAGCCACCCAACCGGGTCCGTCGCACTGGCACCGCGGCCGGCCCCACTCCTCAATAGGGTACCGACCCATGCATCTGTCTGAATTGAAGGCGCTCCACGTTTCCGAACTCATCAAGATGGGTGAAGCGCTCGAGATTGAAAACGTCGCTCGCATGCGCAAGCAGGAGCTGATGTTCGCCATCATGAAAAAGCGCGCCAAGGGCGGCGAACAAGTGTTCGGCGACGGCGTGCTGGAAGTGCTGCCCGACGGCTTCGGCTTCTTGCGCGCACCGGACGCCAGCTACATGGCCTCCACCGACGACATCTACCTCAGCCCGAGCCAGATCCGCCGCTTCAACCTGCACACCGGCGACG
>JAZKHH010000091.1:0-36335 GCA_040385465.1 Pseudomonadota bacterium | reverse complement strand
GCCATGAGCCTGCTGCCCACCATCGAGATCCAGACCCAAGACAAAACCGCGGTGCCTGGCGCCAGCGTCATCGTGCTGCACGGCCTGGGGGCCGACGGCAACGACTTCGTGCCCTTCGCACGCGAGCTGGAGCTGCGCGCCATCGGCCCGGTGCGCTTCATCTTTCCCCATGCGCCGGACATGCCAGTGACGATCAACGGCGGCCACGTCATGCCGGCCTGGTACGACATCCGTGGCGCCGACCTGGTGCAGCGTGAAGACGAAGGCGGCCTGCGCACCTCGGAGCGCGCCATCGCCGCCTTGATCGACCGCGAGCGCGAACGCGGCGTGCCCGCGTCGCGCATCGTCCTGGCCGGTTTTTCGCAGGGCTGCGCCATGGCCTTGATGACCGGCCTGCGCTACCCCGAGCGGCTGGCCGGCGTGGCGGGCCTGTCCGGCTACGTGCCCCTGAGTGCGGTGACCGCCGCCGAGCGGCACGCCGCCAACCACAAGGTGCCGATTTTCCTGGCCCACGGCCGGGGCGACACGGTGGTGCCCTACGCCCGCGGCGTGGCATCGCGCGAGTTGCTGCAAAGCCTGGGTTGCACGGTGGAATGGCACGAGTACGCCATGGGCCACTCGGTCTGCGCCGAAGAGGTGGCCGACCTGAACCGCTGGCTGCTGCAGGTGCTGGCCTACGAGACCACCTCCGCAGGCTGAGGCTTGGCGCAGCGGGGCCACCGGCGGCACCCCTGCTTCCTCACACCATGACGCCTCAGCCCGGTGGCGGCTTGGCCGCCCGCACGTACAGCGGCTCCACCGCCGGCAGGTTGGATTCAATCTGCTGGATCCGGCTGGTGCCGGCCGGGTGGGTCGACAGCCACTCCAACGACCGGCCGCCGCCGCCCGCCTTGGACATCTTTTGCCACAAGGTGACGCCGGCGCGCGGGTTGTAGCCTGCCCGCGCGGCCAGGTCGAGGCCGATTTTGTCGGCCTCGGATTCATCGTCGCGGCCGAACTTCAGCGTCAGCAACTGGCCGCCCAGGTCGGCGGCGAGCCGGCTGGCGCCGCTCAGGCCAAAAAATGCCGCGCCGAGCTCGATGGCGCCCCGGGTGGCCATTTCCTTGCCCAGCTGCTCGCGGGCGTGCTCGCGCAGGGCGTGCGCGATCTCATGGCCCATGACCTGGGCCACCTCGTCGTCGGTGAGCTGCAGCTGGTCGAGGATGCCGGAGTAAAACGCAATTTTGCCGCCGGGCATGCAAAAGGCGTTGACCTGCTTGCTGCCGATCAGGTTGATCTCCCACTTCCACTGGCTGGCGCGCGAGGTGCTGCGCAAATTGGGCGAGCTGCTGAACGGGATCAGGCGCTGCGAGATGGTGCGCAAGCGCCGCAACTGCGGGTGGCTGTCGGGCGCCAGGGCTTTTTGCTGCGCCGCCGTTTGCAGCAAGCGCTGGTATTGCTGCGCTGCGGCCTCTTCCACCTCCTGCGCCGGCACCAGCTTGGCCGCGGGCGAGCGGTTGTCCAGCGTCACCCCGTCGCCCCAGGCGGGCCAACTGCCCAGGGCGCCCCCGGCCAGCAACAAGCCGCTGAACCAGCGGCGGCCATGCAAAGGGCAGCGGCAAGCGGCCCGGTGAACCCACACGTTGTCGTCGCGCACCACGATTGACTTCCTTTCAAGTGAAAAAGCGGAGGTTTGGGCCTCAGTTGACTCGACTGCAAGGGCCCTTGCCCCCTAGACTGGCGTGACCCTTTTCACAACTGCTCACGGCCCTTGCCGTCCACTCCATCATGCACATTTCCCGCGCCCCTTCCCCGCAGTGTCTTGACCGCCGTGTGACCACCGTGCTCCAAGCCACGGCGCTGCTCGTGCTGGCCGTCAGCGGCATTCAGTCTGCCCGGGCTGCAGAGGTGTACGGCGGCCTGGGGTTTCCCGGCGTGATGGTGGGTTACGCCCACCCCTTGAGCGACCGTGCCACGCTGCGCGCCGACTATGCCACCCTGGGCACCCGGTCCGACACCACCACCGAAGAAGGCATCACCTACAACACCAAGATCAAGGCCAGCCGCCTGGGCCTGTTCGCCGACTGGTTCGTCAGCCCCGGCTCGAGCTTCCGCCTCACGGGCGGGCTGACCTCGAACCAATACAAGGTCGACCTGAGCGGCGGCGGCACCGGCTCCACCATCACCATCGGCGGCAGCACCTATGCGCTGGCCGCCGGCGACCGCTTCGACGTGAAGGTCAAGTTCCCGAGCACCACGCCTTACCTCGGCGTGGGCTGGGGGCACCAGAAGGCCGACAAAGGCTGGGGCTTCCACGCCGACGTGGGGGGCTCGATCGGCAAGGCCAAGGTCACCACCACCGTGAGCGGCGCGTTGGCAGCCCAGGTGTCGCAGGCCGACATCGACGCGGAAACCGCCGAAATCCGCGACGGCGTGGGCCAGATCCGGTTCGTGCCGCAACTCACCGTGGGCGTGAGCTACCGCTTCTGAATTGAGCGCCGGCGCCACATCCTGCCCGGCCCGTCGGAAGCGAAACACCTGACCACTCAGGGCCCCACGGGGCCCTGAGTGCCGTCTGGCACCCGACTCAGTCGTCCACCAGCGGGGCCTTGGGGTCAACTTCGAGCGCCCGCAGGGGCCGCCGCAGCCACCACAGCATCGCCAACGCGGGCAGCGCGGCGAAGGTGGACAGGATGAAGAAGGTGGGCCAGCCCACCGAGTCGGCCACCACGCCGGCCAGCGGCCCGACCCACACCCGGCCGATCGACGCAAACGCGCTCAACAGGGCGAACTGCGTGGCGGTGAAGCGCTGGTGACACAGGCTCATCAGGAAGGCCACGAACGCGGCGGTGCCCATGCCGCCCGACAGGTTCTCGGCGGCAATCACCATCAACAAACCGCCATCCACCGAGGTGGCCTTGGCCAGTTTGACGAACCACCAGTCAAAGGCCGGCAGCGTGAAGGCCCCCATGGAGCCCTGCCCCTGCACCGCCAGCCACCAAAAGCCCAGGTTGCTCAACATCTGCAGCACGCCAAACAGCAGCAAGGCGCGCCACAAGCCCAGGCGCATCATCAGAAAGCCGCCCAGCAAGGCGCCACCGATGGTGAGCCACAGGCCGATCACCTTGTTGACCACCCCGACCTCGGCCACTGAGAAATTCACCCCCTGCAGCAGGAACGGCGTCATCAGTGAGCCGGCAAAGGCGTCGCCCAGTTTGTAGAGCACGATCAGGGCGAGAAAGGCCGCGGCACCGGGCTGGCGGAAGTAGTCGCCCAGGCCGCCGAGCAGGGTCTCGAAGCGCGCACGGCGGGCCGCCCAGGCCGCCAGCGGCAGGGTCAGGGCCAAGCCCATGAACAGGCTCAACAGCTCGGCCCACTTGACCTGCAAGGGCGTGGCCACGGCCCCGTCGCCCCCCACGACCAGAGCCTGGGCCCAGGGGCTGAACGCGCCCTGGCGCAGCAGCCGGCCCCAGCCGCTGTCGGCCGCCCAGCACCAAGATGCCTGCTGGCACAACGCCTGTTGCACGCTGGCGCTGGCCGCCTCACCCAGGCCGGCAGTCAACAAGAAGCCCAACAATGCCACCGCCAGCACCGCCGCAAAGCCCTGCACGTCGTTGCGCGCGCGGCTGGTGGGCCGGGGGGCTGCGGGCAGGCGTGGCAACACCACCGCGGAGAGCACCGCGGCGCCCACCATCAAGCCGGCCATGAAGCGGTAGACCTCGGGCCAGGTCCAGCCGCCACCCTGCACCGGGTCGACCCAGATGAAGGCCACCCCGCCGGACAAAATCATCGCCAACCGGTAGCCCAGCACGTTCAAGGAGGCCCCAGCCCCGCGCTCGCTGGCGGGCAGCAGGTCGGTTCGGTAGGCGTCGATGACGACGTCTTGCGAGGCCGACACAAAAGCCACCAACAAGGCCAGCAGGGCGAAACTGCGGGTGGCCTCGGAGGGCGAGGTGCCGCCCATCCACCACAGGGCCAGGGCCACGGCCAACTGCGTCACCACCAGCCAGCCCCGGCGCCGGCCGAGCCAGGGCAGGTCGAAGCGGTCCATCAGGGGCGCCCACAGGAACTTGAAGGTGTAGGGCAGGCCCACCAGGCTCAAAAAGCCGATGGTGGCCACGTTGACGCCGGACACCGACAGCCAGGCCTGCATCGCCTGGCCGGTCAGGGCCAGGGGCAGCCCCGAGGCAAAGCCCAGCAGCACCACCACGACCAGCCGGTGGGCCGCGGCCCTGCGTTGTGCGAAATCAGTCATCCCCTGAGCCCTTGCGATTGCCGGAGGCCGAATTTAGCTGCTTCCACCCGGCAACTCCCTCACAATTGCGCCTGTGCGACAGTTGAACCGTGATTTGACGGCGGCGCGCGCCCTGGCCCGCCACACGTTGGCCCTTTTCTTTCTTTTTCCTTCTTTGACGCGGCAGTCATGACCCCCACCCAAGCCCAGACCCCCCAATTCACGTCGCAAGAGTTCCGAGCGGCCTTGGGGATGTTCGCCACTGGGGTCACGATCGTCACCGCGGGCAGCCCTGAGGGTGGCTATGTCGGCCTGACCGCCAGCTCGTTCAACTCGGTGTCGCAGGCCCCGCCCCTGGTGCTGTGGAGCCTGTCGCAAAAGGCGCGGTCCCTGGCGGCTTTTTCGCAAGGCTCGCATTACGCGATCAACATCTTGGCGGCCGACCAGCGCCATCTGGCCGAGCGCTTTGCCAGCCAGGTGCCCAACCGCTTCGACGGGCTGAACTTTCACCTCGGCGCGGGCGGGGCGCCGGTGCTGGAGGGCGTGGTGGCGGTGTTCGAGTGTTTCAACCGCAGCCAGTATGAAGAGGGCGACCACACCATCTTCGTCGGCGAGGTCGAGCAGATCCACCGCCGCGCGGGCGCCCAGCCGCTGATCTACCACGGCGGCAAATTCTTCACCGAACTGCCCTTGTGAGCACCGCGGGAAGCAGCGCCGACGCCTTGGCGCGTTTCGAGGCGCTGTTGGCCACCAGTGCAGCCGAGGGGGAGTGGGTCGAGCTGGTGCTGGCCAAGTACCGCGGCACCGAGCCCGACCTCCACCGCCTGACGATCCGCCCGGTGCAGCTGCGCGATCAGGCCTGCCTGTCTTTCGTCTACCGCCATGACCGGCGCGACGTGACCCACAACTGGCCGCTGGCCGACGGCCTGCAGGAAATTCACCGCCTGCTTGGTGACAGCTTCAGCCACGCCCACCTGGGCACCACCCGCGCGCAAGCCCACCTGGCGCTGAGCCGGTCGAAGAAAACCCGGGCGGGTGCGCCGGGCGAGGCACCGCCAGCGCCCCGCTACCAAGCCACCCTGAAAGTGCAGGCACTGGCGCAGGCCCGCGAAGCGGCCTCGCCCACCCACAACCGCGACAAGCAGCGCTGGGTGCCGCTGGAGCGGCCTTTCCTGCGGGCCCTGGGCGTGACCACCGCGGAGCACACGCTGGTGCCGGCGATGTCGCGCAAGTGGAAGCAGATCAACAAGTTCGTTGAGGTGTTCGCGGGGGCGTTGAACCACTCGAGCCTGGCCGAGGCCGCCCGTGTGCGCGTGGCCGACTTCGGCTGCGGCAAGGGCTACCTGACGTTTGCGATCCACGACCACCTCACGCGCGCCGGCCAGGTGCCCGAGGTGCTGGGCGTGGAGCTGCGGGCCGACCTGGTGACCCTGTGCAACGGGGCGGCCCGCGAGCTGGGCTTGAGCGGCCTGCGCTTCCAGGAGGGCGACGTGGGCCAGTGCGACGCCGGCCCGCTCGACGTGATGATCGCCCTGCACGCCTGCGACACCGCCACCGACCACGCCATCCATGCCGGCCTGCGCGCCGGCGCCAGCATCATCCTGTGCTCCCCCTGCTGCCACAAGCAGGTGCGGCCCCAGCTGCTGGCGCCGCACCCGCTGCGCCCGTTGCTGCAGCACGGCATCCACCTCGGCCAGGAAGCCGAGATGCTGACCGACGGCCTGAGGGCCTTGTGGCTGGAGGCCTGCGGCTACACCACCCAGGTCTTCGAGTTCGTGGCCCTCGAGCACACCTCGAAGAACAAGATGATCTTGGCGGTCAAGCGCCCTGGCGCCACACCGGCCACCGAGGCGCTGGCTCAGATCCAGACGCTGAAAGACTTCTACGGCATCCGCGAGCACTGCCTCGAACAGTTGCTGCGCGCCGACGGATTGATCGGGCCGGCTCGGTAAACTGGGCGGGTTGGGCCCCTGGTGGCCTTCATTCCTTCCCTCAAGCAGTCCTCGCCATGCCGTTGTCTTTCACCGTAGTCGCTGTCACCCACCCCCTTCGCCGATGCCTGTGGAGGGCCTGCGTGGCGCTCAGCCTGTGGCCTGTGGTCGCCACGGCCGCCACCACGGCCGCTCCCATCGAGCCCGCACCGCACCGGATGGCCGCCGCCCCCGCGTCGGCCCAGCTGTTTGCCTGCCAAGCCCTGGCGGTGTCGCGGGGCCTGCACCAGTCGGCCCAGGATGCCGTCTGGATGGGCGACAGCGCCGCCTTTCAAAGCCTGCGCGCGCGCCGCGAGGAGTTGACCCGCCTGGCCGCCGCCAGCGCGAGCACCGCCGCCAGCAGCGCCTTGGCCTCCACCTGGGTCCGCCTGGACCAGCAGGCGGCCTTGGTGCTGGCGCAGGCCGAGGCGGTGCAGCGCACCCATGAAGCGTTGCGCACGGTGCAGCGCGAATCCATCGAGCTGCTCGGCGCATCCGAGACCTTGATGGCCGTGTTGATGCGCGAGAACGCGCCCGTCGCCAACATCATGGTGAGCAGCCAGATGACCATGCTGACCCAGCGCATTGCCTTGTCCAGCGCCGAGTTCTTCAGCCGCGAGGGGGTGAGCCCGGAGGCCGTGTTCCTGTTGGGCAAGGACCTCAATTCCTTCGACGCGTTGTTGGCCGCCCTGCGCGACGGCAGCACCGAGTTGCGCGTGACCAAGGCCAGCACCCCGGCCGTGCGCGAGCAGGTGGCCAAGCTGGCGGCCCAGTACCCGCCCATTCGCGCCGCGGTGCAGCTGCCGTTGAAGCAGCTGCAAGGCCTGGTCAGCGCCCGCCAAGCTCAGGCGGGCATCGAAGCCGAGGGTCGCCGTGTGGAGCAGGCCTTGGGCACCGATTGCCTGGGCACCCGCGGCGTTTGAAGTGCGGCGCCGGCACCTCACGAAGGCGTGTCAAGGCTTCTCGTTGAGCTCGATCAAGATCTCACCCGCATTCGGCCGCGCATAGCCCGGCAGCTGGACTGAGATCGTGCCGCCCACGGCCTCGTCGGCCTTGCGCCAGCTCACCTTGTCATGGCTCAGCCAGTGCTTGTAGAGGTAGAGATCGCGCTTGAGCTGCACCGACAGGGTTTTCTGGTCGTTGGCAACGAACAGGTTGCCCCGCACCTGCGCATCGGCCGTGATCGGCTCGCGGGCCCGCAGGTGCACGATGTAGTCGCCCTGTGCCGGCTTGGGTTGGCCATAAGCCACCACCGGCAGGGCCTGCAAGACCTCTGGGGCCGGCAGCCGGCCGAGCGTGCCGGCGCAGCCGCCGAGCCCGAGGGTCATCGCACCGAGGGCGGCCAAACCGGCAAGGCGGCGTGAGAAGAAGGGAGATGTCATGGTGAACTCCTGAGTGACAGTGAAGGAAGGTCAAAGAAAGAAAGAAAGCGGCACATTGGAAACATCGCCGCGCACGAACACGCCGCCACCGCATCGCCAGCGGCGACGGCACACACAAAAACCCTTGTTTTGTTTGAGGCCTCAAGGCCGGCAAGCCGGAAGGCTCGCCGACGTCACCCGCTCGAAGGCGCGGGCACCCAGCCTGCCGGTTCGGGCACCCCGGTGTCGTTCACTGGGGCCAGGTTGAACAACTGCTGCAGGTGCAGCAGGTAGTCGGCAAAAGCCGACCGTCCCACGGGGGTGAGCCGGTAGGCCGTCTGGCCGCGGGCCCCGTCGCTGCGCCGCTCGGGCTGCAGGTACCCCGCAGCGATCAGCTTCTTCAGGTGGGCTTCGAGGTTGCCATCGGTGCACTGCAGCACCCGTTTGAGTTCGCTGAAGGTGGCCTCGCCCCGCCCAACCAGGTAAGCGGCCACTTGGCTGCGCAACGGCTGGTGCAGCAAAGGGTCGAGCGAAGGCGCTGCGCCGAGCGGCGGGGAAGACGCGGGGCTCATCGGGACGTTCCCAGGCGAATGTGGGCGCGGGCGCGCACCGCCATGCCGACCGGCTCGCTGGCATCGGCGGCAAACTCCAGGCGGTCGATGCGCAACCAACCCTCGCGCTGGCGCCACGCCTCACCCGGCAGGCGCATCTGCCGCGTGAACTGGCCATCGGTCATCAAGAACTCCATGTCGTGCAGCACGGTGTAGTTCAGGACGGTCGGGCTGTCGGCCGCGGCACCCAGCACGTCACCCTGCAACTCGATCCGCAAGGCCAGCTGAGTGCCCTTGGGCACCCGCAAGGCCAGGTGGTGCGGCCAACTGGAAGGGGGCCCGCGCCGCTGCAACTCGGCCTGGGTGTACACCGGCACATCCTCAGGCAAGCGCCACCCGGGCTGCCACAGTTGAAGCACCAAGGCCGGCACCACGCTGGCCAACATCCAAACCGCGACCCGGGTCATCAACGGCACCAGCCGGGACGACGGCTCGGGCCAGCGGTGCAGCATCCAGCCCAGCAGCGGCAGGCCCACGGCGCTCACGTTGATGACCACGGCCCGGTGCCAATCCAGCGGCAAGCCGCTCGTCGAGGCCAACAGCGCCAGCAAAAAGCAGCTCGCGCCGACCCATTCCACCAGCTCCTGAGAAAACAACCCGTGCAAGAACAAGCCCAGGCCGACCAGTGCCAGCCAGACCAGGTAGGTCTGCAGGGCCCCGCCAAAGAAAAACGTGCTGCCGGTGTAGAGGACCCCCGCGGCCAGCAGCAGCCACCAGACCTTGACGATCTGTCCGTGGACAAAGGGCAGCACCTCCTGCGCCTGCTGGGCGGCTTGGCGGTTGGCGTGCCAGTCCCAGGCGGCCACACCGCCCAAGCCAACGCCAAGCCACGCCACTGCGGCCAAGGCTTGCCACTCGGCATGCCCCTGCAGCAACGGCCAGCGCAGCATGACATCGGTGGACCAGGCCAAGAACGCAAAGGCCAGTCCCCACCGCACCAGCGATCGGGGATGCAGCTGAACGGGCCGATGTCCGGCATGGAGCAAACTTTGAAGCACGGCCCACTGAGGGGACGATGGCGGGGAAGGCAATGGCCGCATGGGAAACACCCAGATCACTCTGCAATTCAGAGTGATCGGACTCTAAACTCTGTTTTTCAGAGTGTCAAGCGTCCCAGGGCCCCT
This sequence comes from Pseudomonadota bacterium, assembly GCA_040385465.1. Taxonomy (GTDB): domain Bacteria; phylum Pseudomonadota; class Gammaproteobacteria; order Burkholderiales; family Burkholderiaceae_C; genus CANHBY01. The sequence continues at coordinate 27,056 of JAZKHH010000091.1, read as the reverse complement.
TGAATGGGTGGGCCAGGTGCCCGTCGTTCCGACCGGCGACCCACCCGCCGCTCACTTCAATTGAAAACTTCGTCGGTGTCGCGCAGGCGTTGGCATTGCAGGCTGGCGCTCCAGCGCCCGCGAGCACATTGCGTTTGCATGCAGTTGTACAGCGCGAAATCGGTGCGTTCGCCGCAGGCCTCCCGAGGCGTCAACGGCTCGCGCACAGGCTTGACGGGCGGTGGTGGCACCAGGTCGGGTGCCGCCTGGGCGGTGGCGACCCGGCCGGCGCTGGGCGACACGCGGATCTCGGCCGCTGGCTCGGCCCTTGCAGGCGCCGGCTGTGTTTTCACAGGGCTGACAGGCTCGGGCACAGGCTCACGTGCGTCAACCGACGGCGCGGGTTCTTCCCGTGTAGGGGTCACGACCGCGGAGCGCGCGACAGGCGCGCTGCGGCCCGTTGCAACCGGATTGGGCGTGGCGTTCGCCAGGCTCGGTGGGTTGTTGTTGCGGCGTTCCGCCTCGGCGGCCGCCAGGGGCTGCGCGCCGGCCCCTGCGCTGCGCGCGGAGGTCTCGGCCAGGGGCGCCGGGTTGGGGAACGCAGCCGGGTCGGGTTCGCTCAGGGTGCCGTTGACCGCGGCGGTGCGTGACGACGAGAACGGGCCGGTGGGTTCCAGGGCGTGCTGCTGCCCGCCCACCGAACCCAGCAGCTCATCGGCCAGGCGTTGCTGGTTCAGTTTCCAGCCGCCAAACCCCAGGCCCGCGAGCACCAGCAGCACCATCAGCGTGGCGCCCACGCGGGGGGCCCATCGGCTGGCTTGCGGACGGATCGGACCGTGGCCCGAAAACTGGGCGCTGTGGGCGCGCTCACGGCGCATGTCGGCCGCGACCCGGTCGTCCGACTCGGCCATCATTTCCTCCAACGAAGGAAAGAAGCGAGAAGCCCGGCCCTCGGCTGGGGCGTCGGTGTCGTCAAGGCCGGCTGCAGAGGCTTGGGCCTCCACTGCTGCCAAAGCGGGGTCCTCGCCAGGCGCTGGTGCCCTGCCTTGGGCGTCGAAAGCGCCAGGGGGCAGGCCGCTGGCCTGGGCAGACGCTGCAGAAGGCGACGACGAACCCAGCGGCGTGGGACGGCTGCCGGTCTCTTTTCGGCGAGCAAAGGGCACCACGCGACCTTGAACGTTCACCATGTCGTCGCTGGCCGGAAAGGAAGCGCCTTGATGGCCGGCGGTCGAGGTCACGGGGGCCGGGGCCTCGGCACCCATCACCCGCGGGGTGTCCAGCAGGCGACGGAACTCGGCCACGCTCTGCGGCCGATCGTTCGGGTTCTCGGCCAGGCAGGCATCGATGGTGTGCAACAGGGCCGCGCTGTACTGCAGCCCCGGCTGGCGCTGCTGCAAGCGGCGGGCGGCCACGGCGATCGGCTCGCGCTTGGCGCGCTTGGGCAGCTCGCCGCAGATGCAGAAATACAGCACCGCCGCCACCGAGTACAAATCGCTCCACGGACCCGGCACCGACTGCGGCGGCGCCGGCTCGATCTGCTCCATCGGCAGGTAAGACGGCTCGAGCATGGCGATCAGGCGCTGGGTCTCGGGGCTGACGATCGCCCGGCGCACAGCGCCAAAATCCATCAGCACCGGCCGGTCGTCCGCCAGCAGCAGGATGTTGTCGGGCGACACCGCGCCGTGCACGCAATCTTGCTCGTGCAAGGCCGCCAAGGCGCCCAGCAGGCCGTCGAGCAGCGAGCGCAGGCTGGCCTCGTCGGGCGCTTGGGGTGCGGCCTGCCGGGTGACCTGCAGGCTCTTGCCGTAGTAGTAAGGCATGACCCGGTAGACCGTGCCGTTGGCGTCCCAGATGCGGTTGACGCGCAGCAGCGAGGGGTGGTCGCAGCTGGCCAGCATGCGCGACTCGCTCATGAAGGCGTATTTGCCGCGTTTGAAGGATGTGGCGTGGGCCTGGCCACGCAGTTCGGCGCGCGATTTCTCGCTGTGCTCGGCCAGGGTGCTGGGCTGGTATTCCTTGATCACCACCAGGCGGTCGAAGGCATGGTCCATCGCCAGGTAGACCACGGCAAAGCCGCTCTCGCTGAGCACCCGCTGCACCTCGTACTCCTCCAGCATTGTGCCGGGCACCAAGGCGCGGCCCGTTCCTGCCGCGCTCTCGATGAGCGGGTCAAAGACGGTGTCTTGGCCACTTTCGTGGGGAGGCGTGGAGGTTTTGGTGGACATCGAAAACAGGTTGGTGACGCACGAAACACACAGGGGGCGACGCGCACCGCCCAATCAGTCAGCTTAGCGAGGCTGGCCGACACAAGTGTGAGATTTTGTACGAGATTTGGAGCGCAATCCGTAAAAACCCAGGCTTTTACAGGCACCCCCCCCTTCTTTACGAGGCGGCGGCCACCGCAGGCTCCGCCAAACGCTGAGCCAAGTGAGCCATCGCTTCCTCCACCTGGTCGACCAGCACCAGGCACAGGTCGCCTGGGCTCAGGCGGGCCAGGGCCGCATCGATGGCAACGAACTCACCCCGGAATTCGTCGATTCTCCGGGTCCGCCCGGCCCCTTGAAGCCCTTGGCGCAGCAGCGCAATCACCTCGCCGTCGGCCCGGCCGCGCTGGCAAGCGTCCTCGAACAGCAGCACCTCGTCGAAAACCGCACCCAGGATGGCGGTTTGGGCGCTGATGTCTTCGTCACGCCGGTCGCCAGCGCCGCTGATCACGACCAGCCGCTTGTGCGCCGGCATGGCCTGCACCGCATCGACCAGGGCCCGCATGGCATCGGGGTTGTGGCCATAGTCGGCAATCACGGTGGCGCCGCGGTGGTCGAACACGTTGAAGCGCCCAGGTGCGCTGTCGGCGTCGCTCACGAAACTGGCCAGCCCGCGGCGAATGGCGTCCCACGCCACGCCGGCGCCCCAAGCAGCGGCCACCGCCGCCATCACGTTTTCCACCTGGAAGCCGATCAGGCCCTGGCGCGTCAGCGGCACGTCGCGCAGGGCGATGCGCTCGCGCCAGGCGCCTTGCGCCGCCACCAGCACGTCGCCTTCCACGCACACGGTGCGTTTGCTCTGGGCGCGGTGCGCGGCCATCACCGGGTTGTGCCGGTCGGTGGCGAAGAAGATCACCTCGCCCGGGCAGCTGGGCGCCATGGCCACGGTCAGCGGGTCGGCGGCGTTGAGCACCGCATGGCCACTCGCTGCCACGTTCTGCACCGTCACCCGTTTGACGGCGGCCAGCTGCTCCACGGTGTGGATGTGGTTCATGCCCAGGTGGTCACCCTCGCCCACATTGGTCACCACCGCCACCTGGCAGCGGTCGAACCCCAGGCCTTCACGCAGGATGCCGCCGCGGGCGGTCTCGAACACCGCCGCGTCCACGTCGGGGTGCAGCAAGACATTGCGCGCGCTTTTCGGGCCGCTGCAGTCGCCCGCGTCGATCTGCCGGCCGTTGACGTAGACGCCATCGGTCAGCGTCATGCCCACGCGCCAACCGCTGGTGGCGAAGAGGTGGGCGATCAGCCGGGTGGTGGTGGTCTTGCCGTTGGTGCCGGTCACGCACACCACCGGGATGCGCCCGTCTTCGCCCTGCGCAAACAGGTGCGAGGCAATGGCCTCGCCCACCTTGCGGCCCTTGCCGTAGGACGGCGACAGGTGCATGCGCAGGCCCGGCGCGGCGTTGACTTCGACCACGCCGCCGGCCTGATCTTCCAGCGGGCGCAGCACCGATTCACACACCGCATCGACCCCGCACACGTGCAAGCCGACCATCTGCGCCGCCGCGATCGCGCGGGCCGCCACCTCCGGATGCACGTCTTCGGTGACGTCGGTGGCCGTGCCCCCGGTGCTCAGGTTGGCGTTGTTGCGCAAGACGACCCGCTGCCCTTTGGCTGGCACCGATTCCGGCGTCAGCCCGTGCGACGCCAGGCGGGCAATGGCGATCTCGTCGAAGCGGATCTTGGTCAACGAGGTCGAGTGGCCTTCGCCGCGGCGTGGGTCGGCGTTCACCTGGTCGACCAAGGCCTTGACGCTCAGCACCCCGTCGCCGATCACGTGCGGCGGATCGCGCCGGGCAGCGGCGACCAACTGGTTGCCGACCACCAGCAAGCGGAAATCATGGCCGGGCAGGAAGCGCTCCACCATCACCTCGCCGAACTCGGCCGCCACCTGGTAGGCCTGCGTGAGCTGCTCTTGGGTGGCCACGTTCACCGTGACGCCTTTGCCCTGGTTGCCGTCCTGTGGCTTGAGCACGACCGGAAAACCCAACTCACAGGCCACAGCCCAGGCGTCGTCCACGTCCTTCACCGGCCGGCCCCACGGCACCGGCACACCGGCGGCCCGCAGCAGCTGTTTGGTCAGGTCCTTGTCCTGGGCGATGGCTTCGGAGACGGCGCTGGTGGCGTCCACCTCGGCGGCCTGAATGCGGCGCTGCTTGGCGCCCCAGCCAAACTGCACCATGCTGCCCTGCGTGAGGCGGCGCCACGGCACGCCGCGCTCGGCGGCGGCCTCGACGATGCAGCCGGTGCTGGGCCCCAAGCGGACGTCTTCGTCGATCTCCTTGAGTTGGGCCAACGCCGCTTCCGCATCGAAGCCGCCCTGTCCCAAGCTGGCGTTCACCAGGTGTTCGGCCAGCTCGAAGGCCAAGCGGCCGACGCTCTCTTCGCTGTACTCCACCACCACCTGGAACACGCCCGGCTCGCGCGTGGCCACAGTGCTGCTGAAGGTCACCGGGCAGCCGGCCTGCGCCTGCAGCGACAAGGCAGCCGTCTCGAGCACATGGGCCAGAGAGGTCGGCCCGGTCTGGCCATCGGCGCGCAGCGTGCCAATGCCGGGAAACAGGGCGCGAAGACGGTCTTCAAAGGGCGGCTCGTCGGCCCGGGCGCATTCTTCGGGCGTGCACGACACCACGGCCTCGATGGCGGTGTGGCGGCTCCACAGGTTCGGCCCCCGGAGGGCGCGCAGGCGGGTGATTTCCATCGACGTCTTTCGAAAAAAATGGGGAGAAGAAGGGCTTGGCGCTTCGATCACGCAGGGGACGCCGCTTCAGCGCGCCGTGGCCGCAGCGCCCGACGGCACCAGCGACAGCCCGGTCTCGAACGCCCGCAGTCCGGCGGCGATCAGCTCCGACGAGATGCCCAAGGCCCACGCCGTGGCCGCTGCCGCCAACAAGGTCTCTTGCACGTTGTCGGCGAAACGGGCGTACTTGCCGCGGAAGCTGCCGATGTCGGCGCACACGGCCTCGCTGCTGCCGGTGGCCAGCACCAGGTGGCCCTGCCGCACGAACACCACCCGCGCGCCTTGCTCACGGTGCGCCACCACCCAGGGCAGGTTGGGTTCGACGGTGTAAAGGATGACGTCGCCGTCGCACAGCAGCGCCAGCTCGGCGATGCGCTCGTCGGCCGCGTTGAGCACCGCGGTGCCGTCGGGCAGCACCACGTCGACCTGGGTGCGCAGCACCTTCACCATGTGGTCGGGCGACTGGATGTCGTGGTCCTGCAGATCCGGGGCGCCCTCCAGGTCGGTCACCACGCCCACCTGGCAGCGGTCGTACACCAACCCGTCGCGCAGGATGGCGCCGGCGCCGTTCTCGATGACCACCGCCTCCACCGAGCGGTTGATCAACAAGCGGTGGCCATGCTCCCACTGCAGGCAGGGCCCGCGCTCGACCTGCCGCCCGCCGAGGAACAGACCGTCGCGGCTGGCCAGGCCCACATGCCGCCCCCCGAGCTGCAGCAGCCAGGCCACCAGGCGCGCAATCGCATGGGTGTCTTGCGAGCCGGCGATGCCCACCACCGGAATCCGCCCGGTGTCTTGCGGGCCGAACAGGTGGTCGACGATGGCCCGGCCCACCGGCCGGGGCGTGCCCTCGGCCGGCTGCAGGTGCATCAACAAGCCCGGCCCGGCGTTCACCTCGACCACCGCCGCGCCCTGTTTGTCCAGCGGCTGGCCGATGTCCTGCGCCACCACGTCCACCCCCGCCACGTCCAGCCCCACCACCCGCGCCGCGAGCGACACCACATGGTCGACCTCCGGGTGGACCTGGTCGGTGCAGTCGATCGACACGTTGCCGTTGCGTTGAATGAGCACCTGGCGGCCCGCTGCCGGAATGGAGGCCGGCGTCAACCCTTGGCGCTGCAGCTCCAGCACCACCGCCTCGTCTTCCGTGGTGCGGATGCGATTGAGCGGGAAATCCTCGGTCAGGCCGCGCCGCGGGTCGGTGTTGATCTGCGCATCGATCAGGGCGTCGACGTTCGACTGCCCATCGCCCAGCACCCAGGCGGTCTCACCGCGCGCCGCCGCCACCACCCGCCCGCCCACCACCAACAGCCGGTGCTCGTGACCCTTGATGAAGCGCTCCACCATCACGTCACTGCCCTGCGGCTCAGCGACGCTGAAGGCCGCCATCACTTCTTCACGCGTCGTCAGGTCGAGCGACACGCCGCGCCCATGGTTGCCGTCGGTCGGCTTGACCACCACCGGCAGGCCGATGTCTTGGGCCGCCGCCCAGGCCGCTTCCGGGCTGTCGACCACCTGCCCCTCGGGCACCGGCACGCCGCAGGATTTCAGCAGGCTCTTGGTCAGGTCCTTGTCGCTGGCGATGCCCTCGGCGATCGCACTCGTGACCTCCGTCTCGGCCGTCCAGATGCGGCGCTGTTGCGAGCCGTAGCCCAGCTGCACCAGGTTGCCGTCGTTCAAGCGGATGTGCGGAATGCGCCGGTCGGTGGCACCGGCGACGATGCTGGCCGTGCTGGGGCCGAAGTAGCAATCGTCGATCTCGTCCTTGATGGTGGCCACGGCCGCGGCGGTGTCGAACGGCTCGTCGTTGATGGCAGCCATCAGCAACTTGTGGCCACAGGCCAGCGCGGCCCGCGCGACCTGCTCGTCACGTGCCCGGAACACCATGCGGTAGACGCCCGGCTGCGAGGTGCTGCGAGTCTGCCCAAACCCCGTCGGCATGCCCGCCAGGTTCAACAGCTCGATGACCACGTGTTCCAGCACATGCCCGGCCCAGGTGCCGGTGCGCAGGCGGTCGATGAAGCCACCGCGCTCGCCCACGCCGCAGTGGTGCTCCACCAGGGCGGGCAACCAGGCCAGCAACCGGTCGTTGAAGCCGGGCAATTGGTCCGAAGGCGAAGCTTCCAGCTCCCCCAAGTCCAGCCACACCTCGAGCACCGGGCGGTAAGTCCACAGGTTCGGACCCCGCAGATAGTTGATACGCAACAGCTGGATGTCGTTTTTCTTCATGGGTGGGCGAGGCTGGGCAAGGGGTGAATTGTGCGCTGGGCTGACGAAACAAAGCCCATAACGCCGCAGCGCACCGTTCAGTCTACTGAGCCATGCCGCTTCCAGGTGCCCCGCTGAGCCAACAGCGACCGAAAGGCGTGGGCAGCGTGGACAATACGGCAGTCTGGCGGGGCGGCTGCCTCTGGGCCGCCCCCACTCGCAGGGACCTTGAATGCACTCACTTCTCGCTGAAGACCACAGCCTGCCCGAATGGGGCACTACCGAATGGGCTCAGCAGCACGCCCCCCTGGCACCCGACGAAACCGTCCTGGCCAGCGTGGGGCTGGACGTCGACGACCAACTGCACTTTGGGCAAGGCGCCCTGGTGTTGACCCAGTGGCGCTTGCTGGCGCTGCCCGTGCGCCCTCCCGGCGCAGCAGCCGCAGCCTGGGCCGGCTGGTCACTGACGCCCAAGCTGGCCGTGCGACTGAGCGACCACGCCGGCGTCAGCACCTTCGAGCTGCACGACCACCAACGGCGCCTGGGCCTGTGGCGCTTCACGCTGGGCCGCAACGTCGCGGCCTTGCGCCTGGTCAAGCAGTTCGAATGGGCGCAGGTGCCCCGCGCCGAAGGCGACGACTCCCTGCCACCCGAGGAAGACGAGCCCACGCATTGGGGCCTGGATTCGCCCACCCCGCCCTCCACCTGGGTGCTGCTGCGCCTGTGGCAGTTCGCCAAGCCCTACCAATGGCAGCTGCTGGCCGGCTTCGCCCTGACCCTGGCGGCCACGGGTGCGGCCCTGGTCCCACCGTTTCTCAGCATCCCGCTGATGGACGACATCCTGATCCCCTTCCAGAACGGCCAGCAGATCGACAACACCAAGGTGGTGATGTACCTGGCGGGCCTGTTCGGCGCGGCCGTGCTCGGGTGGGGTTTGAGCTGGGCACGCACCTACCTGCTGGCTTTGGTCTCCGAGCGCATCGGCGCCGACCTGCGCACCACCACCTTCGACCACCTGCTCAAGCTGTCGCTCGACTATTTCGGTGGCAAGCGCACCGGTGACCTGATGTCGCGCATCGGCAGCGAGACCGACCGCATCTGCGTGTTCCTGTCGCTGCACGCGCTGGATTTCGCCACCGACATGCTGACCATCCTGATGACGGCGGTGGCCCTGTTCTACATCAACCCCTGGCTGGCCTTGGTCACCTTGATGCCGCTGCCCATCATCGCCTGGATGATCCACCTGGTGCGCGACCGGCTGCGCACCGGCTTCGAGAAGATTGACCGGGTCTGGGGCGAAGTCACCAACGTGCTGGCCGACACCATCCCCGGCATCCGGGTCGTCAAGGCCTTTGCCCAAGAGCGCCGCGAGTCCCAGCGCTTTCGCGAGGCCAATGCGCGCAACCTCGAGGCCAACGACCGGCTCAACAAGACCTGGTCGCTGTTCTCCCCCACCGTCACCCTGCTCACCGAGATGGGCCTGCTGGTGGTCTGGGGCTTCGGCATCTGGCAGGTCTCGCGCGGCGAGATCACTGTCGGCGTGCTGACCGCCTTCATCGCCTCCATCGGCCGCTTCTACGGCCGCCTCGACTCGATGAGCCGCATCGTCTCGGTGACCCAAAAGGCCGCGGCGGGCGCCAAGCGCATCTTCGACATCCTCGACCACGTCTCCAACGTGCCTGAGCCCGCCCAGCCCTTGCCCCTGGGCCGCCCACAGGGCTTGCTCGAACTCAGCCAACTGGGTTTTCGCTATGGCAACCGCTCGGTGATCCGGGGATTGGACCTCACGATCCGCCCAGGCGAGATGATCGGCCTGGTCGGTCACAGCGGCTCCGGCAAAAGCACCCTCGTCAACCTGATCAGCCGCTTTTACGACGTCACCGACGGCACCATCAAGCTCGACGGCACCGACATCCGCCGCTACGCCGTGCAAGACTACCGGCGCCACATTGGCCTGGTGCTGCAGGAGCCCTTCCTGTTCTTCGGCACCGTGGCCGAGAACATCGCCTACGGCCGGCCCGAGGCCACCCACGAGGAAATCGTCGCCGCCGCGCGCGCCGCCCATGCCCACGAGTTCATCCTGCGCCTGCCGCATGGTTATGACTCCCTGGTCGGCGAGCGGGGCCAAGGCCTGTCGGGTGGCGAGCGCCAGCGCATCTCCATCGCCCGCGCGCTGCTCATCGACCCGCGCATCCTGATCCTTGACGAAGCCACCTCTTCCGTCGACACCGAAACCGAAAAGGAAATCCAGAAAGCGCTCGACAACCTGGTGCAAGGCCGCACCACCATCGCCATCGCCCACCGCTTGTCGACCTTGCGCAAAGCCGACCGGCTGGTGGTCATGGAACGCGGCCGCGTCGTCGAAGTCGGGCCGCACGAGACCCTGATGGCCCAGCAAGGCGCCTACTGGCGCTTGTACGAAGCGCAGGCCCGCCGCGTCGAAGGCGGGGAAGAGCCTGCACCACCCGTGCAGCCACCCGCCACCCACCCGGACGGGTTTTGAGCAGGATGCCGACCATGACCCCCCTTCAGCCCACGACGCCCACCCCGGCCGTCCCGCCGCTCGAGCTGCACCGCAACCCGCTCGGCCGCCTGGTCCTAACCATCGACGGCGTCTCGCACGAGGGCGTGCTGCCGGTGCGCAATTTTCCCATGAGCGCCCCCGACGCCGGCCTCTCGCTCGTCGACGCCGACGGCAAAGAGCGCCTGTGGGTGGACCACCTGGCGCGGTTGCCGGCCGCCGTGCGCGACTTGGTGGAAGATGAACTGCGCAGCCGCGAATTCATCCCCCACATCCGCCACATCCAGGCCGTCAGCACCTTCGCCACCCCCAGCACCTGGGACGTCGACACCGACCGCGGCGCCACGCGCCTGGTGCTCAAAGGCGAGGAAGACATCCGCCGCCTGCCAGGCGGGTCGTTGCTGATCACCGACAACCAAGGCGTCCAGTTCATGATCCCAGACCTGGTCGCCCTGGACCGCAAGTCCAAGCGGCTGCTCGAGCGGTTTCTCTGAGCAAGCGAGCAGGCCAGACGGCCTGTCCCGCTTTGCGCCGGGGCGCCGGCGTGCCACGCGCTCAAGGGCAGAAGCGAAGCCTTCAAAGCGCTGGGGGAAATTCAAGTGCCGCCGCGCCATCAGAGCTGAAAACACCGAGTCCACAGCTGACGGCTGACTGACTGACCGACCGACGAGCACTGGTTCCTCGGAGAGACCCCAAACGTGTTGAGCGACTCAGGCACTTCCGGCAAGGTCCCCCTGTCACGAACGCCATTGACGCCTCAGAGCGCTGCGCGCCGTTTGCCGAAAGGGGGAAGTGCTGAGACACCCCACCTTCACATCAACCCGGCGGCCGTCTCCCCTTCCAGCCCCAAACTTTTTTCAGCCGGCTGACGCTGAATGCGTTGGACTCAGGGTCTGCGCCGTGTTCAGCGGATGTCGCTGCCGAGTCCGGTGCAGACACCAATTCCGAGGGCTTCCCCGACACGGTCCCTGGGACGCCTGCCACGGCCTCCTCGGCTGCGATCGCGGCCATCAACGCCAGGCGCGACATCGACACGCCGCGTCCTTGGCGGCTGAGCACCATGTAAAACTCGGTGCCGCCATCCGTTGAAAAATCCACCTCCTGGAAATCAATCAATCCCAGCGAAAACAGGTCGTGGATCAGCAGGCGAAAGGAATGCGGCACGAAGCACCAGGCATGGACATCCAGGTAAGCGCGCTCGACGTTGACTGCCCGCATGCCATCCACCGCGTTTTGAACCGTGTGGACCCAGCGGTAGTGGTTGCCCACAGAGGAGGGATGCCAGCTGATCTGCTCGTCGTTGGACACCACGTTCAGAAAGTACTCGGCCACCGAGCCGGCAGAGTGGATGCTGGCCTTGGCGACATGCGCATCAATGACCCTGGCCAGGCCCGTGATGGGCCGGAAACAATCGAAGCAGTACCGCTTGTCCGGAATCGCCAGAGTGAGCACGCCGTCGTCCTTGAGCACCCGGCTGCAGTCGTTCAAGAAACCAATCAGGTCAGGCGAGTGCTCGATCGTGTGCGACGAAATGATCCAGTCGTAAAAGTGGTGCTGGCCCGTCAACTCGGCATAGCTCTGCCCCTTCCAAACAAAATCCACCTCTTCGATGTTGTCCAGGTGGACCCCGTGGTCGGCGTACTTGGCAATCAGCTCCTCGCGGCTCGCATGGTCAATCACATGAACCCGGAAGCCTTCCCGCTTGGGCGCAATGGGGTTGTGGCTCGGACCGACTTCAATGCCGATGCCATCGCGGCGAACATGTTGAAGGATCTTTTCTTTGCGCATGGTGTGCATCCTCAAAGCCAACTGCCTTTACCCCGACCTTGCAGCAGGTCGGACCTCAGAAGCCAGGCGACGAACTACACCAAATCGGGTCCGGAAACGAAAAGGGACCAACACCCTGTTGATCCCTTTCCTTTCCCAGCGGGCATCGGCGTCGCCACCGCGGCGGGCTTACTCTTCTTGAGCGCCGGCTTCTTCAACCATCTCAGGCCGATCCACCAGTTCCACGAAGGCCATGGGTGCGTTGTCGCCCACACGGAAACCCATTTTCAGGATGCGGGTGTAACCGCCCGGGCGGGCGGCGTAGCGTGGGCCCAGCTCGTTGAACAGTTTGGTCACGATGTCGCGATCGCGCAGCCGGTCAAACGCCAGGCGGCGGTTGGCCAGGGTAGGCTCTTTGCCCAAGGTGATCAAAGGCTCAACCACACGGCGCAATTCCTTGGCTTTGGGGACCGTGGTCTTGATCGCTTCGTGTTGCAGCAGCGAGTTGCACATGTTGCGCAGCATCGCCAGGCGGTGGGATGAAGTGCGGTTGAGTTTGCGGAGTCCGTGACGGTGACGCATGGTGCAGTCCTTTCTTACGTATTTTGAACCGCAGCCGTGTCAGGTACTGCGGTGTGCACCGGACCGCCCTGAGCCAGGCAGGCGATCCATGGAAGGTGATGACAACAACACCCCTGGCGGTTGAACCAAATCAATCAGATCAGCGCTTGTCCAGTCCTTGAGGCGGCCAGTTTTCCAGACGCCCCCCCAAGGTCAAGCCGCGTGAGGCCAGCACTTCCTTGATTTCGTTGAGCGACTTGCGACCCAAGTTGGGGGTCTTCAGCAGCTCGGTCTCGGTGCGCTGAATCAGGTCGCCGATGTAGTAGATGTTTTCTGCTTTCAGGCAGTTGGCCGAGCGAACCGTCAACTCCAACTCATCCACCGGACGCAGCAGGATCGGATCGAACTGCGCGCTGCGTGGCTGCGGCTCGCTGAAGGCGGCGATCTCGCTGCCCTCGAGCTGAGCGAACACAGCCAGCTGCTCTACCAAAATCTTGGCCGAGGCACGGATCGCTTCTTCTGGCGTGATGGCGCCGTTGGTCACGATTTCCATGACCAGCTTGTCCAAGTCGGTGCGCTGCTCCACGCGAGCGCTCTCAACGGTGTAGCTCACACGGGCCACGGGCGAGAACGAAGCATCCAACACGATCTTGCCGATCGACTTGGAGGTTTCCTCTCCATAACGGCGCTGGTTGCCCGGCACATAGCCGCGGCCTTTTTCGACCTTGATCTGCATGTCCAGCTTGCCGCCATGCGACAGGTGGGAAATGATGTGCTCAGGGTTGATGATTTCCACGTCGTGCGGCGTCTGGATGTCGCCAGCGGTCACGGGACCCTCGCCTTCCTTGCGCAGCACCAGAGTCACTTCGTCCCGATTGTGCAGGCGGAACACCACGCCCTTGAGGTTCAGCATGATGTGAACGACGTCTTCCTGAACGCCGTCGAGCGTCGAGTACTCGTGCAGCACGCCGGCGATCGTCACTTCGGTCGGGGCATAGCCCACCATCGAAGACAACAACACGCGGCGCAGGGCGTTGCCGAGGGTGTGGCCATAGCCACGCTCGAACGGCTCCAAAACGGCTTTGGCCCGGTTGTTGCCGAGCGGCTCGACGTGGATGGATTTGGGCTTGAGCAAATTCGTTTGCATGAGGTCTTTCTTTCTACGCCCTCGGCTCGTTACACCGATAAGGCCAAAGGACCAGCCAGCGCGCTGTGAGCTGCGGGCTCACAGGCACTGAACGATGGACAACGATCAGAAATTCAATCAGCGATCAGCGTGAATACAGTTCGACGATCAAGGCTTCCTTGATGTCGGCGGCATATTCATCGCGGTCGGGCGTCTTCTTGAACACGCCTTCGAGCTTGCTGGCATCGACTTGAACCCAAGCGGGCATGCCGATCGACTCAGCCAACTTGACCGCGTCGATGATGCGCAGCTGCTTCTTGGCCTTGTCGCGCACTGCCACCGTGTCGCCCACCTTCACCAGGTAAGAAGCGATGTTGACCACTTGGCCGTTGACGGTGATGCCCTTGTGCGAGACCAGCTGACGGGCCTCGGCACGAGTCGAACCGAAGCCCATGCGGTAGACGACATTGTCCAGACGGCATTCCAGCAGCGTCAGGAGGGTGGCACCGGTGTTGCCCTTGCGGCGCTCGGCTTCGGCGAAGTAGCGGCGGAACTGACGCTCCAGCACGCCATACATGCGCTTGACCTTTTGCTTCTCACGCAACTGCAGGCCGAAGTCAGAGGTCCGCGACCCGGAGGTGCGACCGTGCTGGCCTGGCTTGCTGTCAAACTTGGCTTTGTCGCCGATGGGGCGACGGGCGCTCTTCAAGAAGAGGTCGGTGCCTTCACGGCGCGACAGTTTTGCCTTGGGTCCTAGATAACGAGCCACTTGAGTTCCTTTGTCAATCTGACGCCCCGCTCGATGGAGGGGACGCGAGTCTGGCGCTTCACGGATCTATCGCCAAACGGTGGTCAGCCGGCCTCGTGCCGGCGATTTGGAAAATCCAACCCTCTTTCGTCGCCCATCGAACGCTCGATGGACGGCGTGATGCTGGATCAGATGCGACGACGCTTTTGAGGGCGGCAGCCGTTGTGCGGCACCGGCGTCACATCAGAGATCAGGTTGATGCGAATGCCCAACGCAGCCAAGGCGCGCACCGACGACTCGCGACCAGGGCCGGGGCCCTTGATGCGCACGTCGAGGTTCTTGATGCCCTGCTCTTGAGCGGCACGGCCAGCCACTTCAGCGGCCACCTGGGCTGCGAAAGGGGTGGACTTGCGCGAGCCCTTGAAGCCCTGACCACCGCTCGATGCCCAAGACAGCGCGCCACCCTGGCGGTCGGTGATGGTGATGATGGTGTTGTTGAACGATGCATGCACATGCGCCACGCCGTCGGCCACGTTCTTGCGGACCTTCTTGCGCACCCGCTGTGCGGCGGTATTTTGTACTTTAGCCATGATGTTCTTTGTCTCTCGTTAGACCCACTGAACCGACGCGTCTGTCTGGTGTCACTTCTTGACCAGGGCGCCCGACTTGCGGGGACCTTTGCGCGTGCGGGCATTGGTCTTGGTCCGTTGCCCACGCACCGGCAGGCCACGACGATGGCGAATGCCACGGTAGCAACCCAAGTCCATCAAACGCTTGATGTTGATGGACATTTCACGGCGGAGGTCGCCCTCGATCGTCAGCCGACCGATTTCTTCACGGATCTTTTCGAGGTCGGTGTCGGTCAGATCCTTGATCTTGCGATCGAACGGAACCCCTGCGTGGGTGCAAATCTGTTGCGCCGTGGTGCGCCCAATGCCGTAGATCGATGTCAAACCGATTTCTGCGTGCTTGTGGGGCGGGATATTGATACCTGCAATGCGTGCCATGTCGTCCTCTGAATTCTGTCAGCCCAAATCAACCTTGGCGCTGTTTGTGTCGTGGATCGGTGCAGATGACCCGCACAACGCCTTTGCGACGGATGACTTTGCAGTTCCGGCACATTTTCTTTACTGATGCTGCCACTTTCATAGCGATCTCCTGAATACTGAACAGCCAACGTTACTTGGCACGAAACACAATGCGAGCCTTGGTCAGGTCATAGGGACTCATTTCCACCGTCACCTTGTCACCCGGCAGGATGCGGATGTAGTGCATCCGCATTTTTCCGGAGATATGACCCAACACCGTTCGGCTATTTTCCAATTTCACTCTGAAAGTTGCATTGGGAAGATTTTCAAGGATCTCCCCTTGCATTTGGATAACGTCGTCTTTCGCCATAACCTATTGATCCAAACCCTTTATGTCGACTTGAAGTTCGACTTTTTCAACAGTGATTCGTACTGCTGGCTCATCACATAGCTCTGTACTTGAGCCCAGAAATCCATGGTCACGACCACGATGATCAGCAACGAGGTGCCACCAAAGTTGAACGGCACGTTGTACTTCAGCACCAGGAATTCAGGCAGCAGGCACACCAAGGTGATGTACACCGCACCGGCCAGGGTCAAGCGCGACAAAATTCGATCAATGTACTTGGCGGTCTGATCCCCCGGACGAATGCCCGGGATGAACGCGCCGCTCTTCTTCAGGTTCTCGGCCGTCTCACGGCTGTTGAACACCAGCGCCGTGTAGAAAAAGCAGAAGAACACGATGGCAGTGGCATACAACAACACGTAGATCGGCTGACCCGGCGACAACATTGCAGCAATGTCTTTCAGCCAAGAAAAACCATCACCCGTGGTGAACCAGCTCACAGCAGTCGTCGGCAACAAAATGATCGACGATGCGAAGATCGGCGGAATCACCCCTGACATGTTCAGCTTCAACGGCAGGTGCGAAGTCTGGCCGCCGTACACACGGTTGCCCACTTGCCGCTTGGCGTAATTCACTAAGATCTTCCGTTGACCCCGCTCGACAAACACCACGAAGAAGGTCACCAAGACCACCAGCGTCAACACGAGCAACGCGGCCGGCGCCGACATCGACCCCACGCGGATGAGCTCGAACAGCCCGCTGATCGCCGACGGCAAGCCCGCGGCAATGCCGGCAAAAATCAGAATCGAGATGCCGTTGCCCAAGCCGCGCTCGGTGATCTGCTCACCCAACCACATCAAGAACATGGTGCCCGCCACCAAGCTGACCACCGCCGTCAACCGGAAGCCGAACCCCGGTGTGATCACCAGATTCTGCGCACTCTCCAGACCGTAAGCGATGAAGATCGCTTGCACGATCGCCAACAGCAAAGTGCCGTAGCGCGTGTACTGCGTGATCTTGCGCCGACCGGACTCGCCTTCCTTTTTCAGGGCCTCGAGCGTCGGGATCGCATAGGTCATCAGTTGCATGATGATCGAGGCGGAGATGTACGGCATGATGCCCAACGCGAACACGGTGAAGCGCGACAGCGCGCCACCCGAGAACATGTTGAACAGGTTCAAAATGCCGCCCTGCTCCTGGAACAAACGCTCCAGCTCACCCGGGTTGATGCCTGGCACGGGAATGTGCGCACCCACGCGGTAGACCACCAGCGCCAACAACAGAAACACAAGCCGGCGACCGAGGTCGCCGAACTTGTTGGACTTCGCCATGGAATTCACACTGGCCACAAAGCGTCCCGAATCAGGTCAGCGATCCGCCGACCGCCTCGATGGCAGCCTTGGCAGCGGCACTGGCCGAAATACCTTTGAGAATGATTTTCTTGCTCAACTCGCCCGTCTTGATGACCTTGACCACCTTGGCCATGTGGGGCACCAAACCGAGTTGCTTCAAACTCAACACGTCGATCTCGCCTTCGGGCAGCGTGTCCAGCGTGCTCAGAGTGATCTCAGCGTTGTACTTGAGGGAAGCGGACTTGAAGCCACGCTTGGGCAGGCGACGCTGCAAAGGCATTTGACCGCCTTCAAAGCCCACCTTGTGATAGCCGCCCGCACGCGATTTTTGACCCTTGTGACCACGGCCAGCGGTTTTGCCGAGACCCGATCCAATGCCACGGCCCACGCGACGCTTTGCGTGCTTGGCGCCACCGGCAGGCTTGATACCATTCAGTTCCATTTTGTTTCCCACAAAAGAATCAAAGCACCTTCACAAGGTAGGACACCTTGTTGATCATTCCGCGAACCGAAGGCGTGTCTTCCAACTCCGACTCGCTGTTGAGCTTGCGCAGTCCCAAGCCGCGGATGGTGGCACGGTGCGATTCACGCGTACCGGCCACGCTGCGAACCAGCTTGACCTTGAGGGTTTTCTTGTCAGTCATGATGATGCTCTCCTCAGCTGAACAGCTGCTCGACGGTCAGACCGCGCTTGGCAGCAATCTCTGAAGGCGTGTGGGTGCTCTTGAGCGCATCCAACGTGGCGCGAACCAGGTTGTAGGGATTGGAAGATCCCAGGCTCTTGCAAACGATGTCGGTCACGCCCATCACCTCGAACACCGCGCGCATCGGACCGCCCGCGATGATGCCGGTACCGGCGGGTGCGGGTGCCATCAGCACGTGTGACGCGCCGTGCTCACCCACCACCTTGTGGTGAATGGTGCCGTTCTTGATCGACACCTTGACCATGTTGCGGCGGGCCGCTTCCATGGCCTTTTGCACGGCCACGGGCACTTCTTTCGCCTTGCCCTTGCCCATGCCGATCCGTCCGTCGCCGTCACCCACGACGGTCAGTGCGGCAAAACTCAGGGTTCTGCCGCCCTTGACCACCTTGGTCACGCGATTGACTGCGATCATCTTTTCCTTCAAGCCATCGTCGTTGCCTTCGGCCTGAGCGCGCGGTTGAAATTTCGCCATGATTAACCTTTATTGACCTGTTCCGCTCAAAACTCAAGTCCGGCTTCGCGAGCCGCTTCAGCCAAAGCCTTCACCCGACCGTGGTATGCAAACCCGGCGCGATCGAAAGCGACCGACTTGATGCCTGCAGCCTGGGCCTTTTCGGCGATCTTCTGCCCGACCACCGCGGCTGCCGCGACGTTGCTACCCTTGTTGCCACTCAAAGACGCCTTCACGTCACCCTGGACCGTGGAAGCGCTGGCGACAATCTTGGAACCATCTTCCGACACGATGCTTGCGTAGATGTGCAAGTTGGTGCGGAACACCGACAAGCGGGGCACGCGCTGGATCGCAATGCGAACGCGTGTCTGCTTGGACCTTCTCAGGCGTTGTGCTTTTTTGTTCAACATGATCGTCGCCCCTTACTTCTTCTTGGTTTCTTTGAGAACGATTCTCTCGCCGACATACCGGATGCCCTTGCCCTTGTAGGGCTCGGGCGGACGGATCGAGCGAATTTCCGAAGCGATCTGCCCCACCACCTGCTTGTCGGAACCCTTGATGACGATTTCGGTGGGTGTCGGGCACTCCACCTTGACGCCTTCAGGCATTTCCTTCGAGACAGGGTGCGAGAAACCGATTTGCAGGTTGAGCTTGTTGCTGGCCGCCTGGGCGCGAAAACCCACGCCGACCAGGTTGAGCTTGCGCTCGAAACCTTTGCTCACCCCGTTCACCATGTTGGAGACCAGCGCCCGCATCGTGCCCGACATGGCGTCAGACGCCACCGACTCATTGGCCGGCAGCAGGGACACCACACCCGCTTCGTTCTTCAGTTTCACCAAAGGGTTGACTTCGCGAACCAAGGTGCCCAAGGCGCCCTTGACGGTGATGCTGGACCCCGACAGTGTGACCTCCACCCCCTTGGGGATGGCGATCGGCATTTTTCCTACGCGTGACATTTGCAGTATCCCCAATCAGGCCACAAAGCAGAGAACCTCTCCGCCGATACCCACTTGGCGTGCTTTGCGATCGGTCATCACGCCTTGCGGTGTGGTCACGATGGCAACGCCCAACCCGTTCATGACATTCGGAATGTCATGACGGCCCTTGTAGACGCGCAATCCAGGGCGGCTGACCCGCTCGATGCGCTCAATGACGGGCCGACCGGCGTAATACTTCAGCTCGATGATCAAACGCGGCTTTCCAGCCTCGTCAGCCACTTTGAAACTCTCGATGTAGCCCTCGTCCTTCAAAACTTGCGCGATGGCAATTTTCAATTTGGACGACGGAACTTCGACGGTGACTTTGTCAACCATCTGCGCGTTGCGGATGCGTGTCAACATGTCCGCAATTGGGTCACTCATGCTCATACTAGAATCTCCTGTCCAGCTCTAGTCGCCAAATTACCAACTGGCCTTAACGACCCCAGGGATATCTCCTTTGAAGGCCAATTCCCTGATCTTGTTTCTTGCCAATCCAAACTTGCGGAAGGTGCCCCGTGGCCGCCCGGTCAACTCACAGCGATTCCTCTGACGAGTGGGGTAAGCATTGCGCGGCAGCTGCTGCAGCGCCAGACGGGCCTGGTAACGGTCCTCGTCGGAACGCTTGGCATCGTTGGCGGTTTGCTTGAGCTCGTTGTACTTCTTGGCGTACTGTTCCACCAAGCGCGCACGCTTGAGTTCACGCTGAATGAGAGAGAGCTTGGCCATGAGACTCAGTTCTTGAAGGGGAATTTGAACGCCGACAGCAAAGCTTTGGCTTCGTCGTCGGTCTTTGCCGTGGTGGTGATGCTGATGTTCAGCCCACGCAAGACATCGATCTTGTCGTAATCAACTTCCGGGAAAATGATCTGCTCTTTGACGCCGACGTTGTAATTGCCACGGCCATCAAACGAACGCCCAGAGATACCGCGAAAGTCACGCACGCGAGGCAGCGCCACGGTGACGAAACGGTCCAAGAATTCGAACATCCGCTCGCCACGCAAGGTGACCATGCAGCCGATGGGCACGCCATCGCGAATCTTGAAACCGGCAATGGCCTTCTTCGACTTCGTCACCACAGGCTTTTGCCCGGCGATCTTGGTCAAGTCGGACACCGCATGCTCCATCACCTTCTTGTCGGAGACAGCTTCGCTGACGCCCATGTTCAAGGTGATTTTGGAAAGACGGGGAACCTGCATCACCGACTTGTAGCCAAACTTGGCGACCAGATCGGGGACGATTTTCGAGTTGTAATGCTCTTGCAGGCGTGCAACGTTGGTTTTGGACATAGGGGTGCCTCTTACGCCTTGATCTCTTCGCCACTGGACTTGAAGAAGCGCACGCGGCTTTGCTTGCCGTCGTCTTTGCTTTCAAGCACACGAACCCCAACCCGGTCGGCTTTGCCGGTGGCGGGATTGAAGATGGCCACATTGGACTGGTGGATGGTCATGGTCTTGTCGATCACGCCACCGACGACACCCTTCATGGGGTTCGGCTTGACGTTTTTCTTCATGACGTTGACGCCCTCGACAATGATGCGCTCGGCATCCACGCGAGTCAGGACGACGCCCTGCTTGCCTTTGTCACGACCGGCCAGCACCACCACCCGATCACCCTTGCGAATCTTGTTCATAGTTCAACCTCAATCGGTCAGAGGACTTCCGGCGCCAGGGACACGATCTTCATGAAGCGCTCGGTCCGCAGTTCGCGGGTCACCGGGCCGAAAATGCGCGTACCGATGGGCTCCAACTTGGCGTTGAGCAGCACCGCGGCGTTGCCATCAAATTTCACCAGCGAGCCGTCCTGGCGACGGACACCCTTGGCGGTTCGCACCACGACGGCGCTGTAGATCTCGCCCTTTTTGACGCGGCCACGCGGCGCTGCATCCTTGATGGTGACCTTGATCACATCACCAATGCCAGCGTAACGGCGCTTGGAACCACCCAGCACCTTGATGCACATGACGGACTTGGCACCGGTGTTGTCCGCGACGTCAAGCCGCGATTGCATTTGAATCATTTTGAGTTCCCAACTTGCACCATCACCAGCCAGGCCGGAAATGATCAGTCTTGGTCCCGTCAGATTGCTGAGGCACAACGCGCCAGCAACTTGTTTGGGTTAGAGGCCAAAGCCGCTTGACCTGAAAAGGTTCAGCGAAATTCGGCGAAGCTGATGATGGTATGGCGTTTAATGGAGATTGTCAACAGCTCACTTGGACATTTGCTTCGCTTGTTGAAGCAGTGTTTCAGCGTTGCTGACCTCGAACTTGCCAGGCGCTTCGATGTTCAAGGTGACCACCACGCCATCGACCACGAGCATCGAATGGCGTTGCGACCGAACACCCATGCCACGAGCGGCCAAGTCCAACACCAGGCCGGTGGCCTGGGTGAACTCGGCACTGCCGTCGGCCATCATGCGCACCTTGCCGGCGGACTGCTGTTCCCGGCCCCAGGCACCCATCACGAACGCGTCGTTGACCGACACACACCACAGCTCGTCCACACCCGCTGCCTTGAACGCCGCGGCGTGCGCGATGTAGCCAGGCAGGTGCTGTGCGGAGCAGGTGGGCGTGAACGCCCCGGGCAGTGCAAAGATGCCAATCGTCTTGCCAGCGGTCGCCTTGGCGACGTCCACGCTGTTGGGACCGAGGGAGCAGCCTTCGCCAGCCACCTCGATGAATTCTTGCAGTGCCACGGCGGGCAGCTTGTCACCGACCTTGAGCATGGCGATCAGACCTCGCGGGCCTTCTCGATCAAGCGCGTCACCACCCAGGCTTTGGTCTTGGAGATGGGACGGCCTTCAGCGATTTCCACCATGTCGCCCAGGTTGTACTGGTTGGTCTCATCGTGTGCGTGGTACTTGCTCGAGCGGGCCACGATCTTGCCGTAGAGCTCGTGCTTGGTGCGACGCTCGATCAGGACCGTGACAGTCTTGTCGCGCTTGTCGCTCACCACCCGGCCCACCAGGGTGCGGGTGTTCTTCGCAGGCGCCGTCGCAGGGGAAGTTGCGGTTGCGGTGTCGGTCATTTGGCGGCCTCTTGTTTCTTCTTCTTCTCTTGCAGAACCGTCTTGGTGCGCGCGATCAGGCGACGGGTCTTGCTCAGCTGCGTGTGGTCCGTCAGCTGTTGCGTGCCCTTTTGCATGCGCAAGCCGAAGTGGGCCTTCAACAGCTGACTCACTTCTTGCTCGAGCCCGGCGACGTCTTTGTCGCGAAGTTCAGATGCTTTCATTGTTCGTTCCTCAGCAATGTCAAGCGCCGACCTGGCGGGCCACGAAGGTGGTCCGCAGGGGCAGCTTGGCGGAAGCCAATGTGAAGGCTTCCCGAGCCAATTGCTCCGGAACCCCGTTGATTTCATAGAGCACCTTGCCGGGCTGAATTTCAGCGACGTAGTACTCCGGGTTGCCCTTGCCGTTGCCCATGCGGACTTCGGCTGGCTTTTGCGAAATGGGCTTGTCCGGGAAGATGCGGATCCAGATGCGGCCACCGCGCTTGACGTGCCGGGAAATGGCACGGCGAGCAGCTTCAATCTGGCGAGCCGTCAGGCGACCGCGTTCGGTCGCCTTCAAGCCGAAGTCACCGAAGGACACCTTGGCACCCCGGGTGGCCACGCCCGTGTTGCGGCCCTTTTGTTCTTTTCTGAATTTTCGACGTGCAGGTTGCAGCATGTTTTATTCTCCTTTGACCTCGGGCGCCGCGGCCTTGCGCACCCGCTTGACAGCAGGCACCTTGGGGGCGTTGGGATCAGCAGGCTTGTCGGTGGCAGCCGGTGCAGCGTCTTGGCGGTCGCCAGGACGGGGACGGTTGTTGCCAGCCGGCGGACGGGTGTTGCGACGTGGACGGCGATCGTCCTCTGCCGACTCGGCGGGCTTGCCCACCGGGGCCTCGCCATGGGCCAAGCGGTCACCGCGGTACACCCAGCACTTGACACCGATGATGCCGTAGGTGGTTTTGGCTTCCGAGAAGCCGTAGTCGATGTCGGCCTTGAGGGTGTGGAGGGGCACGCGACCTTCGCGGTACCACTCGCAACGTGCAATCTCAATGCCGTTCAAGCGGCCGGAAGACATCAACTTGATGCCCTGGGCGCCCAAGCGCATCGCGTTTTGCATCGCCCGCTTCATGGCGCGACGGAACATGATCCGCTTTTCAAGCTGTTGGGTGATGCTGTCGGCGATCAGCTGCGCATCGATTTCAGGCTTGCGCACTTCCTCGATGTTCACAGCGACCGGCACGCCCAAGCGACGGCTCAGTTCGGCCTTGAGGTTCTCGATGTCTTCGCCCTTCTTGCCGATCACCACGCCCGGACGGGCCGAGAAAATGGTGATGCGGGCGTTCTTGGCAGGACGCTCGATCAGCACGCGCGAAACCGCGGCATTCTTGAGCTTGAGCTTGAGGTACTCGCGAACGCGGAGGTCTTCGGCCAGCATGATGGCGAAGTTCTGGCTCGAGGCGTACCACCGGGAAGACCAGTTGCGCGTGACCGGCAGCCGGAACCCGATTGGATGAATTTTCTGTCCCATAGTTTTCCTTGGCTGCCTTACTGGCCCACGGTCACAAAGATGTGACACGTCGGTTTGCTGATGCGATTACCGCGGCCTTTGGCGCGCGCCGAGAAGCGCTTGAGGGTTGCCCCCTGCTCCACGAAAATGGTCTTGACCTTGAGCTCGTCAATGTCGGCGCCATCGTTGTGCTCGGCATTGGCAATCGCCGACTCCAACGCCTTCTTGATGATGCCGGCCGCCTTTTTCGGCGTGAACGCGAGGATGTTCAAGGCATGGTCCACGGGCTTGCCGCGGATCATGTCGGCCACCAGGCGGCCCTTGTCGGCAGACAGACGGACACCACGAATGCTAGAACGAGTTTCCATTGTGTCGGTCCTCACTTCTTGTTGGCTTTTTTGTCGGCGGGGTGACCCTTGAAGGTCCGCGTCAACGCAAATTCGCCCAACTTGTGGCCCACCATCTGGTCAGAGACATAGACGGGAATGTGTTGCTTGCCGTTGTGCACGGCGATCGTCAGCCCGATGAAATCGGGGAGGATCGTCGAGCGACGCGACCAAGTCTTGATGGGCTTCTTGTCTTTGATCGCCAGTGCTTTTTCAACTTTGGCCAGCAGGTGGTGATCGACAAACGGCCCTTTTTTGAGTGAACGGCTCATGGGGTGGCCCTCTTATTTCTTGCGACGCGCGACGATCATCGTCTGCGTGCGCTTGTTGTTGCGAGTACGGTAGCCCTTGGTCAAGGTGTTCCAAGGCGACACCGGCACCTGGCCTTCACCCGTGCGACCTTCACCACCACCGTGCGGGTGATCCACCGGGTTCATGGCCACGCCACGCACCGTCGGACGGATGCCACGCCAACGCATCGCACCGGCCTTGCCGTATTGGCGCAGGCTGTGCTCTTCGTTGGACACCTCGCCGATCGTGGCGCGGCAGTCGATGTGAATCTTGCGAACTTCACCGGAGCGCAAACGCAGCTGGGCGTAGATGCCCTCGCGCGCCAGCAACGTCACCGAAGCGCCAGCGGAGCGGGCGATCTGGGCGCCTTTGCCTGGCAGCATTTCGATGCAGTGAATGATCGAGCCGACCGGGATGTTGCGGATGGGCAGGGTGTTGCCGGCCTTGATGGGGGCTTCTGAGCCGCTCAGCAAGGTGGCGCCAACTTCCAGACCACGCGGGGCGATGATGTAGCGACGCTCACCATCGGCGTAGCACACCAGCGCGATGTGCGCCGTGCGGTTGGGGTCGTACTCGATGCGCTCGACCTTCGCGGGGATGCCGTCCTTGTTGCGGACGAAATCGACCACGCGGTAGTGGTGCTTGTGACCGCCACCTTTGTGGCGCACCGTGATGTGGCCGTTGTTGTTGCGACCGGCGTGCTGGAATTGCGGCTCCAGCAACGACGCTTCGGGACGGCCCTTGTACAGGTGGGCATGCACCACCTTGACCACGGCCCGGCGACCGGGCGATGTGGGTTTGACTTTAACGATGGCCATTACGCGCCTCCACCAATGTTGAGCTCTTGGCCGGCCTTCAGGGCCACGAACGCCTTCTTGACGTGATCGCGACGACCTGTGGACTTGCCAAACCGCTTGGCCTTGCCTTTTTGCACGACCGTGCGAACCGACTCCACCTCGACCTTGAACAAGGACTCCACCGCTGCCTTGATCTCGGGCTTGGTGGCATCGCGCAGCACCTTGAACAGCACCTGGTTGTGCTTCTCGGACACCATGGTGCCCTTTTCGCTGACGATGGGTGCCACCAGCACCTGCGCCAAACGCGCTTCGCTGAACTTGAGTTGACTCATGCCAGCATCTCCTTGAGTTGCTCGATGGCTGCCTTGGTCACCAGCACTTTTTTGTAGTGCACCAACGACAGCGGATCGGCGTAACGCGGCTCGACGACCAGCACGTTGGCCAGGTTGCGCGAGGCCAGGAACAGGTTGTCATCGAACTGGTCGGTGATCACCAGGACCGAATCCAGGCCCATGGCCTTGAACTTGTCGGCCAGCAGCTTGGTCTTCGGCGCATCGACGGTCAGGCTGTCGACGACGGCCAGACGGCCTTCACGGGCCAGCTGCGAGAAGATCGACGCCATGCCAGCGCGGTACATCTTCTTGTTGACCTTGTGGCTGAAGTTTTCTTCCGGCGAGTTCGGGAAGGTGCGACCACCTCCGCGCCACAGGGGGGAAGACGACATACCGGCACGGGCACGACCGGTGCCTTTTTGGCGCCAGGGCTTCTTGGTGGAGTGAGCCACCACGGTGCGGTCTTTCTGGGCACGGGTGCCTTGGCGGGCGTTGGCCTGGAAAGCCACCACGACCTGGTGCACCAGGGCTTCGTTGTAATCACGACCGAAGAGGGTGTCGGGCGCGTCGAATTTCGACGTGGCCTGACCCTGCTCGTTGAGGAGTTCGAGCTGCATCAGTTGGCCCCCTTCTTGACTTTGACCTTGACGGCCGGGCGAACCACGACGTGGCCGTTCTTGGCACCGGGGACCGCGCCGCGCACCAGCAACAGCTGGCGGGCTTCGTCCACACGGATGATGTCGAGGTTTTGCACGGTCTTGGTCACGTCACCGCGGTGACCGGACATCTTCTTGCCGGGAAACACGCGGCCGGGATCCTGGGCCATCGAGATCGAGCCTGGCACGTTGTGCGAACGGCTGTTGCCGTGCGAGGCGCGCTGCGACTTGAAATTGTGGCGCTTGATGGTGCCGGTGAAGCCCTTGCCGATCGAGGTGCCTTGCACGTCAACCTTCTGGCCCACCGCGAACAGGCTGACGGGCACAGAGCCGCCCGCCTGGTATTCGGACGCCACGCTGGCGTCGACACGGAATTCTTTGAGGATTTGGCCGGCTTCAACACCTGCCTTGGCGAAATGGCCCGCTTGGGGCTTGGTCACGCGCGAGGCGCGGCGCGCACCGAAAGCGATCTGGATCGCTGCGTATCCATCCACCTCGGTGGTTTTGATCTGGGCGACGCGGTTGTTGGACACGTCGAGCACCGTCACGGGCACGGCATCGCCGTCGTCCGTGAAGATGCGCATCATGCCCACCTTGCGCCCCAGCAAACCCAATTGGTTGCTCAGACTCATATTGTTCTCCAGCCCCCGTGGCCAAGCCGCGGAGCTTTTGTTTCAAACGCCCAACAACGATTGGTTGGGCTGACGAATTTGGGGCCCTTCACGCCTTGCACTGCTGCAACGCGTGGGGCACCCTGTTTTTTCCAAGAAAAGCCTGCGATTGTAGCAACAAACTTTGTCGTTGCAAGTGCTCGCTGGCCCAACCGCTGGCAGCGGCTGCTTTTACTGCAACTTGATTTCGACGTCGACACCGGCGGGCAGGTCGAGCTTCATCAATGCGTCGACGGTTTTGTCGGTCGGGTCCACGATGTCCATCAGGCGCTGGTGGGTGCGGATCTCGAACTGGTCACGCGAGGTCTTGTTGACGTGCGGCGAGCGCAGGATGTCGAAACGCTGCATGCGCGTGGGCAGGGGCACGGGGCCCTTGACGATCGCGCCGGTGCGCTTGGCGGTGTCGACGATCTCGAGCGCCGACTGGTCGATCAGGCGGTAGTCAAACGCCTTCAGGCGGATGCGGATTTTTTGCTTTTGCATGACGATTCCTCAAAGAACGGGGGCGAGGTGCCCAAGGGCAGCGCCCACACGGGCGCTGCAAAATTTGAAAGCATCGGTCGGTGAACGCGATGCCTTCGTTCTCAAACCGTCATCACTCGATGATCTTGGCCACGACGCCGGCGCCGACGGTGCGACCGCCCTCACGGAT
>JAZKHH010000090.1:0-55950 GCA_040385465.1 Pseudomonadota bacterium | reverse complement strand
CGAACGGGGGGCTCTTCCCAAGTTCACAACACCCTCTAGAATCGACGGTTTCCTCTTTGACAATCACCGCATGGACGCGCCCGCCCTTTCCCCCGCCTCCGAGCCTCATGTGATGCACACCTACGGCCGCGTGCCGCTGGCCTTGTCCCATGGGCAAGGCTGCTGGGTGTGGGACGTCGAAGGCAAGCGCTACCTTGACGGGCTGGGCGGCATCGCCGTCAACACCCTCGGACACGCCCACCCCAAGCTGGTGCCGGCCCTGCAGGCGCAGATCGAGCGCCTGATTCACACCTCCAATTACTACTACAACCCGCTTCAAGAGCAGTTGGCCGCCAAGCTCTGCGCGCTGTCGGGGTTGCAGAACACTTTTTTCTGCAATTCAGGCCTGGAGGCCAACGAAGCGGCGCTGAAAATCGCCCGCAAGTTCGGTCATGACAAAGGCATTGAGCGGCCGCAAGTCATCGTCTACGAGAAAGCCTTCCATGGGCGCTCCATTGCCACCTTGTCGGCCACGGGCAATCCGAAGGTTCAGGCGGGCTTCGGTCCGTTGGTGGAAGGTTTTGTGCGCGTGCCCTTGAACGACGCGGCCGCGCTCAATCAGGCCGCCCAAAACCACCCTGACGTGGTGGCGGTGTTCCTGGAGGTGATTCAAGGCGAGGGTGGCGTGAACCCGGCCAGCGTGCCTTACCTGCAGGCAGTGCGGCGCATCTGCAACGAGCAAGGCTGGCTGCTGATGCTCGACGAGGTGCAGTGCGGCATCGGCCGCACGGGCCGCTGGTTCGCCCACCAGTGGGCGGGCATCCTGCCCGACGTGATGCCGCTGGCCAAGGGACTGGGCTCGGGCGTACCGATCGGGGCGGTGGTGTGCGGGCCACGTGCGGCCAAGGTGCTGGGGCCGGGCAACCATGGCACCACCTTCGGCGGCAACCCGCTGGCCATGCGCGCGGGCCTGGAAACGCTGCGCATCATGGAAGAAGACGGTTTGTTGGAGAACGCACAGCGCGTGGGCGAGGCGTTGCACGCTGGCCTGGTGCGCGAGCTGGGCGCCGTGCCGGGCGTGGTCGACATCCGCGGCCAGGGCTTGATGATCGGCATCGAGCTGGACCGCCCCGGCGGCGTCTTGCTCGGCCAGGCGGCACAGGCGGGCTTGTTGATCAGCGTGACCGCCGACAAGGTGATCCGCCTGGTACCGCCATTGATCTTGTCGGTCGAAGAGGCGTCACAGATCGTGGCCTTGCTGAGCCCCTTGGTCAGACAGCTGTTGTCGCAACCCCCCGCCTGAGCGCACAAGACCCCTGCCATGAAACCCGGTCACAGCCTGATTCGACACTTCCTGCAGTTCAAGGACTTCCGGGCCGAGGAATACGCCTACTTGTTCGAGCGCGCCGCCATCATCAAACGGCGGTTCAAGAACTACGAGAAGTACACGCCCTTGGTCGATCGCACCTTGGCCATGATTTTCGAGAAGGCCAGCACGCGCACGCGGGTCAGCTTCGAAGCGGGCATGTACCAGCTGGGTGGCTCGGTGGTCAACCTCACCACGGGCGACAGCCAGCTGGGGCGCTCCGAGCCCATCGAAGACAGTGCGCGGGTCATCAGCCGCATGGTCGACGGCGTGATGATCCGCACGTTCGAGCAGACCAAACTCGAAGCCTTCGCTGCCAATTCGCGGGTGCCCGTCATCAACGGCTTGACCAACGAATACCACCCCTGCCAGATCATGGCCGACGTGTTCACTTTCATCGAGCACCGCGGCAGCCTCCAAGGCAAAGTGGTGGCTTGGGTCGGCGACGGGAACAACATGGCCAATACCTGGCTGCAGGCGGCCGACATTCTGGGCTTCACCCTCCACGTCAGCACGCCAGGGGGCTACGAGATCGACCCGGTGGTGGCGGCGGGCGTGAGCAACACGGCCTGTGTCAAGGTATTCCGCCATCCGCTGGACGCCTGCGAAGGGGCGCACCTGGTGACCACCGACGTGTGGACCAGCATGGGCTTTGAAGCGGAAAACGAAGCCCGCAAAACCGCGTTCGCCGACTGGTGTGTGGACCATACCATGATGAAAGCAGCCCAAGGCGACGCCTTGTTCATGCACTGCCTGCCCGCCCACCGCGGTGAGGAAGTGGCGGCCGATGTGATCGACGGCCCGCAATCGGTGGTGTGGGACGAGGCGGAAAACCGCATGCACGTCCAAAAAGCGCTGCTCGAGTATCTGCTCATCGGCCGCGTGGGTTGACCGACGACACCCCTGTTCCCTCTCACCGGACCCCTTATCCATGGCCCTGCTTGCCCTGATCACCGATCTGCATGCCAACCGCGAAGCGGTTGAGGCGGTTCTGGCCGACGCCCGTATCAAAGGCGCCGAGCGTTTTGCCTTTCTCGGCGACTTCGTCGGGTATGGCGCAGACCCAGGGTGGGTGGTCGACACGGTGCGCGCCATGGTGAACCAGGGGGCTTTGGCGGTGATGGGGAACCACGATTTGGCGGTGGTCCAGGGCAGCAACATGCAACACAACATGGTGCCGCAGGCGCGCCAGGTGGCCGAGTGGACGCGTTCGCAGCTCGACGCACGGCAACTCGACTTCCTGGCCTCCTTGCCCATGTCGGTGGTCGACAAAAGCTGCCTTTTCGTGCACGCCAACGCCTTTGCACCGGCCGAATGGCGCTACATCCAGACGCGGCTGGATGCCGTGCGCAGCTTGCAGTCGACCGACTGCCGCTACACGTTTTGCGGCCATGTGCACGAGCCCAAGCTCTACCACGTGGGCGGCAGCGGCCACTCGGGCGAATTCAACCCCACCCCCGACATCCCGATCCCGCTGTCCAGGCACCGGCAGTGGCTGGCGCTGCCCGGCTCGGCCGGGCAGCCGCGCGATGGCAACCCAGCGGCCAGCTATGCGCTGTTTGACCTGGCGTCGAGCACCCTGACCTTCCAGCGTGTGCTCTACGACCACGACACGACCGCGGCGAAAATCCTGGCCGCCGGTTTGCCCGCGCGTTTGGCGCACCGGCTGAGCCTGGGCGTCTGACCGCCCCGCGCCGGGCCCGGTCATGACACCGCCGGCCACCATGGCGTCTCCCACCGACCCGCCTCCTCACGGCACCCGGCCCATGCTGGTGGCTGGCCGCCAGATCGACCACTATGTGCTGACACGCGAAGTCCACCAGGGCGGCGCCAGCCACCTCTGGCAAGCCACCGATCTGCAGGCCGACGACGGGATGCCGCGCTTGCTGAAAGTGGCCTGCCGGACCGAAGAGGCCATGGTCAGGCTGGAAGTCGAACAGGCGCTGCTCAAGCTGCTGGGGGGACCCCATGTGCCCCGCCACTGCGGGCAGGGCAAGGTGGATGGGTTGCCCTACCTGGTGGTGGAGCAAATTGACGGCCCGACACTGGCCCACCGGCTGAGCGGCCCGCAGCCTTTGCCTTGGCTGGAGGTGGTCGATCTTGCCCAACGGCTGGCAGCGGCCTTGCACCAGGTGCACCGGCAAGGTGCCCTGCACTTGGATCTCCAGCCTCGCCACATCATGTTCCGGCCGTCGGGAGAATTGGTGTTGGTCGGCTGGTCGCTGGCACGCCATGCGCAGCAGCCCGACTTGCACGACCACACGCTGGACCTCGACAACAGTGCGTACCTCGCCCCTGAGCAGATCCACTGGCAACGCCATGACCTGCGCAGTGATCTCTACACCTGGGCGGTCGTCGTGTACCAAGCGCTGGCCGGAATGCCGCCGTTTGGCTGCCCGCGCACCACGGGTGAGCTGCGACAGCGCCTGGCCAAACAGGCCGTGCCGCCACGAGGCCTGCGCGACGATTGCACCCCTTGGTTGCAGGAATGTCTGCTGCGCAACCTGGACATCGACCCGGCTCAGCGCCATGCCACGGCCGCCCTGCTGGCGTTTGACTTGCGACACCCTGATCCACAGGCGCTCACCGAGCGGTCGCAATGGACAACCGCCGTGCCCTCCTCCGGGGGTCGGGAGCGCTGGAGGCGGTGGCGCAATGCCTGCGCCGCCTGGTTTGCCAACGACCTGGAAAAGCCACCGGCCCACCCCGTGCCCGGGGCACCGCTGTGCCTGCAGCTGCACACACACCCGTTGGTGATGGTGCTGCTGGACCCGCGCGCGAATGCCGCCACCCAAACCGCGCTCAGGCGCCAGGTTGACTGGGTGCTGAGCGGTGCGCCCCATGCGCACCTGGCCTGCGTCGCTTGGGTGGACACCTCGACGCCCGAGTCTGACGCGGAGGCACCACCGTCGTGGCCTGCGAGCCCCGTGACCCCCTCGCCGCTGGCTCAGGCGCGGCACTGGACCCATCCCTTGATGAAGCACGGCGATCCGCAACGCGTCGCTCGCCTGAGCCACCACGTGATCGAATGCACAGACGGCGAGTTGGCCGAGACCGTGGGGCGTTGGGCTCGCCAGCATCTGGTGGACCAGGTGCTGCTCAGTGCGGATCTGGGCACGCCGGGGTGCCTTGGGCGCTTGGGCGCTCAGATGGCCTGCACCCTCACCCTGGTGCACCACGCCGCAGCCTGATGTCGGTGCAGCCAGTGGGTCGTGAGGCGGCCCACGGTGGAGGCCGTGCCACACCCTGAGCGCGGCACAGTTCACGAAACCACGCTGCAAACCCCACAGGGCCCGTATTCCCGTGTTATGCGAGCAGCGCACTGGCTCAAGTTGAAGAACACTGCGACCGATACCTTCAAGGTGATCTTCACGGCATCCCCGAGGCGGCGGTTGCCGCTTTACTCTGACACAGGGTTTCCATGTTCGTCGACGCCATTACTGACCACAAGACCTTGCCACGCCGCGGCACATCACGCGTGTGGCTGGGCACGGCCGTTGCGTTGGTTTTGGTGGAAAGTCTCGCTGTTCTGGCCATGCGGTTGTTCGGCTTGGCGCCTCACAGCGAAATCAGCCTTCTCTTCCACGTCACCTTGCTCAGCATCGTGGCCGTGGGTGCCTTGCGCTTCAGCGATCCCTTGGCCAGCATGGTGCGCAAGACCAGCCTGCTGATCGGCGTGGCCATCAGCAAAGGTGCGGCTGCCTTGACCGGGCACCAGCTGGATCAAATCAGCGCGACGGCCTGGACCAGTGACGTGATCGAAACCGCCTTGGTGGCCGCCCTGATCATGGGCTGCCTGCACTTGCTGCGTCATGCCAGACCCGCCACCGTCATCAGCACCTTGTCGCCGATGGCACGGGTGACGGGTGCGGACGCGCACCAGCGCGTGCGCTTCACGATGTACCTGCTGTTGTTGGCTGTGAGCAGCTCGTCGGCGTTGCAGGCCTGGCAAGTCCACAAAGCCGAGCAATTACGCACGGCGGACGCCCAGCTCATGAACCTGGCCGGCATTCAGGGCAGCCTGAGCCAGCGCATCAGTCGCATCGCCAGCATGCCGCAACGCGAAGCCTCGCAAGGCGAGCTGCGCGAAGCCATGAGCGCCTTGCGCACACAGACAGAGAAGTTGGAAATTTTGCTGACCGATGAAATGGCGACTGCCAAAGCCAGCCAAGCGGACACACTGGAAGACTTGGTGGTCGCCATCGGCCGCTGGCGCAGCGAGCAGAAAGCCCTCCTGGCCACCTCTGCGACCCTGATCAAATACATGGAAGACGGCTTGACCATCGAACTGGGCCCTTCCTCGCGAGGCGTTCAACTGCAGGCCGACATCCTGTTGCATGCCGGCCAGGGATTGGTCGACGAGCTGCAAGTGGCCGTGCAGACACGCAGCAAAAGCGCCCTGAACGCGATCACCGGCTGGAGCGTGTTCAATGCCATCCTCCTGGTGATGCTGGCCCTGGGGGTGGTCGAACCGGTGGTGCGCCTCATTCAGCGCCAATACCAGCGCCTGGCCAGTCAAGCCAGCGAACTCGAACGACTGGCCCTGGTGGCCGAGCGCACGACCAACGCCGTGCTGATCACCGACGCACAGCGCCAGATCGTCTGGACCAATCAAGCGTTCACCCGCATCACCGGCCGCCTCGCCGACCGGGTCATGGGCCGAGACGTGCAATCGGTTCTGTTGGGCGATCGCTCAGAGCCGGCGAACGCGGCGGCGCTGCGGGCGGCGCTGCTCAATGGCCAGGGCCTGCGCACTCAGTTGCTGGTTCCCATTGAGGGCGGCAGCGACCGTTGGCTGGACGTGGACGCGCAGCCCTTGCACAACGAACACGGTGAGCTCACCGGCTTCATTTTCGTGAAGAGCGACGTGACCGAGCAGAAGACGCAGCAAATGCGCCTGGCCTCGATCCTGGCGGCCTTGCCCTCGGGCGTGATCGTGCACTCGGTGGAAGGCGCGGTCATCGAATGCAACCCGGCGGCCGAAAGGATCACCGGTGTGCGGCGCGAGGAGTTTTTGTCGAACCGCGCTTGGATGGAGAGTGCTGGTTTGCGTCTGGTGCGTGAAGACTTGTCGGAGTTGCCGTGGTCAGACGCGCCGGCCGAGCAGACCCTGCGCAACCGGCAGCCCCTGACCGGCATCACCTGTGGGTTGGCCATGGAGGACGGGCGCACCCGCTGGATCAACTTCAACACCGAATTGATGCACAGCGCGCTGTCCGACGTCACCGGCGTGGTGTCGTGTTTGGTGGATGTCACGGAGCAACGCGCCCAGCAAGACTTGTTGGCTTTGGCCGTCGAGGGTGAAGGCGTGGGCACCTGGCAAGCCGACATGGCCACCGGCGAGATGACCTGCAACGACCGCTTTTTCCACATGCTGGGCTGCCATCGCGGCGACATCCCCAATCAATTGGAAGCTTGGAGCCAGTGCGTTCACCCGGAGGAAGCCGCATTGTGGCAAGAGACACTGCGCACCCATCTCAGCCACCCCAGCCTGCCCTTCCGCTGTGAGCTGCGCCTCCAATGCCGCGATGGCAGCTGGGCGTGGGTGATGATCAGCGGCACCACGCTCGACCGCAACGACGATGGCACCTCACGGCGCATTGCCGGTGTGAACGTGGACATCACCGAGCAAAAGGGTTTGCGCACCCAGCTCATCAATGCCGAACGCATCGACAACCTCACCCAGTTGCCCAACCGCGTGGTGGCGTTGGAGCGGGTCCAGATGGCCCTGACGCGTGCACAGGCCGAGCCTGAGTACCAGTTCGCGGTCCTGCACATCGATGCCGACCGCTTCAAACAGATCAACGACACCCTGGGCCACGGCATTGGCGACGCGTTGTTGCGCCTGATCGCTACACGCCTGAAGAGCACCTTGCGTCCCAGCGATGCCATCAGCCGCTCTTGGGGCGACGCTCAGACCGCCGCACGCATCGGTGGCGACGAATTCGTGGTGGTGCTCGAGGGTCTGCGCGCCAGCGAGGATGCCGCCGGCGTGGCGCAGCGCCTGCTCGACGCGCTCGGCAAGCCCTACGTCATCGAAGG
This sequence comes from Pseudomonadota bacterium, assembly GCA_040385465.1. Lineage (GTDB taxonomy): Bacteria > Pseudomonadota > Gammaproteobacteria > Burkholderiales > Burkholderiaceae_C > CANHBY01. The sequence continues at coordinate 48,563 of JAZKHH010000090.1, read as the reverse complement.
ACATCACATTCACTCGTCCGCCAGCATCGGCGTGGTCACCCGGGAACATGCCGGTGCCGACGCCGAGACGATTCTGCGCGACGCCGACATTGCGATGTACGAAGCGAAGCGCGCAGGGCGTGCCCGCTGCGTGGTGTTCGAGCCCGGCATGCACAACCGCCTGACCGCCCGTGCCGGCATCGAAAACGACCTTCGTCATGCGCTGAATCACAACGAACTGTTCGTCGTTTACCAACCGGTGCTGCAGATGAGCACAGGCAAGACCTCTGGCGTGGAAGCCCTCGTGCGCTGGCGCCATCCAACCCGCGGTTTCGTGCCCCCGGTGGAGTTCATTCCGGTGGCCGAGGACACCGGCCTGATCGGCGCCCTGGGTGATTTTGTGCTGGAGACCGCCTGCACGCAGTTCATGGAATGGCAACGCAAGCTCGGCGCCATGGCCCCCACCACCCTGGCCGTGAACTTGTCACGGGCCCAGCTCAGCCTGCCAGGCCTGGTTGACGATGTCCGCAACATCCTGGAATCGTTGGAGATGCCAGCCCACCAGCTGCAGCTTGAGATCACCGAGAGCCTGGCCGCGCAGGATGAAGCCGTGCAAGCCCGCCTGCGTGAATTGAAGAGCCTGGGCGTGACCCTGGCGTTGGACGACTTCGGCACCGGCTATTCGTCGCTGGCCTGCCTGCACCTGATGCCGGTGGACACGGTGAAGATTGACCGCTCGTTCGTCAGCCCCAGCGCCACCAGCAGCCACCACCGGGTGTTGATCGAAGCCACCATCCGCGTGGCCCAAAGCCTGGGCATGACCACGGTGGCCGAGGGCATCGAAGAGCAGGGCCAAGCCGACCTGCTGTATGCCATGCACTGCGACAAAGGGCAAGGTTACCTGTTCAGCAAGCCACTCACGGCCGAAGATCTGGTGCAGTGGCTGTGCAACCGGCCCGATCCGGCGGTGTGGCAGGCAGAAGCCGCGGCCGCCCTCAACGCTTGACGGCGGGCATCCCTGCAGCGGCGGCGGCTTCAAACACGCCGTCCAGCATGGCCAGCCACGCCTGGCGCTGATCGTCCGCGATGAAGCTGGCTTCCAGGCTGTTGCGCGCCAGGGTGTGCGCCTCGAGCGGGCCCAATGCCGGCAACGCCTCGAACAGCGAAGTGAAGTTGTCGTTGATGTAGCCGCCGAAGTAAGCCGGATCGTCCGAATTGACAGTGACTTTGAGCCCGGCCGCCAACAGCGCAGGCAGGTTGTGGTTGGCGAGGCTGTCGAACACGCACAGCTTCACGTTGGAGAGCGGGCAAACCGTCAAGGCAATGCCTTCTTGCGCCAGGCGTGCCATCAGGGTGGGGTCCTCGATGCTGCGCACGCCATGGTCGATGCGCTCGGCGTGCAACACGTCCAGGGCACTGCGGACGTAAGCCGCCGGCCCTTCTTCGCCCGCATGGGCCACCCGGTGCAAACCGAGATCCCGCGCGCGGGCGAACACCCGCGCGAACTTTTCAGGCGGGTGGCCCTGCTCGCTGCTGTCCAGGCCCACCCCGATGAAATGCTCGCGAAACGGCAGTGCGGCTTCCAAGGTGGCCCAGGCGTCCTCTTCGCTGAGATGCCGCAGGAAACACAGAATCAGGGCGCTGCTGAGCCCCAACTCTGCCTGCGCACGGGCCGAGGCACAGGCAAGCCCTTCGAACACGGTGGCCAGCGGCACGCCGCGCGCCGTGTGGGTCTGGGGGTCAAAAAACAGCTCGGCATGCACCACCTGGTCGGCTGCCGCGCGCTGGAAGTAGGCCCAGGCCATGTCTTCAAAATCCTGCGGCTGCAGCAGCACGCTGGCACCCGCATAGTAAATGTCCAGAAAACTTTGCAGGTCCTTGAAAGCGTAGGCCGCCCTCAGCGCCTCTATGTCGGGGTAAGCCAGCATCACCCCGTTGCGCTGCGCCAAGGCAAAGATCAGCTCAGGCTCCAAAGAGCCCTCGATGTGAATGTGCAACTCGGCCTTGGGCATGCCGCGCAACAACGCCGGCAGCTGGGCAGGGGTGATGCGGGAAAAATCGATCATGACCGGCTCAACGAAAACCACCCATGGACTGCAGGGCCTTCACCGCGCCGGTGCCGATCGACGCGCCAAAGCGCTTGACCAAGCGCTCGGCCACATTCTCCTTGGGCGTGTAATCGACCACTTCTTCCGCCTTGATCACCTCGCGGGCCACGTAGTCCAGGTTGCCGAGGTGGTCTGCCAACCCCAGCGCCACCGCCTGCTCACCCGTCCAGTACAAGCCCGAGAACATCTCCGGCGTTTCCTTCAGCCGTTGGCCCCGGCCCTCCTTCACCACTTGGATGAACTGCGCATGGATCTGGTCCAGCATCGCCTGGGTGAAGGCTTGCTGCTTGTCGTTGATCGGCGAGAAGGGATCGCCCATGCCCTTATTTTCACCCGCGGTCAGCAAGCGGCGGTCCACGCCGAGTTTGTCCATCAGGCCGGTGAAACCAAAGCCGTTCATGAGCACGCCGATGGAGCCCACGATGCTGGCTTTGTCGGTGTAGATCTCGTCCGCGGCCGAAGCGATGTAATAGGCGCCAGACGCGCACACTTCCTCCACCACGGCATACACCTTTTTCTTGTGCAGCGCCTTGAGGCGCTTGATCTCGTCATAGATGATGCCCGACTGCACTGGGCTGCCGCCGGGCGAGTTGATGCGCAGCACCACCGCTTGGGCGCCGTTGTCTTCGAACGCGGTTTTCAAAGCGCCTACCAGCAACTCGGCACTGGCTTCGGTCTCTGATGAAATTTCACCCCGCACTTCCACCAGGGCGGTGTGCGGTCCGCTGGGCGTGCCGGTGCTTTGCCGGGACGTGAACGAGGCCAGCACGAACAAACCGAACAACCCCAGCCACATCAAGCGGAAGAACACCCGCCAACGACGCTCACGTTGACGGTCGCGCAGGAAGTCGCGCGCCAGCTTTTCCAGGGTCGTGTCCAGGGCGCCCTGAAGCAGCGGCGCACTCAGGGGTGCGCCCGCCTTGGACGGTCCCATGCTCGGCTCGCGGGGCGTCTCAGGTCCAGAAGGTGCCGCGGGAAAATCCTGGGATGAAGTCATGGCAAATCACTTTCATGGCGCAATCAAGCGCCGGTGGCAGGGAAACGGGTTGGGGAAACGGTCTGGGCGAGTCAACCAGGGCCTGTTCACACGCCTGCGGCTTGCGTCGTGTGAACAACAGGCTCCAGCACGGCTCATGCCCGCGTGTCGGGCACGGGCAGGATGTCGGCCGAAGGATACCAATACACCTGGCCCTCCCGCTCCTGCACCTGAACAGGGGTGAGCCGCCCCCGGCCGCAGGGGCCTCCCACGCAACGCCCGGTGTGGGGCTCGTACGCGGCGCCATGCACTGCGCACAAAATGACTTCCCGGCGGCTGTCCAGGAATTCGCCAGGCTGCCAGTCGAGCTCCACCGGCACGTGCTGACAGCGGTTCAAATAGGCCACCACCCGACCCTCAAAGCGCAGTGCGAAGGCACCCACCTCCTGCTGGGACTGCCACACTCGGAACAAGGCCGCTCGGCCACCCTCGCACAAGACCTCGGCAGCGCACAACCACTGGGCTGCGTCCTCCCGGCCGGCCTCACTTTCAGGCATGCGTGGCCAGCCAGATGTCCAGCTCCGCCACCGAATGCGCCACACCGCGAGGCGACAGGGCTTCGAAAGCTTCGTGCTCATGGGCCCCGTAACTGACGCCCACGCTGGCCGTGCCGGCGTTCAACGCCATTTGCAGGTCGTGTGTGGTATCGCCGATCATCAAGGTGCGCTCCGGCGCCACGCCCAACTCGCGCATCAGCTCGTTCAACATCTGGGGGTGGGGTTTGGAGGCGGTCTCGTCGGCGGTCCGCGTGGCGTCGAACAGGCCTTGCAGGACGCTCGTGTGCAGCACCTCGTCCAGGCCGCGGCGCGACTTGCCTGTGGCCACAGCCAGCAGGTGCTGCTGCGCCTTCAAACGCTTGAGCAAGGGCAACGTGCCTTCAAAAAAAGTCAATTCGTGCTGACGCTGCAGGTAGTGGTGGCGGTAACGCAGCCGCAATTCGTCGTGGCGCTCTACCGGCAGATCCGGTGCCGCATGGGCCAAGGCCTCGGCCAGCCCCAGGCCGATCACGTAGTTGGCGTTGCGGTCGCTGGGGACGGTGGTGCCCACGTCGGCGCAGGCAGACTGGATGCTGCGGGTGATCAATGCGGTGGAGTCGAACAGGGTGCCATCCCAGTCAAAAACGATCAAATCGAAGTGGCGCGGTCGGGTCATGGTTGCAAGGCTGCGATCAAAGACGCACATTCTGCCGGCAATGGCGCCAGCAGTTCGAGCGCCACCTGCGTGGCAGGATGCAGGAACCGCAAACGCCGGGCGTGCAGGAACATGCGCGAAAAAGGACAGGCGGGCACAGCCTGTCCCCGGCCCATCGCTTTGTTGAGCGCAAAGTCGCCATATTTGTCGTCCCCAACGATCGGATGCTCATGCGTGGCCAGGTGCACCCGGATTTGGTGCGTCCGTCCGGTCTTGATGGTCACGTCCAGCAGGCTGTACGCCCCCAGGTGCTGCACCACATGCACAAGGCTGATCGAGCGACGCCCATCGGCATGGTCCGCCGGCACCGCCCGCACCCGCCGCTCGCCTTGGGCGTCCAGGTACTTGTGCAGGGCGACATCGATCAGCTTCTGCTTGATCGGCCACAAGCCCTTGACCAAAACGGCATAGGTCTTGTCGGTCTTGCGGTCTCGGAACTGATCTTGCAGGTGCAACAGGGCGGCTCGCTTCTTGGCCACCAGCAACAAACCGGAGGTCTCTTTGTCCAGGCGGTGCACCAATTCCAGAAACCGGGCCTCGGGCCGGGCTTGCCGCAGTTGCTCGATGACGCCGAAGCTCACGCCGCTGCCACCATGGACCGCCACACCCGCGGGCTTGTTCAAGGCGATCAGGTGCTCGTCCTCGTAGACGATGGGAAACTCCCGGGCGGGTGCGCTCGGGCTGCCGGCGGGTGGCGGTGTCGCCATGCGCACGGGCGGCACCCGGACTTCATCCCCGGCGGTCAACCGGGTGTCGGCGGCCGCACGGCCCTTGTTGACCCGGACCTCGCCGCTGCGAATCACCCGGTAAACATAGGTTTTGGGCACCCCCTTGAGGTGACGGATCAGGAAATTGTCCAAGCGCTGCCCCTCCCCCGCCTCGTCGACCACCAGACGCTGCACCGCACGGGGCGGGGCCGGCAACGGCTCCTGGGTTTGGGAAACGGCAGGTTTTCCCGGTCTCTGTGCAGCTGTTTTGCCACCTATAATGCGATTCACCACGAGGTTGCTGTAAGTAATTGATTCATCAAAGTTTAATGTTGCAGTGGCTGAAAGTGTGACCACCAGTGTTTCTGGTGCAGTGACACGTGGCGGTGAGGCTCTGCCTCACCAAACGGTGATGCAACGCAAAGGCGCTCAGGTCGGCACTGTCTGATTTCAATACAGAGTGCGGCTCCAAGGGCTTTTGCGGCAGAACAAACGTCTGAATGAACCCAAACAAAGGTTTTCCAGGCAGCAGCGCAGGCGGCAAGTCCAGTCCGTCGTCCCACGCTGTTGCCCGCGTCAAGTGACTCCCAACGGATGTTGACTTCGGTTTCGACCCCCTTCCCCCAAGCCCCAGGCATGCAGCGCCCCCTCGCGGCGCTAGACCCATGTCCTGCGCGCGGCGGTGGGGTGGTGCTTGTTGACCGATCGGCGAACAACACAGAGCGTCTGCTCGCCCCATTCGTTTGTCCCACTCCCACGCACGCGCCAACGCTGGCTCCAGCGGGTCTTTTGACCGCTTGAGCCAGTCCAGGGCGACACCCTTCTGGTTCATCTTCGTTTCTCGTGCATCGATTGAACGATGTGCGCGGCCCCTTGGGTTGCGACAGAAGGAGTGAACATGAAACGCATGCTGATCAACGCGACGCAACCTGAAGAGCGTCGCCTGGCCATTGTCGACGGCCAAAAACTGCTCGACTTCGAGACTGAAATCGAAGGCCGGGAGCAGCGCAAGGGCAACATCTACAAGGCCGTTGTGACTCGCATCGAGCCGTCTCTTGAGGCCTGTTTCGTCGACTATGGCGAGGACCGGCACGGGTTTTTGCCTTTCAAGGAAATCTCCCGCCAATACTTCCGTGAAGGCTCGGCGGTTCGCGACGCCCGCATCCAGGACGCCATTTCGAACGGCCAGGAGTTGCTGGTTCAAGTGGAAAAGGAAGAACGGGGCAACAAGGGCGCTGCCTTGACCACGTTCGTCAGCCTGGCGGGTCGCTACCTGGTGTTGATGCCCAACAACCCCCGCGGCGGTGGCGTCAGCCGCCGCATCGAAGGCGAAGACCGGGAAGAATTGAAGGAAAACCTCGAGAAGCTCGATTATCCCAAGGGGATGAGCCTGATTGCCCGCACCGCCGGCATTGGCCGCAACGTCGATGAATTGCAGTGGGACCTGAACTACATGCTCAAGCTTTGGACCGCCATCGACGGCGCGTCCAAAGTCGGCAAAGGCGCCTTTCTGATTTACCAGGAATCGTCCCTGGTGATCCGGGCGATCCGCGACTACTTCACCTCCGATGTGGGTGAGATCCTGATCGACACCGACGACATTTACGACCAAGCGTCCCAGTTCATGAACCATGTGATGCCGGAGTCGGCCAGCAAGGTCAAGCGCTACCGGGACGACGCGCCGCTGTTCAGCCGGTTCCAGATCGAGCACCAGATCGAAACCGCTTTCTCGCGCACGGTCAACCTGCCCTCGGGAGGCGCCATCGTCATCGACCACACCGAGGCCCTGGTGTCGGTGGACGTCAACAGCGCCCGCTCGACCCGTGGCAGCGACATCGAAGAAACCGCCACCCGCACCAACCTGGAAGCGGCCGATGAAATTGCCCGCCAGATGCGCTTGCGCGACCTGGGTGGCTTGATCGTCGTGGACTTCATCGACATGGACGAGTCCCGCAACCGCCGCGATGTGGAAAACCGCCTGCGCGAGGCCTTGCGCCCTGACCGCGCACGGGTGCAGTTCAGCAGCATCAGCAAGTTCGGTCTGCTCGAGCTCAGCCGCCAGCGGCTGCGTCCATCATTGAGCGAAGGCAGCCACATCACTTGCCCACGTTGCAATGGCACCGGCCACATCCGTGACACCGAGTCGAGCGCCTTGCAGATCCTGCGCATGGTCCAGGAAGAGTCCATGAAGGACAACACTGCTGCGGTGCACGTGCAAGTGCCGGTGGAAGTCACCAGCTTCTTGTTGAACGAGAAGCGCACCGAGATCACCAAGATCGAGTTGAAGCAGCGCGTGACGGTCTTGCTGGTGCCCAACAAAAACCTCGAAACGCCCAATTATCGATTGGAGCGCCTGCGCCACGACGACCCGCGGCTGGAAAACCTGCAGGCCAGCTACACCATGATCGACGACCAGGACGAAGAGGTCGGCATCACCCGCCGTCGCGACGTCAGTGACAAAGCCAAGCAGGAACCCGTGATCAAGGGCCTGCTGCCCGAGACGCCCGCCCCCATCGCTGTTCCCAAAGCGGAGCCCGTTGTGGCGCCGGCCCTGGCGCCCATGGCGGTGTCGGCCGCGGCTGCAGCGCCCGCCTCAGGTGGCGGCTTTTTCGGCTGGGTGAAGAAATTGTTCGGCTCACCCGACAGCACGCCTGCCGCGACCCCTCGCGCCTCGGCCGCATCGACCACCTCGCCAACCGCAGCCACCGGCACACCGGCCGCCAAAAGCACGCGCGGCGGGCAGGGTCGTGGCGACGGCCGTGGTGAGCGGTCGGGCCGGGGCAGCCGCACGGGTGCCCAATCTGCAGGTGGACGTGGTGGCGCCGAGCGCACTGGTGAGCGGGGTGGTGCCGAGCGCCATGCCTCAGAGCGCGGCGACCGCGGTCAGGCCACGGCCGGTGCGGGCGAGCGAGGTGAGCGGGGTGAGCGGAGTGAGCGCAAGGACGGTCGTCAAGGCCGTGGCCCGCGCGCCGATGGCGGCATGCCAGGAGACACCAACAAGTCGATCGAAGTGTTGTCGGTCCAGCCAGACCAAGACACCGTCGGCTCGTCGAACCGTGCCCAGACCCAGGACCGTGGCGGTGAACGCGCCGACACGGGGCGACGCGGTTCTCGGCCCGAGCGCGAGCCGCGTCGCACACAGGAGGCCCGAGGCCCTGCCGCCGGCGGCGAAACGCCTGACCTGACAGCGGCGGCCGAAAGCCACCCTGGCTTCGTGGACACCGTGGCCAATGCGGACGGTGGGGAAGCCGCGGAGGGCAATCTCGCCGCCAACGGCGCCACCCGCCGCCGCCGCCGCGGCCGTGGTGGCCGTGACCGCACAGACTCCCGCCTGGTGGGTTCAGCCCAAGGAGACAGCGGCGAACAACGTGGTGAGGACAACGTCGACAGCGAGTCCCCTGCCCTGGCACTGACGGACTTCCCCACGGCCGAAGGCGAATTGCCAACAGCCCTGCCCAACGCGGACGCTGACACCAGCACTTTGTCGAGCGACGAAAATGGCAACGGCGAGGCACGCGATGGGCGTCGTCGTGGGCGAGGCGGCCGTTCCCGCCGCGACCGTCCCGGCACCGAAGGCGTCATGGGCACAGAAGAGCCGTTGACCACGGCAGGCTTGGAATTTACGTCAGCGCCGGCCCTGGCCGACAGCGTGGCACGACAGCCTGCTGAGTCGCAATCACTGCCAGTGCCTGAAGGTGCTTTGATGTCGCAGCCCACCTCGACTTCGGAGTCGGCTGTCGTGGCTGCACCGGTGGCCGAGGCGATGCCGACACGTCAAGCGCCGGCTGTTCCCTCCGTCGCATCGGTGGCGCCCGCCCTCAGCAGCGCTCCCGTCGACACCCCGGTGACCACACCGACACCTGCACTGCTCGCCGTTGAACCGTTCGTGCTGCCCACGGATGACCTGCAGTCTTTGGCCCATGACGCTGGTTTGCAGTGGGTTGGCTCAGACGCAGAAAAGATCCGCTTGGCACAGGAGGCCCTTGCCAATGAGCCGGCAGCGCCTCATGTGCCGCGTGAACCCAAACCGGTGGTCTTGGAAGACAGCGGGCCGCTGGTGATGGTCGAGACCCGTCGAGACCTCAGCCAGGTCAAGTTGCCTTTTGAGTCGACGGAGGCATCTCGTCAAGGCATTTGATTGCACCTTGACGGAGCGTGGGTAAATTAAAGGCGCCTGTCACCAGGTGCCTTTTTTTTCATGGTTCTCATTCTTTGAAAACAGTTTGTTCAGACCTGATCAAATTGTTGTGGATACACCATAAGCCCAGAACAGAGGCCTTTCTCTGCAGCGTCTTTGAATAGACGTGCTTTGTCTTTTATGCAACGATGAAACCTCGGCGTAACGATTGGTAAAACGAATTCAGTCGCCGAACTCTCAACCGATATGTGGGTACCACTCCATCCTTGAAAGAGGTCATCCAGTGAACCGTGTCTTGTCTTTGCCCCTCACGCAAATTACCTCTGAACAGCTGGAATTTCTCCAAGTTGAACGCCATCAGACTTTGGTCAGTGAACGGGGCACCATTCGGCTGCGTCATCGCAACGGCGTTGTCGAATTGAAGTTTTTGCTGCCTGAAGACCACCTGCCTCCCGAAACACCGGTGTGCGTCTGGTGGAAAGGCGGCGGTTTCGTGTGCGCCAGCCAGGCAGAGCTCGAAGCCGAAGTGGTGGACGCTCAGACGGTGGTCGACCGCGTGGCTCAGGCCCGGTCCATGCTGGCTGCCGCACGCAGCGAACGTTCGGCTCGGCTGGCGGCTGCCAAAGAAGGTGGCGCTCCCATCGACGCAGTCCAGTCAGAAACTGCGTCGCTGTACTGATCGATCTGTGGTCTTCGTGGCACCCAAGGGCGCTGCGAGGTGGCTTGCCAAAACGCCCGCCTGCTGCGGGCGTTTCGCATGGTGAACCGTTTTCACACACGCTTCACGGTTGTGCATGTGAACTTCACACCGCTCCCTTGGCGGTCTTGCACAGTGCGTCTCCGAATCCTCATCCGGTGATGTGCAAAAATGAAGAATCCTTATTTTTTGAAGATTATTTCAATATTTGGTGTCAGTTTGATTCTGTGGGCATTGCTGGCCCAGATCAACAACGTGGGCACGGAGCGCAAAGAGCGTCAATTTGAAGCCCAACAAAGCGTAGAAGCCAGCCAAGCTGAACAGCAAACCCTGGTGGGGCCGGTCATTCAAACCCAGTGCACCGAAGAGTGGACAGGCTTGACCGGAGAAGGCGCGAATCAAAAAAGTGTGTTGCAACGCCGGGACTTCACTGTGAGCGCCATTCCCACCCAACTGGCGGTGGATGCCAAAACCAAGCTCGAGCCACGGTATCGGGGCATCTTCAAAGTCAACACTTATGCGGTCCAAAGTCTCATCACGGCCGAGTGGACATCGCTGAAGGCCTTGCGCCCTCAATCCACTCAGCCGAATTCGCGGCTGAGCTGCGGTGCGCCTTATGTGATGACGTCGGTGAGCGACGCCCGTGGCATCCGACGGGTGGCACTGCAAGTCAACGGACAGCAGCTGGCAGCCAGGCCAGGCAGCAACCACGCCGCCTTCCCCAGTGGCTTTCACGCCGAACTGCCCGAGGCCTTGCGGGGGGCTGACCAGGCGCTGAAGGTGTCCCTGACCCTGGACTTGATCGGCACAGGCAACCTCAGCTGGGCGCCAGTGGCGGAGTCGACACAGGTCAAGCTGGCTTCTGACTGGCCCCATCCGTCGTTCGCGGGCCGCTTTTTGCCGGTTCAGCGCGACGTTCGCACCGATGGCTTCAAGGCAGAATGGCAAATCTCCGCCTTGGCCACCACAGCGCCCAAGAACATGGTGGCGGGGGCCCCGTTGTGCACACCGACCCACGGCGGCACGCCTTCGTGCATCGAAACCTTCAGCGTGAGCTTCGTTGACCCGGTGAACACCTACTCGCTGAGCGATCGAGCCATGAAGTACGGCTTGCTGTTCGTGGGCCTGACCTTCATCGCCGTGGGCCTGGTGGAGGCGTTGCGTCGACTTCGGGTGCATCCCATCCAATACCTTTTCGTGGGCTGTGCGCTGAGCATCTTTTTCTTCCTGCTGCTGAGCTTGTCCGAGCACCTGGCGTTCAACCTGGCTTATGGCCTGGCTGCCACCGCCTGCGTGACCCTGCTCACCGTGTACGGGCGCTACCTGCTGCAGGGCTGGGCCGGCGGATTGTCGTTCGGGGCCGGCATCGGCTTGCTGTACGGTTGTCTCTTCGTGTTGCTGCAATTGGAACAGGCAGCGTTGGTGATGGGCTCGCTCATGCTGTTCGGGGTCTTGGCCGTGGTGATGCTGCTGACCCGGAAGCTGGACTGGTACGCGCTACTCAAAGCCGATGGCAAAGCCTCGGACCCTGCACCACTGCCCAACGCGGCGGCATCGTCATGACCCGCCCTCCGCCCACCGCCCGCGGTGGTGGAGGGCCGCCAGGCTCAAGGGAGTCTTGACAACGCCCTCACGTACCCTGGGTCGAGCATCAGTTCGTCCCAGGGCAGCGGCGAGGTCTGCGGCAGGAGCTTGCAGCGGCGTTGCTCGCTGTCAAGGCTGGCCTGCCACTCCCCAGCCTCTTGCGCCGTGGCCAAACCGTCCAGCAAGGCGTCCACGGCTGAGCCATCGCCTTCCGACTGGTTGCACAGCAGCACCATGTCGCACCCCGCATTCAGCGCGACCGTCGCCGCCTGCACGTAGCTCACCACCTCGCCCCCAATGTGACGCGCCCCCTCCATGCTGAGGTCGTCGCTGAAGATGGCGCCGGTGAAGCCCAGGCGCAGGCGGAGGATGTCCTGCAGCCATCGGCTGGAAAAGCCTGCAGGCAGCTCGTCCACCTTGGGGTAGATGACGTGGGCCGGCATCACGCTGGACAAGCTGGTGCTGAGCCACTCATAGGGCTTGGCGTCGTCGGTGAGGATCGCTTTGAGGCTGCGCTTGTCCACCGGCACGGCCACGTGGCTGTCGGCTTTGACGAAGCCGTGGCCGGGGAAATGCTTGCCGCAGTTCGACATGCCGGCCTGCAACAGGCCGTGCATCAAGCTCTTGGCCAGCAGCGTGACCACCCGAGGGTCCCGCTCGAACGCCCGGTCGCCGATGACCCCGCTGGCGCCGAAGTCCAGATCCAGCACTGGCGTGAAGCTGAAGTCCACGCCGCACGCCCGCAGCTCCGAGGCCAGCACGAAGCCGGCGGCAGTGGCACCGTCCGTGGCCGCCAGCGCATCCTGCAACCACCATTCACCCAGCCGGCGCATGGGTGGCAGGTGGGTGAAGCCGTCGGTGCGAAAGCGCTGCACCCGTCCGCCCTCGTGGTCCACACAGATCAACACGTCCGGGCGCACTGCCTTGATCTCTGCAGTGAGCTCGGTGAGCTGGCGCCGGTCTTGCCAGTTGCGGGCAAACAGGATGAGGCCGCCCGACAGGGGATGTTGCAAGCGGCGACGGTCGTCATCGCACAACGCGGTGCCCTTGATGTCGAGCACGACGGGCGCGTGGGAAAGAGAATCAGTCATGTTGTGGGTTTCCGTTCGACCACCACGAAGCTGGTGGCATAGTCGTTTTCATCGGTGAGGCTCACATGGGCCGTCAGCTGACGGGCATCGAACCAGGCGGCCAACTCACCGTGCAAGCAGATCTGCGGCTGACCACTGGGCAGGTTCAGAATTTCGCAAGAACGCCAACTCATGGGCCAATGCAGGCCCAACCCGATGGCTTTGGAAAACGCTTCCTTGGCGGAAAAGCGTGTGGCCAGGAACGACACTCCGCGCGCCTCCAGTCGGGCGCGGCGGGCCTCGAACACTTGCAACTCTGAAGGGCCCAACACGCGTTCGGCGAACCTGCTGCCTCGGCGCTCCCACACCGCGCGCATGCGGCGCACGTCGCAGATGTCCGTGCCGACACCAAAGATCAAGCGCCCTGCTCCACCGTTTCGGCCGCACGGATGCAAGCGCGGTAGGCGCGGACCGTGGCCTCGAGCCCCAGTTCCAGCGCATCTGCGATCAGGGCATGGCCGATGGACACTTCCGCCACACCGGGCACCGCCCGCAAGAAGTCCGTCAGGTTGTCTCGGTTCAGGTCGTGACCCGCGTTGACACCCAAGCCTGCCAGCAACGCCGCTTCGGCCGTGGCGGCAAATTCCGCCAACACCTCCGAGGCTTGCGCGGTGCCATGCGCCCGGGCGTAACGCTCGGTGTACAGCTCCACCCGGTCGGCGCCCAGGGACCGCACCGCGCCCATGGCCGATGGCACGGCGTCCATGAACAAACTCACCCGGATGCCCCAGGCCTGTGCCTGGGCAATCAACGGCCGCAACACGGCTTCGTCACTGGGCAGGCTCCAGCCGTGGTCGGAAGTCGCCTGGCCCACGCTGTCAGGCACGAAGGTGCACTGATGGGGCGCCTGCCCCTGGTCGACCAGGCTTTGCAGAACATCCATCAGGTTGTGCAGGGGGTTGCCTTCGATGTTGAACTCCACCGCCGGCCAGTCGCGCAGCAACGCGGCCAGCTCATGCACGTCAGTGCGGCGAATGTGGCGCTCGTCAGGCCTTGGGTGCACCGTGATGCCGTCTGCGCCAGCGTTCAGTGCCAGCGTGGCCGCACGGGTCACGCTGGGCAGGCCGAGTGTGCGGGTGTTGCGCAAGAGCGCCACCTTGTTGAGGTTGACAGACAAGGCTGTGCTGCCGTGGCGGGTCGACAGACCGGTGCTGATCAAAGGGTTCATGTGCCGTTGCGGCGCTCCATGCTTTGCAGGTCCTGCATCAATTGACGGGTGCGCAAGGTGGACGAGCCCAGATGATAGTGAAGCACGCCGCGCAATGCGACTTTGAGTGCAGTCAATTCGCCACGGCAAGCCTGTTGGAGGGCCGGGAAGTGCCCATGCAACAACGCCGCCTGGATTCCGACCAGCAAGCGACCCATCAGGGCATCGTCTGCCAAGGCCCCACCAGCGTCCACCACGCCGTCTGGCGTGAGGCGGTACAGGCCCTCGAGCTCGACAGCACGTTGCGTGGCGGTGACGCAACTGAGGTCTGGCAGCACCCCGGTGTCGTTGAGCAAGCGCAACTCGAACGCCCTGAGTGCCGCCTGCGTGCCCACCTCATTGTCGTCGTGCAAGGCCACCAGGGTTTGTGCATAGGCCTCGAACAACAAGGGATAGGGATCCTGCCGGGCCAGCAGCTTCATCAACAGCTCGTTCAGGTAGAAGCCACTGAACAGGGCAGCACCATGGAACATGGCCAAGCCGCCCGCCCACTCCGCGCTGCGCAAGGTTTGAAGCTCCGACGCTTCGGCCCGCTCGGCCGAAGACCCCCGGGTGGTCATGACGTGGATGCGCTGGAACGGCAACAACACCGAACGCAGCTGAGAGTAAGGGCGTTTGGCCCCCTTGGCCACGACCGCCAAGCGGCCTCGCTCCAAAGTGAACAGCTCCAGCACCAGGCTGGTCTCCGACCAATCGTAGCGGTGCAACACGAACGAGCTCAGCGTGGCACCGGCACGCGCCGGCGCCAGCGACAAGGCGCGCCCCTGGTCAGCAGGACGCGGGGTGGCCACCGGCAGAGCTCACTCGTAGCCGTACGACTGCAGGTGCATCTCGTCGTCCGCCCACCCGGACCGGACCTTGACCCACAACTCCAGATAGACCTTGCCGTCGTACAAGGTCTGCAATTCCTGGCGTGCTTCGGAGCCGATCCGCTTGAGCCGCTCGCCCCCTTGCCCGATCACCATGCCCTTGTGCGCATCGCGCTCCACCACGATGCTGGCATGAATGCGCCGCAAACTGCCTTCCTCGATGAACTGGTCGATCACCACCGTCGAGGTGTAAGGCAACTCGTCGCCCATCAAGCGGAACAGCTTTTCGCGAATGATTTCACTGGCCAGGAAGCGATCACTGCGATCGGTGAGGGCGTCTTCCTCGTGGAACCACGGCTGCTGCGGCAGATAAGGCTTCAAGATGCCCAGGAGCCGCTCGACATCGGCTTTTTTCTTGGCCGACAGCGGCACGAACTCGGCGAAGGGATGGCGTTCCTGCATGCCCTGCAGCCAGGGCGCCAGCTCGGCGCGCCGGTGAACGGCATCCAGCTTGTTGGCCACCAGGAACACCGGCTTGGCGTGCGCGCCGGTCGGCATCAGCGACAGCACTTTGGCGTCGTCCAGGCCAAACCTTCCCGCCTCCACCAGAAACAGCACCACATCGACGTCGGCCAGCACGGCGTGCACCGTTCGGTTCAAGGTGCGGTTCAATGCGGCCGCATGCTGCGTCTGGAAGCCTGGGGTGTCGACAAACACGAACTGCGTGTCGCCGACCGTCCGAATGCCCGTGATGCGGTGTCGGGTGGTTTGCGCCTTGTTAGAGGTGATGCTCACCTTTTGACCCACCAAAGCGTTGAGCAAGGTTGATTTGCCCACGTTGGGCCGGCCCACGATGGCCACCAAGCCGCAACGCTGCAGCGACGGTGACGACGACGGCAATGGCGCCGCAACCACAGGAGGCGTTTGCGGCATCACGTCCTCGCTGGTGGAGGTCTCCTCGCCGGTTGCGCTCATGACTGCAGCGGACTGCCGGGGCGGTCGTTGGCTTTGAGGGCGTCGAGCAAGCGCCGGGCAGCCTCCTGCTCGGCCACGCGCCGCGATTTCCCCTCGCCGGTGTACATCAGGTTCAGGGCCGGCACGGCGCACTCCACTTCGAACGTTTGGGCATGCAGTTGTCCCCGAGTGGCAACAATGCGGTAGGCCGGAACCGGCAAGCGTCGCGCCTGCAACCATTCCTGCAACTCGGTCTTGGCATCTTTCGTCCAACTGGTCACGTCGGTGCCCGTGATGATGTCGCCGAACATGCGCAGCACCACCTCGCGCGCCGCATCGAAGCCGCCGTCTACAAAGACGGCCCCCAATATGGCTTCCAAGGCGTCGGCCAGGATCGACGCCCGTTGTGCGCCGCCGCTGCGGGCTTCACCTTCGCTGAGGCGCAAAACTTCCGGCAACCCCAGTGACACGGCCACTTTGTGCAAACTGTCTTCGCGCACCAGATGCGCGCGGACCCGGGTCAGGTCGCCCTCGTCCGAGCCTTCGAAGTGTTCGAACAGCAAACTGGAAATCGCCAGGCTCAGCACGGCATCGCCCAGAAACTCCACCCGCTCGTTGTGATCGGCACCGAAGCTGCGGTGCGTCAGCGCCCGGTTCAAGAGCGTCAGGTCCGTGAACCGATAGCCGAGCCGTGCCTGAAGCGTGTTCAAAAGTGACAACATTCGATCTCAGTCGAGTTACTTCGACCGTCCTTGGTATTTGATCAACAGATACACCGGACTGACCAGCTCGATTTCCTTGTCGTACGCAAAGCTGACCACCAGCTTGTCGTTTTCCTTGGCGACCAGCAGATCCTGGCCACTGATCGAGGTGATCGAGTAGTCGATCTGCTTTTGCCTTTCAAACGCATTCCGGGCCTCGACGGGCGTCGACGCCTCGAGGGCAATTTTGTTCACCGCCTTTTGGATGGTGAAATATTCATTGAGCGTGGGCACCACCTTCATCACGATGAGCGCCGCGATGGCAATGCCAATCGCCCAGAACAGCATCGCCCCCAAGCTCGCACCGCGCACCCGATGGTTGGACTTCGACAGTTGGCTCATGCTGCAAGGCTCCTTGTGTTCGTCAAACTTCAGTGAAAAGCACCAACCCGCTTGGGGTCGCCAAAATTCATCCACACGAAAAACGCTTTGCCCACGATGTTCTCGTCCGGCACGAAGCCCCAATACCGGGAATCCTGTGAGCCGTCTCGGTTGTCACCCATCATGAAATAGTGCCCCTCAGGCACTTTGCAAGTGATGCCGTCGGGGCTGTAACGACAGTTGTCACGGTACGGGAAGCTGGCATTTTGCGGCAGCATGTGCTGGCGCTGCGGCTCCACTAAAATGCGGTGGCTGCTGGTCCCCAGCTTCTCCCTGAACTGCTTGAAGTATTTGAGACTGTCTTCATCGTAAAAACCGCTCATGGGTTCCGTTTCCACCCGCTGGCCATCGATGTAGAGCTGCTGGTCGCGGTAGGAAACTTCATCACCAGGCAGGCCCACCACGCGCTTGATGTAGTCAACGCTGGGATTGAGCGGGTACCGAAACACCATCACATCACCTCGCTGAGGATTGTTCAGCTGGATGATCTTCTTATTGATGACAGGCAGGCGGATGCCGTAGTGGTATTTGTTCACAAGAATCAAGTCTCCCACGAGCAAAGTGGGAATCATCGACCCGGACGGGATCCTGAAAGGCTCGAACAAAAACGAGCGCAGCAAAAAGACCACCAGGATGATGGGAAACAACCCAGCGGTCCAATCGAGCCACCACGGCTGCATCAACAGGGCTGCACGGCCCTGCTCCACCTGCTCATCGTCGACCTTGGCAATGCCTTGCTGCGAGAGCGACTGAACCCGTGCCGCATGTTGTAACTCGAAGCGCTCGGCCGCGACGCGACGCTGAGGCGCAAAGTAAAGGCGCTCGGCCAGCCAGTACGCGAAAGTGACCACCGTGAGCACGAACAACAGCATCGAAAAGTTGCCGGTCCACTTCCCCATGAACCAACCGCCAAAGAAAACTGCCAAACAACCCAGCAACACACTGGTCAAGGTACTCATCAGTCATCCACTTGGAGAATGGCCAAAAACGCTTCTTGTGGCACCTCGACAGCGCCGATTTGCTTCATGCGTTTTTTCCCGGCCTTTTGTTTATCGAGCAATTTGCGCTTGCGCGAAATGTCGCCGCCGTAGCACTTGGCGATCACGTTTTTCCGCAGGGCTTTGATTGTCTCACGCGCGATGATTTGAGCGCCGATGGCGGCCTGGATCGCGACGTCAAACTGCTGTCGGGAAATCAGCTCGCGCATCTTCGCCACCACCGCCCGGCTGCGGTATTGACTTTGGCTGCGGTGCACGATCAGCGACAGGGCATCAACCCGGTCGCCATTCAACAAGATATCGACTTTCACCACGTCGGCCGATCGGTAAGCCTTGAACTCATAGTCCATCGACGCGTAGCCGCGCGACACACTTTTCAGCTTGTCGAAAAAATCGAGAACGATCTCAGCCAACGGCATTTCATAGGTCAGCATCACCTGGCGGCCGTGGTA
Source organism: Pseudomonadota bacterium (assembly GCA_040385465.1). Classification (GTDB taxonomy): domain Bacteria; phylum Pseudomonadota; class Gammaproteobacteria; order Burkholderiales; family Burkholderiaceae_C; genus CANHBY01. Next base: position 30,431 of record JAZKHH010000090.1, on the reverse strand, counting down.
GGCCATGTTCTGCTGCACACCGCGCTTCAGATTGGCCAAGGTCATCACCGGCCCGACGTAGTCTTGCGGCATGTACAAATGAACCGTGACGATCGGCTCACGGATTTCCTGAATGCGCCCTTGCTCAGGCATTTTGGAGGGGTTCTCCACCTGAATCACTTCCTGGTTCGCCAAGACCACCTCGTAGACGACGCTGGGGGCGGTGGTGATCAAGTCTTGATCGAACTCGCGCTCCAGCCGCTCCTGCACGATCTCCATGTGGAGCAAGCCCAGAAAGCCGCAACGGAACCCGAAGCCCAGCGCCTGGCTGACTTCCGGCTCGTAACGCAAAGACGAGTCGTTGAGCTTGAGCTTTTCCAAGGCATCGCGCAGCTGGTCGTACTCGCTGGCTTCTGTGGGATACAGGCCGGCAAACACTTGCGGCTGGATTTCCTTGAAACCGGGCAAGGCCTCGGCCGCGGGCCCGGCGTTGTTGGGCAGCTTTTTCTCCAGCGTCAACGTGTCGCCGACCTTGGCGGCCTGAAGCTCTTTGATGCCGGCGATGACGAAGCCCACCTCACCCGCCCGCAGCGCCTCACGTGGTACTGACTTCGGTGTGAACACGCCCAACTGCTCTGCGGCATAGGCAGAGCCGTTCGCCATCATCTTGAAGCGTTCACCCTTTTTCAATTCGCCGTCGACGACGCGAACCAGCATCACCACGCCGACGTAATTGTCGAACCAGGAGTCGACGATCATCGCCCGCAACGGCGCGTTCGGCCGGCCTTTTGGCGGCGGGATGCGAGCGACCACGGCTTCCAGAATGTCGTCGACACCCAGGCCTGTTTTGGCGCTGCAAGGAATGGCATTCGATGCGTCGATGCCAATCACGTCTTCAATTTCCTCTTTGGCCCGCTCCGGGTCGGCCTGAGGCAGGTCCATCTTGTTCAGCACCGGAATGACGTCGACGCCGAGCTCCAACGCGGTGTAGCAATTGGCCACCGTTTGCGCTTCCACGCCTTGGCTGGCGTCCACCACCAGCAGTGCGCCTTCGCAGGCAGACAGCGAGCGGCTCACTTCGTAGGAGAAGTCGACGTGGCCCGGTGTGTCGATCAAGTTCAGTCGGTAAATTTGGCCGTCGCGCGCTTTGTATTCCAACGCCACGGTCTGCGCCTTGATGGTGATGCCACGTTCACGTTCGATGTCCATCGAGTCCAGCACCTGCGACTCCATTTCACGGTCGCTCAAACCACCACAGCGTTGAATCAAACGGTCGGCCAGGGTGGACTTGCCATGATCGATGTGGGCAATGATCGAGAAGTTGCGTATGTGATCCATGCTCTGGGAAATGCCGATGCGGAGAGGAGCGTCACTCGTGTGGGCCGAGGCGCGTCGACAGCGGCCGGAGAACCAACACAGCCGTGTCGAAGTTAAAAAAAAGGCACGTCAAAGAGCGTGACGCGCCTTCCAACAAAATGTTTGGCAACTGCTTGTTGGTGTCCGCATTGTAGCCAAAACACCTCTCTTGCAAGCCGCGCCATTGCTTGATTTCTTCACGTTGCCAGACACCAACAGAAAAATCTATACACATTTTATCCACAGGCGCCTGTGGATCAGCTGGGGATAGTTTCACCGGGTCTGGGGAAGTCTGTGAATTGGCGGGAAAGCAGGGCAAATCAGCCCAAATCGCCTCACATTTTCGAAAAATGCCAAGGCGGTTTTCATGTGAGCGTCGACCAACCTGGCCTGCTTCAAACAGCCAGGAATGCGTCGTCCAAACGCCGCTTGCAACATCTGCCGAAAATCTTCCCGCAATGCGGGAAGACCAGGGAACTCAGCGGGATTTGAGCGACAGCTCCTTCACCGGGCGGGACGCAGGATCATGTAGTTGACACTGTCCCCCCGGCGAACCAATACGCTGACGGACTTGGACCGATCCAACTTGCCAGCGACACTTTCCAGCTGGCTCGCACTCGTGATCTCCACATTGTCCACAGCCAACAAAACGTCGCCTTCTCGCAAGCCAGCGCGGGCAGCCACGCCTTCTGCCTTTTCCACCCGCACACCGCGCTTCAAATTAAGCTCGCGGCGTTGGGCATCGGTCAGGTCCGAGACGGCCAAGCCGAAGTGACTGAGGGCGCCCACCGTGGGGGCTGGTTTGGCCTCGCGCTCCGCCGGCTTCTTCGCAGCCTCTTGCTCGAACTCGATCACGCTGACCTGCAGATCCCGATAGGCCCCGCGACGGAACACTTGCAGGGGTGCTTTCTGACCTGGCTTGGTGGCACCCACGATTCGCGGCAGGTCACCCGCCCTGTCGACCGCCTTGCCATCAAACTTGGTGATGATGTCGCCAGGCTCCACACCTGCTTTGTCGGCAGGTCCACCGGCTTCCACGCTGCGCACAAGCGCACCCTGGACTTTACCCAAGCCGATCGATTCGGCCACATCCTTGGTGACCTGGTCGATCTGAACGCCGATGCGTCCGCGCACGACACGGCCGGTTGCACGCAATTGGTCTGCAACGCGGAACGCTTCGTCAATGGGAATGGCGAAGGAGATGCCCATGAAGCCACCGGAGCGGCTGTAGATCTGGGAGTTGATGCCCACCACCTCGCCACGCATGTTGATCAACGGCCCGCCAGAATTGCCGGGGTTGATGGCGACGTCGGTTTGAATCAAGGGCAAAAAGTCACCGGTGTCGCGGGCTTTGGCGCTCACGATGCCGGCGGTGACCGTGTTTTCCAAGCCAAAGGGCGAACCGATGGCCATGACCCACTCACCCACCTTGAGGCGACTCAGATCACCGATGCGCACGGTGGGCAAGCCGCTGGCTTCGATCTTCACCACCGCCACGTCTGATCGCTTGTCGGCGCCCAAAATGCGCGCCTTGAACTCCCGCTTGTCGGTCAACGTGACGATCACTTCATCGGCGCCATCCACCACATGGGCATTGGTCAACACAATGCCATCGGCATTGAGGATGAAGCCCGAGCCCACACCCCGCTGCTGGGGCTCTGCATCGGGCTGAGGCGCACCGCGGCGTGGGTTGGAAGGTTGCCCCGGCGTGGGCACAGGCAAACCGAAGCGCCGGAAGAACTCAAGCATGTCTTCGTCCATTTCTTGAGGTGCACCATTGCTGTTGACACGTCCAGCTTTGGGCCGCTCGGTGGTGCGGATGTTGACCACGGCGGGCCCCACTTTTTCGACCAGATCGGTGAAGTCGGGCAAGGCTTGCGCGTGCACTGAAGATTGCCCGGCTCCCAACAGGGACAGGCCCAACAGGGTGCTTGCCAAAAAATTCTTGAAAGCGTTCATGGCCAGTGTGTCCAAACGTCTAAGGGTGGGAAGGAGATAAAGGAAGAAGGCGCATGGCGCTCAACGCTTGACGCGATCCAGCCCTTCTGAAAAAGCACGCAACGTCGCAGAGGGCACGTCACCCACCACGGTGATCCAGGCTTCACCTTGTCGCCGGGTCAATGTCTGGGTAGCGCCCAGCGAGGTCTGCATGGGCTGGGCATGCCGCGCTGCTTGAAAGGGTTCGATGAAGACCGAGACATAGGTCAAGCCATCTGAAAAAATGGCCTGCACCACCTCGGTCATGGGGGTGTCAGCCTGGACTTCAAGGGGGCGCTTGACGCAACTCACCGGCTGAAAGCCTGGCACTGCTTGTTTCAATGTCCATCCCTCGGACTCGAGCTTCGTGGTCACCATGCTGGGCCGAATGACCCGGTAGCCGTCCAGCCGCTTCATGGGGCGCAAAACACTGTCGGCCTGGGCTTTGATGCCAATGCGCACTTCAGAGAAAACGGAGGTCTCCAAGACCTCGTTGCGTTCGCCCAAGACGTCGGCGCGCAGCAGCAAACCAGAATTCTTTTCCGCCCACAAGCGGTAGCCAAACCGATAAGCGTCGCGCGGCTGCAAGACCAACACATCGGTCTCATGGCCGGCCACCCGGTCACCACTCTGGCGTTTGACCTCGTAAAAGTCCGCAAAACGGGCATCTGCGACTTGAAGCAAGGCGGGAAAAGTCCCGTCGAACTCCCGCCGTTCGACTTGCGCGACCTTCGTCTGCGGCCACACAGTGTGCACTGCGCTGTTGTGCCGAAACACGTGCCGAGCCTGCCCGTCCAGCGACTCGATGTGTTCGTATTGATGGCTGCCTTCGCAGAAATGGGAAATGCGCGCGCTGGACACCGAGCCGCCGCCACTCACCACAAAAGTGCCCTGAAAATTGTTTTGACTGGCCGCTTGATGGATGCGGCTCAGCCAAGCCCGTGTGTCGTTGGCATCCAGGGCCGGTGCCGCCAGAACGCCCCAAGGAATCAAGCCAAAGGCGCAACTCCAGCGCAGCCAACGGGAAACCGACTTCATGCCCATGAAAACGTTCACCACAGCCATCAATGCCGCGGAACATCCACCGCCGCATTGCGAATAAAGCCCGAGGGCGCACCCAAGGCAGAGCTCCCCACGAACTGCTGGTGCGCAGCCAGGTAGCGGTCAATTTGGGGATCCCGGATCAAACGGCGCTGCTCGCTGCGTCCAACATTGACCACCGTCTCAGTTTGCGAAAGGGCAGACGCAGCGGGAGGACCTGCGGGAGATGTCACCGCGGGCGCCTGCACTAAGGTAACGGGCGCGGTGCCGGGCGCCACCACCCGTGCGTTCCACACGGCGGCACTGACCATCACCACGCCCACAGCCGCCGCCGACGGCCAAGCCCAGCCGCGGTGCCCCCGGCCACCCGCGGCCGGCGTGCTGCGGCTCACTGGGGCCAGCACCACCGGCTCCGTCTGGAAACGCTCGCGCAGCGCCTGCAGGAAGGCGGCGTCGTGCTGAGCCGTGGAGGCCAGGTCTTCCGAACGCAAGACGTCACCGATGAGCTGGAAAGCATGCCAGTCGGCGCGCACTTCCTCGCCTTGGGCGCCCAACTGGGTCCAAAAATCAGCCATCTCCCGGGCATTCAACTCGCCATCCACAAAAGCGGACGTTTGCTCGGGCAAACCCGAAGGAAGGGACTCAATGGGATTTGTCATGTCAGTCTCCGCAAAAACACTTCACCAGCCGCCATCATCACCACCGCACACCCTGCCGGGTTTCGAGCAGCGGCCGCAGCCGCAAGGCAATGGACTCACGCGCACGGAAAATGCGCGACCTCACAGTGCCAATGGGACAGCCCATGATGTCGGCAATTTCCTCGTAACTCAAACCTTCGATCTCCCTCAGGGTGATTGCCTGGCGAAGTTCGTCAGACAGATCTTCCATCGCTGCGTTCACTGCCGACGCAATTTCTTTGGTCGCCAGCAACGCGTCCGGGGTCTCGGAATGACTTGGTTCGTTTCTTTGCTGAGAAGTTTCCTGCTCTTCATCCCGGGCCGGGCGGGCAGATTCCACCAGCAACAGATCACGCTTGAGGTCACCGAGCGACTTTTTGGCCGTGTTGACCGCAATCCGGTAAAGCCAGGTGTAGAACGCACTGTCCCCGCGAAAATTGGGCAGGGCCCGGTAGGCGCGAATGAAGGTTTCCTGGGCAATGTCGGGCACCAAGTCCACGTCACGCACCATTCGGGCGATCAAGCGTTCGACCCGGCGCTGGTATTTCACGACCAGCAATTCGAAGGCTTTGACGTCGCCCTGTTTGACCCGTTCAACCAAAGGGCCATCCACATCGCCGTCACTCATGCGGACACACCGGACAATGGCGCCGCCTTCGGCGCGTACAAGGCGCAGCGCAAGCTGTGCCACTGAGCCGGCTGGCCCTGTTGCGACAAGGCCAGCCACACCGACCGCCCTGCAGTGCGGCCGAACGGCCTCAAGTGCACCAACACGAACCCGGCACAATCCAGACAGACGGTGGCCTGGCCAGACGTGGGCTCGTGTCCGATCGTGTCCAAGGGCCCCCAATGCCAGTACTGGCCATCCCAACGCAGACTGCCGATGTCTTGGTGTTGACGACGGTGCCACATCATCCAGCCCAGCGTCCACACCACTGCACACCCGCCGACGAGGCGGGCGGGCCCTTCAATTTGGGCTGCCCACAGCAGTGACGCCGTACCGGCGAGGGTGAACAAAGCGCCGACCAACACCGACCAACCGCGAGATCTCTGCGGACAGAGTTGGAAGGCAGGAGCAGTTCGCATCAAACGCGTTTGAAGACAAGCGTTCCGTTGGTCCCGCCAAAACCAAAGTTGTTTTTCACCGCGTACGCCATCTTCATGTCACGCGCGGTGTTCGCGCAGTAGTCCAGGTCGCATTCTGGGTCCTGGTTGAAGATGTTGATGGTTGGCGGGGAAACCTGGTGGTGCAAAGCCAGCACGGTGAACACCGACTCCACACCGCCCGCCCCACCCAACAGGTGACCGGTCATGGACTTGGTGGAGTTGACCACCAACTCACTGGCATGGGCCCCAAAGGCCAACTTGATGGCATTGGTTTCATTGAGGTCGCCTAAGGGGGTCGACGTGCCGTGCGCGTTCAGGTATTGCACCTGGTCTGGCGCAATGCCGGCATTGCGCAAGGCCGCCTTCATCGACCGCTTCGGGCCATCGACGTTCGGCGCTGTCATGTGGTAAGCGTCGGCGCCCATGCCGAAGCCCGCAAGCTCGGCGTAAATCCGAGCGCCGCGCTTTTTGGCATGCTCGTACTCTTCGAGTACCAGCACGCCGGATCCTTCTCCCAGCACGAAGCCGTCACGGTCCTTGTCCCAAGGACGCGAGGCGGTGCGGGGATCGTCATTTCGAGTCGACAAGGCACGTGCGGCAGCGAAACCACCCACGCCCAGAGGCGACACGGTGGACTCGGCACCGCCAGCTACCATGACGTCCGCATCGCCATACTCGATCAAGCGTCCTGCCTCACCGATGCAATGCAGGCCGGTGGTGCACGCCGTGACGATGGCCAGGTTGGGGCCCTGGAAACCGAAACGAATCGACACATGGCCTGAAATCATGTTGATGATCGAGGCGGGCACGAAAAACGGCGACACGCGGCGGGGGCCGCGTGCGACGAGTTCCGCATGGGTCTCTTCGATCAACGGCAAGCCGCCGATGCCAGAGCCCACCAAGCACCCGATGCGCTCAGCTTGCGTTTCGCTCAGCTCGCCATTGGTGGGCAGACCGGCATCCTTCACTGCCTGGACGGAAGCCGCCAGGCCGTAATGGATGAAAGTGTCCATGCTTCGGGCTTCCTTGGTGGAAAGGTACTCTTCCAACGGAAAGCCCTTGACCTCGCCCGCGAATCGGCAAGCGAAGTTGGAGGCATCGAACTTGGTGATGTGATCGATGCCCGAGCGTCCGGCCACCAGGTTGTCCCACCCCTGGCTCACCGTGTTGCCCACCGGGCTGATCAGGCCGAGTCCTGTGACGACGACGCGACGACGGGTCATGGCGTGCTAAACCCCATCAACTTTTTTGATGCGCCACGGCGTAGTCGATGGCCAACTGGACGGTCGTGATCTTCTCCGCCTCTTCGTCAGGAATCTCGATGCCAAACTCGTCTTCCAAAGCCATCACCAGCTCGACGGTGTCGAGGGAGTCGGCGCCGAGGTCGGCGACAAAGGCTTTTTCACTGACCACATCGGCTTCTGGCACGCCAAGTTGTTCAGCAATGATTTTCTTCACACGTGCTTCGATATCGCTCATGACTCCTCCGGGAGTGTTGTCTGGAAATGAACCCGAGATTCTAAAGGCTGCCAGGCGTCATTCAAAAGACACCGGGCATGGAGCGGTCGGGACGTATCCGCCGCAAGGCGCAAACCTTGCCCTTTGCTGTCACTAAATCATGTACATGCCACCGTTTACATGCAGCTCGGTGCCAGTGACGTAACCCGCTTGCGGCGACGCCAAAAAAGCCACTGCATGCGCCACGTCAGCGGCCTGGCCCAGCCGGCCCAAAGGAATCTGGGCCTTGAGGGCAGCGGTTTGGGCGTCACTGAGGGCATGGGTCATGTCGGTTTCAATGAACCCTGGCGCCACACAATTGACGGTGATGCCTCGGCTGCCCAACTCTCTGGCCAGCGCCCGGGTCAGCCCGGCCACACCGGCCTTGGCTGCGGCGTAGTTGGCTTGGCCCGCGTTGCCGCTGGCACCGACCACCGAGGTGATGTTGACAATGCGGCCATAGCGCTGCTTCATCATGGAGCGCATCACCGCGCGGCTGGTGCGGAAGACGGCCTTCAAGTTGGTGTCCAGCACGGCATCCCATTCATCGTCTTTCATGCGCAGGGACAGGTTGTCGCGCGTGATGCCTGCATTGTTGACCAGGATGTGCAACCCGCCTTGCTGGCTCAAGATGCCCTCAAGCGCCGCCTCGATGGCTGGGCCATCGTTGACATCCAAGCAAATGCCTCTTCCGCCCAAGGGGGCCAAAGCCGTGGTGATGGCCTCCGCACCCGCCGGTGATGTCGCGGTGCCAACGACCTTGGCGCCGCGCTGAGCGAGCTCCATGGCAATCGCCCGGCCGATGCCACGCGATGCGCCGGTCACCCAAGCCACTTGGTCAGCCCACTGTCGGTCGTTCGTTGAAGTCATGGAATTTGGGAGTTCGGTGGACAAAGACGGAGGGAGGGCCATCAAGCCAGGAGCGCCTTGACCTCGACCAGGGTGGCCGGATCGTAAACGGCTCCGGCAGCCTGCTCCGGCGCGATGCGCTTGGTCATGCCGGCCAGGACCTTCCCGGGGCCGCATTCCACGATGTGCGTTGCACCCTGCGCAACCATGGCCTGGATGGTTTCAAACCACCGCACGGGGCCGAACGCCTGACGGTACAAGGCATCTCGAATGGCCGCGGCCTCGGTTTGGACCTGGACATCGATGTTGTTGATCACCGCCATGCGAGGGGGCGCGCAAGCAACGTTCTGCAACCTGAGTTTCAGTTTTTCGGCGGCGGGCTTCATCAGACTCGAATGGAACGGCGCAGACACCGCCAACAGCAACGCCCGCTTGGCACCTCTGGCCTTGAGCTCTTCGCAGGCCTGGTTCACGCCTGCCTGGGTGCCTGCGATCACGGTTTGCTTGGCATCGTTGAAATTGGCGGCTTCCACTGTGCGGCCCTGGGCACTGACGGTCGAACAAACGTCGCGAACGACCTCGGCATCGAGGCCCAGAATGGCGGCCATGGCGCCGGCACCCACGGGCACTGCCTCCTGCATGGCCTGCGCCCTAAAGCGCACCAAAGGCACGGCCTGCGTCAGGCTCAAAACGCCAGCAGCCACCAAGGCCGAGTACTCACCCAGCGAGTGGCCTGCCACCACGGCAGGAACCACCCCGGTCTCTGCCAACCAAGCGTGGTAGATGGCCACACCCGCCACCAGCATCACCGGCTGGGTGTAGGTCGTCAGGTCCAGTTGCTCCTTGGGGCCGCTTTGAATGAGCTGCGACAGGTCTTCGCCCAAGGCGTCTGAGCCCTCCTGCAACGCCTGGCGGATCTCAGGGTGATCGCCCCATGCGTTGAGCATGCCCACCGTTTGGGAGCCTTGACCAGGAAACACGAGTGCCAGTGACGTCATGGGAATGAAGATGGGTTGCGTACGAAGGGGAAACAACAGACAGCGAGAGAGGCAGCAGTGTCACAGGTCAAGCAACACCGCACCCCAAGTGAAGCCGCCGCCCACGCCTTCCAGCAGCACAGTGTCCCCCGGACGCACCTTGCCACTTCGAACACCGACGTCGAGGGCCAGCGGAATGGACGCTGCAGAGGTGTTGCCATGCTCGGCCAAGGTGACGATCACTTTGTCCATGCTGAGCTTGAGTTTCTTGGCGGTGCTTTGAATGATGCGGACGTTGGCCTGGTGGGGCACCAGCCAATCGATGTCGGCTTCCGTGCGCCCGGCTTTGGCAAGCACCTCGCGGGCCACGTCCTCCAAGACGCCCACAGCCAGTTTGAACACCGCCTGCCCGTCCATCTTGAGCAGCGGATCGCCGATGATCTTGCCGCCCGACACCGTGCCCGGCGTGCACAGGATGTCAGCGTGGCGCCCGTCGGCGTGCAACTGGGTGGCCAGAATACCCGGTTCGGTGCTGGCTTCGAGCACCACCGCCCCCGCGCCATCACCGAACAACACGCAGGTGGTTCGATCGGTGAAGTCCAACAAGCGGGAAAACAGTTCGGCACCGACCACCAATGCCTTGCGCGCAGCACCGGTGCGAATCAGGGCGTCGGCCACGGTCAAAGCGTAGACAAACCCCGAACAGACCGCCTGGACGTCAAAAGCCGTGGCACCGCGGTTGCCGAGCTTGCGCTGCAGGATGCAAGCCGTGGACGGAAACACCATGTCGGGGGTAGAGGTCGCCACAATGATCAGATCGAGCGAAGCAGCCTCGCATCCGGCCGCACTGAGGGCCTTCAGCGCGGCTTCAAGGGCCAAGTCGCTGGCCTGAAGATCGCTGGCGGCAAAGTGCCGGGCGCGAATGCCCGTGCGCTCGACGATCCATTCGTCTGAAGTTTCGATGCCTTGCTGCGCCAGCTGAGCGGCGAGTTGGGCATTGGTCAATCGGCCTTCCGGAAGGAAGCCACCGGTGCCGGTGATGCGGGAAGCAGGGGCAGGAACAGAAGCCATCATGCGGAGATGACCAACTTGACGCCCGGCCCTGCGGCACTGACCTGCAGGGCAGCCGTGATGCGCTGGTGAACACGCTCCAACAGCTGGTGGCTGGCAGCATCATGGGCGCGGTTCAGCGCTTGCTCGAAGGCAAATGCGTCGGCCGAGCCGTGGCTCTTGAAAACCAATCCCCGCAAACCGAGAAGTGCAGCGCCGTTGTAGCGGCGGTGATCAACCCGGTACTTGAAATGGTTGAGCACAGGCATGGCCACCAACGCCGCCATCTTGGTGAAGAGGTTGCGGGTGAACTCCTGCCGGATGAAGCTGGACAGCATGGCCGCGAGGCCCTCGGCTGTCTTGAGTGCCACGTTGCCCACGAAACCGTCACACACGACGATGTCGGTGGTGCCCTTGAAAATGTCGTTGCCTTCCACATTGCCATGGAAATTCAACTGGCCCTGCGTGCAGGCGGCACGCAACAGGTCACCAGCCTGCTTGATGACTTCACTGCCCTTGATGGCTTCCTCACCGATGTTCAACAAGCCGACACTGGGGTTCTCCTTGCCTTCGACGGCTGCCACCAGGGCGCAACCCATCAACGCAAACTGGAGCAGGTGTTCGGCCGAGCAATCGACGTTGGCGCCCAGATCGAGCACGGTGGTGAAGCCATCGCGCATGTTGGGCATCACCGTGGCAATCGCCGGACGGTCAATGCCTTCCAGGGTTTTCAACAGGTACCGAGACACGGCCATCAAGGCACCCGTGTTGCCAGCCGACACACACACGTCGGCCGCGGCCGGCACGGTGGCCGTCGACTTGACCTGCGAAATGGCCACGCGCATCGACGAGTCTTTTTTGCGACGCAGAGCGACCTCGACAAGGTCGTCCATTTCCACCACCTCGGTGGCACCCACAAGACGGGTGCGAGGCCAGTTGCGGGCTGGCTCGATCGCGTCGGGTCGCCCGACCAAAATGAGCTCCGCATGGGGATGGGAATTCAAAAACGCTCGACAGGCCGGCAGGGTGACCTCGGGGCCGTGGTCGCCCCCCATGCAGTCGACCGACAGCCGCACGGAACCGCTGACCGGTGTGAGCACTGAACTCATGGGTGATTCATGCCGCCGAGCGGCAACACCAACAGGTCAATGGCTCAGGCGTCGGCTTTGGTCTTGAACACCTTGCGACCGCGGTAAAAACCGGTCGGGCTGATGTGGTGACGCAGGTGCACTTCACCCGTGGTGGGCTCCAACGCGGTGCCCGGCAGGTTCACGGCGTTGTGCGAGCGGTGCATACCGCGCTTAGAGGGGGATTTCTTGTTCTGTTGAACGGCCATGAGATTTCTCCGAAGACGCTGCTTGACGAACGCGTCAGCGAGCGGGGGCAAACCGCTCAAAAGAGCGGTAACCGAAAGCCCGCGACTATACCATGATCGCACCCGGGAGGACCCCTGCTGTCGAGTGGAGGAGACAGGGGAAATCAGGAGTCCAGGCGCTTTTTCAATTGGGCCAAAGCGGCTTGGAATGGATGGGGGTCTGGCGCCTGCTCTGGCCCTGCCGAATTCGACGGGACCACCAGCGGCTCCGGGCAGGCATCGTGCCGCGGCACCCAGGGCAACCCCAGCACCAACTCGTCCTCAATCAGCGTGTGCAGGTTCAGGTGGGCTGTGAGGGCCAAAACGTCGTCCTCGCTGTCGGCGTCTTCCGCCGCAGCCGCGTCTTTGCCTTCCACAAAACGCAGGTCGCGCGCCACGTTCAAAGGGACGGGCATGGGCTGGAGGCAACGCTGGCAAGTCATGGTCAGCACGGTTTCCGTGGTCAAGTGGAGCCAAAGGTGGGGCGGCTGCTGCGCGCGCCCGGGTCGGGCCTCACCTCGGGCGCGCCAGGACACCGTGTCGAGCGAACCGGGTGCGCCTTCAGGCGCGGTGAAGTCGGACAGGCGTTGCAACTGGCTGAGCGGCAGCTCCCCGGCCAATTGCCCCTGTTGCTCGGCAAACGCGGCCACGTCGAGGCGACGGGGGTCAAAGGTTCGTGCGTTCATGGTTTTGAAGTGTAGAGGGATGCTGTGATCATCGACAATCTACCGATGACCTCCTCCTTGATTTTGGCTTCCACCTCGGTTTACCGCCGGGAACTGCTGAGCCGTTTGCACCTGCCGTTCACTGTGGAGTCGCCTGGCGTGGAGGAGACGGCGCTGCTGGGCGAGGCGCCGGCCACGCTGGCCCTGCGCCTGGCCCGTGCCAAGGCGCAGGCGGTCGCGCAACGACACCCAGGCGCCGCTGTGATCGGCTCGGACCAGGTGGCCGACGTGGACGGGCTGGCCGTTGGCAAGCCTGGCACCCATGCTGCGGCCGTGGCGCAACTTCAAAGCTTGCAAGGACGCCGGGTGATTTTTCAAACGGCGGTGGCGGTGGTCCGCTGTGGCCCACAGGCCTTCGAAGAGGCCTTCTTGCACCCGGTGGTCGTGCGGTTCCGCACACTCGACCTCAATGAAATCGAACACTATTTGCGCATGGAACCGGCTTACGACTGCGCGGGCAGCGCCAAATCAGAGGGCCTCGGCATCGCCCTGCTGGACGGCATCGAGTCGCATGACCCCACGGCCTTGATCGGCCTGCCTTTGATCGACACCTGCCGCCTTTTGCGTGCAGCGGGCATCGACCCCCTTCGCCAGCCCGCCCTTTGACCGCCATGCCACCTGTTCCCGGCCGTTTGTACCTGGTTCCCAATGCCCTGGATTTCGGCGTTGCCGTGCCTGCCGGCGCGGCCGCACCCAGTCTCGAAGCGGCCATTCCCCGCGCGGTCATTGCCCAAGCGGCGGCGTTGGGTCACTGGATTGCAGAAAACGCCAAGACGACCCGCGCTTTCTTGAAACGGGTTGACGCGGTTGTTCCGTTGGCGCACGCACTGCAAAGCATGTCGATCGTGGAGCTTCCCCGCCCCCCCAAAGGCCGGGCCTCGGACGCGGTCAGCGCCGCGGCGCTTCCCATGACAGCGCTCCTGGCCCCCGCGTTGGCAGGCCACGACATGGGACTGATTTCGGAAGCGGGCCTGCCCGGGGTGGCCGACCCAGGAGCGGCCGTCGTCCAGGCGGCCCATCAGGCCGGGCTGCATGTGGTGGCGTTGGCCGGGCCCAGTGCCTTGGTGCTGGCGTTGGCAGCCAGTGGCCTGCAAGGGCAAAGTTTCGCCTTTGTGGGGTACTTGCCGGTGGACAGTGCCGCTCGGGCGCAACGCATTCGGGAGCTGGAGAGCACTTCGCGGCGCCACGACCAAACTCAGCTCATGATCGAGACGCCCTACCGGAACCCTGCCCTGTTCAGTGCACTGTTGGAGCACCTGCAAACCAGCACCCGGCTGTCAGTCAGTTGCGGCTTGACGCTGGCGCAAGGGTTCAGCCGAACCGACACGGTCGCGGGGTGGCGCAGCCGGCCCGGCAGTCTGCCCACGGACGTGCCCGCGGTGTTCAGCTTGCAAGCAGCCCGTGGCTGAACACCCCGTCAGCTGGGGACGTTGTCGTCGCTGTGCTTGGCACCGAACAGCGCAGCCACTTTTTTCTTCGGCTTGATGTTGGGCGACAGGCCGGTGCGAGCTGGCGCGGGTGTTTTGCCGTCCCACGCCGGTTGGGCTTGGGCGCTGGGCACGTAAGGCTGGTCAAAGAACGGATCACGCGAGGTGCGCGGCGCCCACACAGGTGGGGCATAAGAAGCGGGCGAAGACACCGCGACGGGGGTTTGTGCCATGGGCATGTCTGCCGCGGCGCGCGGCTCGGCCGGCGCCGCCAACTCCCTTTCTCGCTCGCGTTCGGGGCGACGGGGTGGGCGTTCGGTGTTCAACTCCAAGGGCTCGAGCTGGATCTTTTTTTGGATCAGTTTTTCGATGTCGGTCGACAGCCGGAGATCGTTGCGATCACCCGCGGTGACCAAGGTGAACGCCAAGCCGGACGCACCCGCGCGCCCCGTGCGGCCAATGCGGTGAACGTAGTCCTCCGCATTGAACGGCACGTCGAAATTGATGACCGCCGGCAGATCGGCGATGTCCAGGCCGCGGGCTGCCACGTCGGTGGCCACCAACACGTCGACATCCCCTCGCTTGAAAGCATCCAACGCCTTGAGCCGCTCATCCTGGGATTTGTCGCCATGCAGGGCGTTGGTGCGCAAGCCGTCGCGCTCCAGGGAGCGGGCCAACCGGGCACAACCCAATTTGGAGTTCACGAACACGATGGCTTGCGAGATTTTCCGGTCTTTCAACAGGTGGATCACGGCTGCGCGCTTGTCGTCGGTGGCCACGCTGAAAAAGCGCTGTTCCACGTTGGTGGCCGTGGCGTTGGGGCGGGCCACCTCGACCAGCAAAGGGTTTTGCAGGTAGCTTTCTGCCAGCCGCTTGATCTCTGGCGAAAAGGTGGCAGAGAACAGCAGGGTTTGACGCTGTTTGGGCAAATAACTCAGGATGCGCTGCAAATCAGGCAGGAATCCGATGTCCAGCATTCGGTCGGCCTCGTCAAGCACCACATATTCGACCTGGTTGAGCACGCAGGTCTTGGCCTCGATGTGGTCCAAAAGACGGCCGGGTGTGGCAATCACCACCTCCACACCGGCTTTCAACTCGGCCGTCTGGGGCTTCATGTCCATGCCCCCGAACACCACCGCGGCGCGCAGTTTGGTGTGTTTTGAATAAGTGACGACGCTTTTGGCCACTTGGACCGCGAGTTCGCGCGTGGGGGCCAGGACCAGTGCACGCACCGGATGGCGCGCCGGCGACGCGCTGGTGTTCTCGTGCACCAACATCTTCTGCAACAGCGGAATGGAAAATGCCGCGGTCTTGCCAGTGCCAGTCTGAGCAGCACCCATGACGTCTCGGCCTGCCAGCACCAACGGAATGGCCTTGGCCTGGATAGGCGTCATGGTCTCGTAACCGGAGTCAAACACGGCCTTCAGCAATTTCGGGTCCAGGGGCAAGGTGTCAAAACGCATGCCCTCCAGGGAGGGCTCTGCCACAGGCAGGTCAGACGGCAAAACGGAGTCGAGGTTGGATTCAATCATGCGCGAATTATCACCCGCAGCCGTTTTCCGTCGCAGCCGCGACCACATTGCGGAAAATCTGGCCAGATCAAGCCACTAGAATCCGGTTTTCGCCGCGCACCGCGGCCTATCTCTTCAGAACCATCATGATTCTTGTTACAGGCGGTGCCGGCTTCATCGGCGCAAACTTCGTGTTGGACTGGCTGGCCACCTCTTCCGAGCCCGTTCTCAATCTCGATGCGCTGACCTACGCAGGCAACCTCGAAAGCCTGAAATCGTTGGCAGGAGATGCTCGCCACGTGTTTGTGCAGGGTGACATTTGCGACCGCGCCCTGTTGGACCGGCTGCTGGCCGAGCACAAGCCCAGGGCGATCGTCCATTTCGCGGCTGAAAGCCATGTGGACCGCAGCATCCATGGACCCGGCAGCTTCGTTCGGACCAATGTCGAGGGCACATTCACCTTGCTTGAAGCCACCCGAGCCCACTGGACGGCCCTGCCTGATGTTGAGCGTCAAGCGTTTCGGTTCCACCATGTGTCGACCGACGAGGTTTATGGCTCGCTGGGGCCGACCGATGCGCCGTTCACCGAAACCCATCTGTACGAACCAAATTCTCCTTACTCCGCCAGCAAGGCCGCCAGCGACCACCTGGTGCGGGCGTGGCACCACACCTACGGCCTGCCCGTGCTGACAACGAACTGCAGCAACAACTACGGCCCCTACCATTTTCCGGAAAAGCTCATCCCTTTGATGATCGTCAACGCCTTGTCGGGCAAGCCTTTGCCAGTCTATGGCGATGGGCAGCAGGTGCGGGACTGGCTGTATGTGAAAGATCACTGCAGCGCCATCCGTGAGGTGTTGGCCAGAGGCCGCTTGGGGGAGACCTACAACGTCGGGGGTTGGAACGAGAAGCCCAATCTCGAGATCGTGCGCACGGTGTGCGCCTTGCTCGACGAAATGAAGCCCGACCCTGCAGGCAGTTACGCGCGCTTGATCAGCTTCGTCACCGACCGACCCGGACACGATCGCCGCTATGCCATCGACGCCCGCAAGCTCGAACGTGAACTGGGTTGGAAGCCTGCCGAGACGTTCGAGACCGGTATCCGCAAAACCATTCGCTGGTATCTGGACAACACCGAATGGGTCGCACACGTGCAAAGCGGCAGCTACCGCGAGTGGGTCGACACCAACTACAGCGAACGAGACGCGTCATGAAAATCTTGTTGCTGGGGAAAAACGGGCAGGTCGGCTGGGAGCTGCAACGCTCCCTGGCGCCTTTGGGTGAGGTGGTGGCGCTGGACTTCGACAGCCCAGGCACCTTGCAAGCTGATTTCTCCAAGCCTGACAGTTTGGCAGCGACTGTCCAAGCGGTGGCCCCTGACCTCATCGTGAACGCCGCGGCGTACACGGTGGTCGACAAGGCAGAAAGCGAGCCCGACTTGGCACGCCGGCTCAACGCCACGGCCGTGGGCGTGATTGCCCGGGAAGCGGCCGCACGCCAGACCTTGCTGGTGCACTACAGCACCGACTACATTTTCAACGGCGAAGGCGAAAGCCCTTGGATTGAAGACGCCGCACCCCAGCCTTTGAGCGTGTACGGCCAGACCAAGCTGGAAGGCGAAAACCTGATTCGGGAGAGCGGCTGTCCGCATTTGATTTTGCGCACCAGCTGGGTGTATGGCGCGCGGGGCGGCAACTTCATCAAGACCATGCTGCGTTTGGCCAAAGAACGCGACCAGCTCACGGTCATCGACGATCAAATTGGCGCGCCGACGGGTGCCGACCTCTTGGCAGACCTCACCGCGCACATGGTGCGCACGGCACAGGGAGGTCCTTCGGTGCACGGCACCTACCACGCGGCGGCCGCCGGTTACACGAGCTGGTATGCCTATGCGCAGCACGTGATCGAGTTTGCCCGGGCGGCCGGCCAGCCAATCCAGGTCAAACCCGAAGCCATCTTGGCGGTGCCCACCACCCACTTCCCGACCCCAGCTCGACGCCCATTGAATTCGCGCTTGGACACCACCAAGCTGCGCAACACGTTCAAACTGACGCTGCCGCACTGGGAAGCCGGCGTGGAACGCATGCTGCGTGAGTTCCTGGGTTGAAACATCTGAGACTTCGCCTGGCGTTGATTTCGCCTGCTGCCGGCACACCATGAACCACATCACACCATCGGGGACGTCACTGTCATGAAAGAAGTACAACGCAAAGGGATCATTTTGGCGGGCGGCTCGGGCACGCGCCTGCATCCCGCCACCTTGTCCATCAGCAAGCAATTGCTGCCGGTTTACGACAAGCCGATGGTGTATTACCCCCTGTCGACCTTGATGTTGGCGGGGATCCGCGACATCCTGTTGATCAGCACGCCGCAAGACACACCGCGTTTCTCATCGCTGTTGGGTGATGGCTCTCAATGGGGTGTGAACATCAGCTACTGCGTTCAACCCAGCCCGGATGGGTTGGCGCAAGCCTTCGTGCTCGGCCGCTCTTTTGTGGGCGGCCAAGCCAGCGCCTTGGTGCTGGGCGACAACATTTTTCATGGCCACGACTTGCAGGGCCTGTTAGAGGCCGCTGATGCGCAACCGAAGGGGGCGTCGGTGTTCGCCTACCACGTGCATGACCCGGAGCGCTATGGTGTGGTGGAGTTCGATGCCGGCAAGCGGGCCCTCAGCATCGAGGAAAAGCCCAACGCACCCAAGAGCAACTACGCGGTCACCGGCTTGTATTTTTACGATGAACAGGTGTGCGACATTGCCAGCAGCATCAAACCTTCTCCCCGTGGCGAGCTGGAAATCACCGACGTCAACGCCCGCTATCTGGAGCAAGGCGAGCTCAACGTGGAAATCATGGGCCGGGGCTATGCCTGGCTGGACACAGGCACGCACGACAGCCTGCTGGAAGCAGGCCAGTTCATTGCCACCTTGGAAAAGCGGCAAGGCTTGAAGGTGGCCTGCCCTGAAGAAATTGCCTTTCGCTCGGGCTGGATTACCACCGAAGCACTGGAAAAGCTGGCCCATCCGATGTTGAAAAACGGATACGGCAAATACCTCATGCAAATCGTGAAAACCCAGGTGTTCTGATGAAAGTTTCTGCCACTTCCATTGAAGGCGTGTTGCTGTTCGAGCCGAAGGTTTTCGGAGATGAGCGCGGGTTTTTCCTTGAAAGCTTTAACCAGAAGGCTTTCACCGACGCCGTCGGCCACGAGGTGCAGTTCGTTCAAGACAACCATTCCCGGTCTGCCAAAGGTGTGCTGCGAGGCCTGCACTTCCAGAACGCGCCTCATGCCCAGGGCAAGCTCGTGCGGGTGACGCAGGGCAGCGTCTTTGACGTGGCCGTGGACATCCGGCCGCAGAGCCCCACCTATGGGCAGTGGATGGGGGTGGAGCTGAATGGCACCAACCACCGGCAACTCTGGATTCCTGCGGGCTTGGCTCACGGCTTTTTGGTCACCAGCGACAGCGCGGATTTTCTGTACAAGACAACCGATTACTACGCGCCTCAGTCTGAAGGCAGCCTGCGTTGGAATGATCCGGACCTGGCCATCGAGTGGCCCCTGGAGGGCATCGAGCCGGCGTTGTCGACCAAGGACGCCGCAGCGCCTTGGTTCAAAGATCACCGCTGATTTTCAGAAGGCCTCGGCGTGTCTTACCTGCCAGGTTGAGCAGGCAGGCCTGTTCCCTGTGCAGACGGTCCCCTGGCAATGTGGAGTCCTGCCTACGCTGCGAGCGGTGGTGGTGGTCCCTGACGAGCTGGTATCGCCACATCGGACCCATGGCCGTTCGCTGGCTTTGGCGGCCAATGCGCTGTCTCCGTCACGCTTCGGCGCAACACGTCAATTTCCGCAATGCCGGTCACGAACCGATGGGGGGCAATTGGAAGCCCTGCCGTGCAGTCCCATCACAAAGGGGTGTATTCAGGCAGCCACTGTTTGAGTTGGGCTCGCCAGTGCTCCGGTTCAGACCGGCTTTCCAACCACTCGAGCAACGCTTCGATCCAGGCAGTGTCTTGCGTGTCTTGCAATTTGGCGATGCGCAATCGGGGATGTTCGGACCCCAGGGTTTGGTCGGCATCGGCCAACAGCTCTTCGTACAGCTTTTCTCCAGGGCGCAACCCGGTGTAGACGATCGGGATCTCATGCTCGCGATGGCCAGACAGGCGAATCAGGTCGCGGGCCAGCTCGGCGATTTTCACGGGCTTGCCCATGTCCAGCACGTGCACCTGGCCGCTTCGGGCCAATGAGGCGGCCTCCAGCACCAGCCTCACGGCTTCGTGATGGGTCATGAAGTAACGGGTGATCTCGGGATGGGTCACCGTGACCGGCCCCCCTCGGGCAATTTGCTCCTTGAACCGGGGAACCACGCTGCCACTGGAACCCAGCACATTGCCGAACCGCACGGCTGAAAACTGGGTCGATCCCTCGGACGTGCGGGCCAGGTGCGACAGCAGAATTTCCGCCAGTCGCTTGCTGGCGCCCATGACGTTGGTGGGGTTGACGGCTTTGTCGGTGGAGATGAGCACGAAGCGTTCGGCCCCGCAGCGCGCCGCGGCCAAGGCGGCCTGGTAAGTGCCCCGGCTGTTGTTTTGCAAGGCCGCCCAGGCATTGTGCTGCTCCATCAATGGCACGTGCTTGAAGGCCGCCGCATGGAAGATCAGCGCCGGACGATGGGTTTTGAAGATTTGTGTCAGGTGCGCCAGGTCTTTCACATCACCCATCAAAGGCACGATGGGCAGCTCGGGGTGCCGCTCGATCAGCTGTTGCTCGATCTGGTACAGCGCGAATTCACTGAGTTCGTACAGCACCAACCGCGCGGGTTGGAGGCCAGCCAGCTGCCGGCACAGCTCCGAGCCGATGGACCCCCCGGCGCCGGTCACCAACACGGTCTTGCCAGACACCAGGCTCTTCAAGCCGGCCGAGTCCAGATCGACCGGCTCGCGGCCGAGAAGGTCGTCGGGTTCAATGGCACGCACCCTCTCCAACGGTGCCCGGCCCTCCCGGAGCTCGCTCACGGAGGGCACGGTCAAGACCGGCAGCGCCGTGGCGGCGGCCAGGTCGAAGGCACGCCGGCGCTGCGGTGCGCTGGCCCCCGGCAACGCGATGATGAGGTGGGTGGCGCCGGTGTCGCGGGACACGCTGGCCACGGCCTCGAGCGTGCCCCGCACGGGAACTCCGTTGATGCGCGCGCCCCGTTTGAGGGGGTCATCGTCCAACAAAGCCACCACGCTCCAGCCCTGCTGGTGCAGGCCGGCCAACAACAGCTTGGCCGCCTCACCGGCGCCCAGGACCAAGGCCTGCCGGTTTTCTGTGGGCCCGCTGATGTGGAATCGGATGTGCTCGTAGAGCATGCGGTAGGCCACCCGCACGGCGCACAGGCCCATGACGCTCAAGAGGGGGTGCAAACCCAGCACCGCCCGGGGCACGGCCTCCCAGCCGCCCAGGCGCACCGCCAACGCGGCCAGCGCACCGGCCACGCCGCAAGCCACAGCCAGGCGCTTGACTTCCCCGAAACCTGAAAAGCGCCACAGGTTGCGGGGCACGCCGAGCAGTTGGAACACCAGCGCATACAGCACCACCACCCCCAGCATGACAGCCAGGTCGTACGCTGGACGGGCACTCCACCACCGCTCGAATCCCAATCGGAACAAGTAGGTGAGCTGCCAGCCAAAGGCCACCACGGTGAGGTCGATCAGCAGCGACGCGGGCTGGCGATGGCGCCGCCACCGCGACAGGAACCGGTCCACGAGGTGCCAAACGGTTTTTCTACCAAGCCCATCGCTTTTCATCGCCACACCATCCATTTGACGGTGGCCGCAATCACCTGAAGGTCATGCCAGCCATTGGCGCGATCGATGTATTGCGCCGACAGGCGCAGCTTGGCGGGCAGCACCGTGTCGGTGTAAGTGGCTTCGGGATTGGCCTGCGCAGACGGGTCGAGCAACCGACTCTCGTCTCGGAACGCCAGCGTGGCCGGATCGGTCAAGCCCGGCCGGACACTGAGAATCTTGTCACGCAACTCGGCAGGGTACAGGGCGACGTACTGTGGCACCTCGGGCCGAGGACCGACCAGGCTCATGGCGCCCCTTAGCACGTCCACCAGTTGGGGCAACTCATCGAGCTTGGTGCGCCGCAGCCAGCGGCCTGCGCGCGTGACGCGGGGGTCGTCTTTCAAGGTGATGGGCAAGTCCCCTGCCCTGGCAACAGCGTGCATGGTGCGGAATTTGTGCACAGTGAAGGGTTTGCCGTGCAGGCCCACGCGGGTTTGGCGGAATAGCACCGGACCAGGCGAATCGGCCCTGATGACCACAGCGATCAGCATGCCCACGGGCATCAGCAGCAGCAGGCCAGCGGCAGCCCCCAGCACGTCCACCGCGCGCTTGCTGGCGTTCATCCTGTGATGGCCGCGCGCACCGCCTGCACCACCCGTTCGACGTCGGTGTCGGTCATCCGCGTGTAGAGCGGCACGCTGAGCATCTGCTCGAAAGCCGCCTGGCTGTGTGGAAAGTCGGAGGTCTTCAGGTCGTAGCGCTCGCGCCAATAAGTTTGCAGGTGGAGGGGGATGTAATGGACGCTGCAGCCTATGCCTTGTGCGTACAGGCGCTCAATGACGGTTTGCCGGTCCACAGGGGCTTCTTTTGCCAAACGAAGCACGTAGAGATGCCAGGCGTGCACATCTCCCGCGGACGGCCCTGGGGGCAGGTGGACCGGCAGATCAGACCAGGCCGCGTTGTAGCGCTGTGCGATGAGCGCACGGCGCTCGGAAAAGGCGGGAAGGCGGCGGAGCTGGTGGATGCCCAGGGCGGCGGCGATGTCGGTGAGGTTGTACTTGAAACCGGGGGCCACGATGTCGTAATGCCAGCTGGGAACCTTGGCGGTGAAACGATCGAAAGCGTCGCGGTTCATGCCGTGCAAACGCATGGTCTTCATGCGCTGGGCCAGGGCCGTCTGGCGGGTCACAACCATACCCCCCTCGCCGGTGGTGATGGTTTTGTTGGCGTAGAAACTGAACACCGTCGCATCGGAAGCCAGCGTGCCCACCAGCTGCCCCTGGCAGGTGGTGGGCAGGGCATGGGCAGCGTCTTCCACCACGTGGAGCCCGTGTTGGCGCGCCAACGTGAGCAGGCCAGGCATGTCGGCGGCTCGGCCGGCGAAGTGCACGGGGAGGATGACCTTGGTGCGCGGCGTGATGGCGCGGGCCACGGCGTCGACGTCGATGCACAGGGTCTGTGGATCGATGTCGACCAGCACCACGTCGGCGCCCAGGTAGCGCACGACCTCGGCGGTTGCGGTGAAGGTGTGGGTGGTGGTGATGACTTCGTCACCCGGTCCCACGCCCAGAGCTTCCAACGCCAGGTGCAGTCCAGCGGTCGCCGAATTGACGGCCAGCACCTCCAGCTGGGGGTTGCCCAGGAAGGCCTTGAACGCCGCTTCGAAACGCTGGCACTTCGGACCGGTGGTCACCCAGCCCGAACGCAGGGTGTCGACCACCTCGGCGATTTCTTCTTCGCCAATGTCCGGCAGGGCAAAACTCAGGAAGGGAGTGTCGGGGCTCGTCATTGAAGACTGGGGGGCTCAACAACAGGCCCCATCGGAGCGCGGCCCATGCCGTGGTGCTCCAGGCCTTTGGCCTGGGCATGCCGAGGCTCGAACACGTTGCGTCCGTCGAAGATCACCGGCTGCTTCAGACGGGCCTTGATGTCGTCGAGGTCGGCGCCGCGGAACTGTCGCCACTCGGTGACCACGATCAAAGCGTCAGCGCCGTTCAAAGCGGCCAAGGCGGAGTCGGCAAATTCCAGCGCTTGCTCGCCGCTCCACAACACGCGGGCGGCCGGCATGGCCACAGGATCGAAGACGGTGACGCTGGCGCCCAGGCTGAGCAGGCCACGGATCACATCGCCGCTGGGGGCTTCGCGCAGGTCGTCGGTGTTGGGTTTGAAGGCCAGGCCCCACAGGGCGAAGTGGCGGCCCTTCAATGACGCTCCAAAGCGGGCGCGGACTTTGTCGACAAGCAAGACCTTCTGCTGGGCGTTCACCTGCGCCACCGCTCGGAGCAACGGCATGTCTTCCCCCACGGCCTGACCACTGTGGACGAGCGCACGGATGTCTTTCGGGAAACAAGACCCGCCGTAGCCGCAACCGGCGTACAGGAACGACGTGCCGATGCGCGGGTCGCTGCCCATGCCTTGACGCACTTGCTCAATGTCCACCCCTGATTTTTCGGCCACCCGCGCCAGCTCGTTCATGAAACTGATGCGTGTGGCGAGCATGGCGTTGGCGGCGTATTTCGTGAACTCGGCGCTGCGCACGTCCATCCACAAAAACCGCTCCCGATTTTTCGTGAAGGGGGCATAGAGCGTTTTCATCAAGTCGATGGCGCGCTCGTCATCGGTGCCAACCACGACCCGGTCGGGTCGCATGAAGTCGGCAACGGCAGCGCCTTCCTTCAAAAATTCTGGGTTCGACACCACGGCGAACTCAGGGTGGGTACTCCGTTTGCGCAGGGCTTCATTGATCACCGTGCGCACCTGGTCGGCAGTGCCCACAGGAACGGTGCTCTTGTTCACGATCACCGTGAAGCGGCTCAGCCGCTCACCCAATTCACGGGCCACCGCCAGCACATGGGACAGGTCTGCCGAACCGTCTTCGCCAGCGGGAGTGGCCACAGCAATGAACACGACCTGGCCGTGGGCCACTGCCTGGTCAAAGTCGGTGGTGAAGTGCAAGCGCCCTGCAGCTTGATTGGCCCGCACCAACTCCGGCAAACCGGGCTCGTGGATGACGACCTGGCCGTTGTTGAGTTGGTCTACTTTGCTGGCATCCACGTCCACGCCCACGACCTGGTTGCCCATCTCCGCCAGGCAGGCCGCGACCACCAAGCCCACATACCCTGTTCCGATCACGCTGATTTTCATCGTCGAAGTACCTTAGAAATACGCGTCACTTGGCCAGCCAGGCCAAGCAGTGGGTGCGCAGCCAGGGCCAATTGAAAACATCACACAAGCGGGGATGCACGCGGGCCAGCGACCTGGCCAAAGGGGGTGCCAGCGTCAAGCGGCGCGCGGTCACATGGGCCTCTGGGAACAAGCTGCGAACACGGCGCAGAGAAACGCCCCGAACATCTGGATTGCTCGGATTATCAACGGTGAAGTCGTACCACAAGACCGCGCCGCCAGGACGCAGCGCCGACCACATGGCTCGAGCCAAACGCTGTTGGACCCGATCGTCCAGCAAGGAGGAGAACACGGTCGACTGCCACACGATGTCGTACAGATCTTGCTGGGTGCGAACTTGCGCTTCCAGGACGTCGCAGGCGTCGCCCAGAACCAGTGAGACAGCGGACGGCAGACGCTGGCGTGCACAGTGATGACGCTCGGGCAGCAGATCGATGCCTGCCAGGCGATCGGGCTCGAAGCCCCAACGCAGCAGGTCCAACAGGTTGCCGCCATCGCCGCTGCCGACCTCCATCACCCGACAGGTGCTGGGATCCTGAAAACCGCGACCCAGCATCGCCAGAATGGCGCGTTGGCGCTCTTGCCAGGCTTGCAGGGCGGCAGGATCGAACAAGCTGTACCGGGGGTCTTTGCGCGCCCGACGCTGGTAACGCGCACGGACGGCTTCGGCCTCGTCGGGCAAGGCCGCTTCATCGCCGGGCGGAGGCAAAGAATGCGCCATGCGGTGTTCAGCGCGTCAGTGCCGCGAACGCAGGTCGCCCTTTGCCGCGCAGCCACACGTCCCAGGCGCCCATCAGCGACCCCAAGCCATAGGCCAGGTGGTACAGGGCGATCACCACGGGCACGCGCACCAGGGCTTCCAGGCCACAGGGCTCGCGCTGCGATGCGCCCATCGTCATCAGCAACACCGCCAAGGCATAGGCGGTGGCCAAGGTGAGCAGCGGCCAGCCGGAGCCGCCCAACAAGGCAATCAGGCCACTGGCCAACAGCGCCAGCACGAACAAAGCCGGGATGACATGGCGCGGGGAAGCGGCCTGGCCGTGCTTTTTCATCACGAACGGTTTCCAGTAGCCGTACTGCAGATACTGGCGAAAGACCTGCGCCAAGGTGGCCCGTGGCCGGTAAACGCTGCGGATGCGCGAGGACTGCCAGATCAAGCCACCGCCGCGCGCGATGCGCAGGTTGTGCTCGTCGTCCTGGTTGCGCACCAGGCTCTCGTCGAAGCCGCCAAAGCGCTCGAAGGTGGCGCGGGGCCAGCACCCGAGGTAGACCGTGTCGGCCCAGCCGTTGTAATGCAGGCGGCGCGACAAGGCCCCCCCGGCCACCCAAGGCGACTGGAAGGCGGCGGCAACCGCGCGTTGGGTGGGGCCGGCGAGCAGGTCGGGCTCGGCGTGCCATGGGCCGCCGACGTTGTCCGCCCCCGATTCGGCCAGCACGGCCATGGCTTGAAGGATGTAATCGGCGGCGTACTCGGTGTGCACATCCATGCGCACGATGACGTCGCCCTGCGCCTGCAGCAAGGCCGCGTTCAGGCCGGTGGAAACAATGTGCCGCTGGTTGTCGATGACCTGGATGCGGGGGTCTTCCTGGCTCAGGCGCTGCAAGACCTCGCGGGTGCCGTCGTCGCTCATGCCGTCGGCCACCAGCAATTGCAGACGGCTTCCGTCGGGCATGATTTGCCGCATCACGCCCCGGCAAAAGCTCTCGATGTACGGGCGCTCGTTGCGGCAGGGCACGATCACGCTGACGAGGTGGGGGACGTGGGTGGTGTGAGTTTTCTTCTTCATACGGGGCCTGCCGTGATTTTCAGGGCTGGGCGCCGCCAGCGCCAAGAAAATCTGCACCCGGCAGGCCGGTCAAGCGCTGCGCGTTGTCACCAGGCTGCGGTAAAGGTCCGCCATGGTGTCCATTTGCAACGAGCGCGCGCCCTCGCGCACCATGCGCTCGCGGTGACGCGCGCCCCAGCGCCGCGCCCGAAGTGGCTGCTCGCACAGCTGCTGCAGTACGTTGGCCACTGACTGCACCACACCGGCCGGCCCACCCGTGGTGGCCACCAGGCAGGACTCGGACAGCGGGTCGTCCGGAATGACCAGCCAGTGGCGGTTGGCCGGCAGGTCGGAAGCGATCACGGGCAGACCGCACGCCATGCTCTCCAGCACCGACACGGAAGTGGCATCGCTGCGCGGCACCGACACCGACACATGACAGCGCCCCAGCACCGCCTGCATCTGGGCATCGTCGAGGCGGCCATGGAACTGCACACAGGCGGTCAAGCCCAAGGCGGAGACGCGGCCGCGCAACGCCGCCTCTTGGGATCCACCCCCCATCAGATGCAGTTGGGCGCCCGCTTGCGGGCACTGCCGGCGCAGCACGGCCAAGGCCTCCACGATCAGGCCGATCTGGTAGTTGGGCTCCCAGGCGCGCAAGCTGGCGATGTGGAACGTGTGAGGCGGCTTGTCTTCCCAAGGGCTGGGCTGGAAACGCTGCAGGTCGACGCCCCAGTGGATCAGGTGGGTGGACGCCTGAGGGCGGTAAGACTGGGCGGCCTGCAGCAGGTCATGGGAATCCGCAGTGAGCAGGTCGGCACGGCGCAGCGTCCACCCGGTCAGCCAGCGGGCCATTGGGTGGCGCCTCGGCGTGACCAGCAGGTCGCTGCCCCAGGCTGTCATGACCAAAGGCCGGTGGGCACAGCGGGCCGCCAGGTGGCCATAGGAGGTGATGTAGTGCGCGTGGACGATGTCCGGAGCGAGCTGGGCCAGCTGCGTGCGGGCTTCGCCCACACGGCCGAGCCAGTCGATGGAGCGCCGCACGGGCGACAGGACGCGCTGCTCGACACCCTCTTGAGGCTCGGGCCGGGCCGTCACCACGGAAATCCGGAAATCGCGGGCCAGCATCTCGCCGGCCCAGCGCCGCACGTGCACGCTGTTGGCGTCGCCGAGCAGGCACACGTGCAAGCTCATGCGGTGTCGGCACCTGCCCATTGCCGGTAGTGCGCCTGCAAGTCCGGATGGCGTTCGAGCCAGGGAGCGTCCAAGGTGCGCGTGTCGCCCACCACCTGCGCCGGCTGCCCTTGCACGATCGCGAAATCAGGCACATCACCGCGCACATAGCTGAAGGCTTTCACCAGCACGCCTTTGCCCAGCCGGCTGCCAGGCGCCACCACGCTGTGCGGGCCCAGGAAACAGTAAGGGCCCAAGCGCGTGGGCGCACGCACATAGCCGGTGGGCGCCGGGTGGCCCCAGTAGGCCCGCCCTTGCAGCCGCACCGCCAAATGGCTGGAATGGCTGAGCACCGACACATGGTTGGTGATCTGACACCCCTCACCGATGTGCAGGCCGCCAGAGGCGTCGATGAAGTTGAAATGGCCGATGAACACATGGTCGCCCAGGTCGAGCTGAGGCCAGGCTTCGACTTCGGTGGCGGTGCTGATGCGGGTATGCGGCAGCCAAACCCCATCGTGCCGGCGGATGCCGTAGCGCATGCGCGGACCGCGCCAGGGTTGCGCCATGGACAGCAGGCGGGAGAGCGTTTGTCGAAGCATCATGGCATTCTCTGGCCGGAGGAGCGCTTGCGGGTGATCAGGTGCCGCCACAGCGCCAGCACCGCCCGGCCATCATCGCGCAACTGGCCAGGCCGTGGCCACAGGACTTGACGCCAACTGCAGCCGGCATGCCGGCGGAACCAGGTCAACAGGCAGGCCATCGTGAGGGCATACGACACCAGGGTGGCCAGCGCCGCACCCAGGGTGCCGAAACTGGGAATGGCCCAGCTGCACACCAGCACGTTGATGAGCAACGAGCCACTGGCCATCAGTGCGGGAATGCCCGGCCGGCCAGCATGGTTGGTGAAGTAGGCCGACAGCACCGAGGCAGGCGCATAGGCCAGCACGGCGGGCAACAACACGGCCAGCAAAGGCCGCACCTCGGCGTAGGCAGGCCCCAGCCACCAGGGCACCAACCACACCGCCGTGACGTACAAGAAAGGCGCCACCGCGAGCAGCGCCGCGATGCTGAAATGCATGACCCGCAGGGCCAGTGCGGCCGCTTGCGCCCGGTCCGGTGTGCCGATGCGGGCAAAGGCTGCCTGCGACAAGGAAGAGGAAACGAACCACAGCAGCTCGGCCAGCATGACCGCCACGGCGTACACCCCGGTGGCCGACAGGCCCAGCCAGCGCTCCACGAGGAAGACGTCGACCTTGTAGTTCAACAGGCTCACCAGATTGGTCAAGCCCAGGATGAGCATGGGACGGGTTTGGGACCGCAGCCAGTGGCCTTCCGGGGCCGCCCAACCGGTCTGCCGCAAGGCGGCAGCGCTGGCGCCCAGCGCCACCAAGCTTCGCGCCCCCACCCACACCCACAGCAACGTCGCCACGGTGGCGGGCGCGCCGAGGCGGGTGCCCAGCGCCCAGATCAACAGCGTGAGGGCGGGTGTGCCCAAGGTCAGCCATCCCAACGGGCGCATGCGTCCCTGGCCCAACCACAACCCCGAGACGTTGGGCGTGAGCAGCAACAGCGGCAGCGCGACGGCCAGGATCCACAAGCCTTGGTAGGCCGAGTCGCCCCACTGCGATGCGCTCCACACCGCAGCGGCCACCAGCGCGCCCAAGATTAGCGACGTCAAAACCAGGGCAGACAAAGCGCCACCGGGAGCCCAGCCGAAGTGCGAGATGCGGCGTGCCAGAACAATTCCGCCCCCGGAGGCCAGGGCCAGCAGGGCCGATTCCACGGCGGTGAACAGCGCAAACACCCCGACGGCCTCGGTGCCCAGGCGGGCGGCCACCAGGGTGATGAGCAAACCAAGCACCACTGCGCCGGATCGGGTGACGACGTTGACCCAGGCGCCTTGCGCCAAGCTTTGGCTCGGCACGCTCATCGCACGCCCGCGCAGGCGCACGGGGCATCACACCAGCTTGGGGAGCAGGAAGGGCACATGGAGGATGGGCGGCGACAAGCACGGCATCTTAGAGGGTGTGTCGAACGCAGGACCAGATCGCGCAGCCCAGGAACCTGGCAAAGGCTCGAGTCAGACGGACCTGAAGCGCTGCACGGCCGGGCGCCGCAACGATCCCCTAGAATTTCGCCCTCGGGCTGCCGCCAGGGCGGCCTCCGCGTTTCCTTCACCCGTGCACACCGTGACAACCTCCGACGACAACCAGCTCATCACCGAGCGCCGCGACAAGTTGGCGGCCATTCGCCGTCAAGGCGTGGCGTTTCCCAACGACTTCAAGCCCGCTCACCGGGCTGACGCGCTGCAAAAACAGCATGGCGAGGAAGAAAATGACGCCTTGGAGCCGCGCGGCGTCCAAGTTCAGGTGGCGGGGCGTTTGCGCTTGAAGCGCGTGATGGGCAAGGCCAGCTTCGGCACTTTGCAAGACGCGACGGGACGGATCCAACTGTTCGTCACCAAGGATGGTGTGGGCGAAGAAATCTATGCGGCCTTCAAGCATTGGGATCTGGGCGACATCATCGGGGCCGAGGGCACGCTGTTCAAAACCAAGACCGGTGAATTGTCAGTGCGCGTCACGACGCTGCGTTTGTTGACGAAAAGCTTGCGCCCGCTGCCGGACAAGTTCCACGGCATGGCCGATCAGGAACAAAAATACCGCCAGCGCTATGTCGACCTGATCACCGACGACGAGGCGCGGGCCCGCTTCACGGCGCGCAGCAAAGCCGTCAGCGCAATCCGCCAGCACATGGTCGACCACGGCTTTTTGGAAGTGGAAACGCCAATGCTGCATGCCATTCCCGGGGGTGCCAACGCCAAACCGTTCGTCACGCACCACAACGCGCTGGCCCAGGACATGTACCTGCGCATCGCGCCCGAGCTTTACCTGAAGCGCCTGATCGTGGGCGGCTTCGAGCGGGTGTTCGAGATCAACCGCAATTTCCGCAACGAAGGCATCTCGGTGCGCCACAACCCCGAGTTCACCATGATGGAGTTCTACGCGGCGTACTGG
>JAZKHH010000089.1:50849-60523 GCA_040385465.1 Pseudomonadota bacterium | reverse complement strand
ATGAAAGCCGCAACTTGTTGGCGCCGAATGCTGCTTCCCCGCCCAAGCTGTTGGATCAGTTGCGCGGGGAAATCCGGCTACGGCATTACTCACTGCGCACTGAGAGGGCTTATGTGGACTGGGCGCGCCGGTTCATCCTGCACCATGGCAAGCAACATCCTCGAGACCTGGGCGCCGCAGAGGTGTGCGCCTTTTTAACGCACTTGGCTGTTGAGCGTCATGTCGCTGCAGCCACTCAAAACCAGGCCAAGGCGGCGCTGCTGTTTCTGTACCGACAGGTTTTGGACATTCAGCTGCCTTGGCTCGACGACATGGTTTCGGCGAAGGTGCCAAAGCGGCTGCCGGTGGTGTTGACCACGCGTGAGGTGCATGCCTTGCTTCAACAAATGGACGGCACGATGCACTTGGTTGCTTCGCTCTTGTATGGCACGGGCATGAGGCTGCTTGAAGCGCTTCGTTTGCGCATCAAGGACGTCGAGTTCTCGCGCCGCGAGATCATCGTTCGCGAAGGCAAAGGCAACAAGGACCGGGTCACCGTTCTGCCTGACAACTTGATCCTCGCGCTCAAGGCACATCTGCATAACGTGCACTCGCTTCACCAGGCCGATCTTCAGGAGGAGTGGGGCGACGTCTACCTGCCCAACGCCTTGGCCACCAAGTACCCCCACGCTGGCAGGTTCTGGGGGTGGCAATATGTGTTTCCCAGCAGAAATCGCAGCACGGACCCTCGGTCGGGGCAATGCCGCCGACACCACTTGCAGGCCAGGTCGGTGCAGGACGCCGTGGCCGGTGCGGCCCGGCGGGCGGGGCTCGACAAGCCCTGCACGTCCCACGTGCTGCGGCACAGCTTTGCCACCCACTTGCTGCAATCGGGCTACGACATTCGGACGGTTCAAGAGCTGCTCGGTCATGCCGACGTCAGCACGACGATGATCTACACGCATGTGATGAACAAAGGAGGACGGGGGTCTGCAGTCCGTTGGACGCGTTGTGACATCTTGGCCGCCTCATCCGGCCTTTGGCTTTTGCATCCAAATCAGGTCAGGTCAGGTAAGAATCAAACCGCTACACCAGGCACGGACGACAACGCCCGCTCGATCTGCCGCCGCGCCACCCGTGTTTTGGGCACCTTGGTGGGGAACCAGCTGCGCACGTCTTCTTCGAGCCCAATGCCGTGCATGTAGTTGTAGAGCGCCTTCTTCAACACCCGGCCGAGGGCGTCGTGGTCGACCCCAGTCGGGTCGTGAAAACCGATGTCGTTCTTGGCGAAGGACACCGGGGGCAAAGGCTCCAAGGTGACGCCATAGTCCTGCGGATGCTGCCCCACCGGTGAATGCACAGTGCAGGCAAATCGGTGAAAAAAGCCGGACTGGATGCAGCCGGCTTCAAAGAGTTGGCGCACGTACTCCAGCGCATCAACAGTATCTTGCACGGTCTGGGTGGGAAAGCCGTACATCAGGTAGGCGTGGACCAGCACGCCGGCATCGGAGAAGGCGCGGGTGACGCGGGCCACCTGATCGACCGAGACGCCTTTTTTCATCAAGGTGAGCAGGCGGTCAGAGGCGACTTCCAGGCCGCCGGAGATGGCGATGCAGCCGCTGTCGGCCAGGAGTTGGCACAGCTCGGGCGTGAAGGACTTTTCGAAACGGATGTTGCCCCACCAGGAGATGGCCAGCTTGCGGCGCAGCAGCTCGGCGGCCAGGGCTTTGAGGGCCTTGGGCGGTGCGGCTTCGTCGACGAAATGGAAACCGGTTTGGCCGGTTTCGCGGACGATGGCCTCAATGCGGTCGACCAGCACTTCGGCGGAAGCGCCTTCATAGCGTGAGATGTAGTCGAGGCTGACGTCGCAGAAACTGCATTTCTTCCAGTAGCAACCGTGGGCCACGGTGAGCTTGTTCCAGCGGCCGTCGGACCACAGGCGGTGCATGGGGTTGAGCATGTCGAGCAGCGAGAGGTACCGGTCCAGCGGCAGGCCGTCCCAGGTGGGGGTGCCGACGTCGGCAAACGCGACGTCGGGCTCGGACCAGTTGACGTAGCGCACAGCGCCGCTGGTGGCATCGCGCACGAAGGTGCGCACGAGGCGCTGCACGGAACGCTGGCCTTGCAGGTGCTCGAGCAAGGCCAGCAGCGGGCGCTCGCCGGCGTCGAGGGTGACGTGGTCGACAAAGTCGAACACGCGGGGCTCGGTGAGCTCGCGCAGCTCGGTGTTGACAAAGCCACCGCCCAGGCCGATTTTGATGGTCGGATCAAAGGCCTTGATGGCTTGGGCCATGCGGAAGGCGGCGTACACGGCGCCGGGGAACGGCACGGACAACAGCACCAGGGTGGGACGGTGGCGCTGCACGGCGGCCAGGGTCAGCTCGACGAGGGTGCGGTCGACGAGGTTGAGCGGCGCAGCCAGGGCTTGGGCCAAGGGCTCGAAGGTGGGCTGGCTTTGGGCAAGCGACTCGCCGTAGCGCACGAACTCGAAGCGCGGGTCGACGGCCAGGCGGACGACGTCGGCGATGTCGTTGAGATAAAGGGTGGCGAGGTGGCGGGCGCGGTCTTGCGTGCCCAAGGCGCCAAAGGCCCAGGCGAGCGGGTCGCCACCGTCTTCCGCGACGTACACCGCCAGGCTGTCGAAACGCGGGCCTTCGGGCAGGAAGCGCCGGCTGGCGATGCGGTGGGCCACGGTGGGGTCGCGGCCCTGCAGGAAGGCGATGGTGGGCTCGATGGTGGTCAGGTAGAGGTCCGCGTGCTCGAGGAACGCGGCGACCAACGGGGCGCGGGTGTCAGCGGCACTTTGCTCGATCTGCGCCTTGACCTGTTGCAGGCCTTGGGTGGAGAACAGCGCCAGCACCAAGCCCAGGGCGATGTCCTCCTGCACCGCCTCGACACCGCGCGAACGCAAGAAACCGGTCAGGTAAGCGGTGGACGGGTAAGGGGTGTTGAGCTGCGTCATCGGCGGGATGAGCGACAGCACCCGCACGGCGGAGGTGGTCATGAGGGGAGTCTGCCATGTGCAGCCGGAACCAAGGCTGGCCGCAGGCGGCCCTACAGAATATGGTGTGGCTTGATCGCCATGGGCGTTTAAACAGCGGCCAAGTGCGTGATGTTCCCACTGGTCACCGCCTGAACTGAAAGTTAATATAACGACTGTAATAACCGATGAGGTGTTGAATGAGCCGCTCTTTTCTCCAAAACCCTTTTGCGGTT
Organism: Pseudomonadota bacterium; assembly: GCA_040385465.1. Classification (GTDB taxonomy): domain Bacteria; phylum Pseudomonadota; class Gammaproteobacteria; order Burkholderiales; family Burkholderiaceae_C; genus CANHBY01. The sequence continues at coordinate 57,328 of JAZKHH010000089.1, read as the reverse complement.
CCGGCGACCACTGACCCGGTCTCTGAAGCGTCAGCAGTGGACGAATTACGTCACACCCTGGCTCGAGTCAAAGCTCAGCTGGAGAGGCTCCAGCCGACAGATGTGCCAAGCGCTGCCAACGAGGGCCTTGCGCAACTGGTCGCGGCGGTGACGGCCATGGCCCAGGCTCAACCCGTCAACGCACGGGTGCCTGGCGTTTCGCCTTCCCAGTCTTCTTTGAAAGTCACTCAGGTGGGCAACTCCCTGGGAGTGATCTTGAACAAGGAGTTGCTGGGGCGCTTGAAACTGCACAAGGGCTCGGTGCTGCACGTCAGCGACACACCGGGTGGCATTGTCTTGACGCCTTATGACCCCTCGTTTGCGGACCAGGTCAGCGCGGGACGGGAGTTCATGAACACCTATCGGGACACCTTTCGCGCGCTGGCCAAGTGAGCGGCTTGCCATGGCGCTGGATCGACAAACGGGCGCTGATCTTGTTGCACGACGAAAGCTTGGCCGAGCATGGGGGCGCATCTGGCTTGCGTGACGAGGCGCTTCTGGATTCGGCCTTGGCCCGTCCTTTGAACCTGTGGGCTTACGCTTCACCCGACAACCCGCCGGACATGGCAGCGCTGGCTGCCTCCTATGGCCATGGTCTGGCACGCCACCATCCGTTTGTCGATGGCAACAAACGGGTGGCGTTCTTGGCCATGGGCTTGTTCTTTCATCTCCAGGGTGCCCGTTTGACAGCGTCACCCGCTTTGGCAACGTCGGCCATGTGGGCGCTTGCCGATGCAGAACTGTCGGAAGACGAGTTGGCGCACTGGCTCCGGTCTCATCTGGCGGGGCTTTGACCTGCGAGCTCATGACGTCTCTTGCCAGCTGGTGATGTTTGGCATTCACGACCTGGAGTCGATGGAAGAGAAACGCCGGAATGCTCGGCGAAGGCCATGACCACGAATCACCTGACTCGCACCAGCGCCTGCTCCAGGTCGGCCATCAGGTCTGCAGGATTCTCAAGACCCACATGGAGCCGCACCAAGCGGCCAGCGTCTGGCAGGACGTCGAGGTGGCGCAACGAGTACGGCACGGCGGGCAGGACCAAGCTCTCAAAGCCACCCCAGCTGGTGCCCAGGCTGAAAAATTGAAGCGCATCGATGAACGCGGCGAAGGCGGGTTCGCTGCAAGGCACGAGCTCGAAACTGAACGGGCCGGCAGCACCGGTGAACTGAGCACGCCACAGCGCATGGCCGGGGTCGCACGCGAGTGCAGGGAACAGCACCCGCTTCACGGTGGGCTGCGCTTGCAACCAGTGCGCCACGGTCAGTGCGGTTTGCTCGTGGCGCTGCAGACGCAGGGCCAAGGTGCGCAGGCCGCGCAGGGTCAGCCAGCAGACATCGGGCGCGGCGTGCGCACCGTGGCGGTCGCAGTGGCGGCGGGTGCTGGCCAGGTCGTCATGGGTGCCGGTGACGAGGCCGAGCATCACGTCGGAATGGCCGTTGATGAACTTGGTGGCGGAATGGATGGCGATGTGCACGCCCAGTCCATGGGCGTCGAAGAACAACGGGGTGCCCCAAGTGGCATCGGCCGCAACGGGCACACCTTGTTGCCGAGCGGCGGTGCTGATGGCCCGCACGTCGAGCATCTCCATGGTCAATGACGCGGGGGCCTCGAGGTAAACGAGGCTGGTGTTCTCGCGCAGCAAGGGGGCGATGTCGGCACCGTGCGCAAAGAATTCGACGATGGTGCCGGCAGCGCACAGGTCCTGCTCGCAAAAGCTGCGAGTGGGGCCGTAGACGCCTTCACTCACCAGCAGGTGCTTGCCCGGGCCGGCGTGCGCGCTGAGCACGGCCACCACGGCGGCCAAGCCACTGGCCAGCGCCAGGCAGGTTTCGGTGCCGGCCAGTTGCGCCATGGCGCGCTGCAATTCGAAGGTGGTCGGTGTGCCAGAGCGGCCATAGCGCGCGGAGTCAAACACGCGTTGATGGTGGGCGGCCTTGTAGTCGGCCAAGGTGGGGAACACCACCGTGGAGGTGCGAACCAGGGGCGGGCTGACGGACTGGGCAGCGGGGGCAGTGGCGCGGCCGGCTTGGATCAACAAGGTGTGGGTGTGCATGGCGTGGACAGCGTTGGGTCGGCAGAAGCGAAGGGCGATGCAGGCATACTAGGCTGGCATGTCAAAGCTCATCCGCCAAAAAACATCGCCGAGCCGCCAAGACTTCGGGCTTTGGGCGGTGCTGGCCAAGCACCATGGCGCTGGCGCGGTGTTGCCACGCCACCAGCACCGCACAGGGCAGTTGGTGTTTGCGCTGGAAGGGGTGATGCTGGTGGAGACAAATGCGGCGCGCTGGACGGTGCCGCCCCAACGCGCGCTGTGGTTGCCGCCCGAGCAGCCGCACGCGATTCAAGTGCTCTCGGCGGTGGAACTGCGCACGCTGTACTGCCAGCCGGCTTTGCTGGCGCAGTGCCCGGCGTTCGTGCAGGCAGACACGGTGCACGCAGTGGTGGCCTCGCCGCTGATCCGCGAGCTGGTGCTGGGCCTGTTCGACCCGCGCTTTGAGTTGCCGACCCGCGCGCTGATGGTGCGGCTGCTGCTTCACACCCTGCAGCAAACGCTCGCGTTGCCCACCCTGCTGCCGATGCCGCACAGCGAGGGGTTGCGCCGGGCCGTGGGTGAGTGGCTGGCACAGCGGCAATGGCATGCGCCTTTGAGCGACCTGGCGTCTTCGGCAGCGATGTCGGAGCGCAGCTTCAGCCGGCACTTCAGTGCCGAGGTGGGCTTGAGCTGGCGGGCCTGGCGGCAGCAAGCACGCCTCATCGCGTCGATCGACTTGCTGTGGCGTGGGCTGCCGGTCAAGGTGGTCGCGCACCAACTGGCATTTGCCAATGCGGCAGCCTACATCGCGGCGTTCCGCGGCTTGATGGGTGCGACGCCAAGCAGCTTTCAGAAAGACAGATGACGCCAATGCCAGCGACCGCGGCGGGATGAGCGACAGCACCCGCATGGCGGAGGTGGCCATGGCAGGAGTCCGCCATGTGCAGGCAGCACCGAAGCCGGTTGACGAAGCTGCGGCCAACGGGCTTGGCCGCCATCACCATCGCCACCGCCAGCAGCACCACCCAACTCGCTCGGCATGGGGCGCCACCGGGACGGCGCCAACCCAAAGGTGGATGTGCGGTCAGGCCAGGGCGTCGGCCACCACGGTAGCGGCTGCGGCAAGCACGTCGCTGCGGGCAGGCGCTTCCGCGCGGCCTTGGTAAAAATACAGGGCCATGACCAGCGGCGGCCGCCCGGGCGGCCAGACCACGGCCACGTCGTTGGCCGTGCCGAAGTCGCCGGTGCCGGTCTTGTCGGCCACGGTCCAGGCGGCGGGCACGCCGGCGCGGATCCGGGCGGCGCCGGTGGTGTTGTGGCGCATCCAGTCGACCAGCCGGTCGCGCTGCGCACCGCCGAGCGCATCGCCCAGTGCCAGGCGCTGCAAGCTGGCGGCCATGGCGGCTGGGGTTGAGGTGTCGCGGGGATCGCCCGGCAACGCGGTGTTGAGCGCCGTCTCCCAGCGGTCGAGGCGGAAGCTGTGGTCGCCGATGGAACGGGCGAACGCGGTCACAGCGGCGGGGCCGCCCAGCAGGGCCACCAGCAGGTTGGCCGCGGTGTTGTCGCTGTGCTGCAAGGCGGCCGCGCACAGCTGTGCCACCGGCAAGCCTTGCGCCACGTGAAGGCGGGTGACCGGTGAGTGCGCCACCAGGTCGTCGTTGGTGTAGGTGAGACGCCTTTGCAGCAGGCCCGGTTCGGTGGCGCTGCGCTTCAAGACCGCACCGGCGGCAAGCACCTTGAAGGTGCTGCACAGGGCAAAGCGTTCGTCCGCACGGTGGGCGATGCGGGCACCGCTGCCGGTGTCGATGGCCGCCACGCCGAGCCGGCCACCGGCCGATGCTTCGAGGGTCTCGAGCCGCTCGCGCGCAGACGCGGCCTGTGGCGGTGGCGGTGGCGGTGGCGGTGGCGGTGGCGGAAGCCTGCCTGGCTGCGAGGCCCCCTGGGCTGCCGAGGTGAAGGGCGCTGCCATGGCGGCCAGCAACAGCGCTCGGCGGGTAGGACGGCCGGGGGTCATCGGCGGGTTCCGTGGGAAGTGGTCGGTGCGCCCATGATGCGCCAACGCGTTGGCTCAACGCTGACTGAGGACATCTGCCGCAGGCAGGACGATTGACCCCGCTGACTTCATCAGCCTGCGTTGCGCAGTTGCTTTGGCGCAAGTGCCTTGGCCGCAATGGGCGAGGCGACAGCGGGCCGTCCGTGCCTCGCGGCAACGCACGACGGGTGATGGGCAGGGCGGCAGGCAGGTGCCCTTCCCGGCTGCAAGCCTTTCTCTCAGCAGCCCGAACGGCACGACGTCACAGGCCGTCTCTCTGCTGCGCGCGGTACTGCTGCCACAGCGCATGTGCCATCTTCTGGTAGTACCCATCGGCGGCAAACCCGTGATGCTCTTGACGAGCAATCTTTGCCAAACGCTGCAGCCGCTCTGTGGGCGTCAGCGTTGGATCGCGGTAAATGTCTTCGTAGACAGACCCTGTGTAACCCTGGGCGTCCTGCCAGCTGTTCATGAACAAGCTCAGGCCGCTGTGGCTTTCCAACTCGTCAGCCACGCGCATGGTGTTCAGGTAGGCAGCGCTCTCGCATTGGGCCATGTACCTCAGGTATGCAGCCCGAAAAGCCGTTTCGTTTCGGAAGGAAGCGGGCGACGGCCGGGCCCCGTTCGAGTCCCGTGCATGGCCCAGCTCGTGAGACAGTCCGTTGACGAAGTTGGCGGCGTAGGTGAGACGGTGAGCCGGTGGCAGCCGGTCCCAGTCGGCACGGTTCATGACCTCGCTGAGGTAGATCGTGCGCGAGCCGGGCTCGTAGGCCGCATCCGAGGGGAGGTCGTGGCGCCACTGCATGGCAATGCCTTGTGCCTTGGCTTCACGCAATTGGGCCACCAGCGAGGGCGACTGGGCGATCATCTCGTTAAAGTAACGTGCCTGTTCGGGTGTCACGCCCCCCAGGCCGAATTCGGCAAAGACGTCGAATTCGGTGGGCAAAGTGGGCGCGTAATCCAGACTGTCTTGCAGCCAAACCAGTTCGCGGCCCGGGCCAGTGAGGTCATCGGGAACGGGCGCAATTGCCGGGGGCGGCAACGCCAGGTCGAGCGCGACGATGCCGGCATACAAGGCCGGGTTCGCCGTGCGGCCGACCCAATGCCACTGGTCATTGGCGTCCTGGTACATCGCGCTGTGGTCGGTAAGGTACACGCTGTGCACTTGGGCCGGCATCACGGCTTGGGGGCCATCGGCCACGCCTGCGTGGCCCAGCACGGCCGCACGGTCCACCAGCGCCTGATAGCGCTGGGGGTCGGTGGCCCTGTACACGGTGGTCCTGGGGGCTGTGTCGCTGGCGGAGGTCTGGTAGCTGGCAACTTCCTGTGCCGTGTTCACCGTGACGTTGAAAAGTTCGGCTGGCAAGCTGCTTTGCAGGGAGCGGTACACCGCTTCCAGCATCACGGTGTGCGACCGGCGCAGCTGCTCGGCTTGCGCTGTCGTTGTTGTCGCTGTCGCTCCTTCCGGGGCGGCGGTGACCGGATCGGACGAGACAGTGGTGTCGGTATCGGACATGAAAATTAGGTCCAAAAAGGCAAGGCCGCCCATTACAGCGCAGGGTGCAGGCATTGCCTAGGCCTCTTTACAAACCTTCACCTCTTCCAAGCCTGTTGGCGTTGGACGCTGAACGCGGTAGGCTGGGCGGTGCCGCCGCAGTGGCCGCAACCGCACGCCCTCCGGTCGCTCTGGACCCGCTCTTACAACCCGTCTTTGGCCCGCGCCACTTTCTGCAGCCACCACCACTGGAGGGCAAGCTGGTGGCGGTGGCCATTAGGGACGAAGCCGAAGTGGCCTGCAGGGGCCCGCTTGGCCAAGCGCTGCGGCCGCTGTTGTCTTCCAGCTCCTCGGCCATGCGCAGGGTCCGGCCACGCCCGCCTGCTGGAACACAGGCGGTTGACAGCGTGTAAGCCGTCAACCCCGCCAGCCCTTGGGCAGCTGCCCTTGCGGGGGTGCTGCGATGGGCACGCGATTGGTTACCGGCCCGAACGCTGTGGCGCGCGCGCGGGTGAGGCGGAGGGTCGTGGGGTGCACGGGCCTTCCCCGGCCCACGCCACCACTTTCGGCTCGCCATGGAGGCTCAACCACCCAACGGTTTTCCAGCGCGCAGCGTTGCCCTCGGAGGGCAGGCGCAGGGCCTGGAGGTGGCTGAATTTTGGTTCACTGGCCAGGGTGGCCAATGACAAGGGGCCGACCATACCGCGCACGACCTGGCGCGCCACGGCACTGCCTTCGCTGCCCGCAGGCACCTGCTCGACCAGCGCCAGGTAACCGGTCCAGGCGGACCAATCGGGTTGGCGCACGCGCCCTAACGCGCCGGCGGCCGCAGGGGGCCTGGTCACCCGCAGCGACAGCCCGATGTAGCCGTTCCAGGC
>JAZKHH010000089.1:48858-50749 GCA_040385465.1 Pseudomonadota bacterium | reverse complement strand
GCCGGTGGCGCCCAGGTCTCGCCGGACGCAGCCCAGCAGGCGGCGCAGCGGGCCGACATGACGCGCTCGACCAGCCAGCTGGGCGGGGGCGCCGGGCAGGTGGCGCCGTGCGCCGCACCGGCGCCCACGAGCATGGCCCAAGCGCCGGCAACCCTGCGCCACCCACTGGTTCCCTTGACCTTCAACCCTGCCTTCAATGCGGGCTCCTAAAATGCGCCATGACCCCTCATTTTGAAGACAACACGGTGTCTGCGCCAGCGACAGATTCCCTGCCCTCCTCTTCGCCGTTGCTGCGCGGCTTGAACCCGGAGCAGCTGGCCGCGGTGACCCTGCCCGCCTGCCCGGCGTTGATCCTGGCGGGGGCCGGATCGGGCAAGACCCGGGTGCTCACCACCCGCATCGCCTGGCTGATCCAAACCGGACAAATCTCGCCCGGCGGCGTGATGGCGGTGACCTTCACCAACAAGGCGGCCAAGGAAATGGTGACGCGGTTGGAAAGCATGCTGCCGCTGCCGGTGCGCGGCATGTGGATCGGCACCTTCCACGGCTTGTGCAACCGGTTTTTGCGGTCCCATTGGAAGCTGGCCAACCTGCCGCAGAGCTTCCAGATCCTGGACAGCGCGGACCAGCTCTCGGCCATCAAGCGCATCATCAAGGCGCTCAACATCGACGAGCAGCGCTATGTGCCCAAGCAGGTGACCTGGTTCATCGCCGGCTCGAAGGAAGAAGGGCTGCGCCCGGCGGACGTGGCGGTGCGCGACGAACAAACCCGGGTGATGGTGGACGTGTACCAGGCCTACGAGGCGCAGTGCCAGCGCGAAGGCGTGGTGGACTTTGCGGAGCTGATGCTGCGCACCTACGAGATGCTGCGCGACCAGCCGGCCTTGCGCGCGCATTACCAGCAGCGCTTCCGCCATGTGCTGGTGGACGAGTTCCAGGACACCAACCGCCTGCAATACGCCTGGCTGAAGATGTTCGCCAACCCGGCGCACCCCGATGGCGCCGCGGTGATGGCGGTGGGCGACGACGACCAGAGCATTTACGCCTTTCGCGGTGCGCAGGTCGGCAACATGGCCGACTTCGAGCGCGAGTTCCGGGTCGAGCACCTGATCAAGCTGGAGCGCAACTACCGCAGCCACGGCAACATCCTCGACACCGCCAACCACCTGATCGCCCACAACAACAAGCGCCTGGGCAAGAACCTGGTGACCGATGCCGGCCAGGGCGAGCCGGTGCGGGTGATGGAGGCGACGAGCGATTTCGCCGAAGCGCAGTGGTTCGTGGACGAGGCGCGCCAGCTGCACCGCGACGGCATCGCCCTGCGCAACATCGCCCTGCTCTACCGCAGCAATGCGCAAAGCCGGGTGATGGAGAGCGCGTTGTTCAATGCGCGGCTGCCGTACAAGGTGTACGGCGGGTTGCGCTTCTTCGAGCGTGCCGAGGTCAAGCACGCGCTCAGCTACCTGCGCCTGATCGAGAACCCGAACGACGACACCAGCTTCCTGCGGGTGGTCAACTTCCCCGCGCGCGGCATTGGCGCGCGCACGATCGAGCAGCTGCAGGAGATTGCCCGCACCAGCGGGCGCAGCCTCGCGCAAAGCGTGGGCGGCTTGAGCGGCAAGGCGGGCACCAACGTGGGCGGCTTCTTGGCCTTGATCGACACCCTGCGCGAGGAGACCCGTGGCCTCACGCTGCGCGACATCATCGAACGCATGCTGCAGGCCTCGGGCTTGATCGAGTTCTACAAGACCGACAAAGAAGGCAAGGACCGCATCGAGAACTTGGAAGAATTGATCAACGCCGCCGAGGCTTTTGTCATGCAGGAAGGCTTTGGCAAGGACGTGGTGGCGCTGCCGGTGGAGGGCATGCCCGCCAACATCACGCCCGATGG
>JAZKHH010000089.1:2787-48758 GCA_040385465.1 Pseudomonadota bacterium | reverse complement strand
CGTCAGCGGCTGTACCTGAGCTTCAGCCAGACCCGCATGCTGCACGGCCAGACCCGCTACAACCTGAAGAGCCGCTTCTTCGACGAGCTGCCCGAGACGGCGCTGCGCTGGCTCACCCCGCGCAACCAGGGCTTCGGCTCGGGGTTTCAGCGCGACTACCGCAACGCCTGGGAACGCGGCGCGGGCCTGAAGTCGATCGTCGGCGTGGGCGACGTGACCACGGCCGTGCCCACCTCGGGCTTCGGCGCCTCGCCCCAGGTTACGAACAGCCATGGCCTGCGCACCGGGCAGACGGTGTTCCACACCAAGTTCGGTGAAGGCGTGTTGCTGATGCTGGAGGGCAGCGGCACGAGCGCGCAGGCGCAAGTCAAGTTCGGCCGGCATGGCACGAAGTGGCTGGCGTTGAACATTGCCAAATTGACGCCGGTGGACTGAAGCACGTGCGGCGGGTGCAGCCGGTCGCTGCATTCAGCGCAGACCATCGAGCTCGCGGCGCATGGGGGTCGTCAGCCACTTGCCGCAGACCACGGCGCACGGCGTCATGGCAGAAAGGCCGCGAGAAAAACGCCCGGCCTGTGACAAGCTGCTGAACTCTGCCGTTGCCAGCCGCTGCATGCCCACCACAATCTCACGACGCTGACGCCGGAGGTGGAGATGGCTGTGACTCGTTGGAAGGTGGGCTGGAGAGCAGGCAGCGGTCTGGTGTTGACCTTGGCGCTGGGCTGGCTGTTCTACGACCCGCCGCTGGGTCCAGGGGTGGCGGCAGTGCGTGACCAAAGCCATCCCTTCGACGACAACCCGCGCAACGCGTACTGGCTGCTGGCGGGCATGGGCCAGCCGGAGCCGGTCCATGCCGGACGGGCTTGGGTGGCGGCCATAAAGGCGCACGAGGCGGCTGGGGCCGACCTGCCGTGGCCGGTATTGCCCCAAGCCGTGGTGGTGGCCAATGACGCCATGCGCTGCGATGCCACAGACCGGAACTGTTGGCAGGCGCCACCGCCCGCGACGACGGTTGGTCTCGCCTCGGCGACGACGCTGGCAACGCACTACGCCAGCTTCTTGGCCTTGCCGGTCTACAGTGAGTTTGTCCTGCCCAGCCTGAACCACGAGGGGCCGCTGCCGGCTTTCGCACCTCTGGCCCATGCGCAACAAGCGTTTCATGCCCGCTTGGTGCGCTTTCCACCCACGGCAAGCGCCTTGCTGGTCGTGCTGCAACAAGAACGCGCGGGCCTGGCTCAGATGCTGACCGGCTCGCGCACCGTGATCAGTAAGCTGATTGCCCTGCGCATGGCGCACCGGCACGCTTTCTTCGTGCACGACGCCGTGCGAGCGAAGCGCCTGCCCGACGCCCCGGCCGCACTGGCTGCGCTCACTGAGCCCTTCAGCGCTGCGCAGGTGTCACTGCATTCGGCGTTGAAGCTGGAGCTGCAGATGCAACTCAAGCTCATCGAGCGGCTGCCCGCGGCCGGCACGGCGAAAACGGGGTCCGATGCATCTCGCCCTCTGGCAGGGGCATGGCAGTGGGCTTTCATGCGGCTGGTACTGAAGCCGCAAGCCACCTCCAACCACGCACACCATCAGTTTCAGAAGGTGTTGGCACTGGCCGCACAGGCAGACGGCACCCCGCCAGCGCCTGCCTTTCCCGCGCCAGGCGACTGGACCTTCAACCCCGTGGGCCGGCGGGTGCTGGCCGAGCTTCCCGTCAACTTGGAGAGCTACGTTCACCGCACGGCGATGCTGCCGCGCCTGCAACTGGCGCTCAACGCGTGCCGGGCCACCCTGCAACCCACAGTGCCTGTGACCTGGGTGGGACCGCCCAGCGAAAAAGCGCACTTCAAGGCACGCTTCGACGGCGATGCCTTGCGCTGCTGACGCCCGCCGTGTCCCCTGGCCTTCACAACATCCCCTGGAGGTCACCACCCACTTGACCGCGGCGGATGGCGTCTGCCCGATTGGTGACCGCCTGCTTCTGCGCCTCACTCAGTCGCTTGAGGTTCTTCACCTGCAAAGACATGCGGGGGTTGGCGGCCAGGCGGTCTTCATGGCGCATGAGGAAGTCCCAGTACAGCGTGGTGTAAGGGCAGGCGGTCGGCCCCTCGCGCTCGCCGGGGTCGTACCGGCAGCCCTGGCAGTACCGCCCGCTGGCCATGCGCTGGATGTACTTGCCGGTGGCCACATAGGGCTTGCTGGCCATCAGTCCGCCGTCGGCGTACTGGCTCATGCCCAAGGTGTTGGGCAGCTCGACCCATTCGACCGCATCGACGTACACCGCCAGGTACCAGGCGTGCACCTGCTGCGGTTGCACGCCGAGCAGCAAGGGGTACAGGCCGGTCACCATCAGGCGTTGGATGTGGTGGGCGTAGCCATGCGCCAAGGTCTGCTGCAAGGCGTCGCGCAGGCAGGCCATGTCGGTCTGGCCGGTCCAGTACCAGGCCGGCAGGTCCTGCTCGGCGTTCAGTGCGTTGTGCTCGAGGTAGGCCGGCATCTGCGTCCAGTAGACGCCGCGCACGTACTCGCGCCAGCCGAGGATTTGGCGCACGAAGCCTTCGACACAGGGCAAGGGCGCGCGCCCGGCGTGGTAGGCCGCCTCGGCCGCAGCCACCACCTCGCGCGGGTTGATCAGCTTCAAGTTGAGCGCGGCCGACAGGTGCGAGTGGTAGAGCCAAGCCTGCCCGGGCCACAACGCGTCTTGGTAACGACCGAAGTGCGGCAGGCGCTCGCGCACGAAAGCTTCCAAGGATTGCAGCGCCTGCGCCCGGGTGACGGGCCAGGCAAAACTGTCGAGGCTGCCGGGGTGGTCGGCGAACCGGGTGCGCACCAGCGACAGCACGCTCTGGGTCAGGGCATCGGGGGCGAAGGTGGTGCGCGCCGGCACGTTTTGCGGACCGTGGGCGCCGAAGACCTCGCGGTTGTCGGCGTCGAAATTCCACTGCCCGCCGAGCGGCTTGCCGTCGTCGTGCAGCAGCACCCGGTGGCGCTTGCGCAGTTCGCGGTAGAAGTACTCCAGGCGCAGCGTGGCGCGGCCCTTGGCGTGGGCGGCAAATTCGCGCACCGTGGTGTAGAAATGCCGGTCGTCGCGCACCTCCAGCGGCAGCTCGGCCTCGCGTGCCACGGCCTGCAGGGCTCGCCAGACCCGCCAATCGCCCGGGGCGGTGAGCACCAGGCGCTGGGGCTGCAGGCGGCCGATGGCGGCTTGCAGCTCGTCGGCCAAGGTGCCCCGGTTGGCCGGGTCGTCGAGCGCGGTGTAGTGCACGGGCCAGCCGCGTTCGCGCACGGCCACGGCGAAGTGCCGCATGGCGGCCAAAAACATCGCGGTGCGTGGCTGGGTGGACCAGACGTGGGTGGACTCCTGCGCCACCTCGGCCATCCACACCGCGTCGAGCGCCGGGTCGAAGCCATCGAAGGCGGCGGCGTCCAAATCGAGCTGGTCGCCCAGCACGATGACCAGGTGGCGAAGCGAGGTCTCAGCCAAGCCGGGGGCGCGCCTTGCGGCAGGCGTCGGAGCAGTGCTTGACCTCGTCCCAGGTGCGTGCCCAGCGTTTGCGCCAGCTCATCGGCCGGCCGCACACACTGCAGGGCTTGCTGGGGAGGTTTTGCTTGTGGCCTTTCCAGGGAGCAGGGGCGGCGGTCGGCTTCATGGGCTGTGTTGACACACCAGGCTCATGGGCAGCTCACGCGGTCGGCGTGGGTTCGGTCAAGCCAGGCTGGCATTGCTGGCGACACCGCGGGGTTCATCAGGCCTTTTTGGCCCAGGCGCTGCACCACCCCTTGCCGGCCACGTTCTTGCCCGCGAACAACACACAGCCCGCAGCGGGGTCGGTGGGCTTGCCCTGGTACAGCGCGCAGTTGGCACAGACCTGACCTGCGGCGTATTTGGGAAATTTCTTGGTGTCGACGCGGGCGGCATCGTGAACGTAACCCAGGCCGACGGCTTGGGGGTCCTTCTCGTCGATCAGGGGTTTGGCAGCGGGGGCCTGCGCTTGAACACCGGCGGTGAGCGTGGCACCGGTGGCCGCCACGGCCATCAAGAACACGCGGCGGGAAGTGAGTCGATTCGGGGTCATGTCGGTCTCCAGTGGGGTCAGGTCGGCGAAGCAGAGGGCAGAAGAAGCGGAACGGTGAACATTGCTTGGGGGCAAACTCGACTCATACGGGGCAAACGGCGCGCCTTGTCAGGGCCTGGCCATTTGCCGGATTTCGGGCATGGCCACGGCGTCGATGTTCTGCGCCAGCGCGTCGGCCGATTGCCAGGCGCCTTCGACCCCACCGCCGCCCAGGAAGTCACCGCACACGCCCAGGCCGAGGGCAGGGTCCCACCAGCAGCGGCCCGCCACCCACCGTTGAGCGGGGGCATGGGCATAGCGCCAGCGGTGCACCACGCTGCGCCGCCACACCATCTCATGACCAACGACCTGGTTCATGGCCGCCAGCAACTGCGCCTGCACGGCGCTGGGGTCGTCTTCCAGGTGGGTTTCACTCCAGTCGGCGCGGGCGTGGGCCACCCAGGCCGCATGCCCGTCAAGCCGCTCACGACCCGGCTTGCTGTCATTGCGCCACACGCTGGCCAGCGGCCCTTCCAGCGGGCGCGCGGACTCCCAGGTGGGTGTTTCTGGCGGCGAGGCGCTCACGCCCATCAGCGTCCAGCAAGGCTGCATGGGCACCTGCCCCGCCTGCTCCGACCAGTCCGGCCGGTGCGGGGCCAACAACACCGCGGCCTGCACCGGTGGCATGGCCAGCACCACATGGTCGAACCCCGAGCCAAGGACGTCGCCCTCGCTCATGATCGACCAGCCGTCCCGGTCCCGGCGCACCGCGTCGACGGCATGGTACAGAGTCAAGGGCAAGCCTTCGGCCATGCGCCGACACCAGGCGGGCATGTCGGGCCGCGACACCCAAGCCGCCGGTTCCATGAGCCCGTCGGCCAGCTTGGGTTGCCAACGAACCAGGCTGCCGATGGCAGCCACTTGGGCCACCCGGGCCTGAAACGCCATGCTGTGGGCGGCAAAGGCACCCACGCCGTGGTCCAGGGCAGCGGTGCGGGTCACGCCCTGGCCGTCGACCCATTCCATGCGCCGGGTGGCCATGCGCCCGCCCACGCCACGCGATTTGTCAAACACGTGCACCGCCGTGTTGCGGTTGGCGAGCCAACGGGCCAGGCTCAGACCTGCCACACCCGCCCCCACCACCGCCACGCGCGCCGACCTCACTTCAAGGTTCACCAATTGGGCTGACACAGAAGGCGCTCCTTCACCAAGTAGTACCGAGCCGGAAGGATACGCACATCCCGTTCAAAATGGTGTCAATGACATCAAAAGGCGGCAAAAACCCAGCCAAATCGAGTGCAAAGCCAATTCAATTGGCAGTGACTCGACCATGAACAAGATTTTTCTGTGTCCCCTTCTGGTGGAGCGTGCACTGGGCCGCAGGCGCTCAGCTCACTTGGGCCACCAGGCGCTGCGCATGATGGTGCAAATGGTCTTCCACGACACTGGCGATGAAGTAGTACCCATGGTCACTTCCGGCGTGCCGCCGCAGCATCAGAGGCTGACCGACCTGGGCGCAGGCCTGCTCGAAGCGCTCGGGGTGCAACTGTTCGGCCAGAAACTGATCGCCCAACCCCTGGTCGATCAGGATGGTCGGCACCGACAGGGCGCAGCCGCGCTCGCGCATCAAGACACTGGCGTCATGGGCCGCCCAGGCCGCGCGGTCGTCGCCCAGGTAGCCAGCAAAGGCGCGCTGCCCCCACGGGCACTCGGTGGGGGCGCAAATCGGCGCCAGGGCCGACAAGCTGGCGAAGCGATCGGGGTGGCGCAAGGCCAGGGTGAGCGCACCGTGGCCGCCCATCGAATGGCCCATCACGCCCCACCGGCCGGGCTGAACAGGCAACGCCTGGTTCACCGTGGGCAGCAGGTCCTGCAGCAGGTAGCTTTCCATGCGCCAATGGGTGGACCAGGGGGGCTGGGTGGCGTCGAGGTAGAAGCCGGCGGCCAGGCCAAAGTCCCAACGGTCCGCTTCGCCCGGCACCTGGGCACCACGGGGGCTGGTGTCCGGGGTGACGATGGCCAGGCCCAGCTGCGCGGCCACACGCTGGGCACCGGCCTTGATGGCGAAGGTTTCTTCATTGCAGGTCAGGCCTGCCAGCACCATCACCGCGGGCACCGGCCCCTGCTTCGCCTGTGGCGGCAGGTAGACGCCGAAGCGCATGGGCAGGCCGATGGCTGGAGCGTGGTGCTGGTAGAAACGCTGCACGCCGCCGAAGCAGGCGTGCTCGCTCAACAGCGTGAGCGCCAACGGCGGCGCGCTCAAAACACCACCACGCTGCGGATGGATTCGCCACGGCGCATCAGCTCGAAGCCTCGGTTGATGTCGGCCAGCGGCAAGGTGTGGGTGATCAGGCTGTCGATGTCGATCTTGCCCTCCATGTACCAGTCGACGATCTTGGGCACGTCGGTGCGGCCACGGGCGCCGCCGAAGGCCGAGCCCTTCCACTGCCGGCCGGTGACGAGCTGGAACGGCCGGGTGCTGATTTCCGCACCCGCCTCGGCCACACCAATGATGATGCTCTGGCCCCAACCCTTGTGGGTGCACTCCAGCGCCTGGCGCATGACGCGGGTGTTGCCGATGCACTCGAAGCTGTAGTCGGCGCCGCCGTCGGTGAGCTGCTGAATGGCCTCCACCAGGTTGCCGCCTGCGGCTTCGATGTCTTTCGGATTGAGAAAGTGGGTCATGCCGAACTGGCGGGCCATGGCCTCGCGCGCCGGGTTGAGGTCGACGCCGATGATCTTGTCGGCCCCGACCATCTTGGCGCCCTGGATCACGTTCAGGCCAATGCCGCCGAGGCCGAAGACCACGACGTTGGCGCCGGCCTCCACCCGCGCGGTGAACAGCACCGCGCCGATGCCGGTGGTCACCCCGCAGCCGATGTAGCAGACCTTGTCGAAGGGCGCATCGGAGCGGATCTTGGCCAGCGCGATCTCGGGCACCACGGTGTGGTTGCTGAAGGTGCTGGTGCCCATGTAGTGCAGCAGCGGGCGGCCGTCGAGGCTGAAGCGGCTGCTGCCGTCGGGCATCAAGCCCTTGCCCTGAGTGCCGCGGATCAGCTGGCACAGATTGGTTTTGCGGCTCAGGCAGAACTTGCAATGCCGGCACTCGGGGGTGTAGAGCGGGATCACGTGGTCGCCCGGGCGCAGGCTGCTCACCCCGGCGCCCACCTCCAGCACCACGCCGGCGCCTTCATGGCCCAGGATGGCGGGGAACAGGCCCTCCGGGTCGGCGCCCGAGAGGGTGTAGTCGTCGGTGTGGCAGATGCCGGTGGCCTTGATTTCCACCAGCACCTCCCCGGCCTGCGGGCCCTGCAGGTCGACGGTTTCGATGGTCAGGGGCTGGCCTGCTTGCCAGGCCACGGCGGCTTTGGTTTTCATGGGGGGGCGGTGGCGATGCGGCGCCAGGCGGTGTCGATGGGCAATGACTCTAACCAATTCCGGTCAACCGGGTCTGCCGGGCGCCTGCGTACACTGGCAGGCTGTTTGAAGACTTGTGCGAAGCACCTTGTGACCCTCATGACCACCGACCTCCACGAACTCCTCGAAAGCAACCGACTTTGGGCCGGAAAAATGGAAGCCCAGCGCCCCGGCTTCTTCACCAACCTGCTGGCCCTGCAGGCGCCGCAATACCTGTGGATCGGCTGCGCCGACAGCCGCGTGCCGGCCAACGAGCTGGTCGACCTGCTGCCCGGCGAGCTGTTCGTGCACCGCAACGTGGCCAACATGGTGGTGCACTCCGACCTGAACTGCCTGTCGGTGATCGAGTTCGCCACCGACGTGCTCAAGGTCAAGCACATCATCGTGGTCGGGCATTCGAACTGCGGCGGCGTGCACGCCGCCATGACCGACCGCCGGGTGGGGCTGGCCGACAACTGGATCCGCCACGTCAAGGACGTGCGCAGCCGGCACCACGCCTGGCTCGAATCGCTGGAAGCGTCGCACCGGGTCAATGCGCTGTGCGAGTTGAACGTGGTGGAGCAGGCGCTCAACGTTTGCCAGACGACGATCGTCGAAGACGCCTGGCAACGCGGCCAGGAAGTCGTGGTGCACGGCTGGGTTTACGGCCTGGACAACGGCCTGCTCAAGGACCTGACGATGACGGTGTCGTGCCCGGAGGAAATTGCCGGCGCCTACGAGCGGGCGTTGGCGGTGGTGCGGGCTCGCTACGAGGCGATGCGCGCGCCCACCTGATCGGCGGGTGAGCGCTGACGGCAGCCCTTGTGGTGCGCGGCTGCCGGCCTTTCTCTCAGACGCCGTGGTTCTTCAGCCAGTCGTGCGCGAGTTTCCAGCCGTACTGCGCCGCGGCCTTGTCAAAGGTCGGGCGGTAGTCGGCGTTGAAGCCGTGGTTGACGCCGGGAAAGACCACGATCTCGGAGCCGCTGGTCGACTTCACCAGGCCGGCGCGCATCTGGTCAATGGCGGGCGGTTTGACGAAACCGTCGTTGCCGGCGTACAGGCCCAGCACCGGCACCTTCAACTCGGCCGCGAACTCGACCGGGTCTTGCGGCTTGATGTCTGACTTCATGCCTTCGAGCAGGCCGTAGTAAGCCACCGCAGCCTTGAGTTTCGGGTTGTGCTTGGCGTACACCCACACCGCACGCCCACCCCAGCAAAAGCCGACCATGCCGACGCGCTCGGCATGGGCCTGGCCGCTGGCTTTGGCAAAGGCCACCGCGGCGTCGAGGTCGGCATTGACCTGCGCATCGGGCACCTTGGCCACCACCGTGGACAGGATCTCGTTGATGTCGCTCATCTTCGACACGTCGCCCTGGCGCGCGAAGAGCTCGGGCGCAATCGCGTAGTAGCCCATCTTCGCCAGGCGGCGGCAGACGTCCTTGATGTGCTCGTGCACGCCGAAAATTTCCTGGGCCACCAGCACCACCGGGTGCTTGCCGGCCTTCTTCGGCATGGCCCGGTAGCCGGGGATCTTGCCGTCGGCCACGGGGATGCTGACTTCGCCGGCCACCAAGCCCTGGGTGTCGGTGGTGATGGCCTGCGCCAGCACCGGCTGAGACGCCACGGCAAAACCCGAGGCCAGCGAGGTGACGACGAAAGTGCGGCGAGACAGGCCGGCCGGCAGGGCCGAGTTCAGCGCCGCGGGGTTCTGGAAATCGAGGGGCTGCAAGCCGTAGTCCATGAGTTTCATCGAGCGAGTCCTTGGGAAATGAGGGCGGTCAAAGGAAGTGGACACCGGCAACAGCGCACGACCGGCGGGCCGCGCGTCCAAGCTGGAGGCAACGGCAGGCGACGATCTTAGAGGGTGTCGTGAACTCGGGCCGGGGTCGCGTGCGCGCTGCGGTCGCGACCAGCCGCAAAGGCTGCGGTGGCTTCCTCTGATCATCCGGCGGCTGAGCAGAGTCGAACGTTGCACAGCGTCCGTGCAGCGGCAATCTCAACGGTCGGGGAAAAGATGTTGGCCCTGGGCGCCGCTGGGCTGTGTCGCCACCCCACCCGGCCACTGGGTGGGGCACGCGCCCGGCATGGCTCGGGCAGGGCGCGCGAACGTCAACTCAAGCCGTCAGACGCGGTCACCGGACTTGCGGCGCCGCGCGGCCACCCCACCCATCACCGCCAGCCCGGCCAGCATCAACGCGTAGGTCTCGGGTTCCGGCACGGGTGTCACCGCGATGTTGTCGATGACGTGGGACTGGTTGCCGCTGACCATCAAGCTCCGCAGCGCGGAAAAGTCGGCGTCGAGGTGGTAATGGAAGATGCCGCTGGTGCCCGGCTGCAGGAACGGCGAACTCAGCCGGTTGACGAAATGGCGGGTGACGTGGGAGTTGTCGGCCAGCACACCGATGAAGGTGACACTGCTGAAATCGCGCTCGGTGGTGGCACGCAGAAGGTCCAGGCTGTCAAAGCGGAACAGGCCGCCGTCGCGCGCGCTCACCCTCAAATACTGGTTGGCGATGATGCCCGTGCCGTTGGGCAGGTTCCAGGTGAACGCCTCGGCGCCGTGGTTCAGCTGACCCGGGGGCGACACGGCAGCGATCTCGAAGCTGCCTTCCACGTAGGTGGTGTCGCCGCTGAGCAAATGGCGCACGCCAGAGTGGGTCTCGAAGGTGACGACCTCGGCGGTGGCCAGGCCCGTCATGCCAGCAACTGCCACCGCCACCACGGCTTTGAAAAGACGATTGAATGGCTTCATGAGAACCCCCCGTAAATATTTGTTACCGTGCCGAATCATCAACGGGCGTTTCACGCGCAGGCATCCCCTGAATCGGGGGTTTCAACAACCCGTGCGCGGATGCAACAACGCCCGCTGGAGCGCGCTCGTCGTGGGGTGTCAACCCTGGCCGGTGGGTTCGGTGGTCGGAGACAAAGGTTTTGCTGGCGAGTGGCCAACGCAGGTTGTCTGGGGGGCGTTATGGAGCCCCTGGGCCTGCCTGCGATCGAGGCGCTCGCAGGCCGAGTCATTCACGCGTCAAGCCTGCACCCGGGCCGGCTGCACAGGCGTCACCGGGCCGCGCACGAACGCGCGGGTTGCCGGTGAAAAATCCCATTGCTCGACCACGCAGGTGCCGGGCTCCACGCCCGGTTCGCACCAGCGCAGCAGGTTGACCGAATTGGGCACCCCGCGGCGCACGCGCGAGGACACCGCCGTGCCCGCCTGCACGGCCCACACCGGCCGGGCCAGGCCCTTGAGCGGCATCACGAACGGCAGGTGGATGTGCCCGCCGAGCACCAGATCGGCACCGGCTTTGGCCCAGCACGACAAGGCCGCGGTGCGGTTGCGCAAGCGGTCGGGCCAGTCTTCCGCGTGGGTCACGACGACCGGCTGGTGAACCACGACCACGCGCAATTGGCCGGGGGTGGCCGCGCGCAGACGCTGTGCCACGCGCTCGATCTGGGCGCGGCCCACCTGCCCGTTCTTGTGCCGGTAGGTGCGCGTGGTGTTGACGCCCACGACCAGGGCCTCGCTGCTCTCGTGCACCGGCTCGAGCTCCTCGCCGAAGGCTTTGCGGTAACTGGCGTAGGGGCGCCACAAACGCGCGGCCACATCGAACAAGGGCAGGTCGTGGTTGCCGGGAATGGCCAGCACCGGGCCGCCCAGGCGGTCCATGAAGGCGCGGGCGGCACGGAACTGCGACGGCCGGGCGCGCTGGGTGATGTCGCCCGACAGCACCAGCAGGTCGGGTCGCTGCGCGTGGGTCAGGGTGACCAGGGCCTCGACCACGGGCGGCTGCTCGGTGCCGAAGTGGGGGTCGGAAATCTGCATCAGAACGGTCATTCCGCCGGGGCTCCTTTCAGCTCGGCTGGCTTGAGCAGGTACAGCGGCTCGGGCAACACCTGGAACAGGATGGGCCCGCGCATCCAATTCACTTCGCCGTCATAGGCGATCTTGATTCGCCGGCGGCCGTGGCCGATCGAGGGGCGCACCAGCAGTTGGCTGAACTCGAAGCGCTCGACGCTGTCGTCTTCGCCCAAGGTGCCCAGGGCCCCGCGCAGCAGCAGCCTGCACATGGCCAGGGCGCCGATGGGGCGCAGCATCACGGCGGCCACGCTGCCCGCGCCGGGCGTGCCGGCAATGCGCGCGTCAGGCGGCACGCCGACCTGCTCGAGCTGCAGGCGGTTGTTGCCGACGAACAGCGTCAGAGTGTGGACCTCGCGCACCTTGCCGCCGTGGGTGATGCGCAGGTTCAAGCGGCGCTGGGTGCCCATCATGGTGACGAACGCCGCCCCCAAAGCCACCCAGCGGCTGCGCCCGAAGCGGGATTTGTAACGTTCGCGGTCTTCGAGCAGGTCGGGGTACAGGCCAAGGCTGGCGTTGACAAGGAAGACGCGGTCGTTGACGGCCGCCACCTGCACAGGCACGGGCTGGGACGTCAACAGCACCCGCGTGGCCTCGGCCGGCTCCACCGGCAAGACGTGGGTGCGGGCAAAGTAGTTGAAGGTGCCCTGGGCGATGACGCCCATGGGGCAGCCGATGGCGTGCGCCGCCTGGGCAACCGCGTTGAGCGTGCCGTCGCCGCCCACGGCCACGACCGCAGTGCGGGTGGCCAGGGCGCGGGCCGCAGCCTGGCGTGCCACCGGCTCCAGTTCGCCGGGTTGACAGAACAACAGCTCGCCCGTGCGCCCGCCCGCCTGCAACGTTTGCTCGATGGCTTGGCGCTTGACCTCCACTTGGTTCGAACCCGACGCGGCGTTGATGACGAACAGCAAGGGGGACGCCGGGTTGATCTCAGGGCAGCTCGGCATGGGCGGTGAGGCGGGGCGAAACCCGCGCAAAGAAGTTCACCGGGGATCCTAACCGGTGTGTGCTCGGGCTTGACGGTGCGGCCTTTGCGCTTCAACGGCGATTGGAGGCAGGCAGGCCGCGCCGGTCACCGGCGTGCGGGCAGCGCAGGCCCTGTCGCGCCTGCCAGCGCGCCGGTCGAGCCCGCCTCCGTGTCAGCCGCTCTCGGCCATGGCGAGGGCCTGGCCGAAATAGAAGGACTGGATGTCCGAGCGCTGGCGCAGCACGGCGGCGGGCCCCTCGAGCACGACCCGGCCGGTGTCGATCACCGTGGCACGGTGGGCATGGCGCAAGGCCAGGGTGGCGTTTTGCTCGGCCACCAGCATCGTCAGGCCGTCCTGGCGGTTGAGGGTCACCAGCTGCGCGAAGATGTCTTGCGCGATCTGAGGGGCCAGGCCCATCGACGGTTCATCGAGCACCAACAAGCGCGGGCGCGACATCAGCGCGCGGCCGATGGCCGTCATCTGCTGCTCGCCGCCCGAGGTCAGGCCGGCGGCCACATGGCGCTTGATTTTCAGGCGCGGAAACACCTCGTAGACGCGGGCCAGGTCGGTGGCGATCTCGGCGCGCGAGGCGCTGCGGCCGAGCCCGCCGGTGACCAGGTTGTCTTCCACGCTGAGGCTGCGAAAACAGTGCCGGCCTTCCAGCACCTGCACCAACCCCAGTCGCACCAGCACCGCCGGGCTCAGGCGGCTGACGTCCTGGCCGTCGTAGCGGATCTGCCCGGCGCTCACCCGACCGCGCAAGGCCGGCAGCAGGTTCGACACCGCCTGCAGCGCGGTGGATTTGCCGGCGCCGTTGGGGCCGAGCAAGGCATGGATCTCGCCCGGCTGCACCGTCAGGCTCACGCCCTGCAAGGCCACCACCGCGTGTTGGTAAACGGCCTGCACGCCTTGCAGACTCAGCAGCGGCGGCTGGCTTGAAGCCGCGGTGGGCTGTTCAACTCCAAGCATGGAAGGGCGGCTTGACGCCATTGAGAAAGTAATTGCCGACGATGGCGTATTTCCACCGCACCGGGTCGTGCAGGGTGTGGGTGCGGGCGTTGCGCCAGTGGCGGTCGAGGTTGTAGGCACCGAGGGTGGCGCGGGCACCGGCCAGCTCGAACAGCTTGCTGGTGGCGTGCAGGGCGATCTCGGTGGACAGCACCTTGACTTCGGCCACCGCCACCTGCGCGGTGGCCACGGTCTCGGCGTCGGGCGCGGCCACGGCGCGGTCGATGGCGCGGCCGGCGCGCTCGAGCAACGCCTCGCTGGCATGCAGGCGGATCTGCAGCTCGCCCACGGCCTGGATGGTGTACGGATCCTCCCAGGCGTGGTCGCGCTGGCTGTCGATCCACGGGCGCGATTTGGTGCGCACGAACTCCTGGGTCTCGGTGATGGCGGCGCGGGCGATGCCGACGTCCACCGCGGCTTGGATGATCTGGAAAATCGCGCCGTCGGCGGAGGGGGCGTCGTAGCCCTTGTAAGCGGGGATCAGGTGGGTCTTGGGCACCCTCACCTCGTCGATCAGCACGGTGCCGCTCAAGGTGGTGCGCTGGCCGAAGGCCGACCAGTCGTCGATCACCGACAAGCCCGGCGCGTCACGCTCGGCCACCACGTACCAGGTGCGCCCCTGGGCGTCGTTGGCCACGATGGGCACGAAGTGCGCCAGCAAGGCACCGGTGGCGTAAAACTTTTTGCCGCTGACCACCACCTGGTCGCCGTCGTCGACGAAGCGGGTCTCGAAGTCGGCCGCCCGCTTGGAGCCCGACTCGGAGAACGCATTGCCCCAGCGCACGCCGCGCAAAAAATCTTGGAAGAAGCGCTGCTGCTGGTCTGCGTCGCACACGGTGCGCACCGCGGCCACAAAGCCCAGGTGGTTCTGGGTGATCTGGCCCAGGCAGGGGTCGGCCGCCGACACGATGGCGATGACCTCGGCCAGGGTGGCGTAGGACACCTCGGCGCCGCCAAAGGCCTTGGGCACGTTGATGGCCCACAGGCCGCTTTGCGAGTACACGTCGATCTCTTCCACCGGCCAGCGCCGGTGGCGGTCGCGCTCGGCGGCCCCGACGGCCAATTGCGCGGCCACCCGGTGGGCCACGTCGATGGCCTCGGCATCGTCGCGGATCACGTGGGCGGGTTGAGACAGCCTGGGCAACCCGGGCACGGCCAACGAGACGGCCGGGGGGGAAGAACGGGAGGACACGGAAGGCTCGTTGAGAACGGCGGACATGGCGCAAGGACCTTTCAGCGAAATCGAATCAGGGAAACAACCAACAGGAAACCGTCAAGCCACGGACAGGAGGGGGCGCTGAGCTGAGGGCGGCCCGGGCCCCAAGGACTGCGGGCGCTCTCGCTCGTTGATCCCGGCGTGCTGGCTTGACTTATTGCGGCGCGTCGTCCGGGCCGGTGCGCAAGCGGATGTTCTTCTCCTTGGCATAAGCCTGCGACGATTGCTCGATCAACGGCCGCAGCAGTTTCCAGTCGGGAGCGATCCAGTCGGACACCACGTTCCATTTCTTGCCGTCCCACTGCTGGAAGGCCACGCGCCCATCGCCCTCGTGGTTGTCCCAGGTCACGTTGATGGAATGGAACAGCCCTTTGGCGCCGAGTGCCGCCGCGCGCACCTCGTCGATCTTCAGGTGCTCAAAACCCCAGCGCACTTCGTCGCCGGTGAGGGTGCGCTTGCCAAAGTGGGCCTGGGCAATGCGCAGCGCCTCGACGTTCAAGATGCCGTTGAGCACACCGAGGTTGTGATAGACGCTGCCGATGCGCTTGGGGTCTTGCAAATTGCCCTTGCCAGCGCCATACACCGTCTTCGTGATCTCTTGCAGCACCGGGTGGTGCGCGCCTGCGGCCACGGTGGTGATGGCCACGTAGCCTTTGGCCGCATCGCCTGCGGGGATCACGTCTTCTTCCGAGTTGGACCAGACGTTGCCGACGATGCGGTCGACCGGGAAGCCGGTTTTCTGCGCGGTTTTCAGCGCCACCGGGTTTTGCACGCCCCAGCCGCGCAGCACCACGTAATCGGGCTTGACGCGGCGGATGGTGAGCCACTGGGCCTGCTGCTCGTTGCCCGGGTGCGGCACTTCGATCTGCTGCACGGTGAAGCCGTACTTCTTGGCCAGCAGCTCGTAGATGGGGATGGTTTCCTTGCCGTAGGGGGAGCCGTGGTACAGCACCACGATCTTCTTGCCCTTCAGCTTTTCGAGGCCGCCTTCCTTGGTGCCCAGGTAGTTCACGATGCCGGAGGTCTCGCTGTAGGGATTGAGCAGCAGCGGGAAGATGTACTTGAAGACGCGGCCGTCGGTGGTGTCGGTGCGGCCGTGGTTGATGGTCAGCAGGGGCACTTTGTCGGCGGTGACGCGGTCGATCAACGCATAGGCGATGCCCACCGACAAGGGGTTCCACGCGGCAATGCCGGGGCGCTGCTTGAGCCGCTCGTAGACCTCCACGCCGCGCTCGACTTCGTATTGCGTCTCGCCCTCTTCCCAGCGCAACTTGACGCCGTTGACACCGCCGTCGCGCAGGTTCACCAGGTTCAGGTAATCAATGAAGCCGCCGAAGAAGCCGGTGCCGCCAGCGGCATAGGGCCCCACGCGGTAGCTTTGCAGCGGGAAGAACTGCTCGTCGGCGTGGGCGCTGGGCAAGGCGGCGATCGCCAACGTGGCGGCCACGGCGGCCAGGCGAAGGTGCTTGAAGAAGGTGGGCATGGTGGGGCTCTTTCTATCTTTGGCGATGGGTGAAAAAAACGAGGTGAAGAGAAGGTCGAACGGAAAAAGAAGAGGACGGGTGACTTCAAGCCGCTGGCGGCCCACTCCCACGACGGCTCGGCCGCCAGGCCAGCAGGCGGGTGCCCAGCGCCGCCAAGCCGCGCGGCTCGACGATCAGGAAAAACAGGATCAGCAGACCGAGCACGATGCGCTGGCTCATCTCGAGCACGCCGGAATCGAAGCCGCTGCCGAACACACTGGCGCCCACGCGCGAGAGCAGCAACGGGAACACCACGATCAGCGCCGCCCCCAAAAACGCACCGCGCAGCGTGGCCAGGCCGCCGATGATCACGATGAACAAGATCTGAAACGAGCGGTCCAGGTTGAAGCCGGCCGGCTCGACGGTGCGCAGGTAGACAAAACCCCACAGCACCCCCGCCACCCCGATCACGAAAGACGACACGGCAAACGCCAGCAGCTTGGTGCGCAGCACCGGCACGCCGACCACCCGGGCCGCCAACTCGTGGTCGCGCACGGCGATGAAGTGGTGGCCGGTGGGGGTGCGCACCAGGCGCCACACCAGCAGCGTCAACACGCTGACCACGGTCAAGGCGAAGAGGTAGCGGCCCACGGGGGTGTCGAAGGCGATGCCGAAAGCCTGCAGCGGCGGCGCGTCGATCACGCCCGAGGCGTTGTGGTTGCTGAACCAGCTGAACTTGGTCAATGCCCACTGCACGAAGAACTGCGCCGCCAGGGTCGACACCGCCAGATAAAACCCGCGCAGGCGCAGACTGGGCAGACCGAACACCACGCCTACCGCCGTGGCGGTGAGGCCGGCCAGCCCGATGCTGACCAGCAGCGGCAGGCCGCTGACCCGCAGGTTGAAGTTGTAAGCGGCGTACGCCCCCACGGCCATGAAGGCCGCCGTGCCCAGCGAGAGCTGGCCGGCGTAGCCCGTCAACAGGTTCAGCCCAACGGCGGCGAGCGACAGGGCCAGGAACGGGATCAGCAACGCGTCAAACACATAGCCGCTGGCCACGAACGGCACCACACCGTAAGCCACCGCCCCCACCAGCGCGGCGGACCACCAGGGTGGCAGCCGGCGCGGGGTGCGCTGGAGCGGCTCGGCGGCGGACAGGGGCGTCAGCGATGCCATCAGGCGCGCTCCACCGATTTCTGGCCAAACAAACCGGCTGGGCGCACCAGCAAGAATGCCAAGGCGATGGCGTAGGCGAACCAGCTCTCGATGCCGCCGCCCACATAGGCGCCGAGGTACACCTCGGCCAACTTCTCGGAGGCACCGATCACCAGGCCGCCGACGATGGCGCCGAGGATGGAATCGAAGCCGCCCAGCACCAGCACCGGCAAGGCCTTGAGCACCACCAGCGACAGCGAGAACTGCACCCCCAGGCGGGCGCCCCACAGCATGCCCGCCACCAGGGCAATCACACCGGCCGCGGCCCACACCGTGGCCCAGATGCGCGGCAGGCGCAGCCCCACGGCCAGGGCGGCAAAGGTGTCGTCCGCCACCGAGCGAAACGCCAGCCCCACGTGGGTGTAGCGGAAGAAGGCCGACAGCAGCGCGACCATCAGGCCCGCGGCCGCAGCGGCCACCAGGTCGAAGGTGGACACCAGGATGCCGAAGATCTCCAGGGGTGCGTCGGCAATCCCCAGGTCGAGCGCATGCACCTGGGTGCCCCACAGCAGTTGGGCGGCGCCCTCGATCACGTACGACAGGCCGAGGGTGGCCATGAACAAGGTGATGGGCGGCTGGTTGACCAAGGGGCGCAGCACCGTGCGCTCGATCAACAGGCCCAGCAGCACCATGACCGCAAAGGTCAACGCCAGCGCCCCCCACAACGGCACGCCCCGCTCCATCAGGCTGACCAGGGTGAGGGCGGCAAACAGCAGCTGGGCGCCCTGCGCGAAATTGAGCACGCCCGAAGTTTTGTAGATCAGCACGAAGCCAATCGCCACCAGCGAGTACATCACCCCCGACAAGAGGCCGCCGATCAGCACCTCGGCAAAGAACAGGGCGTCAGATCCGTCCATCGTCAACCACCCACGGCTTGCAGGTCGAACTGGAGGGGGGTGCCCGTCGCGGGCAGCACCTCGTCGCCCTGCGGCTCAGGGTGGGCCACGCCCAGGTAGGCATCGATGACGGCCGGGTTCTCGCGCACTTCACTGGGCGTGCCAACGGCTATGCGGCGGCCGTGGTCCAGCACCGTGACCCGGTCTGACAAGCCGAGCACGATGCCGATGTCGTGCTCGATCAAAAGAATGGCGGCACCGAATTCGTCGCGCGCGGCGCGCACGCAGCGCGCCATGGCCTGCTTGTCGGCCGCCGTCAGGCCGGCCATCGGCTCGTCGAGCAGCAACAGCGGCGGGCGGGCCACCAGCGCCCTCGCCAGCTCCACCCGCTTTTGCAGGCCATACGACAGCGTGCCGACCAGGCGCTCGCGCACCTCCTGCAGGCCGAGGACGGCCAGCACCTGCTCGGCGCGCGCTGTGGCGTCGCGGCGTTCACGGGGGGCACGGCCCAGGTTCAAGAGCTGCTCGACCACCGTGGCGCGGCCTTGGTGAACGCGGCCGATCGCCACGTTGTCGCGCACGCTCAGGCCTTTGAACAGCGCCAGGTTCTGAAACGTGCGGGCCACGCCCAACCGCGCGAGCTGCGGCGTCGGCACCTGCTGAAAACTGCGCCCTGCCAGCTGGATGCGGCCGCGGTCGGGCCGGTACAGGCCGCTGATCACGTTGACCAGCGAGCTCTTGCCAGCCCCATTGGGACCGATCACCGCATGGATCTCGCCAGGCGCCAGGCGCAGGTTCACGCCCGACAAGGCGCTCACACCACCGAAAGACAAGTGGATGTCCTCCAGTGCCAGCACCGGGTCTGTGTCGGCGCTCCCCAAGGCCACCGGGGCGGGCCGTGCGTCGCGCCGCTGCGGGGGCACGCTGTGCGGCTGCGGCTCGCTCGACAGGAAGCGCGACAAGGCGGTGCCTTCGCGTCCCAAGGGCAGACTGCTCATCGAAGTTCCTCGCGGCTCACGGCGTCTTCAGATGCGGGGTCGGTGGGCACCTCAGGCCACCACTTCAAGCTGTGGCGCGGCGGGCTGCGTGGCCACGGCGTGGCCGCGCTCAGCGGCCGCCTGGGCCTCGAGTTCGCGCACCAAGGGCAGCACCTTCTCGCCGAAGTACTCGACCTCTTCAATGAAGTGCAGGAACCCCGCCAGCACCAGGTCCACCCCGATGGCTTTCAATGCCACGATGCGCTGCGCAATTTGCAACGGTGTGCCGATGAGGTTGGTGCGGAAGCCGTCGTTGTACTGAACCAGGTCTTCGAACGTTGACTTGGCCCAGTTGCCCTGCCCTTCGGGCGAGGCGCTGCCGGCTTGCTTGACCGCATCGCCGAAGGCGTGCACCGCCTCGACGTGGGCATGCCGGATGATGTCGTCGAGCACCGCCTTGGCTTCTTCTTCGGTGTCGCGGGCAATGATGAAGGCGTTCACACCGATGCGCACCTGGTGGCCGTTTTGCGCGGCCTTGGCCTGGATATCGTCGATCTGGGCTTTGAGGCCTTCCGGTGTGTTGCCATTGGTGAAGTACCAATCCGACACGCTGGCGGCGTTGTCGCGCGCGGCCCGCGAACTGCCGCCCTGGAAGATGGCAGGGTGCGGTTTCTGCACGGGCTTGGGGCTGAGCGTGTAGTCGGTGAAGCGGTAGAAATCACCACGGAAGCTGAAGTTGTCTTGCGTCCAGATGCCCTTCAAGGCACGGATGAACTCGTTGGAGCGGCGGTAGCGCTCGTCGTGTTCCAGCCAGTGCTCGCCGATGGCGGTGAACTCACCCTTGAACCAGCCGCTGACCACGTTGATGCCGATGCGCCCGCCGGAGATGTGGTCGATGGTGGCGATCTGCTTGGCCACCACCACCGGGTGCCAAGGTCCGGGCAAGATGGCCGCCAGCACCTTGAGCGTGGTGGTGGCGTGCAGCAAGGCCTGGCTGAACGACACCGACTCATGCTGGTACTCGGCGCCGTAGCCGGCGGTGAAGCGGATTTGGGTCAGCGCGTATTCGAAGCCGGCTTTCTCCGCCGACTGTGCCAGGCGCTGGTTGTAGTCCAGGCTCCAGTCGGTGCGCTGCGCGATGGTGCTGACCACCAGCCCCCCACTGACGTTGGGCACCCAGTAGGCGAATTTGACGGGGGCGCTGGTGGAAGCATGACTCATGGCAACTCCTGTGGGGTGAGTGAAAGACTCAGAGACGAGAAAGGGGGAGATGGGACGGCGGGCGCTGGGCCTCAGGCCGCCAGGGGCTCGAGCAGCTCCGGCACCGGCTGCGGCACCACCGCCCAAGGCGCAATACCTTGCAGCAGCGGCAGGGCGCGCGCCACCGCGAGCTCAATGCGCGCCTTCAACGCGGGGCTGGTGATCTGGTAGTTCTCGAAGTCGTGTTCCACACCGTAAATGCCGATGGGCAGGGTGAGGGCCTGGAAGAAGCCGAACAGCGGGCGCAGCTGGTGGTCGATGACCAAGGCGTGCCGGTCGCTGCCGCCGGTGGCTGCCAGCAGCACCGGCACTTCGGCCAAGGCTTCGTGGTGCACGAAATCGAACAGGTGCTTGAACAGGCCGGTGTAGCTGGCCCGGTACACCGGGCTGGCCACCAGCAGCACGTCGGCCGACTCGATGGCGGTGATCTCCGCTTCCACGTCGGCGGGCAGCTGGTTGCGGTACAGCACCCCGGCCAGCTTCGGGCCGATGTCGCCCAGCTCGATCAGGTGCACGTCGATGGGCACGGCTTTGCCCAGCGCGGCCAGGGTTTCCTCGACCAGCACCAGCGTGCGGGAGGGGCGTTGCAAGCTGCCGGACACGGCAACGACTTTCAGTTTTTTGGCGCTCATGGCAAGGACCTCGTGTGTGAAGAAGGGGCCGCGGCAAAGTGCGCGACACGCCCTTGTCCTGAGCGAGCAACGTGCCAACTGGACAGATGAATTCCGCAGATCGATACCGGGTGGTGGTGGCAGCAGACTTTGCTGCGCAGGGAGCAACACCAGGGTGAAGGTGTTGATGGCGCAGCAGCCCGCACTGGAGCGTTTGCAAGGCTGGTGTCTTCACCGTCCCAAGGTGCTCGTGGCGCAACAGCGCCGCAGCAGCCCTGTGCGTTTGGCAGCAGGCAGACGGGCATCAACGGCCAGCACGAAAAACGGGTCGACCCGCTGATGCAGGTCGACCCGTGGTGGTGGCAGTGGTGGTGCCGAGCGCCATGGCTCAGTGTTTGACAACGTCCGGCACGAACCTCAAGAGTAAAAGCTGGGCACCGGCACGCGCTCGTTGAGGGCCCACTCGCCCAGCTCGCGCACCTTGTAGTCCACCGGGTCGTGCAGGGTGTGCACGCGCAGGTTGCGCCAGTAGCGGTCGAAGCGCAGGGCGGCGGTGGTGGCGCGCGCGCCCACCACCTCGAACATGCGGTGGGCCACGTCCAGGCTGGCGCGGGTGGTGGCCACTTTGGCCGCCGCCACGGCAATGGCCACCTGCCCGCGCTCGTCGGCCTGCAAGGCCGGGCCGCGCTGCCAAGCGGCATCGAAAGCCGCGGCCGCGCGGGCCAGCAACACGCGGGCGCCTTCCAGCTCCAGCCAGAACTGGCCGTAGTGCGCCAGCACATAGGGGTCGTCGGTGACCTTGGCCACAGGGGACGCCATCCAAGGCCGACCCTGGCGCAAGGTGTGGCCTTTCGCTTGCGCCAAGGCGCCCTCCCCCAGCCCCAGGTAGATATGCGCCAAGATGAGTTGCGCAAGCAAGGGCCGCAAACAGGCGTACGGGGTCGACAGCGGTCCCGGGTCGCTCAAGATTTCATCGGCCGCCACCGCCACGCCGTCGAACACCACGGTGCCGCTGTCGGTCTGGCGCTGGCCGATGTTGTCCCAGTCGTTGAGGATCTGGATGCCATCGCGCTGGGTGGGCACGACACCAATCACCAATTTTCCGGTTTCATCGAGCGCGGACGCCACCAGCCGATCGGAATCGGTGGCACCGGAGCAGTAGCTCTTGCGCCCGCACACCCGCAAGCTGCCGTCGGCTTGGGTCTGGGCACGGGTGCCCTGGTCCAGAGGGTTCAAGGCGTTGCCCCAGAACCAGCGCTGCGCCACGGTCTGCTCGGTCCAGGGCCGCCACTGGGCCTCCTTGCCGAACAGCCGGGTGGTGGCCAGCAGCAGGTGGTGAAAGGCAAACAAATGGGCCACCGAGCTGTCGACCCGGGCAAAGGCTTGGACCACGCCCAGCGTCTGCGACCAGTCGGCCCCTCCACCGCCGCAGTCCACGGGCAAGCTCAAGCCCAGCAAGCCGCTGTCGCGCAGCAGCTGGCGCTCCGCCAGGGCCGTGCCACCGCACTGGTCGCGGGCGATCGCGGTCTCGTCCAACGCGCGGACCACGGCTGTGACGGTGTCCTGCCAAGGTGGTGCGCGTGGGGCGGTCTCGCTGGCGAAATGCTTCATGCCGGCACCGGTTGACGGCTTGGTGGCACGCCGCTCGCGGCGGCTGCAGGGGCGGACACCGCGGGCGGAACGATGTCGTTGGCGATCACCTCGCCGAAGGGGCCGGTCAGGTTGGCCTGGCCCGCTGGGCGTGGGTTGTCCAGGGGCAGCAAGGGAAACAGCAGCTCGGCCACGCGGTAGGCCTCTTCCAGGTGCGGATAGCCCGAGAAAATGAAGGTCTCAATGCCCAAGGCCGCGTACTCCTTGATGCGCTCGGCCACTTCCTCCGCGCTGCCCACCAGCGCCGTGCCGGCGCCGCCGCGCACCAGGCCCACCCCGGCCCACAGGTTGGGCGACACCTCCAGCTTGTCCCGCCGTCCGCCGTGCAGGGCGGCCATGCGCTGCTGGCCGACCGAATCAAAGCGGGCAAAGGCCTTTTGGGCGGCAGCGATGGTCTCGTCGGTGACGTGAGAGATCAGCTCGTCGGCAGCCTGCCAGGCGGCTTGGCTGGTCTCGCGCACGATGACGTGCAGCCGGATGCCAAAGCGCAGGGTGCGTCCGTGGCGGGCCGCCGCCGCCCGCGCCTTGGCGATCTTCTCGGCCACCGCGTCGGGGGGCTCGCCCCAGGTCAGGTACACGTCGACCTGCTCACCCGCCAAGGCCACCGCCTCGTCGGAGGAGCCGCCGAACCACAGCGGCGGGTGCGGCGTTTGCACCGGCCGGTACAGCGTCTTGGCGTTTTCCACCCGCAGGTGCTTGCCGTGGTGGTTCACGGTTTCGCCGGCGCACACGCCGCGCCAAATGCGCAGGAACTCGTCGGTCACTTCATAGCGTTCGGCATGGTTCAAAAAGCTGCCGTCGCCGTGCTGCTCGTCGGGGTCGCCACCGGTGACGACATTGATCAACAAGCGCCCGTCAGAGAAACGATCCAGCGTGGCGGCCTGGCGGGCCGACACGGTGGGCGAGATGATCCCAGGGCGAATGGCCACCAGGAACTTCAGCCGCTCGGTCAACGGCATCAGCGAGGCCGCCACCACCCAGGCGTCTTCACACGAGCGACCGGTGGGAATGAGCACCCCCTCGAAACCCAGTTCATCGGCCGCCTGGGCGATCTGCCCCAGGTAGCGGTGGTTGACGGTGCGCGCGCCGCGCGAGGTACCCAGGTAGCGGCTGTCGCCATGGGTGGGAAGGAACCAGAAAAGCCGCATGGGGCATCCTTTGCAATGACAGTGAGCGGCTTGCAGCAGGGAACGTGCCAATCGCGCCATGCGGGGCCTGGGCCCGGCGGACGTGCCCCAAGGCGCGGAAACTGCTGGCTGCGCAACACGCTGGCAGCAGCGCTGCTGCCCCGCCAACACCGAGGTGCGTCGCGGTGATGTGCAGTGCAGTGCCCTCAGTTCAGAAGCGATCCAAGCATGCTTAAACGCAATGCGTCCTTGGTCACGCGGTGGTCCGGGCCCAAGATGCGGCGGTGACAGCAACACCTGCGGATGGGTCGTTGCCCACGCAGTAGCACGCCCGCCCGCCGTCCCCCACCGCAGCCGCAAGCCTTTGCCACCGGACCCTTTCACACCCCGCTTCCGCCTGGACCCATGACCGATTCTTTCGTCCTGTCAGAGCCTGCCACCGGCGCCGTCTCGGTGCCCTTTTCCCCGGCGCCTGCAACGCCCCCACCGGCCGCCGCTCACCTGCTGACGCTGCCCGACCCGCGCAAGCTGACCACCTCGATCCGCGCCACCGCCCAGGTCTTCGACGACCCGCGCTCGGCCGCCTTGCTCGAGCGCATCCGCAAGGTCGCGCCCAGCGATGCCAGCGTGCTGATCGTTGGCGAAACCGGCACCGGCAAAGAGCTCATTGCCCGCCATGTGCATGAATTGAGCCAACGCCGTGAGCACCCCTTCGTGGCGGTGAACTGCGGGGCGTTTTCCGAGCACCTGGTGGAAAGCGAATTGTTCGGCCACGAGCGCGGCGCTTTCACGGGGGCCGTCATGGCCAAAAAAGGCTGGTTCGAAGCAGCCGAAGGCGGCACCCTGTTCCTTGATGAGATCGGCGACCTGCCCTTGCCGATGCAGGTCAAGCTGCTGCGGGTGCTGCAGGAGCGCGAGGTGGTGCGGGTGGGTTCGCACAAGAGCGTGCCCATCGACGTGCGGGTGGTGGCGGCCACCAACGTGCGCCTGCAAAATGCGGTCATCGCCGGCCACTTTCGCGAAGACCTGTTCTACCGCCTGAACGTGGTGCACCTCGGCCTTCCGGCGCTGCGCGACCGCCCCGGCGACATCCTGCCGCTGGCCCGGCATTTCCTGTCCACCTACCGCCAACGCCTGGGCCACGGCCCCACCGGGCTCGACCCGGCCGCGGTGCGCAAGCTGCAGGCCTATGCCTGGCCCGGCAACATCCGCGAGCTGGAAAACGTCATCCACCATGGCCTGTTGATCTGCGGCGGCGAGCTGCTGCGCGAAGACGACTTGCAGCTGTCCTCCCTCAGCCTGCAGCGCACCACCAGCAGCGTGTCCGAGCCCCCTTCAACCCCCGAGTTCGGCGCCGAAGCCCCGCCCTTGGCCGCCCTCGAAGCCGCTTTGCGCACCTTGTTCAGCGCTTCCCACACCGCCTTGTTCGACACCATTGAAGAGACCGTCATGCGCACGGCTTTTGAGAGCTGCCACCGCAACCAGGTGCAGGCGGCCAAGCTGCTGGGAATCAGCCGCAACGTGTTGCGCGCGCGCCTGATCAAGAGTGGCGAGATCACCGCCCTGAAATAGGCCAGCCCACTCGCCAGACCCCCACCCACGGCCTCACACCAGTTTTGCCGCCAGGCTCATCTCGCCCAGCATCTGCTGCAGCGTGTCGAGCGCCACGGGCTTGGTCAAGTGTGCGTCGAAACCTGCCGCCTGGGTGCGTGCCCGGTCGCGGTCGGTGCCCCAGCCCGTGAGGGCGACGATCGACGTGCGGGCGTGCCCTGGGTCGGCGCGCAGGCGGCGTGCCACCTCGTGGCCGTCGATGCCCGGCAGGCCCAGGTCCAGCAACACGATCTGCGGCTGAAAACTGTTCGCCACCGACACGCCCTGCAGCCCATCGGCCGCTGCGGCCACCTGATAACCCAGGATCTGCAGCAGCTCCACCAGGGTCTCCCGGCCGTCGCGGTTGTCCTCCACCACCAGCACCCGGGTGGCGAGTGCACGCACGGCCGGGGCCTGCAGCTCGTCCACGCCATCCTGGACCGCTTCGGCAGACCCCTTGACCTCGGCTTCCAACGGCAGCGTCAGAATGAACCGGCTGCCTTCATCCAGGCCGTCGCTTTCCACCTGCACCGTGCCCCCGTGCATCGTCACCAGCGTCTTGACCAGCGACAAGCCGATGCCCAGGCCCCCCTTCGAGCGTGCAGAATCCGGGTGCAGCTGGGTGAACATGTGGAACAGCCGGCCCTGCTGCTCGGTGGGAATGCCGATGCCGTTGTCGGCCACCTCGACGATGGCCTGCGTGCCTTGCACCTGCGCCGTGAGCGTGATCTCGCCGCCATCGGGCGTGTACTTGGCCGCGTTGGTCAACAGGTTGCTCACCGCCTGCACGATGCGCGTGGCATCGGCGTTCAAGCGCGCCGTGGCTGGCGGCAAGACCTGCACAAGCCGGTGGCGCGACGCCTCGATGGCGGGCCGCGCCGCCTCCACCGCCTGCTGCAACAGGCTGCGCAGCGACACCGACTCGCGCTGCAGCTCGATCAAACCGCGGTTGATGCGCGAAACGTCCATCAAATCGTCAATGAGCCGCGTCAGGTGGGTGGCCTGGCGTTCGATCACTTCATGGGCCTGGCGCTGACGCTCGGGATCCTCGCTCAGCCGCAGCACCGAGGTGGCGTACTTGACCGGGGCCAAGGGGTTGCGCAGTTCATGTGCCAAGGTGGCCAGGAATTCGTCCTTGCGGCGGTCTTGTTCGCGAAGGGCGGCGTTGTCGCGCACCCGCTCGATGTGGGCCCAGCAGCGCTCCACCACCTCCACCACGATGGCCACGTCTTGCTCGCTCCAGGGCCGCGGCTGGGCCTGGTGCACCGCCATCATGGCCACCAGCCGGTGGTCCTTCACCAGGCCGGCGCAGATGATGGCCTTGATGCCGATGGCATTGAACATCCGCGCGCCATCGTCTTCGGCCAGCTCCCGGTCGACGTCGCACACCACCAGGTGCTGACCCTGGCGCAGTTTCGACGTGGCCTGGCTGCCAAAGAGGTCGAGCGAGTAGACGCCCACGCTGCTGGGCACCCCGGGGGCGGACCAATCGCTGCGGATGGTGAAGCGGTCGTTGTCGGGCTCCACGTCGGCGTAGGCACAGCGCGTGGCACCCAGGTGTTCGCCCAGCAGGCGGGCGGTGACGGCCATCACCGCATCGGCACTGGTGAGCGTTCGGGTGGCTTCGCCGATGCGATCGAGAAACCGCAGCCGCTCCTCGCTGTCGCGCAAGGCGGCTTCGGCGTTCTTGCGTGCGGTGATGTCGATGGCGGTGCCGATGACCCGCACGCAGCGACCATCCTCATCGAAGATGCCCCGGCCCTTGGCCCCCACCCAACGCGTCACGCCGTCTTCCAAGCCGATGGTGCGGTACTCCATGTCGTACACCGCCCGCACCGACGGGTCACAGGCGGCTGCAAAGGCGGCCGCGGTTCGGGCCGCGTCGTCCGGGTGCAAGCCGGCGTAGAAGTCTGTCATCGACACCGTCCGATTGGGCGAAATGCCGAACATCGCCTTCAGGCGCGGCGGCCAGAACAGCGTTTCGCTCACCAGGTCCACGTCCCACAGCCCCACGTCGGCCGCCTCGGTGGCCAGGCGAAGCTGCTCCTCTTTCTCACGCAGGGAGCACTGGGCCTCAAACTGCTCGGTCACGTCCTGCCCCTCACAGAAGATCCCCGTGACCCGGCCCTCGTCGTCGAACACCGGGGCATAGATGAAATCCAGCCGGCGCAGTTCCTCGGGCGCTTGCGGGTTGGCCTGAAAGCGGGCCGGCACGCCATGCGCGATGTAGCGCTCGCCACTGCGGTAGACCTGGTCGAGCAACTCGCAAAACCCCTGCGCCGCCAAGTCGGGAAACGCCTCCCGCATGGGCTGACCCACCACGTTCGGCCGATTGGCCAGCCGCTGATGGGCGTCGTTGACGAACTCGAACACGTGGTCCGGCCCCGTCAGGGTGAAGATGAACCCGGGGGCCTGCTTGAACGAGCGACGCTGATTCTCCACCTCCTGGATCAGCCGTTGCTCCAGCCGCACTTTTTCCGTCGTCTCCAGCGCCGTGCAAAAAATGCCAGCCACCGCCCCCGCCTCGTCCCGCAGCGGGGTGTAGGAAAAGCTGAAAAAGCTCAGTCCCGGCAGGTTGCGGTGGCGCAAGTCGAAAGGCATGTCCTCGAACAGCAGCGCCTCGCCACGTCGGACCGCGTCACTGGCCGGCCCCAGGATCGCCCACACGTCGCGCCAGAGCTCGGCCAGTGGCTGCCCCAAGGCAGCAGGGTGCTTGTTGCCGCAGATCGGCAAGTAGCTGTCGTTGTAGAGATAGGTCAACGCCGGGCCCCAGGACACCGACACCGGCTGGCGCGACTGCAGCATCAAGCTCACCGCCACACGCAGCGGAGCGGGCCAGGTGTGGGCGGGGCCCAACGGCGTGCTTGACCAATCCTTGGCGCGCATCAACGCGCCCATGTGGCCACCGCCTTGCAAAAAGGGAAGCGACGAGGCGTCGGCGTCGGAGGAGGTCATGCTGAATGTCCTGAATGGAAACGCGTCAAGCAGTGGGGGATGACCGTCTTCAAGACTCAAGACGGCACGGCCACGCGCGGGTCTTTGACGAATGTTATCGTTTGACCCCCCTCAGAACGCACGTCCGGGCGGTTTGTAAGGTCTCTGTGCCAGAACGGCCGCAAGATTGGGAGTGCCTGCCAAGGGCCAGTGGGCGACGAAGGTGTTGGCGGGGCCTCCCACGGGGTATTCACTGGCACCCGGCAAAGGTGGCGAGCGGGTGCCCCTCGAGGCGGCACCCGTTCACGGGCACAAGAGCAATTGGTAGGCCGTGTTGGACTTGAACCAACGACCAAAGGATTATGAGTCCTCTGCTCTAACCAGCTGAGCTAACGGCCCGAAGCGGCGGATTGTAGGAGCAGCGGGCGCCAGCAGGCGATTCGCCCAGCGGACCGGCCTATTTGGTCCCCAAGGCGTTGCTGACCAGCCGCGAGGTGATGTCGACGATCTGGATCATGCGGTCGTAGGCCATGCGGGTGGGCCCGATCACGCCCAGCGTGCCGACGATGCGCCCGTCCACCTCGTACGGGGCCGACACCACCGAGAGCTCCTCAAACGGCACCGCCCCGCTTTCGCCACCGATGTAGATGCGCACACCCTCGGCCTTGCTGCTCACCTCGAGCAGGCGCATCAGCTGAGTTTTTTGCTCGAACAGGTCAAACAGCTTGCGCAGCGAGCCCAGATCGCCTGAAAAATCCTGCACCGTCAGCAGGTTGCGCTCACCGGCAATCACGACCTGCTCCTGGCTGTCGGCCATGGCGTCGCTGCCGGCTTGCACCGCAGCCTGCATCAAGGCGGCGATCTCGCCACGCAGGCTCTCGACCTCGTTTTTCAGCCGCTCGCGCACTTGCTCGATGGTCAGGCCGGCGTAATGGGCGGTGAGGAAGTTGCTGGCCTCTTGCAGCTGCGAGGCGGTGTAGTCCTGGGCGGTGAAGATGACGCGGTTCTGCACGTCGCCGTCGGGGGCCACCATGATCACCAGCACCCGGCGCTCCGACAAACGCATGAACTCGATGTGGTGGAACACGCTGGCCTTGCGGGGGGCGGTGATCA
This sequence comes from Pseudomonadota bacterium, assembly GCA_040385465.1. GTDB lineage: Bacteria > Pseudomonadota > Gammaproteobacteria > Burkholderiales > Burkholderiaceae_C > CANHBY01. Next base: position 19,495 of record JAZKHH010000089.1, on the reverse strand, counting down.
CCCCGACGAAGCTCGACAGGCTCGACAGCATGTGCGCGGCGTTGGCGATCACGCGCTGGGGCTGGTCGTGCGGCAGCTGGTGCTGCTTCACCGCCAGCGGCACCGGCTGGGCGGTGAGCATGGTGTCGACGAACAGGCGGTAACCCCGGGCGGTGGGAATGCGGCCGGCACTGGTGTGCGGGCTGGCGATCAGGCCCAGGTCTTCCAGATCGGCCATAACGTTGCGGATGGTGGCGGGCGACAATTCCAGGCCCGAAGCCTTGGACAAGGTGCGCGAGCCCACCGGCTGGCCGTCGGCAATGTAGCGCTCGACCAGGGTTTTGAGCAGGGTTTTCGCGCGTTCGTCCATAACGGACGATTTTAGGCGCCTGCCGCAGCGTGCGCTCAGGGGCTTGCACCCCCTTCAACAGGGGGGGCCTGTGGTGTAATGCCGCGCATGCTCAGTCGCTTCAAACACGTCGCGCTCGTCGGCAAGTACCGTGCCACGGGAATCGGCGATGTGCTGGCCCGCATTGCCGATTTTTTGAAGGCCCAGGGCATCAAAGTGGCACTCGAACGCGAGACCGCGCTCGACACCGGTTTGGCCTGCGACGAAGTTCTCACCCCGCTGGAATTGGGCCAGCGCTGCGACCTGGTGGTGGTGGTTGGGGGTGACGGCACGATGCTGGGCATTGCCCGTCAAATGGCGCCGTTCGGCGTGCCGCTCGTGGGCATCAACCAGGGCCGCTTGGGGTTCATGACCGACGTGCCGCTGGAGTCTTTGGAGGCAACCCTCATTCCCCTGCTGGCCGGCGATTACGAGGAAGAGCGCCGCACCATGCTGGAGGGACAGGTCACCCGCCAAGGCGAGCTGATCTTTGAAGGGCTGGCGATGAACGACGTGGTGGTGAGCCGCGGGGCCACCGCCAGCATGGTCGAACTCAAGGTCGACATCGGTAACAGCTTCGTCGCCAACATGCGCGCCGACGGCCTGATCGTCAGCTCCCCCACCGGCTCGACCGCCTACGCGCTGTCGGCGGGGGGCCCAATTCTGCACCCAGAGATCGCGGCCTGGGTGCTGGTGCCCATTGCCCCTCATGACCTGTCGAACCGGCCGATCGTGCTGCCGGATTCAGGCACCATCGACATCGAGATCGTGGCCGGGCGCGATGCGAGCGTCAATTTCGACATGCAAAGCCTGGCCAGCCTGCTCCACGGCGACCGCATCAGCGTGCGCCGCTCGGCCCATCAGGTGCGTTTTTTGCACCCTTTGGGTTGGAATTACTACGCCACGCTGCGGCGCAAGCTGCACTGGCACGCTGGAACCCCTTGAACTGAAGGCCGTCTTTTGCGACGGTGACCGCCTCCCCATGCTCAAACGTTTGGCTTTGCGTGACTTCGTGATCGTCACCTCGCTGGAGGTGGACTGGCACACCGGCTTCTCGGTGCTCACCGGCGAGACCGGCGCCGGCAAGTCGATCCTGGTTGACGCGCTGCAGCTGGCCCTGGGCAGCCGCGGTGATGTGGGGGTGGTGCGGGAAGGCGCCAGCCGCGCCGACATCAGCGCCGAATTCGCCAGCCCCGCCTCGTTGTCCGCCTGGCTGACCGAAGCAGGGTTTGAGGCCGACAACGGCGAGCTGCTGTTGCGCCGCACCATCGATGCCCAAGGCAAGAGCCGCGCGTGGATCAACGGCAGCGTGGCCACGGTGGCGCAGCTGCGCGAAGTCGCCGACCACCTGGTCGACATCCATGGCCAGCATGCCTGGCAAAGCCTGACGCGCGGCGCCTCAGTGCGTGCCTTGCTCGATGCCTATGCCGGGCTCGACACCCGGGCGCTGACAGCCGCCTGGGCCACCTGGCGCAGCGCGGTGCAGGCCCTGCAATCGGCCCAGGAACGCCAAGCCGATCTGGACCGCGAACGCGAGCGCCTGACCTGGCAGATCAACGAGGTCGACAAGCTGGCCCCGGGCGACACCGAATGGGACGAGCTCAACGCCGAACACCAGAAACTGGCCAATGCCCAAGGCTTGCTCGACGCCGCGCGCGCGGCCTCCGAGGCCCTCAGCGAGGCCGACGACAACGCGGAGCGCCTGACAAGCCAGGCCCATGCCGCCTTGCAGGCGGTGGCCCACATTGACCCGCAGCTGGCCGAGGTGGCCGGGGTGCTGCTCAGCGCCCAAGCGCAGTTGAGCGACGCGGCCCACACGCTGTCGGCCTACCTGAACCACACCGACCTCGACCCCGAGCGCCTGGGCGAGCTGGACCAGCGCTTGTCGAGTTGGATGGGCCTGGCGCGCCGCTACCGCCGTGCGCCGGCCGAACTGCCCGAGGTGCTGGGCCAATGGAAAACCGAGCTGGCCCAGTTGGACGCGGCCGCCGACGTGCAGGCCTTGGAGCGCCAGCTGCACACCACCCGCGCCGCCTTCCAGGCCGAAGCCAAGCGCATCTCTGGCGCCCGCCAGCAGGCCGCGCCACGTTTGTCGGCGGCCATCACCCAGGCCATGCAGCAGCTGGGCATGGGCGGTGGGCGCTTCGAGGTCTCGCTGTTGCCGCAGGAGCCGCCGCAGGCCCATGGCCTGGAGTCGGCCGAGTTCCTGGTGGCGGGCCACGCGGGCAGCTCGCCCAAACCACTGGCCAAGGTGGCCTCCGGGGGAGAGCTGTCGCGCATCGCGCTGGCCATCGCCGTCACCACCAGCCAGCTGGGCGAGGCCGGCACTTTGATCTTCGACGAGGTGGACGCCGGCGTCGGCGGTGCGGTGGCGGAAACCGTGGGGCGCCTGATGAAACAGCTGGGCCGCGACCGCCAGGTGCTCGCGGTGACCCACCTGCCGCAGGTGGCCGCCTGCGCTGACCACCACTTCGTGGTCGCCAAAACCGCCGTGGCCGGGCGCACCTACAGCGAGGTGCGCCAAGTGGGCGGCGAGACCCGGGTGGCCGAGATCGCCCGCATGCTGGGCGGCGAGCACCTGTCGAGCACCAGCCTGGCCCATGCGCAGGAAATGCTGGACTCCGGGCGCAGCACGGCACGCGGTGCTGCCGCGCCCATGGCCTCGAGCGGCTCTCGCGCCAGCGGCAGCCACAACAGTGCCTTGCGCGCTGCCCCCGAGTCCGACCCGGCCACTGTGCCCGCAGCAGCCGCATCGCCCCCGGTGCGCGCCGCCAGCAAGCGGCGCAAGCCATGAGCCCGCTGAACGCCAACGGTGGGGAGGTCATCCTCGTCACCGGCATTTCCGGCTCGGGCAAATCGGTGGCGCTGCACGCGCTGGAAGACGTGGGCTTTTTCTGCGTCGACAACCTGCCGCCCGAACTGCTGCGCGACTTCCTGCAGCTCGAACGCAGCCGTCTGAACCGCAACGTGGCCATTGCCGTCGACGTGCGCAGCGCCGGCTCCCTGCCCCACCTGCTGCCCTTGCTCGCCGAGCTGCGCAGCGAAGGCGTGGCGGTGCGCTCGGTGTTCCTCGATGCCACCTCCGACACCCTGGTGCGGCGCTACTCCGAGACCCGCCGGCCGCACCCGCTGTCACGGCAGACCACCGTGGCGGGGGGTGAGGCAGACCAACACCGGGCGCTGTTCGAGGCCATTGAACTCGAACGCGAATTGCTCGGCGCGCTGCGCGAGGTGTCGACCGTGGTCGACACCAGCGACATGCGCCCCACCCTGCTGCGCATCTGGGTGCGCGACCTGGTGGCCGCCACCGCCAACCGCCTGACCCTGGTGTTCGAGTCCTTTGCGTTCAAGCACGGGGTGCCCCTCGACGCCGACTACGTGTTCGATGTGCGGGTGCTGCCCAACCCGCATTACATCCGCGAGCTGCGCCCGCAAACCGGGCGCGATGCGCCGGTGGCCGCCTACCTGGCCGCGCAACCCGAAGTGAATGAAATGCTGGGCCAGATCGAGACCTTCCTCGGCCGCTGGTTGCCGGCTTTTGAAGACGACCTGCGCAGCTACCTGACCGTGGCGATTGGCTGCACCGGGGGCCAACACCGCTCGGTCTACTTCGTCGAGACCTTGAAGCAGCGTTTTGCGTCCCGGGCCAACGCCTTGGTCCGGCACCGCGAACTGGACGCCTTGCTCTGATGGCCGCTGACGCTTCTTTCCAACTGCCGCTGTTCCCGCTGCAGACCGTGGTGTTCCCGCGCGGCCTGCTGTCGTTGAAAGTGTTCGAGCCGCGCTACCTTGACCTGGTGACCGATTGCCTGCGCCAAGGCACGTCTTTCGGCGCCATTGCCTTGCAGTCGTCTGCAGGCAGCGAAGCGCCTTCCAGCGCGCGCCACGGCAGCGGCCGCCTGGAGCGCGTGGGCGTTCGCGCCGAGCTGATCGACGCCGATGCCGACACCGAGCGGCCCGGCGTGGTGCACCTGCGCTGCCGTGGCACCGACCGTTTCGAGGTGCTGTCGTGCACCACCCAGGCCGACGGGTTGCGGGTGGCCGAAGTCAAAGCCCTGCCGGCCGATGACGCCAAGCCGCCCACGGGCGAGTTTCTCGACACCGTGCGGGCGCTGGCCAATGCCATCGCGTCGCTCAAGGCCCAGGGCACGCAGCCCTTCTTGCCGCCCTACCAGTTCGATGAAGCCGGCTGGGTCGCCAACCGCTGGTGCGAGTTGCTGCCCATTCCGTTGGCCGCCAAGCAGCGCCTCATGGAGCTGCCCGATCCGATGATCCGGCTCAAGCTGGTGGATGAGTTTCTACGGGGCAAAGGCGTCCTGGGCTGATGAGGCCGGCTCCGCCTCTGTGGCGGGGCAGCTCTGTTCGAGCAACAGCTTGCGCAAGGGAGCGGGCAGGCCACTGCGCAAGGCCTCTTCAAGGCTGAACCAGCGCCCGGCCGCCGGGTCCAGGCCATTCGTCTTCAGATGTTGCTGCACCTGCTCCGCCGTCAGCGCTGAGGGCATGCACCAACGCACCGGGTGCAGCGTCCAGTTGAGGTGGGTCAAGGTGTGGACGAAGGGGGGCAAGCGCGCCAGGGTGCCGGGCCAGCCGTGCACCAGCTGCTGCAAGACGCCCTCGTCGACAACGTCCGGCAGGCTCCACAACCGCGCCCACACACCCGTGTCAGGCCGCTGCACCAGCCAGACCTGGTCGCGCCACTGAAGCCACAGCCAGAGGTTCTCGCGCTGGCCCCGTTTGAGTTTGCGGGTCTTCACGGGGTAGCGCTCGGGCGCGCCCTCCCGCGTGGCCACGCACAGCGACTGCACCGGGCAGATCAGGCAAGACGGCTGGCGGCTCAGGCACACCGTGGCGCCCAGGTCCATCACGCCCTGGGTATAGGCCGGCATGTCCTCGCTCGACAAGAGTTCCACGAGTTGCTGGGCCTGGGCCCACAAGCTCTTTTCCTGGGCCCCCAGACTCAGGTCACCCTCAAAGCCCAGCACCCGGGTCAGCACCCGCTTGACGTTGCCATCGAGGATGGTCACCCGCTCCCCGAAGCAAAACGATGAGATGGCCGCAGCCGTTGAGCGGCCGATGCCCGGCAACTCGGCCAGCACGGCCGCGCTGCGCGGGAACTCGCCGCCGTGCAGCTCGACCACCGCCTGGGCGCAGCGGTGCAAGTTGCGCGCGCGGCTGTAGTACCCCAGGCCGCTCCACAAGCCCAGGACCTCGTCCTGCGTGGCCGCGGCCAAGGCGCGCACGTCGGGGAAGTGCTTCAGGAACCGCTCGTAGTAGCCCAGCACGGTGCTGACCTGGGTCTGCTGCAACATGATCTCCGACAGCCAGACGCGGTAGGGGTCGCGGGTTTTCTGCCAAGGCAGGGTGTGGCGTCCGTGGGTGGCCTGCCAGGCAACCACCCGGGGAGCGAAGGCCAAGGCGTCGGCCAATGGCGCAGCGGCGGCAGCGACAGTGGTGCTGCGGGTGACAGACGGAGACGGTGCGGTCACGGTGTAAGCGCCCGGCGTGGACGCTGCCGGTGGGGTTGGACGCGGGCCCGCCACCTCAGTCGGGGGTGGCCGTGGGGTCGAGCATCACGTCCAGGCGCAGGGGCGTGGCGGCTGAGAAATCCACCTGACCCGCCTGCTCGCGCAACGCCGCGGCCAATTCGGTCACCCGCTCGAGGTTGTCTTTGAGCCGGGCGTCCTGCGCTTCGACCTCGGCAATGCGCTGCTCCAACTCACCGGCGGCGACCTGGATGCGTTCGAGCGACTCGCGGCGCTTGCGGAAGTTGTGGCGCCGCTCGCGCAGCTGGCTGTCGACCTGCGCCGAGGCCGACTTGTTCCACATCTCGAACTCGTTGCTGGCCGTCTCGAACACCATGCGCAGCTTCGACAACAGCATGCGCCGAAACTGTTCCATGAATTTGGGCTGCGACAGGCGCAAGGCCTGGGTCACCCCCAGGTACTGCACGTAGCTCTTCTCCAGCAGGTCCAGGTCTTCCTTGAAGCGCGACAGCTCGGGGCCGGCCTGCAAGGCCAGCGAGAAACCGAACTCGGCATTCAGGCGGCTGAACGAGGGAATCAGCATGTCGCGGATTTCCTGGCCGCGCAGGTGGGCCGAATCGAGCAGGCTGCGCAACTTGTTGCACAAGGCGGTGAAGGCTTTCTTGGCCCCCAGGTTCATGATGGACGCACTCATTGCCATCTGCATCTGCTCGACTTCCTCACGCAGCCGGTCGCTCGACAAATCCACCAGCGCGTCTTTCATCATCCGCGCATGCACCACGCGCAGCGCATGCAGCCGCGTCGTGCACTGCTCGAACTCGCCGGTCTCCGACTGCACCCGGTCGAGCATCATGCGCACCTTGGCGCTGCTCTTGCCGCGCAGGCTGTTGAGCTCCACGCTTTGCTCGGCCAGCTGGCGGCGCACGGCGCCGATGCGGCGGGCCACATGGGCCTGCACATCGTGCGAGGCATCGGCCACGGCGGCCTCGAGCATCTTGCGCCGCTGCGGCAGCAGCTGTTCCGAGAGCGCCTGCTCCAACACCGGCAGGCGGCTGAGCTGCAGGGCGGCGTTGTCGTGGCCGATGCGCGCGGCCAGGCCCTGGCGGGCCGACAGCGGAAACACCCGCACCGCCGGCACGTCGAGCGTGCGCGCGGTCGACAGGCGCTGCGCCTCGATTTGCGCCTCGACCTCGGCCGGGGTGGCCAGCGGGTCGATCAAGGTGTCGATCTTGTTCAGCACCACGTAGCGCGCCAGCGGGTGGCTGCCGAGGTGGTCGCGCCAGATCGCCAGGTCCGACTTGGTCACACCGGTGTCGGCGGCCAGGATGAACAAGGTGGCGTGGGCGGTGGGCAACAGGTTCAGCGTCAGCTCGGGCTCGGCGCCGATGGCGTTCAAGCCCGGCGTGTCCAGCACCACCAAGCCTTGCTGCAACAACGGGTGCGGGTAGTTGATGAGCGCATGGCGCCACTGCGGCACCTCCACCAACCCCTCGTCGTTGCGCGGCGGGTTGTCGTCGGGGCGCTGGTCGTCCCAAAAGCCCAGGGCCCGGGCCTGGCTCTCCGGCACCCACTGGGTGCGCATGACTTCGCGCAGGGTGCGGGCCAAGGCGTCGGCATCGCCCACCACCAGGGGCAGCTGCCGCCACATTTCGGGTTGCTGGCGCAGCTCGATCAGCGAGGCGCTGTCCAGCCGGGTCTCGATCGGCAGCAAGGCCAGCAAGGGCGGCTCGCCGACCTCGAAGCCCAACTCCACCGGGCACATCGTGGTGCGCCCCGGGGCGGCGGGCAGCACCCGCTTGCCCACGTCGGCAAAGAAGATCGCGTTGATCAATTCGGACTTGCCGCGCGAGAACTCGGCGACGAAAGCAACCACCAGCTTCTCATTGGCCAGGCGCTGCTTGATGTTGAGCAGCGCGTCACGGGCCGAGGTGGCCGCCAGTTCGTGGTCTTCCAGGTAGCGCAACAGCCCATCGATTTGACGGCACAACGCCGCGCGCCAATCGCTGAGTGCATCCAGGCTGCGGGTGAACGCCGGCCGGATGGGGATGTCGCTGAGGTTGTCCAAGATTCGCGCCCCTTTTTTGCTTTTCGCAGGTCCACAAAGATGTTACCCGCTCGCCCTGCAAAGACCTACCCCCTATTACCGGGGCGCAGCCGTGCGCGGCGCTCGTGAAAAGCCTCAGCGGCGCTGGCAGAACGGGCAGAAAAACGTCGAGCGCTGAGCTTGCACCAAGCGCCGGATCGGTGTGGTGCAAATGCGGCAGGGTTCTCCCTGACGTCCGTAGACCTGGGCCTCCAATTGGAAGGCGCCGGCCATGCCGTGGGCGTCGCGAAAATCGCGCAGCGTGGAGCCGCCGGCGGCCAGGGCCCGGGTCAAGGTGGCCCGGATCGCATCCCGCAGCCGCGCGGCGCGTGGGCGGCTGATGCGGTCGCTGCGGGTGCGGGGGTCGATGCCCGCGGTGAACAGGGCTTCGCAGGCGTAGATGTTGCCGGCCCCGACCACGATGTCCCCCCCCAGCAGCGCCTGCTTGACCGCCTGCCGGCGCCCGGCCAACGCGGTGTGCAGGTAGGCCCCGTCAAACGCGGGGTCGAAGGGTTCCACCCCCAACCGGGCCAGCAGCTTGGCCGCCGGGCCGCTGTCCAGCCCCGGCGACCAGACCACCGCGCCAAAGCGCCGCGGATCGTTCAACCGCAGCGTGCCCAGGTGCGTCACCAGGTCGAAGTGGTCGTGCGGCCCCGGCTCGCCACTCACCGCCCCAAAGCGCAGGGTGCCGGACATGCCCAGGTGCATCAACAGGCCGCTGGCGGCCGCCGACGTCGCATCAATGCCCTGCGCCTGCAGCGGCAGCCACAGGTACTTGCCACGGCGGCTCACCTCCCCCACGGTGGCGCCGATCAACGCGGTGGCCTCCAGGCCCAAGGGCCAGCGCAGCGGCTTGCCCACCCGCACGGCCACCACCCGGGCGCCGTGGATGCGGGTGGCAAAACTTTGACGGGTGACTTCGACCTCAGGCAGTTCGGGCATGACGCATTTCGCAAAGAGGGATGGGGCCTTGTGGACGCTGACCGCGGCGCCCTTCAAAGCTCAATAGAATGGTTCGGACACAGCAGGAGCACCCATGCATTTTCTTTTCACGGCGCGCCCCTGGCCGCAGGAAACCCCTACCCGCCGGTGGTCTGCCTGGAAACGTCCGCTGGCTGGCGCCTTGGCAGGGGTGCTGCTGGCAGGCCCCGTGGCCTGGAGCACCACCGCCCACGCGCAAGCCAAGAAAAGCCAAAGCCAGGTCGTCCCTCTCAGTTCGGGCATGGACGCGGGCATGTTCTACCAGCTCCTGATGGGCGAGATGACGGTGCAGTCGGGCGACATCGAAACCTCCTTCCAGCTGATGCTGGACGCCGCCCGCAAGACCAAGAACGAGGCACTGTTCCAACGCGCCACCGACATCGCCCTGCAGGCCCGCGCGGGCGAGCAGGCGCTGGCCGCCGCGCGCGCCTGGCAGGCGGCGCTCCCCGAGTCGAGTGTGGCCCACCGCTACGTCATCGAATTGCTGGTGGCCCTGGGCCGCCCGGCCGAAGCCATGGAGCCGATGAGCGCCTTGCTCAAACTGAGCTCGCCGGCCGAGCGATTGGCGCTGATCGCCAGCACCCCGCGCCTGCTCACCGGTGCGCCGCAGCCGCAAGCCGTGGCCACCCAACTGCAGCAGACCCTGCAGCCCTACCTCGACGCCCCGGACACCCGGGTGGCGGCCCACGTGACCCTCGGCCGCATCTGGCTGGTGGCCGACAAGACCGACCGCGCCCTCGACTACGCCCAGCGTGCACAAAAGCTGGACCCCCAGTCCGAAGCACCGGCCCTGCTTGCCGTGGAGTTGATCTCCAGCCAACCGGCGGCACTGGCCGTGGTCGACAACCACCTGCTGGTCCGGCCCGACAACGTCGGCCTGCGCCTGGTCTATGCCCGCGCCTTGACGCTGACCCAGCGCTACAACGAAGCCATTGCCCAGCTCAATGTCGTCACCCTGCGCCAGCCCCAATTGCCGGCCCCTTGGTTGACGCTGGGGGCGCTGCATGTCGAGATGCGGCACCCCAAGGAAGCGCTGGTGGCCCTGCAAACCCATCTGGACCGACTGGACCAGCCGGCCAGCGCCGGGACTGGGGTCGCCGATCCCGCCGCTGCCGGGCGCAGCGCCGTTGGCGCGGGCACAACACCGCTGGAAGACGCGACGGCCTCGATCGACCCCGGTGCCAGCCGCCAGCAAGCCTGGCTGTTGATGGCCGAGGCCGCCGACCAGTTGGGCGACAGCCAGGCCGCACAAGACTGGCTGAGCAAGGTCGACGACCCCAAACTGGCCCGCGATGTGGTGCAGCGCCGGGTGCAGATCCTGGCCCGCCAGGGCAAGGTGGCCGAGGCGCGGCGCTTGATTCAGCGCCTCAGCGACAGCCAAGCCGACGATCGCACCAAGGTGCTGCTGGAAACATTGGTGCTGCGCGAAGCCAAGCGCTGGGGCGAGGCCCAGAAAGTTCTGAGCGCGGCCAACCAGCGCCTGTCCAACGACACCGAGCTGCTCTATGAGCAGGCCATGGTGGAAGAAAAGCTCAACCGCCTCAGCGACATGGAGCGTTTGCTGCGCAAGGTGATCGAACTCAAGCCCGACCACCACCATGCGCACAACGCCCTGGGCTACTCCTGGGCCGAGCGCAACATGCGGCTGCCGGAAGCCAAGGCGCTGATCCAGCGCGCACTCGAGCTGGCCCCAGCCGACCCGTTCATCACCGACAGCCTGGCCTGGGTCGAGTACCGGCTGGGCAACCGCGATGAAGCGGTGCGCCTGTTGCGCCAGGCTTTCAGGCTGCGCCCCGACCCCGAGATCGGCACCCACTTGGCCGAGGTGCTGTGGGTCACCGGACAGCGCGAGGAAGCCCGCCGCTTGTTCCGCGATTCGCGCAAGCGCGATGCCCAAAACGAAGTGCTGCGCGAAACCTTGACGCGTCTGCGGGTCGAGTTGTGAGGACAGCCACGCGGGCCTCGGCGCTGCTGTGGCTGGCGGCCCTGTTGTTCCTGCTGGCCGGCCTCGCGGGTTGCGCCACGACCTCCTCCCCCGCACCGGCCCCTGTGCCGGAAGTGGCCAACCTGTCCGGCCGGCTGGCGGTGCGGGTGGCCGCCTCGGGCGAGGCCCCCGCCCGCAGCGTGACGGCCTTGTTCGATCTGCGCAGCCAAGACGGTCAGGCCGGCGAACTGGACCTCTCCACGCCGATGGGCACCATCATGGGCCGGGCGAAGTGGGATGCACAGCAGGTTACCTTGGTGACCCCGCAAGGCGAGCGGCGCTACCCCAGCCTGAGCGCACTCAGCCAAGACGTGCTCGGCGAAAGCATTCCCGTGCAAGCCTTGTTCGATTGGCTCCAGGGGCGCCCTTGGCCCGGGGCGCCCAGCGAACCCTTGCCCGCCGCATCGGGCGGTGTCGGTTTCACGCAGCTGGGCTGGGCCCTGCAGCTGGGCCAGTTGCCCGACGGGGTGATCGTGGCCGAACGCGCCGAGCCGCCGCAGGTGCGGGTGCAGGCACGCCTGCTGCGCTGAGCGACCTCCCCCTTCCTCATCACCTCCTCGTTCGCACGCCCTTCGGTCTTCCCATGTCCCTGCGCCGCCTGTACGACGTCCCGGCCCCTGCCAAGCTGAACCTGTTCCTGCACGTGGTGGGCAAGCGGCCCGATGGCTACCACCTGCTCCAATCGGTCTTCGTGCTGCTCGATTGGCACGACACCCTGCATGTCGAGCGCCGGCTGGGTGGGGCGCTGTCGCGCGAAGACCTGGGCACGCCGCTGCCGGAAGACGACCTGTGTCTGCGCGCCGCGCGCCAGCTGCAGGCGGCCAGCGGCACCGCCTGGGGGGCGCACCTAAGCATCGACAAGCGCCTGCCCTCGGGCGCCGGTCTGGGCGGCGGCAGCTCGGACGCCGCCTCCACGTTGTTGGCCCTGAACCGCCTGTGGGGCTTGAACTGGCCCCGGTCACGGCTGCAGGCACTGGCCCTGCCGCTGGGGGCCGACGTGCCCTTTTTCATCGGTGGGCAGGCGGCCTGGGTGGAAGGCATCGGCGAGCAGCTCACCCCCTTGACCCTGCCGGCCCAGCATTTTTTGGTCGTCAAACCGCCCGAAGGCGCGCAAACACAGCGTGTTTTCCGCAGCCCCCTCTTGGCCGTTCGCCCACATGCTGGTATAGTCCCTGGCTTTCTTGGACAGCAGTTCGAGGCCGCTGAAGGGGTGCTGAAACCGCGTGGTTTGCAGCCGGAATCAGAGGCCAAGGCAGACGCTTCAGTGGCAACTTGTGCACCCGCTTTCAAAGGCGAAGCCGTTGACACCGATGCGAACGAACTGCTGCCTGGTTTGTCGTCAGGCCTTTGTGCGCGGCAACTCGTGCAGGGGTGGGGTCAAAATGATTTGCAGGCTGCTGCGCAAGCAGAGTGCCCGCCGATCACCCAGGCCCTGGCGCAGCTGGAGGCCGAATTCGGCAACAGCCGCATGACGGGATCGGGCAGTGCGGTGTTTGCGCGCCTGTCTGGAGAACAGAATTGCAACACCTCGGCTGCCAGCCGCTGGTTGGTGGAACAACTTCCACCGGCTTGGTTGGGCCGGGTGTGTGTCAGTCAGGCGGTTCACCCCTTGCGGGCGTGGGCCACCGACTGACCGAGCAGCGAGTGAGCGGGCTGAAGCCAGGTCAATGACCCGGCTGCAGTCCGGTGTAGGGGAGTCGCCAAGTTGGTTAAGGCATCGGATTTTGATTCCGACATGCGAAGGTTCGAATCCTTCTTCCCCTGCCAATTTCTTGAGGCCGGTCGCGAGTAGTCAGGCAAGCCGGTGCTCCGTGCGACGCGTTTCGCTGCCAGGGCAGTGGCCGTTGCGCAACTCCGCAAGCGGATCCGCATGCAAGTCTGCATGCCCCTCCGTGCGCAAGCAGCGGCCGACTTGTTCTGAGCGGCTCCGCGCACCAGTCGAACATGCGAGGTGGGTGTCCGTTCGGCAAACAGGCACCCACGACCCACTTTGTCGTCGGAGGAGCCATGCTTTTCAATACGGTGCTGTTCACGGGCAATGCCAATCCGGCGCTGGCGCAGGAAATGGCCTCCCACCTCGGTGTGGAGCTGGGCAAAGCCTCGGTGGGCCGTTTTTCCGACGGTGAGGTCGCCGTCGAAATCCAGCAAAACGTCCGGGCCCGCGACACCTTCGTGGTTCAGCCCACCTGCGCACCGACCAACGAAAACCTGATGGAACTCTGCATCATGGTCGACGCCTTGAAGCGCGCCTCCGCGCGCCGGGTGACGGCCGTGATCCCCTACTACGGCTACGCACGCCAAGACCGCCGCCCCCGCTCGACCCGGGTGCCGATCAGTGCCAAGGTGGTGGCCAACATGCTGGAAGCCGTCGGGGTGGAGCGCTTGCTCACCATGGACCTGCACGCCGACCAGATCCAGGGCTTTTTCAACATCCCGGTGGACAACATCTACGCGTCGCCGGTGCTGCTGGCCGACCTGCAGAGCAAGCGTTACGCCGACCTGGTGGTCGTGTCGCCCGACGTCGGCGGCGTGGTGCGCGCCCGTGCGCTGGCCAAGCAGCTCAGCTGCGAGCTGGCCATCATCGACAAGCGCCGCCCAAAGGCCAACGTGTCTGAAGTGATGCACGTGATCGGCGACATCGAAGGCCGCAACTGCGTGATCATGGACGACATGATCGACACCGCCGGCACCTTGGTCAAAGCCGCCGAGGTGCTCAAGGAGCGCGGCGCCAAGAGCGTGTACGCCTATTGCACCCACTCGGTGTTCTCCGGCCCAGCACTCGAGCGCATTCAGAATTCCGCGCTCGACGAGGTCGTGATCACCAACACCATTCCCCTGAGCGACGAAGGCAAGCTGTGCACCAAGGTGCGCCAGTTGTCGGTGGCGTTCTTGTTTGCCGAAACCATTCGCCGCATTTCGGACGGTGAGTCGGTCACGTCGTTGTTCGCTGAGCAAAACAGCAACTTTTGATTTTGATTTTTCAACCCCCTTCGACCGGGGTGCGGCGCAAGCGGCACCTGGGTCAAGCGAGCGGCCTGCGTGCCGCAGCCGGTGGCCCCGCCACCGGTGAGCAGTACGCAGGCCGCTTGTCCTGACAAGCCTTCAACCCGCTTGTCTTTTCAAACGCTTGGTCGCGAGCGTTGACCATTTTTTGGAGCTGAACATGAAATTCGTCGCCTATGAGCGCACCCTGCAGGGGACCGGAGCGAGCCGCCGCCTGCGCAAAGCCGACAAGGTGCCCGGCATTGTGTACGGTGCGGGTCAACCCACCATGATTGAACTGGACCACAACGCGCTGTTCTTCGCGTTGAAGAAGGAAGCCTTCCACTCCTCGATCCTCGAGATGGAACTGGCTGGCAAGACCGAGAAGGTCTTGTTGCGCGACCACCAGGTCCACCCCTTCCGCCCCCTCGTGCTGCACATCGACTTCCAGCGCGTGGACGCCACCACCAAGGTGACCAAGAAGGTGCCGCTGCACTACGTCAATGAAGAGAATTCACCCGCGGTGAAGGTCGACAAGGCGCTGGTCAACAAGGTCGTGACCGAGTTGCAAGTGCAGTGTCTGGCCTCGGCGCTGCCCGAGTTCATCACCGTCGAGTTGGGCGAGCTGGCCAAGGGCCAATCCCTGCACGTGAACGACATCACCCTGCCGCCTGGCCTGAAGGTCGTGACGCACGGCAAGAAGAACCCGGTGCTGGTGTCGGTGTCGATGGCCGTTGAGGAAGAAGAAGTGGCACCGGTGGCTGTGGCCGCCCCTGCCGCTCCGGCTGCCAAGGGCAAGAAAACCGAAAAGCAAAACCAGAAGTAAAGCGGGCGGGCCCGTCGTGGTTGACGGCCCCCTGTTCGTTCTGTCTGGTTGCTCTGCCTGATGGCCCCACCTCGGTGGGGCTTTCTTTTGTCTGCTCGCCAACCCCCCTCGGCCGGCAGCGAGCGGCGGCTTATGATTTCCTGGCCATTTGCTCGGCGCAAGCCGAGCGAACCTGCAGAACGCTGAACTCCACTTCACCAGGACCCTCACCTGAACATTCTGAGCAACCGCGCTGGACGCCGGGCACTGTCCATTGCCCTGACCTTGCTGACCCCGTGGGGCTGGGCGGTTGCCGCGGCAGGCCCTGCTGACCATGGGTCGCACGCGCACGCGCACTCGGCCAACCCGTACGCCGAGTACCAGCATCGGCCCATCAAGGCGCTGTCGGCGGAGCAGGTGCGGGATCTTCAAGAAGGCCGTGGCATGGGACTGTCTTTGCCGGCCGAGCTCAACGGCAGCCCGGGCCCCCTGCACGTGCTGCAGATGCGCGAGCGGCTGGGCGTGACGGCGGACCAGGTCTCTCGCCTGGAAGCGTTGCGCGATGAGATGTCGGCGAGCGCGAAACGGCTGGGCGCCGACATCGTCCAGGCGGAAGCGGAGCTTGATGCGGCGTTCCGTCAGAAGACGGTGGACGAAGCCTTCATCCAGAACCAGACGGCCCGCATCGGGACCCTGAACGGCGCACTGCGATCGGCCCACCTGGTGGCCCATTTGAAAACCCAACAAGTGCTGACACCGTCGCAGATTGCAGCTTATGGGGTGGCCCGAGGCTATGCCGGCGCGACGAGCGGACCCGCTCCTGCCTCCCGACACGCGCACTGATTCCATCCAGGCGAAAAAAAAGGTGGACCCATCGGGCCCACCTTTTCAACTCAGCCGTTCACCAACACATCGGTGAGCGACTGAGACGCTGTCGCATAGTGATCGAACTGCATCGAGTAATGCGCCCGGCCTGAGGACAAGGCCCGCAACGCACCGATGTAGCCGAACATCTCCTTGAGCGGCACATGGGCCTGGACCACCGCGGCGTTGCCCCGAGTGTCCTGGCCCCGGATGAGACCACGACGCCGGTTCAGGTCGCCGATGCAGTCGCCCAGGTGTTCCTGGGGCGTGACCACCTCGACTGCCATCACCGGCTCCAGGATCACCGCACCGGCGCGGGCGGCGCCTTCGCGCCACGCCGCGCCCGCGGCCAGCTCAAACGCTATGGCCGAGGAGTCTCGATCGTGGTGGCTGCCGTCCACCAGCGTGACCTTGAAGTCCACGCAGGCAAAGCCCGCCAGCACGCCCACTTGCGCCGCCCGACGCACGCCGGCTTCCACCGCCGGGATGAACTCCCGAGGGATGGCGCCACCGACGACGCGGTTGTCGAACTGCACGCCCTCGCCGCGAGGCAAGGGCTCGATCTCCAAGGTCAAGGCCGCGAACTGACCCGGCCCACCCGTTTGCTTCTTGTGCACATGCGAGATGTGCACCGCCCGCGTCAGGGTCTCGCGAAACGCCACCTGGGGCGCACCCACCGTCACTTCCACCTGGAAGCGGCTGCGGAGTTTCTCCACGGCCACGTCCAGCTGGAGCTCGCCCATGCCCGACAACAGCGTCTGGCCGGACTCGAGGTCCTGGCGCAGGCGCAGGCTGGGGTCCTCGCGGACCAACGCCTGCAGGGCACGGCCCAGCTGTTGCTGGTCGGCCTGCGTTTTCGGGGCCACGGCGACGTCGAGCACCGCTTCCGGCACCACGATCTGCTCCAGAACCACCGGGTGGTCCGGGTCGCACAAGGTGTGACCGGTCAAGGTGTCCTTCAGGCCCACCACCGCCGCGATGTCGCCCGCCTGCAAAGACGAGCGCTCCTCGCGGCGATCGGCATGCACCTCGTACAGCCGGGCCACGCGTTCGCGCTGCCCGGTGCTCGCATTGAGCACCGACTGGCCCGGCCGCAAGCGGCCGCTGTACACCCGCACGAACACCATCGAACCGTGCGACTCGCTCGCCACCTTGAAGG
>JAZKHH010000089.1:0-2687 GCA_040385465.1 Pseudomonadota bacterium | reverse complement strand
GTCTGGGTCGGCAGCAGGTTGCCCCGCCAAGCGCACTTCGCCGGGCGCTGGCAGGTAACGCACCACCGCGTCCAACAAGGGCTCAATGCCTTTGTTCTTGAACGCAGCGCCCGCCAGCACCGGCACGAATGCGCCCGCCAAGGTGCCGGCACGGATCAAGGCATGCAACTGGTCCAGCGTGGGCGCCTGGCCAGCCAAATAGGCCGTCAGCAGGGCATCGTCACGCTCGACCAACTGCTCGACCAGCTCGGCGCGCAAGGCCTTGACGGTGTCACGCAAGTCCTCGGGCACGGGCCCGATCTGCATGACCGTGTCCTGACCCGGCACGTCGGAGGCTGGCCACCAGCAAGCCTGCTCGGCCACCAGGTCAACCGCGCCGACAAAACCGCCCTCGGTGCCGATGGGCCACTGCAACAGCAGCGGTCGCACGCCCAGGCGGTCTTTCATCATCTGCACCACACGGCCGAAATCGGCGCCGACGCGGTCGAGCTTGTTGATGAAGGCCAGCCGGGGCACACCGTAGGTGTCGGCCAGGCGCCAGTTGGTCTCGGTCTGCGGCTCCACGCCGGCGACGCCGTCGAACACCACGACCGCGCCGTCGAGCACCCGCAGGGAACGCAAGACTTCAATGTGGAAGTCGATGTGCCCGGGGGTGTCGATCAGGTTGATCTGGGTGTCGCGCCATCGCACGGTGGTGGCCGCGCTCTGGATGGTGATGCCACGGGCCCGCTCCTGCGGGTCGTAGTCCATGACGGCAGCCCCTTCGTGCACTTTACCGCGGCGATGGGTCTTGCCAGTGGCGAACAGGATGCGTTCGGTGGTCGTGGTTTTGCCCGCGTCGACGTGGGCGATGACGCCGATGTTGCGCAGGGCACGAACGGAGGAAGGAAGGCGGTTCATACGGATCTTTCTGTCGAGGGCTGCGGCACGAAGTGTGCGGTGCAGCCCACAGGGTGACGACTGGGCCGCCCCCCGGACTCGGATCCGCCGAGGAGTCAGCCGCTGTGTGGCGACATCCAAGCGCCAAAGCGCGCACGCGTTTCCAGCGCGCCTTGGCGCGTGGAAATTGCGGCGATCAACTTGTCGTAGGTGCGCATGGTGAAAGATCTCGTGAAAGGCCACGGCGTGGGAGGCCGTGGCGCAGGGGTGATGAAGAAGGAATCAGTGCAGCTGGTTCAGCTCACGGCGCATGGCGCGGGCGCCTTGCTGGCGAGCGGCACCCGTGCCTTTGCGATGCGAGCCTGCCTTGCGTTGCAGGCTGGGCAGCACCAGCGGGTTGCGCGGAATGCGCCATTTCTTTTTGGCCGTGCTCATGGCGGGCTCCAGACGAAAACAGACGGAATGAAAGAAGAAAGATGCACGGGGTTTCCGGTGACGGGTTCCGGTGCCGCCCAATCGTTGCGGCCGGTTTACACCTTCGAAGCGTGCGCTCGACGAAGGCTTGGTATCAGTGAAAAGGAGCCCTCAAACGACGAGGCCCGGAGGCCTTGACAGGACATCCGGGCCTCGCGGGGTGCGAGTGCCAGAGGCGGCGAACGCTGGGGTCAGTCGTTCGCGGGGCCTCGGCCCGGAGGTTGGCTGGCGAGCCCTGCATCACCTTCGCTGCAGGTGACGCCCGAAAAGGGCAGGTCGCGCTGGCAATTGAAGGCTGAGGAAATCATGACAATGGGCTCACAGCAGGAGTCGTTGAGGGCGTTGCACGGGTCAACGCCGTGCAACATGGGGTCGAACTGTAAAGACTCTTCACAAACTTGTCAACCCCCTTTTGCGTTCTGGGCGAACGCTCTCATCCACAGAGCACCCCTTGCTCGGCCCGTATGCGCAAAGCACACAAGCACCACCGCATTGCTTCGTTGGGCTTCGGACAAGCGCTGGCTAAGGTGACGTGCTTGTCGCAATCATTGGATCGGGGGGTTCCGTCTTGGACCCTGCCCTGTCCTCACACCGGAGTTCACCCATGCCCTCACGCCCGCGTTTTTCTTCCTTTGCCTCTGCCGTCAACCGCCGTTGGGCATTGGGCGCCGCCTTGTCGGTCGCAGCGCTGGCGTGCCTGGGCCCAGCCCGAGCCCAAGACGGCCAGACCCTGCGCATCGGCTACCAAAAGTCGGCCAGCCTGTTCGTGCTGCAAAAGAGCCAAGGCACGCTGGAAAAACGCTTGGCGCCCTTGGGCGTGGCGGTGAAGTGGGTGGAGTTTCCCGCCGGGCCGCAGCTGTTGGAAGGTTTGAACGTGGGCTCGGTGGACGTGGGCTTCGTGGGGGAGGCACCCCCCATCTTTGCGCAGGCCGCGGGCGCGCAGTTCGTCTACATCGGCCATGACCCGGCCGCACCCGAGGCCGAGGCCTTGGTGGTGTTGAAAGACTCACCCATCCGCAGCGTGGCCGATTTGAAGGGGCGCAAGGTGGCGCTGAACAAGGGCTCGAACGTGCACTACCTGTTGGTCAAGCTGTTGGAAAAACACGGCCTGAAGTACAGCGACATCCAGCCGGTGTTTTTGCCACCGGCCGACGCCCGCGCGGCGTTTGAGAAAAAGGCGGTCGACGCCTGGGTGATCTGGGACCCGTTCCTCGCGGCGGTGGAAAAACAAACCGGCGCGCGCATCGTGGCCGACGGCCGCGGTGTGGTGAACAACTACGCCTACTACCTGGGGGAGCGCCAGTACGTGGCCCGCCACCCGCAGGTGATTCAGG
>JAZKHH010000088.1:28281-34478 GCA_040385465.1 Pseudomonadota bacterium | reverse complement strand
CTGCGGCCGGTCTCGCCGCTGGCCTGGCTGCCGATCGGCCTGCTGGTGTTCAAGGCCGCCAACCCGGCCGCGATCTGGACGATCTTCATCTGCTCGATCTGGCCGATGGTGATCAACACCGCGGTCGGCGTGCAGCGCGTGCCGCAAGACTACCTCAACGTGGCGCGGGTGCTCAAGCTGAGCGAATGGCGCATCGCCACCCGCATCCTGCTGCCGGCCGTGATGCCCTACATGCTGACCGGTGTGCGGCTGTCGGTGGGCACGGCCTGGCTGGTGATCGTGGCAGCAGAAATGCTGACTGGCGGCGTGGGCATCGGCTTTTGGGTCTGGGACGAGTGGAACAACCTGAACGTGCGCCACATCCTGATCGCCATCTTCGTGATCGGCATCGTGGGCTTGCTGCTCGAGTGGGCGCTGGTGGCGGTGGCCAAGCGTTTCACCTACGAGTGAGCGGGCCTTGCCCTCCCCGTTTTCCGATCCCTTGCGTGTTGCGCCCCCCCGTTTGAAGGAGATGCCCATGAGCAGCAAACCCACCCTCCAGATTGACCAAGTGGGCATGGTGTTCCCCACCAAGCGCGGACCCTTCGTGGCGCTGCGCGACATCAATCTGTCGATCGCGCGGGGTGAGTTCGTGTCGCTCATCGGCCACTCGGGCTGCGGCAAGTCGACCCTGCTCAACCTCGTGGCCGGGCTGACCACGCCCACCAGCGGCCTGCTGCTGCTGGAAGACCGTGAGCTGCGCGGCCCGGGGCCCGACCGCGGTGTGGTGTTTCAAAACCACTCGCTGCTGCCTTGGCTCAGCTGTTTGGACAACGTGCACCTGGCAGTGGAGCAGGTGTTCGGCGGCCGCGAGAGCAAAGCCCGCTTGCGTGAACGCGCTGGGGAAGCGCTCGAACTGGTGGGACTGAGCGCTGCCCGCGACAAGCACCCGGGTGAGATTTCGGGCGGCATGAAGCAGCGCGTGGGCATTGCCCGGGCTTTGGCGATGGAGCCCAAGATGCTGCTGATGGACGAGCCCTTCGGCGCCCTCGACGCGTTGACGCGGGCGCGGCTGCAGGACGAGTTGATGAAGATTGTGGCCGCCACCGGCGCCACGGTGTTGATGGTGACCCACGACGTCGACGAGGCGGTGCTGCTGTCGGACCGCATCGTGATGATGACCAACGGCCCGGCCGCCACCATTGGCGAGATTTTGAGCGTGCCGCTGCCGCCGCACCGTGAGGCGCACCGCGACCGCCTGGCCATGGCCCAGCACCCCGGCTACCTGAAGGCGCGTGAGGCGGTGCTCGAGTTTTTGTACCGCAAGCAGGCCCACGTCGAAACCCAAGCCGCGTGAGTGGAGGAGACAACCCCATGAACAACGACAAACTCCCGCTGCCCCGCCCCCGCCTGGTGGTGATCGGCAACGGCATGGCCGGTGTGCGCGCGGTGGAAGAACTGCTGGCGTTGGCCCCTGACCTCTACGACATCACGATCTTCGGCGCCGAGCCGCACCCGAACTACAACCGCATCTTGCTCAGCCCGGTGCTGGCGGGCGAGCAGACGCTCGACGAGATCATTCTCAATCCCCTGGCCTGGTATGCGGAGCAAGGCATCACGCTGCACACCGGCAAGAAGGTGGTGGCGGTGAACCGCCGCCAGCGCGTGGTGCGGGCCGACGACGGCACCGAAGCGCCCTATGACCGCTTGCTGATCGCCACGGGCTCCAACCCCTTCATCCTGCCGGTGCCGGGCAAGGACCTGCCAGGTGTCATTGGCTACCGCGACATCCACGACACCCAGACGATGATCGATGCGGCCACCACCTACCGCCACGCGGTGGTGATCGGCGGCGGCTTGCTGGGCCTGGAAGCCGCCAACGGCCTCATGCGCCGCGGCATGCAGGTCACGGTGGTGCACCTGTCGGAAGTGCTGATGGAGCGCCAGCTGGACCCGGTGGCCGGCGGGCTGCTGCGCCAGTCGCTGGAGCAGCGCGGGTTGCGGTTCCTGATGGGCGCGCAGACCGAGGCCATGATCGCCGGCGCCGATGGGCGGGTGATGGCCGTGCGCTTCAAGGACGGCCGTGAGATTCCGGCCGACCTGGTGGTGATGGCCGCCGGCATCCGGCCGAACACGGCACTGGCCGAGGCCATCGGCTTGCACTGCCAGCGCGGCATCGTCGTCAGCGACACCCTGCAGACGGTGACCGACCCGCGCATCTATGCGCTGGGGGAATGCGCGGCCCACCGCGGCATTGCCTACGGCTTGGTGGCACCCTTGTTCGAACAAGGCAAGGTGTGCGCCAACCACCTTGCGCAGTTGGGCATCGGCCGCTACACCGGCAGCCAGACCAGCACCAAGCTCAAGGTCACCGGCATCGACCTCTTCTCCGCAGGGCGTTTCATGGGCGGGGCCGATTGCGAAGAGATCGTGATGAGCGACCCGGCGGGCGGGGTCTACAAAAAGTTGGTGATCCAGAACGACAAGCTGGTCGGCGCCTGCCTGTACGGCGACACCGTCGATGGCAGCTGGTACTTCAAGCTGCTGCGCGAGGGCCGGCCGGTGGCCGACATCCGCGACAAGCTGATGTTCGGTGAATCGAACATCGGCGACCTGGGGCATCAGGGTCACCACAAGGCTTCGGCCATGGCCGACACCGACGAGGTCTGCGGCTGCAACGGCGTGACCAAAGGCGCCGTGTGCAAAGCCATCAAGGACAAGGGCCTGTTCACCCTGGACGACGTGCGCAAGCACACCAAGGCCAGTGCCAGCTGCGGCTCGTGCACCGGGCTGGTGGAGCAACTGCTGATGTTCACCGCCGGCGGCGACTATTCCGCCGCGCCGACGCGCAAGGCCCTGTGTGGCTGCACCGACCACAGCCACCAAGACGTGCGCGACGCGATTCTCGCCGACCACCTGCTGAGCATCGACGCGGTGTACCAGCGCCTGGCCTGGCGCACGCCCAACGGCTGCGCCACCTGCCGCCCGGCGATCAACTACTACCTGCTCAGCACTTGGCCGAAGGAAGCCAAAGACGACCCGCAGAGCCGCTTCATCAACGAGCGCAGCCACGCCAACATCCAGAAGGATGGCACCTACAGCGTGATCCCGCGGATGTGGGGCGGCGAGACCACGGCCGACGAGTTGCGGCGCATCGCCAACGCCGTCGACAAGTACAAGGTGCCCACGGTCAAGGTGACGGGAGGCCAGCGGATCGACCTGCTCGGCGTGAAGAAGGAAGACTTGATCCCCATCTGGAAAGACATCGGCATGCCCAGCGGCCATGCCTACGCCAAAGCCCTGCGCACGGTGAAGACCTGCGTGGGTTCCGAGTGGTGCCGCTTCGGCACCCAGGACAGCACCCAGATGGGCAAGGACCTGGAGCGCGCGCTGTGGCGCATGTACGCCCCCCACAAGGTCAAGCTGGCGGTCAGCGGCTGCCCGCGCAACTGCGCCGAGTCGGGCATCAAGGACGTGGGCGTCATCGGCGTCGATTCCGGCTGGGAAATCGTGGTGGGCGGCAACGGCGGGATCAAGACCGAAGTGGCGCAGTTCCTGTGCAAGGTGAAATCGGCCGAGGAGGTGCTTGAATACAGCGGCGCCTTCTTGCAGCTTTACCGGGAAGAAGGCTGGTACCTGGAGCGCACGGTGCACTACATCGCCCGCGTCGGCCTAGACCACGTCAAGAAAAAAATCCTCGACGATGCGGCCGCACGCCAGGCGCTGTGGGAGCGTTTGCAATTTGCGCTCGATGGCGAGCCCGACCCTTGGTTCGAGTTCGACAAAGCCTCGGTCGACGTGCGCCAGTTCGAGGCCTTGGGCGCCCCGCAGGAGGTGGCATGAGTGGCACGCACCCCGTCACCGCGCCCGTGAGCGAGGCGGCCCGGCAGTGGACCCTGGTGTGCCGGGTGGACGACATTGCGCCGCTGGGGGCCCGCCGGGTGGCCCGCGCTCATGCCGCCGACGTGGCGGTGTTCCGCAACGCCGCCGACCAGGTTTATGCCCTGCTGGACCGCTGCCCGCACAAGGGCGGCCCTTTGAGCCAGGGCATCGTCACCGCCGACGGCGTGACCTGCCCGCTGCACAGCTGGACGATCGGGCTGAGCGACGGCTGCGCCCGCGCCCCCGACCAGGGCTGCACCCCCCGCTTCGCTGTCAAAGTGGAGGCGGGCTGCGTGTGGCTGGACGCCGAGGAACTGCGGTTGCACGGGCTGGCGACCATCCCCGCCACATGAACCCCAGGGGTCCACGCGCACAACGCCTGCAGCACCGCCATTCGGCCATCGGTGGGTGACCATGAACCTTGATCCGCTGCCAGGCGTTCAGCAGACCCGCTCGACCTGCCCGTACTGCGGGGTGGGCTGCGGCGTGGTGATCGAGTCGCGTGGCGGGCAGATCACTGGCGTGCAGGGCGATGCCGAGCACCCGGCCAATTTCGGCCGCCTGTGCACCAAGGGCAGCACCCTGCACCTGACCGCGGCGGCGCACCTGCAAGCCCAGGCGCGCTTGCTGCACCCGCAGCGCCGCGCCACCCGCGGCGGGCCGCTGGAGCGCATCGATTGGGACACCGCGCTCGACACGGCCGCCACCCGCTTTGCCGACGTCGTGGCGCGGCATGGGCCGGATGCGGTGGGCTTCTACGTGTCAGGCCAGTTGCTCACCGAGGACTACTACGTCTTCAACAAACTGGCCAAGGGCTTGCTCGGCACCAACAACATCGACACCAACTCGCGGCTGTGCATGAGCAGCGCGGTGGCCGGGTACAAGGCCACCCTGGGGGCCGACGCGCCCCCCGCGTGCTACGAGGACATCGACCACGCGCAGACGGTGTTCATCGCCGGTGCCAACACCGCCTGGGCGCACCCGATTCTGTTTCGCCGCCTGGAGGACGCCCGACGGGCCAACCCGGCGCTCAAGCTGATCGTGGCCGACCCGCGGCGCACCGAGACCGCGGAAGTGGCCGATCTGCACCTGCCCCTGTTGCCGGGCACCGACGTGGCCCTGTTCCACGGCATGCTGCACCTGATGCTGTGGGAGGGCTTGAGTGACCCGGCCTACATCCAGGCCCACACCACCGGCTTTGAAGCCTTGCGCGACCGGGTGCGCGAGTACACCCCGCGGCACGTGGCCACCGTCTGCGGCCTGAAGGAAGACGACATCGTGCAGGCCGCACGCTGGTTTGGTGGCCACACCCCCACCCTGTCGCTGTACTGCCAGGGCTTGAACCAAAGCCACCGCGGCACCGACAAGAACGCCGCGCTGATCAACCTGCACCTGGCCACCGGCCAGATTGGCCGCCGCGGTGCGGGGCCGTTCTCGTTGACCGGGCAACCCAACGCCATGGGCGGGCGCGAGGTGGGCGGCCTGGCCAACCTGCTGTCGGCCCACCGCGACTTGGGCAACGCGGCGCACCGCGCCGAGGTGGCCGCACTGTGGGGCGTGCCGGAGGTGCCGGCCAAGCCCGGCTTGAGCGCCGTCGAGATGTTCGAAGCGGCCGCCGACGGGGCCGTGCGGGCCCTGTGGATTGCCTGCACCAACCCAGCCCAGTCGCTGCCCGACCAGACCACCGTGCGCCGGGCCCTGGAACGCTGCGAGTTCGTCGTCGTGCAGGAGGCGTACGCACACACCGCCACCACCGCCCATGCCGATTTGCTGCTGCCGGCCACCACCTGGGGGGAAAAGGACGGCACGGTCACCAACAGCGAGCGCCGCATCAGCCGCGTGCGGCCGGCCGTGCCAGCGCCTGGCGAGGCCCGCCACGACTGGGCCATCGCGGTGGACTTTGCGCGACGCTTGTCCACTCGACTGCCCGCCGGCCACCCCGATGGCGCCACCCTCTTTCCTTACGAGACGGCCGAGGCGGTTTGGAACGAACACCGCGAAAGCACCCGCGGCCGCGACCTCGACATCACCGGCCTGAGCTACGCCGCCCTGGCGCAACCGCAGCAGTGGCCCTTCCTTGCGGGCCACACCCACGGCCAGGCCCGGCTTTACGAAGACGGTCGCTTCCCCACGCCGGACGGCCGGGCGCGGATGCTGGCACCGGCCTATGAGCCGGTGGCCGAGCCCCGCGATGCGCGATACCCCATTTCGCTGACAACGGGCCGCTTGCGCGACCAGTGGCATGGCATGAGCCGCACGGGCACCCTGGGCCGCCTGTTCGGGCATGCCAGTGAGCCGTGCATCGAGATGCACCCCCAGGAGCTGACGCGCCGCCG
>JAZKHH010000088.1:13791-28181 GCA_040385465.1 Pseudomonadota bacterium | reverse complement strand
GGCATGCCAGTGAGCCGTGCATCGAGATGCACCCCCAGGAGCTGACGCGCCGCCGATGGCAGGCGGGTGACCTGGTGCGGGTGCGCTCGCGCCGCGGTGCGCTGATCCTGCCGGTGCAGGCCAGCGAGAGCGTGGCACCGGCGCAGGCCTTCATCGCCATGCATTGGGGCGAGGAATTCGTCTCCGGGCAAGACCGGCAGGGTCAGGCCTTGCACGGTGTCAACGCCTTGTGCACCCCGGCTTACTGCCCCACCTCCAAGCAACCGGAGCTCAAACACACCGCCGTGCAGGTCGAGCGGGTGGCCGAGTTGAGCTGGCGGCTCGCAGGTGCGGCCTGGATTGCGCCCGACCAGTGGATGGACCGGCAGCAGGCCCTGCGCGGCTGCTTCCAGGCCTTCGCCTACGCCGCCTGCGTGCCCTTCGGCCGCGAGCCCGACGGCCGCGTGGGCCTGCTGTTCCGCGCCGCCGCGGACGCACCGGCCAGCAGCGCCTTGGTGGACCGCATCGAAGGCCTGCTGGGGCTGGACGACCCGCTGGCGCTGCGTTACGCCGAC
Organism: Pseudomonadota bacterium; assembly: GCA_040385465.1. Classification (GTDB taxonomy): domain Bacteria; phylum Pseudomonadota; class Gammaproteobacteria; order Burkholderiales; family Burkholderiaceae_C; genus CANHBY01. The sequence continues at coordinate 27,627 of JAZKHH010000088.1, read as the reverse complement.
CCGCGCCGGGGCCAGCGGCGTGCCATGCGCCTGGGTGCCTTGCCCGGCGCACCCGCCGAGTCGGCCACCCTGGACGGCTTCCTGTTGGCCGGCGACACCGCGGCCCAGGACTGGGTGCTGGCCTTGCTGAAAGACGGGCAACCCGCCCGCGGCTTCGGCCGCGCCCTGCTCACCAACACCGCCAACCCGCTCGGCGTGGCACCCCGGCGCGGCGCCCAGGTCTGCACCTGCTTTGACGTGCGCGAACCCGAGATCCTCGCCACGTTGGCCCGCTGCCAGGGCAACGTCGACGAGCGCCTGGCGCAGCTCCAGGGCCAGCTGCGCTGCGGCACGAACTGCGGCTCCTGCCTGCCCGCGCTGCGCAAGCTGGTGCGCACCACGGACGTGGCCCTGCCCACCGAAGATGCCGCATGATGTCGCCATGTCGATTGCCCCTTACCTGAGAGAGATCGGCCGCGGCAAGGAGGGCGCCCGCGCCTTGAGCCGCGAGCAGGCCGAAGACCTGATGACGCAGGTGCTGGACGACCGGGTGGACCCGGTCTCGCTCGGCGCCTTTGCCATTGCCATGCGCATCAAGGGCGAGACGCCCGACGAGCTGCACGGCTTCGTGCAGGCCGCGCGCCGCCACCTCATGGCCCTGCCGGCGGGCTCGGCGCCGGTGGTTTGGCTGCCCTCCTACAACGGCGGGCGCAAGCTGCCCAACCTCACCCCGCTGTTGGCGCAGCTGCTGGCACACCAGGGGCTGCAGGTGGTGGTGCACGGGGTGGTGGACGACGGTGCCCGCATCACCACCCACCAACTGTTCCAGGCCCTCGGGTGGCCGGTCTGCCACACCCCCGAGGCCGTGGCAGCGGCATGGGCCAGCCAGCGCCCGGCCTTCGTCCCGATCGCTCACCTGAACCCGGCCTTGGCCCGGCTGCTGGCACTGCGCCAGGTGCTGGGGTTGCGCAACCCGGCGCACAGCATTGCCAAGCTGCTGTCGCCGGCGGCCGGCTTGCCGGGCCCGCGTCACTTCCGCGTCGTCAACCACACCCACCCCGAGTACGCCGAGAGCCTGTCGGCGTTTCTCCAACTGGATGCGGCCGATGCCATGCTGTTGCGCGGCACCGAAGGCGAGCCGGTGGCCGACCTGCGCCGCGCCCCGGCCATGCAGTGCTTCCGGCAAGGCCGGCCCGACCACCACCACCCTTTGCAAAGCGGCAGCCTCGCTCCGGTGGACCTGGGCGATGGCCGGCGCTGCGATCTGGCGCACACCCTGGTGCACATTGCCCAGCGCCTGTCGGGCGAACAGCCGGTGCCTGAGCCGATCCGGCTCCAGGTCGACACGGTGGTGGCCCAACTGCGCTGAGCGGCGGTGCACGCCTCGTCCCCAGGCTTATCCACAGAAACGGTGGATAACTCGGCCTTGGAGGCGGGCAGATCGCACGGAATCACCGCCCTCCTGACCAGGTGAGCGGTTCGCAGCGGCGAACAAAGCGGTCGGGAACACCTTGGCATGCCGCACCTGCGCGCACACGTCACGCCCAGGACCCAGCCATTCGAGAGCCAGGGTGCGTCGACAGCGACAAGCGCGCTGACGCGAGTGGCCGGCGGCCTTGTGGCGTGCCGACCACCCATGCCGCATGGGGCTGCTGCATTGGATCCATGACGCTTGGGACGCAGCCTTCTACACTGGCGTTGGCTTGGCATTCAAGGCTTCTCGCAGGACCCACTGCCCTTGGGTGGCTTGCTTCGGCAAGGAGCCCCTTGTCGACCCTTCTCAGTTCATCCCGGACCCCTCGGACATGTGGCGCCTGGCGCCCAGGAGTTGCGCCATGACTTGGTTCGTCTTGATCGTCGCTGGATTCTTTGAGGTCGCCTGGGCGATTGGCCTCAAGTACACCGACGGCTTCACCCGGCTGTGGCCAAGCGTCGGCACCATCGCGGCCATGCTGGTCAGCATCGGCTTGCTCGGCTTGGCCATGCGGACCCTGCCGGTGGGTACGGCCTACGCGGTGTGGACCGGCATCGGCGCAGTGGGCACGGTCATTCTCGGCATCGTGCTTTTCAACGAGCCGGCCTCGGCCGCCAGGCTTGCCTGCGTCGGCCTGATCCTGGCGGGCATCGTGGGCTTGAAGTTGACAGCTTGACTGGGTCAGCAGCGGACCCCCGCCGGGATCCGCTCGATGGCAAAGGGTCACGCCAGGGCAGCACCTTGGCCTGCCTCTCCGTGATTCAGTCAAGGGCCTTGGCCACCGCAAGCCGTCGAGCCTCTGGCCACATGCGATGTCAACGCCCACAAAAAAACGCCCCAGTCATCGACTGAGGCGTTGGGGGTCGACGCGGCCTGATGGACGCTGCGCCGCAATCTCTCAGCGCTTGACGGGCGGCAAGTCGGTGCAAGCCCCTTCAAAGGCTTCGGCGGCCAAGCCGATGGTCTCGCCCAGGGTGGGGTGCGGGTGGATGGTCTTGCCGATGTCCACGGCGTCGGCGCCCATCTCGATGGCCAGGGCCACCTCGCCGATCATGTCGCCGGCATGGGTGCCGACGATGCCGCCGCCCAAGATCGCATGGGTCTCTTCGCTGAACAGCAGCTTGGTGAACCCCTCGTCACGGCCGTTGGCAATGGCACGGCCCGACGCGTTCCAGGGGAACAGGCCTTTCTTGACCTTGATGCCCTTGACCTTGGCCTCGTCTTCGGTGAGACCCACCCAAGCCACTTCGGGGTCGGTGTAGGCGACGCTGGGAATCACCCGCGCATCGAATGCCGCCTTGCTCAGGTGGGCGTCAGCCAACTGCTCACCGGCCGCCACTTCGGCCGCCACATGGGCCTCGTGCACCGCCTTGTGCGCCAGCATCGGCTGGCCGACGATGTCGCCAATGGCAAAGATGTGGGGCACGTTGGTGCGCATCTGGAGGTCGACGGAAATGTAGCCGCGCTCGTTGACCACCACACCGGCCTTGTCGGCACCGATGCGCTTGCCGTTGGGAATGCGGCCGACCGCCTGCAACACCAGGTCATAGACCTGCGGCTCTTTGGGCGCGCCCTCGCCTTCGAAGCTCACGCGAATGCCGTCTTTCGTGGCTTCTGCCCCGACGGTTTTGGTCTTCAACATGATGTTGTCGAAACGCGGGGCATTGAGCTTTTGCCAGACCTTCACCAGGTCGCGGTCGGCCCCTTGCATCAGGCCATCCTGCATCTCGACCACGTCGAGCCGGGCGCCCAGGGTCGAGTAGACCGTGCCCATTTCCAGGCCAATGATGCCGCCGCCGATCACCAACATGCGCTTGGCATGGTGGCGCAATTCAAGGGCACCGGTCGAGGTGACGATGCGGGGATCGTCCTTCGGCAGAAAAGGCAGCTTCACCGCCTCCGAGCCGGCGGCAATGACGGCGCGCTTGAAGCGAATCGTCTGCTTCTTGCCATCGGCCATGGCCACGCTGAGGTGGAACGGGTCGAGGAACTCGGCCGTGCCTTGCACGGTGGTCACCTTGCGCATCTTGGCCATGGCAGCCAAGCCACCGGTCAGCTTGCCGATGACTTTTTCCTTGTGGCTGCGCAGCTTGGCCAGGTCGATCTGGGGTGGCGCGAAGCTCACACCCAAGCTCTCGAAGTGCTTCACCTCGTCCATCACCGCGGCCACGTGCAACAGTGCCTTGGACGGAATGCAGCCCACGTTCAAGCACACCCCGCCCAACGTGGCAAAGCGCTCGACCAGCACCACCTTCAGGCCCAGATCGGCTGCGCGAAACGCGGCCGAGTACCCACCGGGGCCCGCGCCCAGCACCATCAGGTCGCATTCCACGTCGGCGCCGCCGCTGTGGCTGGCGGCCTGGGGGGCTGCCACGGGAGCGGCAGCGGGTGCGGGTCCGGGTGCGGCGGCCGCAGCAGCAGCAGCAGGCGCAGACGCCTTGGCGGCTGCACCTTCCACCGCCAGCAACACCGTGCCTTGGTTCACCTTGTCACCGAGCTTGACCTTGATTTCTTTGACCACCCCACCTTGCGAGGCGGGGATTTCCATGGAGGCTTTGTCGGACTCCACGGTGATCAGGCTTTGTTCAGGCTGGATGGTGTCGCCCACCTTGACGAGGATCTCGATGATCGCCACGTCTTTGAAGTCGCCGATGTCGGGGACGGTGATGTCAATCAATGCCATGTCAGCAGCCCTTTACAGCAAGACGCGGCGGAAGTCCGCCAGGATTTGACCCAGGTACGCGTTGAAGCGCGCGGCCGCGGCCCCGTCGATCACGCGGTGATCCCAGCTCAGGCTCAAGGGCAGCATCAGACGCGGCAGGAAGGTCGTGCCATCCCACTTCGGCTCGATGGCGCTCTTGCACACACCCAAAATGGCCACCTCCGGCGCGTTGATGATGGGCGTGAAGTAACGCCCACCGATGCCGCCCAGCGACGAGATCGAGAAGCAGCCACCGGTCATCTCGGCCGGCCCCAGCTTGCCGTCGCGGGCCTTCTTGGCCAGCTCGCCCATCTCTTGCGAAATCTGGAACACGCCTTTCTTGTCGGCATCCTTGATCACCGGCACCATCAGGCCGTTCGGCGTGTCGGCGGCGAAGCCGATGTGGAAGTACTGCTTCTGGACGATCTGCTCGCCGTCCAGCGAGGCGTTGAACTCGGGGAATTTTTTCAAGGCCGCCACGCTGGCCTTGATCAGGAACGCCAGCATCGTGACCTTGACGCCGGACTTCTCATTTTCTTTGTTCAGCTGAACTCTGAAGGACTCCAGGTCGGTGATGTCCGCATCGTCGTGGTTGGTGACGTGCGGGATCACCACCCAGTTGCGGTGCAGGTTGGCGCCGCTGATCTTCTTGATGCGCGACAGGTCCTTGCGCTCCACCGGGCCGAACTTGGCGAAGTCGACCTTGGGCCAGGGCAGCAGACCGGGGAACGCCCCGCCGTCGCCACCCCCAGCCGCCGAGCCGCCCTTGGCGGTTTGCGCCTGGGTGCGGGTGTCGCCGGCCATGACCAGCTTGACGAACTGGTGCACGTCGTCCTGGGTGATGCGGCCTTTGGGGCCGCTGCCCTTGACTTCGGCCAACGGCACGCCCAATTCGCGCGCCAGGCGGCGGATGGTGGGGGAGGCATGCGGCAACGCGCCTTTGGGAGCGGACGGATCGTGCGAGGGCATGGCCGCTGCAGGCGCAGCAGCGGCAGGCGCTGCCGCTGCAGCCGGGGCAGGGGAAGCCGCCGCCGGTGCGCTGGCGGCTGCCGGGCTGGGAGCCGGGGCTGCCGAGGCGCCACCCCCGGTGGCTTCCACCAGGGCCAGCAAACTGCCCTTGGCCACCTTGTCGCCCATCTTGACTTTGAGTTCCTTGATCACGCCGGCATGTGACGACGGGATCTCCATCGACGCCTTGTCACTTTCCACGGTGATCAAGCTTTGATCGACCTTCACCGTGTCGCCAACCTTGACGAACACTTCGATGACACTGACCGATTCAAAGTCGCCGATGTCGGGCACCATCACTTCCACCACGCCCCCTGCCGCCGCCGGGGCGGCGGCAGGGGCAGCCGCAACGGGCGCTGCAGCCGCAGGCGCTGGTGCGGCCGCCGGAGTGGACGCAGGGGCTGCCGCGGGCGCCGCAGCGTCTGAGCTCTCCAGCATCAGCAGCAAGGTGCCTTCGCTGACCTTGTCGCCCATCTTGACCTTGAGTTCCTTGACCACGCCGGCGTGCGACGATGGGATCTCCATCGACGCCTTGTCGCTTTCCACGGTGATCAGGCTCTGCTCCGCCTTGACGGTGTCGCCCGGCTTGACCAACAACTCGATGATTTGCACTTCATTGAAGTCACCGATGTCGGGGACTTTGACTTCGACCAATGCCATGTTGAATGTCTCCGTTACTTTTTTTGGGACGCCGCGCGCGCCGCAGCCTGACCCCAGGCCGCCCTGCGAGGGGGCGGCCTTGGTGGTTCACCAAACGCTCGTCAGGCGAACAGGGGGTTGATCTTCTCGGTGTTGATGCCGTACTTCTGGATGGCCTCGGCCACCTTCTTCATGGGCACGGTGCCCTCGTCGGCCAGCGTCTTCAAGGTCGCGACCACGATGTAGTGGCGGTTGATCTCGAAGTGCTCGCGCAGCTTGCTGCGGAAGTCGCTGCGGCCGAAGCCGTCGGTGCCCAAGACCTTGTACGAACGGCCCTTGGGCACGTAGGCGCGGATCTGCTCGGCGTAGTTCTTCATGTAGTCGGTCGAGGCGACGACGGGGCCAGCGAGTTTGTCGAGCTGCTGGGTGACGAACGGCACGCGGGGCTTCTCGGTCGGGTGCAGCAGGTTCCAGCGCTCGACGTCCTGGCCGTCGCGTGCCAGCTCGTTGAAGCTGGGGCAGCTCCAGATGTTGGCGGCCACGCCCCACTCTTTTTCCAGCAGCTCTTTGGCGGCCATGCTTTCACGCAGGATGGTGCCCGAGCCCAGCAGGTTCACGCGCGGAAGTTTCTTGGCCGCGGTGCTTTCGTCCAGCAGGTACATGCCCTTGATGATCTGCTCCTCGGTGCCGGCTTTCAGGCCAGGCATCGGGTAGTTCTCGTTGAGCAGGGTGATGTAGAAGTAGACGTTTTCCTGCTTTTCCACCATGCGCTTCAAGCCATGGTGCAGGATGATGCCCACCTCGTGGCCGAAGGTCGGGTCGTAGCTGATGCAGTTCGGGATGGTGCCAGCCAGGATGTGGCTGTGGCCGTCTTCGTGCTGCAAGCCTTCGCCGTTCAAGGTGGTGCGCCCGGAGGTGCCACCCAGCAGGAAGCCGCGCGCCTGCATGTCGCCCGCCGCCCAGGCCAGGTCGCCAATGCGCTGGAAACCGAACATCGAGTAGTACACGTAGAACGGCACCATGATGCGGTTGTTGGTGCTGTACGAAGTGGCCGCCGCGATCCAGCTGCTCATGCCGCCGGCTTCGTTGATGCCCTCTTGCAGGATCTGGCCGGCCTTGTCTTCGCGGTAGTACATCACCTGGTCTTTGTCGACCGGGGTGTAGTTCTGGCCCGCGGGGTTGTAGATGCCGATCTGGCGGAACAAGCCTTCCATGCCGAAGGTGCGCGCTTCGTCCACCAGGATGGGCACGGTGCGTGGGCCAAGGTCCTTGTCGCGCAGGAGCTGGGTCAGGAAACGCACATAGGCCTGGGTGGTGGAGATCTCACGGCCTTCGGCGGTGGGCTCGAGCACGGCCTTGAAGGTGTCCAGTGGCGGCACGGTGAACTGCTCGTCGGCCTTGGTGCGGCGGTGCGGCAAGTAGCCACCCAGCGCCTTGCGGCGCTCGTGCAGATAGCGCATCTCGGGCGTGTCGTCCGCCGGCTTGTAGAACGGGATGTCCTTGTCGATCTGCTCGTCGGAGACGGGGATGTTGAAGCGGTCGCGAAAGCTCTTGATGTCGTCGTCGGTGAGCTTCTTGGTCTGGTGCGCGGTGTTCTTGCCTTCGCCGCTCTTGCCCATGCCGAAGCCCTTGACCGTCTTGATCAACAGCACGGTTGGCTGGTCTTTGGTCTTGACGGCCCGGTCATAGGCCGCGAACACCTTCTGCGGATCGTGGCCGCCGCGGTTCAGGCGCCAGATGTCGTCGTCGCTCATCTTGGCCACCATCTCCAGCAGCTTGGGGTGCTGACCGAAGAAGTGCTTGCGCACGAAGGCGCCGTCGTTGGCTTTCATGGCCTGGTAGTCGCCGTCGACCGTGTCCATCATGACCTTGCGCAGGATGCCTTCCTTGTCGCGGGCCAGCAGCGGGTCCCAGTAGCTGCCCCACAGCAGCTTGATGACGTTCCAGCCGGAGCCGCGGAATTCACCTTCCAGTTCCTGGATGATCTTGCCGTTGCCGCGCACCGGGCCGTCCAGGCGTTGCAGGTTGCAGTTGACGACGAAGATCAGGTTGTCGAGCTTCTCGCGGGCGGCCAGGCCAATGGCGCCGAGCGACTCCGGCTCGTCCATCTCGCCGTCGCCGCAGAACACCCAGACCTTGCGGTTCTCGGTGTTGGCAATGCCGCGGGCGTGCAGGTATTTCAGGAACCGGGCCTGGTAGATGGCCATCAACGGGCCCAGGCCCATCGACACGGTGGGGAACTGCCAGAACTCCGGCATCAGCTTCGGATGCGGGTAGCTGGAGATGCCCTTGCCATCGACCTCTTGGCGGAAGTTGATCAGCTGCTCTTCGGTGATGCGGCCTTCCATGAAGGCGCGGGCGTAGATGCCAGGCGAAGAGTGGCCCTGAACGTAGAGCAAGTCGCCGCCGTGGTCGCCGCCCTTGGCGGTGTCATCGGCATGCCAGAAGTGGTTGAAGCCGGCCCCGAACATGGTGGCCAGCGACGCGAAACTGGAGATGTGTCCGCCCAGGTCGCCGCCGTCGGCTGGGTGCAGGCGGTTGGCCTTGACGACCATCGCCATGGCGTTCCAGCGCATGTAGGCGCGCAGGCGCTCTTCGATGTCGAGGTTGCCGGCGCAGCGCACCTCCTGGTCCACCGGAATGGTGTTGACGTAAGCGGTGGTGGCGGAGAACGGTCGGTCGACGCCAGCTTGGCGTGCGTGATCGATCAGGGTCTCGAGCAGAAAGTGAGCGCGCTCACCGCCTTCAGCGGTGATGACGGCGGACAGGGCATCTAACCACTCGCGGGTTTCTTGTGCATCGCTGTCGTTCGCAGCGGCCCCGATAAACGACTCAGGCATGGCGGACATGTTGTCTCCTGTGTAGGTGTTTTAAGAACGGCCGCGCAGTGTCGCACAAGCCCACATTTTTTCAAATAGCGCCAGTCGGTTTCATATTGCAAAATTCAAAGCACGGATGGCGGCACGGAGTGCTGCAATCGGCGCGCCCGAAGGGCACCGGTGGACCGACGGCGCCTTGCGCCTGGCACGCGGGTTTCAACGACCCCCAATAATGTCGACCCATGCCACACAGCTTTCCCTCCGTTGCTTCCCGGCCCACACGCTGGCCCCGTCGTCTGTTTGGCCGCTGGTGGCGCAAGCAATCGGCCGCTCAGCAGGACAGCTTCGCCACCCTGGGGCCGCTGGTCTCGGTGATGCTGTTTCTGGCAGCCATCATCCTGGCCTTCTGGTATTTGCGCAACGAAGAATTCGAGCGCGAACAGGAAGCGGTGCGCCGCGACACGGAGATCGCACAGCAGCAAATTCGGCTGCGTTTGATCGAGAACCAGGAGCAGCTGGTGCGGGTGGCGCGAGAGATCGTCACACGGGCCATCGACACCGACGGCTTCATGGGCCAGGCAGTGGGCTTCACCCGCGAACGCCCGGAGATCACCCAGCTGCTGTGGCTCAACAGCAAGCGCGAGACCCGCGCCGCCTATTCGTCCAACATCTTTCCCAGGGAGAACACGGGCCAGGGCGACGACCTGTCGCTGCCCCGAGAGGGCCAAGCCACGGCCGCGGAACTGGCTTTCACCTCGGCCAAGTCATTGCGCCAGCCGGTCTACTCCAAACAGTTCGTCAACGACCAGGGCCAGGCGGTGATCCAGGTTCAGGTGCCGCTGATCGACCGCAGCGTGTTTGCCGGGGTGCTGATCGCCGAGTATTCACTGGACAGCCTGATTCGCTACTTCGTGCCCACCGAGGTGTCCAACCGCCATGCCATCACCTTGTTGGGCGACGTGGACCATGTGCTGTCCAGCACAGTGCCGCTGGCGCGCGGGGAGCGGCTGCCGCTGGCTTCGATCGTGTACGAAGCGCCCATGGCACCGGCCAACAACGGCTTGATCCTGCGCGGGCAGGGTTACCGCACCTCCATCGGCCTCATCAGCAACACCCTGTTCTGGATGGTGGTGGCCCTGTCGGTGCTGACGGTGTGGATGCTGTTGGGCACCCTGCGCCACATGCGCAAACGCACCCAGATGCAGGCCGCCTTGGTCACCGAGGCCAACTTCCGGCGGGCGATGGAGAACTCCATGCTGACCGGCATGCGGGCCATGGACATGGAAGGCCGCATCACTTATGTGAACCCGGCGTTTTGCGCCATGACCGGCTTCACCGAGCGCCACCTGATCGGCAAGCGCCCGCCTTACCCGCACTGGCCGCCCGACCGCATCGAAGAGAACAACCGCCTCCTTGAGCAGGAGCTGCAAGGGCGCAGCCCGCCGGCCGGCATCGAGGTCAAGGTGATGCGCAAGGATGGCAGCCTGTTCGACGCCCGCATGTACATGTCGCCTTTGATCGACCCCAAGGGGCTGCAGACCGGCTGGATGACGTCGATGACCAACATCACCGAAGCCAAGCGCATCCGCGACCAGCTCACCGCTTCGCACGAGCGCTTCACCACCGTGCTCGAAGGCCTGGACGCAGCCGTCTCGGTGGTGTCGGTGCAGCAGGGTGACCTGCTGTTTGCCAACCGTTTTTACCGCCTGTGGTTCGGGGGCCAGCCCAACGGCCATGCGGTGCTGGCCGGTGGCGACCCCTTGGCCCCCGCGCGCGCCACGGAGGCCGACGACGCGGTGGACACCCTGGGCGGGCTGCCGACCCAGGAGCTCACCGACGCCGGCTCCGACACCCGCGAAGTCCACATCGAAGCGCTGCAAAAATGGTTCGACGTGCGCACCCGCTACGTGCAGTGGACCGACGGCCGCCTGGCGCAGATGTTGATCGCCACCGACATCACCGCCCGCCTGGCCGCCGAGACGCTGGCCGCCAACCAGGCGGAAAAGGCCCAGGTCACCAGCCGGCTGATCACCATGGGCGAAATGGCCTCGTCAGTGGCCCACGAGTTGAATCAGCCGCTCACCGCCATCGCCAACTATTGCAACGGCATCGTCACCCGCGTCAACGCCAACGCCATCGACAAGGACGACCTGATCGCGGCCCTGCAAAAGACCTCGCGCCAGGCCGAACGCGCCGGACAGATCATCCACCGCATCCGTGCCTTCGTGAAACGCAGCGAGCCGCAGCGCCAGCCGGCCGAGGCCAAGGCCATCGTCGAAGACGCGGTCGATCTGGCCGGCATCGAGCTGCGCCGTCGCCAGGTGGGCATCCGCACCTACGTGGCGCAGCGCCTGCCGCAGTTGATGGTGGATCCGATCTTGATCGAGCAGGTGCTGTTGAACCTGCTGAAAAACGCAGCCGAGGCGATCGACTCGGCACAGTTGCCGGCCGCACGGCGCAACATCGAATTGCGGGTGGTGCCCAAGCACAACCAGGAAGAAGGCGACGTCATCGAGTTCACCGTGACCGACATGGGCCCCGGGCTGAAGACCGAGGTGATCGACCGCCTATACGAAGCCTTTTTCTCCACCAAGCCTGAAGGCATGGGCATCGGGCTGAGTTTGTGCCGCTCGATCATCGAGTCGCACCGGGGGCGGATCAAGGCCCACAACCTCTACAATGGCACGGCCGTCGTGGGATGCTGCTTTTCGTTTTCGCTGCCCGTGGAATCCGGGCCAAGGTCCCGGGACGGTCAGACCCACCTCCGTGCTGCGGCCCCAGCCGTGCCCCTTTCCACCCCTCCGTCCACTACACAGCACTGAACCATGAGCCTGATTCCCAAGAAGGGCACCGTCTACGTTGTCGATGACGACGAAGCGGTGCGTGATTCCCTGCAGTGGCTGCTGGAAGGCAAAAACTACCGCGTTCGCTGCTTTGATTCCGCCGAGGCTTTCCTGACCAGCTTCGACGCGCGCGAGGTGGCCTGCATGATCGTGGACATCCGCATGAACGGCATGACCGGCCTGGAATTGCAAGACCGCCTCATCGAGCGCAACTCGCCCTTGCCGATGGTCTTCATCACCGGCCACGGCGACGTGCCGATGGCGGTGAGCAGCATGAAAAAAGGCGCCGTCGACTTCATCGAAAAGCCGTTCAAGGAAGACGAATTGGTGCCGTTGGTCGAGCGCATGCTCGAGCAGGCGCGCAACGCGTTCTCCAACCACCAGGAGGCCGCCAGCCGCGACGCCCTGCTGGGCCGTCTCACCACCCGGGAAGCCCAGGTGCTCGAGCGCATCGTCGCCGGGCGCTTGAACAAGCAGATCGCCGACGACCTGGGGATCAGCATCAAGACGGTGGAGGCGCACCGCGCCAACATCATGGAAAAGCTCAACGCCAACACCGTGGCCGATCTGCTCAAGATCGCCCTGGGCGCGCAGGCGCAGGCCAAGGTCTGACACCGAGCACCCGCGCCCGACCGGCCGCTTTTTTGCCCCTCCCCCACAGGCCGCTGCACAGCGGCCTGTGTCGTTTCCAGCTCCCAGGTTCCGGCGGCCCACACCGCACCGGCCCACCGACTTGAACCCCCGACGTCCAGACAGAAAGAAAAGGCCCTTCATGACCCTCGCCCAACGCATCGACGGCAACGCTTTGTCCCAGCAGATTCGCGCCGACCTGGCCCTGCGCGCAGCCGCTTTGACAGCCCGAGGCCACAAGCCCGGGCTGGCGGTGGTGTTGGTGGGTGAAGACCCGGCCAGCCAGGTGTACGTGCGCAACAAGGTCAAGGCCTGCCTGGACAACGGCCTGCACTCCGTGTTCGAGAAATACGACGCCGACCTGTCCGAGGCGGCGCTGCTGGCGCGCATTGCGGCGCTCAACGCCGACCCGCAGATCCACGGCATCCTGGTGCAGATGCCCCTGCCCGGCCACATCAACCCCCACCGGGTGATCGAGGCCATTGCCACCCGCAAGGACGTGGACGGCTACTCCACGCTGAGCGCCGGTGAGCTGATGACGGGCCTGCCGGGCTTTCGCCCCTGCACGCCGTACGGCTGCATGAAGCTGATCGAGAGCACCGGCATCGACCTGCGCGGCAAGCATGCGGTGGTGATCGGCCGCAGCAACACCGTCGGCAAGCCGATGGCGCTGTTGCTGCTGCAAGCCCATGCCACGGTGACGGTGTGCCACAGTGCGACGCTGAACCTGGGCTTTCACACCCGCCAGGCCGACCTGGTGGTGGCCGCCGTGGGGCGACGCAACACGCTCACCGCCGACATGGTCAAGCCCGGCGCGGTGGTGATCGACGTGGGCATCAACCGCGACGACGAAGGCAAACTGTGCGGCGACGTCGATCCGGGCGTGGCCCAGGTGGCCTCGGCGCTGAGCCCGGTGCCGGGCGGGGTGGGTCCAATGACCATCACCATGCTGCTGGTGAACACGGTGGAAGCCGCCGAGCGGGCAGCCGGCTGACGGGGGTGCGGGCCAGGCAAGCAGCCCGCTTGGCTGGTGGATGGGATCAACGCGGGCCTTGTAAACGGCCGCTGAGCCCCCACGCTTCACTTCGCGGCCGACTTGCGCCACAGTCACCCATCTCCCACGCCGACCGATGCCCCCATGACCAATCCGCTTTTGTCCACCGCCCTGCCCGCCTCGGACCTGCCCCGTTTTGACGCCATCCAGCCCGACCACGTTCGCCCAGCTGTGGACGCCTTGCTGGCTCAAGCGCAAACGGCACTGGACCAGGTCACCGCGCCTGAGTTTCCTGCCGATTTCGAACGCCTGAGCGCGGTGCTCGACGTGGCCACCGAGCGGCTGGGCCGGGCCTGGGGTGCCGTGGCGCACCTCAACGGCGTGGCCGACACGCCCGAGCTGCGCGCGGCTTACAACGAGAGCCTGCCGCTGATCACCGAGTTCTACACCCGCCTGGGCGCGGATGAGCGGCTGTATGCCAAGTACAAGGCGGTGATGGCCAGCCAGGGCGAGCAGCTCAGCCCAGCCCGGCGGCAGGCGCTGTCCAAAGCCCTGCGCGATTTCGTGCTGTCGGGTGCCGAGCTGACCGGCGAGGCCAAGGCCCGCTTCGCCGTGCTGCAGGAAAAACAGGCCGAACTCGGACAGAAGTTTTCGGAGCATGTGCTGGACGCCACCGACCGGTACGCCCACTTCGCCGACGAGGCGGAAATGGACGGCGTGCCGGAAGACGTCAAGGAGGCTGCCCGTGC
>JAZKHH010000088.1:0-13691 GCA_040385465.1 Pseudomonadota bacterium | reverse complement strand
CGCCAGGACGAAGCCCCGGTGTGGCACCCCAGCGTGCGCTTTTTCCGCATCGAGCGGCGCGATGCCGCAGGCGCTGCGCAGACCATCGGCCAGTTCTACCTCGACCCTTACGCCCGTTCGGGCAAGCGCCCTGGTGCCTGGATGGACGACGTGCGCGGACGCTGGGCGCGCCCCGAGGGCGGCCTGCAAACCCCGGTGGCCCACCTGGTGTGCAACTTCGCGCCGCCGGCCGGCAACGGCAAGCCGGCCTTGCTGACCCACGACGACGTCACCACCCTCTTCCACGAGTTCGGCCACGGTTTGCACCACATGCTGACCCAGGTGAGCGACTTGGGGGTGGCCGGCATTTCCGGTGTCGAGTGGGACGCCGTGGAACTGCCCAGCCAGTTCATGGAAAACTTCTGCTGGGAATGGGACGTGGTGCGCCGGTTGACCGCCCACGTGGACACCGGCGAGCCGCTGCCCCGCGAGCTGTTCGACAAAATGCTGGCGGCCAAGAATTTCCAGAGCGGCTTGCAGACCCTGCGCCAGGTGGAGTTGTCGCTGTTCGACATGGAAATCCACGCCCAGCCCGACAGCGCCGAACGCATTGCCGAGGTGCTGGACGCGGTGCGCCAGGAAGTCTCGGTGCTGCGCCCGCCAGCCTTCAACCGGTTTCAAAACAGTTTTTCGCACATCTTCGCCGGGGGCTATGCGGCGGGTTACTACAGCTACAAATGGGCCGAAGTGCTCAGCGCGGACGCCTGGAGCGCCTTCGAGGAGGCGGCCGACCCAGCCCAGCCGCTGGATGTGGCCACCGGGCGGCGGTACCGCCAAGCCATTTTGGAGGTGGGCGGCAGCCGGCCAGCCTTGGAGAGCTTCAAAGCGTTTCGCGGCCGCGAGCCGAGCATTGACGCCCTCCTGCGCCACCAAGGCATGGCCGAGGTGTGACTTTCCCCCGGCGGTGAACCCGCCAAGGGGACGCAATCGGAGTAAATTCCGTCCACCTCCCGCTATTGGCACTGGTGCACCATGACGCGACCTTTGATTTCCGTGACCGCCCGCCGAGTGCGGTGCCGCCCCACCCGGGCGCTGATGAACTGGTCTGTGCTTGGCAGCGCGCTGCTGGTGTTTTGCAGCGGCGCACAGGCGCTCTACAAGGTGGTAGGTCCGGACGGCAAGATCACCTACTCCGACCGACCGCCGGCCCAGGACGCGGGCAAGGACAAGGTGGTGCCCCTGAACCCCGGCAACACCACCGCGCCGGTGGCGCAGGCCAACCTCCCGGTAGAACTGCGCGACGTGGCCGGGCGCTACCCAGTGGTCCTCTACACCTTGGCCACGCCATGCCAGCCCTGCGACCGAGGCCGCACCCTGCTCAAAGAGCGTGGCATCCCTTTCACCGAACGGCAGGTGGTCAACCCGGCGGACAGCGACGTGTTGGAACAACGCACCGGTGGCCGGGACACCCCGGTGATGGTGGTGGGCACCCAGGTCAACCGCGGCTTTTCGCCCGCGGTGTGGAACCAGTACCTGGACATCGCCGGCTACCCCAAAACCTCCCGCCTGCCAGCGGCTTACCTGCACCCGGCGCCGATGCCGCTGACCGAAGGCAGCAGCCCGGCAGCGCCCGATGCAGCCGCCAGCGCCGGCCGGCCGGCGACTGGGGGCCGACCCGCGGTGCCCGCCGCGCCTTCTCCTCCGCCGCCGCCCGCTGCGGCTTCAGGCCCCCGGTTCTGACGCCCTGTCGCTGCGGCAGCGCCTGACGCCCGGCATTAAGCGCTGGAGATCTGTGCAGTTTTACCCCGGGTTATCGACCATTCGGGGACGGCTGTCGTGGCCAGAATGACCGGGCAAGCCGCCGTGGGCGGTGTGGAAGGCCCCCTGATGAAACTCGGTCACTGGCTGCCCCTCTTGATGAAACCAGCGGCGCTGCTCAGCCGCAGCGCGGCGGCGGTCCACAGCGCCTCGGCCGTGACGCCGACCCCTGCCGGGGCGGGGCGCAGCGTGTGGCCTTGGCAGCGCACGGCGCCCAGCCACCCCGCCCTCGACGAGGCGCGGTCAGCGTTCGTGCAGGCGCTGGACGACATCGATTCCCGGGAAGCCGCCTGCCTGACCATGCGAATCCGGTACGCCCCTACCCTGCAAGCCTTGTGGCACTTCCGCACCGAGGTCTTCCTGCTTGTGTCGCTGCACCACAGCCAGCACGAGGCCCGGCTCCGGCTTGAACGGCTCAGCCGCCACTTCCCGACCCGCTCACCGCGCTCGGGGTTCGGCGCTTTGCTGGACTGAGCGCGGCAACCCTGCCATGCCCACCCCCGCCCGCCCCGACGCCCGCTCAGGACAAGCCGAGGAAATCGGCCTTGCCCAACTCGACGCCGTTGTGACGCAGCAGGGCGTACACCGTGGTGAGGTGGAAAAAGAAATTCGGCAGCACGAAGTGCTGAAGGTAGGCGTCGCCTTTGAACGCCAAGGCCGCACGGCCCCGCATCGGCACCTGAACGTCACGGGTTTCGGAACCCACCACCCGCTCGGCCGCCACACTTTGGATGTAGGCCAGGGTGCGCTGGATGCGGGCCTGCAAATCGGCCACGCTGGCTTCGGTGTCGTCCATCTTGGGAGCCTCGTCGCCGGCCAGACGGGCGATGCCGAACTTGGCCGAGTCGCACGCGATCTGCACCTGGCGCAACAGCGGCAACATGTCGGGCGCCAAGCGCGCATTCAACAGCACCGAGACGTCAAATTTCTTGGCGGCTGCATGCGCTTCGGCCTGCGCCAGCCACCGCGAAAGGTTGCCCAGCATCTTGACGAAAACAGGCAAGCTGACCGAGTGCATCGTGAGCGTCATGACGGCTTTCAGAAAGTGAAGTCGGCCATACTACCTGCCATCGTGTCCCCCTGCCCGAGCCGGCAAAACCGGCGCGTCCCGGTGCCTTGCAGGCCGCGGCAACCCAGGTGTTTCTCCAAAGAGGTGCGTGCATCGTGAACATCATCATCCTGGACGATTACCAAGACGCGGTGCGCAAACTCCGCTGTGCCAGCAAGCTGGCCGCGTTCAATGCCAAGGTGTTCACCAACACGGTCAAAGGCATCGGCCAGCTCTCGATCCGCCTGCGCGACGCCGACGTGCTGGTGTTGGTCCGGGAGCGCACCCACTTCCCCCGCCAGCTGCTGGAAAAACTGCCCAAGCTCAAGCTGATCGTGCAGACCGGGCGCGTGGGCCCGCACATCGACGTCGAGGCCTGCACGCGGCTGGGCATCGCGGTGGCCGAGGGGTCGAGTTCCTCGGTGGCGCCGGCCGAGCTGACGTGGGCGCTGATCATGGCGGCCATGCGGCGGTTGCCGCAGTACATCGGCAACCTCAAACATGGCGCCTGGCAGCAGTCAGGCTTGAAGGCGGCCTCGATGCCGACCAACTTCGCGCTCGGCTCGGTGCTGCACGGCAAGACGCTGGGCATTTGGGGCTACGGCGCGATCGGCCAGCTGGTGGCCGGTTATGGCAAGGCTTTTGGCATGCAGGTGACGGTGTGGGGCGGCCCCTCGGCGCTGGAAAAGGCGCGCCAGGACGGCTTGATCGCCGCGCCGAGCTGCGAGGCGTTCTTCGAGGTGTGCGACGTGCTGTCGATGCACCTGCGCCTGTCATCGACCACCTTGGGGGTCGTCAAGCCGGAGCACCTGGCGCGCATGAAGCCGACCGCGTTGCTGGTCAACACCTCGCGCGCCGAACTGATCGCCGAGGGCGCGCTGGTGGCCGCCTTGAACCGTGGCCGCCCCGGCATGGCCGCGGTCGATGTGTTCGAGAGCGAGCCCATCCTGCAAGGCCATCCCTTGCTGCGTTTGGAAAATGCGGTGTGCACGCCGCACCTGGGCTACGTGGAGATGGACAGCTACGAGCGCTACTTCGGCGAGGCGTTCGACAACATCATTCACTTTGCCGAAGGCATGCCAACGAACATCGTCAACCCGGACGCCTTGCGCATCACCTGACGGCTCAGCAGGCCCTGCGGCGGCTGTGCACCGCACGCCTCGAACGGCGGGTTCAGCTCAACGCGGACTCGACGATTTGGGGCAAAGACGCGATGTCGTGAAGCACGCTGTCCGGCAGGTCGCACCAGTCCGTCTCGGGGGTGCGTGGGGGGCAGACCATGACGACATCGGAGCCACCAAAAAAACTCGCCTTGATTTGCACCGACAAGGGCATGTCAGAGTGCGAGCCGTTTTCGTTCATCAACACCGGTGTGCCGCCGACCGCAGAAGCCAGCACGATCACGGGGTCGCGTGGGCCGCCCAGCCGAGCCATCACCGACAGGCCTTGTTCCCTTACCGCCAGCTCGATGCGACGCAGGGTTTCATCGACGCCAAACGGGCTGTGGCGCATGAGCCGGGTGGGCGCCGGGCGGTCGCCTTGCCACGCGGGGCGGGTGGAAAACACCGACAACATCACCACCGCCAAGCTGCTGGTCATCCACAGACGGAACGGCCCATTGACCGTCGCCTCTGTGCCTGTGCCCGTGTGTTTTGTCTCGCCGTGACGCGAGGCCGACCCGGGAGGCGGCGCGCTTCGGCCGGCTTTGGCCACGAGGTTGGAGACGAGTTCTCGCATAGGGGTGGAGCGTAAAACCAGAGTGTGTCAAAGACAAGACATTGGCCTTGTAAAGTCACTCGAATCCGGCTAGGTAAAACCCTGGGACGCCTTTGTCCGCACGGTTTGGGTACCTCGGTGGCACCCGGCGTTTGTGCGGTTTGTCACGTGCCCCGAGCAGGAGCGGAAGCTGCCAGCGGCGGCGGACCAGCCGACGGTGTGGCCGCCCGTGGCAGCGGCAACAGCCAGCGGGCCAGCCAGGGTTGGCGCCGCACCAACGCCAGCATCACCATCGGCACGGCCACACCCAGCACGAACGCCGCCACGGCGTTGGCCTGCGGCCAGGCGGACAGCCGCTCCAACAGCAGGAAGACCCGGTCCTGCACGACCATGTGAAACATCAGGATGAAGAGGCTGGCCGAGCCGATGTGGGCGAGCAGGCGGCCCACGGCCAACCGCGCCAGGCCGGCCGACAAGCACAGCACCGCAACCACCCCGGTCACGATTTCCACGGTGGAGACGACGACGTCGTCGTAGCGGCGCATGTTGAGGTCGAGGCTGAGGTCCCAGCCCAGGTGCAATGCAACAAACACCGCCAGCGCCAGCCCGAACAGCAGCGGCGGGAACCTCAGTGTCTTGAGGCGTGCATGCAGCAGGTGGCCGGTGATCAAAAAGGCGGCGCTGAGCGGCAGCAGGTCGGCATTGAGCGGCAAGCCGGGCAGCACCGGGGTGCCCAACACACGGGCCGCGGCTGCGGACAGCGGCAGCCCAAAGAACCACCCCAGGCTCCAGACACCGAAGGCCCACAGCACGGGCACCAAGGCCCAAGCCGGTAGCCGCACGGCACTGGCACCGCGCAGCAAGGCCCACGACAGCACCAGGGCCAGAAAAAGATGGGGCAGGAACCACATCGGCACCCACGACAAGGTGTCACCCGCGGCGTAGAACAGGCCGGCAAAGTAAGTCAGTGCCCCGCTGGGGTTGAAGAGGGCCTTGGCGACCCCGAGCGCCACGAGCACCACCAGGTAGGGCTTGAGCAGCGCATCGGCCTTGCTCTTGAGCAGGCTGCCCAGCGGTTCGGTTGTCTTGAGAAACACCCCGGAGAGCAGCAAGAACAAGGGAACGTGGAAGGAAAAGATGACGCGGTACGCCTCGCCTTTGTCGTCCAGCACCAACCCGTTGTTGTGCCCCAAAACCACCAGCAAGATGCCCAGGCCTTTGGCGACGTCGAGGGTCAGGTTTCGATGCGGAAATGGGGTTGCGGCCATGGGGCGCTCTTTCAACGGGGGTTCTCGAAGAACACGTAGGTGGCGAAGTCGGGCACCTCAAAGTACACCCGCTTTTCCGTCGGCTCGGCCACGAAGTTGAGGTTTTCGTCCAGCACGCCGTAGCCATAGCGGTAGGCCCGCGCCGCGTTGTCATCGGTGCCCAGCGCAGTGGACAGCTTGTCGATCTTCAAGAAGCGTCGCACGACCTTGTCGCCGGCGTAGATCTCCAGCACGCCGTTGGTGCCGGTCCAGTTTTGAAAATCGCGCTTCATCTTGTTCTGCTGTTCCTGGGTGCACGCACCCAAGCCCACAACCGCAGCCGCACACACGAGGCACAGGCGCAGGGCCGAAGAATGAGTTTTCATGGGAACCTTCCAAGAGAGAGAGTGACACCACCGCGGTGGGCGACAAGGGCAGACCTGCCTGCTCAAGCGTCCAGCTTGGCCGGCAAGCGCCGCTGGCGCAGGGTTTCGTACAAGCAGACGGCGCTGGCCACCGAGACGTTCAGGCTTTCCACCGCCCCGCACATGGGCAGCTTCACCAGCCGGTCACAGGTCTTGCGGGTGAGCTGGCGCATGCCCTTGCCTTCGGCCCCCAGCACCCAAGCCACCGGCCCACGCAGGTCGAGGTCGAAGACGGTGTCGGTGGCGTCATCGGACGTGCCGATGACCTGGATGTCACGCTCTTTGAGTTCGTTGAGCGTGCGGGCCAGGTTGGTGACCATGAAGTAAGGCACCGTCTCGGCCGCCCCGCTGGCGACCTTGGACACGGTGGCGTTCAAGCCGACGGCCTGGTCCTTGGGGGCAATGACGGCCTGGGCGCCGGCGCCATCGGCCACCCGCAGGCAGGCGCCCAGGTTGTGCGGATCGGTGACGCCGTCGAGCACCAGCAGCATCAGTTCGTTGGCGGCAAAGGTGTCCAGGGTGTCGTCGAGCGAATGGCTGGTTTTGAGGGGCTCGACGCGGGCCACCACGCCTTGGTGGCGTGGGCTGCCGCACAAACGCTGCAGCCGCTCGTCGTCGCTGTCGGTGAGGCGGACGTGGGCTGCCTCGGCGCGGGCCATCAGGTCGCGCATGCGCTGGTCGCGCCGGGCACGGTCCACGTGGATTTCCAGCACCGAGGCCGGAGCGGATTTCAAGCGCACGGCAATGGCGTGGAAGCCGAACAGGGTCCGGGCTGGCGCGGACGGGCCAAGCGGTGAAGAAGAGGAAGCGTTCATCCCGGAATGGTAAGCCCCCTGCTTGCTCGGGCCCGTGAACGGGCGGTGCCGACCTGTGCTGAGGACGCCTCAGCGACGCAGCCACCAGGCCGCCGCGGTGACCAAACCCACCAGCACCACTTGGTGCAGCATGTAAAAACTCAAGCTCCAGCGGCCCAGGCCGGCCAGCGCCCGACCCAGAGCATAGGTGAGCCGAGGGCCCAGCAGCCAGCCCGGCCGGTGCTGCAGCGTCCATTGGCCAGCGGCCAGGCCGATCAGCATCACGCCCCACCAGGGGAACACCGGCACGAAGTCTTCCGTCAGGGGCCGTCGGGTCACGAAGCCGATCCATTGGGTCCACCGCGTGTCGAAGAAGGGATCGGCCACGGCCCAAGGGGCGCCGACCACGGCCAGACCGATCAACAGCAGCACGGGCGGTGGGCAGCGGGCCTGGCCGAGACAGCGGGTGGCGATCAACAGCAGGGCCATGGCGTGCAGCACGCCAAAGGTGATGAAGCTGCTGGGAAACATCACGCGCGATGCCAACGTCACCAACAGGGCGCAACCGACGATCTGCACCCAGCGCCGCCAGAACCGGGCCCAGGTTTGCCCCTGGTGCAGCGCCAGGGCTTGGCCGACGCCGGCGCACAGCAGGAACAGGCTCACGATGGCCACCCGTTGGCGGGTCCACAGCGGGTCGGTGTAGAAGTCGGCGCGCAGGAAACCCTGCACCTTCAAGTCGAAACAAAAATGGAAGCCGGCCATCCAGACCAGGGCCAGGCCGCGCAGGGCGTCCAGCCGGTCGGCCCGCAGCCCGGCCGGGGCCGCGGCAGAGGCAGGTGCAGGGGCGGCTACAGGGGTCAAGGCGGGCGGGCTCACCCGCTCAAAGATACCTCATCCCGGCACGGCTTCGCCATGGGGCGCCGGCACGTCCAGCACCCGGGGTGGGGTCTCGATGCGGAACACCGACGCGGCAATCAGGAGCTCGTCGGACAACTGCGACACATAAGCGATTTTGGGCACAAATTCGCCCGAGCTGGGGCTGGGGAACTCGAAGTTCACCCAGCCGGTGTTGTTGGCGACGGCGGCCTGGGCCTTGGCCATGAAGTCGGCACCGGCCGCGCCAATGGACTCTTGCAGGTGCTTGCCGACAAAGTCCGGGCGCATTGGGTGCACCTTGAAACAGCCGGACCGGTCAAAGACGAAGATGTACATGTCGCGGTCGATCCACTCGCCGTTCGCATTGCTGAAGCCGATGCGGGCACGGTCCCAGCCCACCTCGTGGAAGTGCTGCACCGCGCGCTCCACCAGGCTGCGGGCTTGGTCGGCACTGCCACGGCGCAGCTGGATGCGCACCACCGACTGGCGCAAGGCCGTGGCCTGCTCCACCAAGCCCCTGGAGGCATGCGCCGAGCGTTCGACCCACAGGTGGTTCTCCTGGGTCATCGCGTTCATGTCGCTGACCCCGGCGATCACCGCGCTCAGGCCCTGGCTTTGCTCGGCGCTGGTCTGTGCAATGTCTTTCAAACGCGAGGACACCGTGCCGACGCCGTTGACCATCTCGTTCAACGTCAGGCTGACATCGCTCAGACTGGTCTTGGTGATGCCGACCTGCTCGGTGGTCTGGTCGATCAAGGCCTGGATCTCGGCAGCGGCTTCGCTGCACCGCTTGGCCAGTTGGCGCACCTCGCCGGCCACCACCGCAAAGCCCTTGCCGGCTTCGCCCGCACGGGCGGCTTCCACCGCGGCGTTGAGGGCCAGGATGTTGGTCTGGAAAGCCAGGTCTTCAATAACGCCGTTGATCTCGGCCACCCGCTGGGTGCTTTGCTCCAGCACGTTCATCGATTCGACGGTCTCGCGCATGGCCTGGCCACCGGCTTCGGTGCGGCCGCACAAGGCGGTGGTGACTTCGTCCAGCGCCATCGCGCTGTCGGCGCTGGCGGCCACGCCTTGGGCCAGCGAAGTGATGGTGTCCATGGAGTCGCGCAGCTGGCCGGCCTGGGTTTCGGTGCGCAACGCCAGCGCCTTGCCGCCGGTGGCCACTTCCTCGCCGGCATGGCCCACCTGCACGGCGCTCAAACGAATTTCAGCGACCAGGGTGGAAAGGTACTGCACCATCTTTTCCAACTGCACGCCGACCTCGGTGAGCTCGTCGTCGCCCTGCACCAGCACCGGGCGGGACAAATCCCCCTGGGTGACGGCGCTCATGTTCTGCAACACCGCCCGCAGCGAGCCGGCAAAGCTGAGGTAGAAACACACGGCAAGGTAGCCGGCCAGCAAGGCGCCCAGCGCGCAGCCCACAATGGCCGCACCCAGGGTTTTGACCACCGCGCTCGCCCGTTCGTCCAGCAGCAGCTCGAGCCGTTGCAGGGTCTCGGTGTGCAGCGCCATCAGCACCTGGGTGGCCTGCGCGCCCAAAGCAAAGTAGGTGGCCGGATCGGCCTTCACCGCCTCGGCCTGAAACGTTTGGCGGCTGAGGGCCACGTAAGCTTCGGCGGCCTTGCGGGCACGCTCCCAGTGCTTGAGCGCGGGGCTGTCCAGCCGCGTCAGGGAGTCGATCCGGTCGCCGACGAGGGTCAAGCTGTGTTCCGCATTCGCCACCCGCATCAGCATCTGCGCTTTTTCCACGGGCGTGACGTCGCCCTTGAGCAGCAGCAAGGTGCCATGGCCCCGCAAAAGCGACAAGTCGATCGACCAGTCGATGGTGCGCTCGACCGCGATGTCCATCAGAAAATAAGGCTCGGCTTGAGGCTCGAACAGCAACCTGGAGCGCTCGGCAGCGATTTGCGTGAACTGCTGCAGGGCTCGCACCGACTCGGTGTGCACCGACAGGGCCGTCGACACATCCGGAAACTGAGCCTCGGGCAGCCGCGACACCTTGTCGCGCACGGCCGGCCAATGGCTGGCCAGAGTGAAGCGCGAAGTTTCGCCCAGGCGCTGTTCCACCCCCACCAGGGCCTGGCGCACTTCGTCGACCACCGCTTGGCGCGCGGGCGCGGCCTGGGCATCGCCGGCCAGGGTGCGGGCGGTCAAGCCGCGCAGCAGTTGCACCCCTTCAGTCAGGCGCGCCAATTCGCTCACGACCCGCACACCGTCGCGCTCGGCCTGCACCAGTTCCAAGGCGGCACGGTGATCGCTCACCGTCAGGCCCAGCACGGTGAACAGCGGCACCATCAACAGCACCGCCATCATGGACAGCTTGGAAGAAATGCGCAGGTGGCGCATGAGGCGCACGCCGGGCCGCAGGACGGCAGAGGTCATGCGCGCCATGGCGGCTCCTTGGAGGGGTCTGGGGACACGGGGCACGGGCAGCAGCACAGAAGGTCTCCGGTTCAACGCGCCAGGAAATGCTGGACCGAATGGCGCAGCGAATCGCCCTGCTCGCGCAGTGCCAGCGAGGCGTCGGAGAGTTGTTCAACCAGGCGGGCGTTGCCTTGGATCGATTCTTCGACCTGCTTGGTGATGAGCACAACTTCCTGCGACTCGGTCATGCCGGCCTGGGTCTGGCGCACGATGTCGCCCATGCTCTGATTGACGGCCTGGATTTTTTCATCGGTGTGGCGCACGGCGTCGCTGGCGCGCTCGGTCATCAGATTGCATTCTTCGATTTCGCTGATCGAAGAGCTCAGGATGGTGTGGATGCGCCGCGCAGACTCTTCGCTGCGCACGGCCAGCGAGCGCACTTCTTGCGCCACCACCGCAAAGCCTTTGCCCGCGGCACCGGCCCGGGCGGCTTCCACCGAGGCGTTCAACGCCAGCAGCTTGGTCTGGAAGGCCACCGCCTCCATCAGCTGCACCACATGGCTGATCTCACGGCTCTTGCCGGTCAAGGCGCGCATGCGCTCGCGCAGGCCGCCCATGGCCTTGCGGCTGCGTGCCGCATCGACCTGCATGGCGCGCACGTGGTCGACGGTGTGGGAAAGCTCGCTGCCGCAGTCGTCCATCAGGGTCGAGAACGACAGCGCCTTGCGGGCCACGTGGGTGATGGCCTCGCGGATCTCGATGGTGCGGTCGGTCAGGCCGCCGTTGCCAGCGGCGACTTCACGCGATGCGTGCGACACGGCGCCCACGCCCTGCGTCACGGCCTCGAACAAGCGCGACATGCGCTCCGCCGAGACGCACAAAGCGACCAGGGTGCGGCCGGATTCGTCCTTGCCCAGTGGGCTGGGGCGGATGCTGAGGTTGCCCTTGGCCAGCTCTTCGACGTTGCGGGTCACCGCCAGCCAGCCTCCTTTGAGCACTTTGTAGGCGCATAGCAGCAGGTACAGCAGCAGGGCCATGCCCATCAACGGCACCGTCACGCCCAACACGAGGGAGCCGATCGCCCGACGCTCTTTGATGTGCAGCGCCGCCTGAAGCGCATCGAGCGCGACCATCTCGATGTGCAGGCCGGCGTCGATGGCTGCGGCCACGCTTTTCAGGAAGGCTTGGCTGTCAGTGCCCAGCCCGGCGGCCAGCTCGGCGCCGGTGGGCACGGTGTGGGCCTGGTCGGCCAGGCGCATGGCGAGTTTGAGGTGCTGCTCGATGGGGGCGAGGTCCAGCCCCAGGTGGTCTCGGTCGACCAGCCCCAGGGCCACGCTGCGCTGCAGATCGGGGCGCAGCATGCTCAGCAACAACTCACCCTCGACGGTGTGGGCGGTCAGGCGTTGCAGGGCGCCGTTGCGAGCCGGCTCATTGCCGGCCGCCAGCAATTGCGCACCCTGGCTGGTGTTGCGCAGCGCGGCCGCCAGGCGGGGCGCCAGCTCCACACCGCCTTCGAACAGCGTGCGCAGCACCGGGTCGGCCTGGGAGCGCAGCCCGGAGTTGTCGAACAGCTGCGCGCGGACCATGTCCATCTGGCCGACGTAGTCCTGCAGGGCCAGGTAGGCGCTGGCGTCAGGCGCGGCCCCCGCTCGGCCAAACGCGGCGGGCAACTGCGACATCAGCGCGTGGTGGCGGCTTTTCAGGTCTTTGAGCTCTTGCACCATGGCCGCGCTCTCGTCATCGGCCATGGCTTTGAGAAACACCAGGAAATGAGCATCGTGCGTCTTGAGCAGGGCGGCAAGGTCCTCGTGCGGCTGGCCGATGCTGCGCAGAAAAGCGGCCCGCTGCAGCGGCCGCAGGCTTTGGCTCAAGGGGCGCATGGCCTGGTAGTGGGCCAAGCTGAAGGAGGCTTGCCCGGCCTGCGTCCAATCGTGGTGGGCCTGGATGAGCCAGTGGCCGGCCAACCACACCAACGGCACCAGCAGACAGGTGCCGATGACGAAGGCCTTGCCTCGCAGGGACAGATCCCGCATCAGGCGAATCCCGGGCGTCCACAAGCCGTGAAACTGTGTGTACCGCTGCCAGCGCTCCACCGTCACGTCGGGCGAGGTGACCCAGTGGACGGCACGTTTCAGCAGTTGGGGCGTGGGCAATTTCATGCGGCAGGCGGGTCGTGAGAGCGACTCTCTTGAACCCCGACTCCGGGGTGACATCCGGTTATCGGGTCCAAGGGGCGGCGACTTGAGTGCAATCGGCCCGGCTGGCTCGAGCGCGAAGATCTCACCGCAATGCCCTCGCCATCCGACTGGGAAATGGCTGGCCGGAAGGCCCTTCCTCCCTCAATTAAAGATGCCGACTCTGCTCAAACTTCCACCCGATGCACCGATATGGTCCAGAGCGACGTCCGCCAAAGCGCAGTGAATGGACGGGTGATCCCCTGCAATGGAAAGGTCAAGGTACTGGATGTCTGCTGCCAAGTCGATCTCGTCGAAGCCCAACGCACAGCCTGCGGCTGAGGCGGGTGCGCGGCCCAGCCCGTGGAGCCGCCTGCAGCGCCGCGGGTTGCCGGTGCTGGCGATGACTTTGGCTTGCGGTGGCGGTGTTTGGGCACAAGGCACGGGCAACCCGTGGCTGGTGATGGGCGCGCTGGGCGTGGCGGCCTCGGCCGGCTGGATCGTGAGCCGCTGGACGGGTCCCGGGCGGGGCGCCAAAGTGTCCAAAGCCCCCCACGCCGCGGGTTTGGACCTGCCTCAACAGGTGGTGCCGGTGTGGAAACGCAATGTGTTGGCAGCGCGGGAGCACTCTGAAAAGAGCATGACGTCGCTGCTGGAGAGCTTTGCCGACGTGTCCGTGAACCTGGACAAGGCGCTGGGCGAAAGCGCCGACGTTGGCTTGATCGAGTTGGGCACCGCCGACCGCTTGATTGAAGCGCATCAGCCGGAAATCGAAGCCCTGTTGGGCACCACCCGCAAGGTGGTGGCCATGAAGGACGACATGTTGAGCGCCATGACCGGCATCTCCCAAGCCCTGGCGCAGATGGAACTGTTTTCCCAGCAGGTGCAGGAAATCGGGCGGGCGACCAACCTGATGGCCTTGAACGCCTCGGTGGAGGCGACCCGCGCAGGCGACGCCGGCACCGGCTTTGCGGTGGTGGCCACCGAAGTGCGCCGCCTGGCTTCGCAATCGCGCATTGCGGCCACCCAGGTTGGCAAGCTGGTGCAAGGCCTGCAGGCGCAGCTGGGCGCGTTGAACACCCAGGTCAAACGCTGCGACACCGACGACGAGGAACTGGTGCTGCAGGCCGAGGAAAACGCACGGGCGGTGATCACGGCCCTGCTCAGGAGTTTGTCGAAATCGCAGCGCACCTCCCGCACCCTGCGCGAGACCGGCCGGCAGGTGCAAAACGACATCGAGCGAATCA
>JAZKHH010000087.1:0-94565 GCA_040385465.1 Pseudomonadota bacterium | reverse complement strand
CTAGGGGGTGTCACACGACACACGCCAGTGCGCAGGCCGTTTGACCAGACCCTTGGGGGAGTGTTGGGGACTTCGGCGCCAGCGCCGACAATCACCCGATGACTCACACCCGCCTCCTATTTCTGGCCCGCCGCCATCCCTCGGCCGTCTTGTTGTTCGTGCAGCTCGCCGGCATGGTGCTCTACCCCTTCCTCGAGTCCACGCGGATGGGGCCGGTGGCGCTCAGCGCCTTCGGCACCTTGGTGCTCATCGTCACCACCGGCATGGTCCGGCGCACCCCCGGCCTGACCTGGATCAGTGCCTGCATTGCGCTGCCCGCCATCGTGCTGCTGATGCTGCAAGCGTTTTGGGGCATGGACCATTTGCAGCTTTGGTCGGCAGCCCTCGAAGCGGTGTTTTATTTTTACGCGGCGGGCAGTTTGATCGCCTACATGATGAGCGACAACGTGGCCACCGCCGACGAGCTGTTTGCCGCCGGCGCCACCTTCACCCTGCTGGCCTGGGGTTTCACCTACACCTTCGTGGTGCTGCAGGCGCTGCAGCCCGGCAGCTTCGCGGCGGCCGTCAATCCACAAGACCCCCGCAGTTGGACCGAGCTCATGTTCCTCAGCTTCGCCTTGCTGTCGAGCACCGGCATCGGCGACGTGATTCCGCTCAAACCGCCAGCCCGGGCCTTGGCCAGCCTGGAGATGTTCGTCGGCTTGATGTACCTGGCCGCTGTGGTGTCGCGGTTGATCGGGTTGACGCTGGTGCAGCGAGGCACGCCGCGCTGACAGCACGAGGGTCCAGGCGCCAGGCAGCCTGTCAGCGCCGGACTGTTGACTGCCGGCCGTGTCACATGGCGGCCGAGGGGCTGCATGGCAAGGTGGAGGACCCCCTGAAACAGCGTCGATGGCGGTGTCCGCCCCTGTGACGCGGCCGCATCAAGAAGAGCGCACAAGCCACAGCTGTGAAAACATCATGAGATGCTGACGGTGATTTCCTTTTCGGCCCCTGAGGCCTGGGCTTTGCACCGGATGTAGTACGTGTAAACGCCGGTGGGTGCGGAAAGCACCCACTCTTTTGTGTGCGTCAGGCCATCGGGCGAGCTGAGGTTGTCGTACAGCGCACCGAACGAGTTGCCAGGCTGCGAGGCCGTGCGGCACTGCGACGGCAAGCTGGTCTTGACCCTCACACGGGCGTTGTAACCGCTGCGAGATGATTCGACCAGTGAGACCGCGAGGTCAGCGTTAGGCGTTGGCGTTGGTGCCGGTGCCGGTGCCGGTGCGGGTGCGGGTGCGGGTGCCGGTGCGGGTGCTGCGCTGGAGGTGCCTGCATACACCCACGATGGCAGGCCCACCATGTAGCTGTCGGGAGGACCGTAGTCGTTGAAGTTGCTGGCGAACATCACGCGCGAGCCGTCGCGGCTGATGGTGGCGTGGTGCTCACCGAAATACCAGAATCCTTCGTTGGCCGCGCGGTATCCAAAACCTTCCGCAGCTCGGGCGTGCGCCACTGAGAACTGTTTGCCACCCGGCTTGAGCTCGACCAGCATGATCTTGCGATAAGGCGCCTCGAGGACCGAGTCCGGCACGGTGTTGTAGTTTCCGTAATCAGCATAGGTGCTGACGAGCGCCCATCCCGGCCTGCCGAAGGCCTTGCCCGAGACGTGTCCGGCAAAGGCCGAACCGCTGCGCGGATAGACCGGCATCAGGGTGAAGGACTTGTTGTTGTCGGCGAGGTCGATGACGCGCAGGGCATTGGCGTAATAGTCGAAGGTGATGAAGTAGTCCTCGCCGTTCGGCCCGAAGGCGAGGTCGCTGTGCTCGCCTTTCTGGATCAGCAGCTTGGAGCTGGAGAAGTCGAGCGGGAAAGCGCGCACCCCCAGGTCTTCGCCCCAAGACGGCACCACGTATTTGCCGCTGGCCGAGATGCTGACATGGTCGGGATAGCTGTTGTTGAACTTCGAGGCGTCATGAGTGCCGATGATCTTGTCCGTCACGCGGTCCCAGGTGAACAGGCCCTGGATGGACTTGCTCTGGGTCACCGGGTCGTAGCGGGTGGCCATGAACGCGAAATAGCGGCCGTCCGCCGACGGGGTGCCCTCCCCGGCCGTCCACACCGCGGTGGTCTGGGGCCACAGGGCGCGCAGGCGGGCGGTGAAATCGCCGATCACGGTGTCCGTGTCGGTGTCGATGTTCTTTTCGTACCAGACCAGGCTGCCACCACGGCCAGTGAACCAGAGCTTCTTCGGATCCGTGGGATGCCAGATCGGCTCGCAGTCGCCGCCCATGTTCTGGCGGCCGATGCTGGTCGAGCCAGGCACGACCTTGAAGGTGTCGGCGTCGTAGACCAGCCAGGCCCCGGTCGACGACTGCGCCAGGTACCGCGTGTTGTCGGCATTGAACGCCTGGCGGCGGCTGTACTCATGGCGCACGAAGGACGCGCCGGGCAGGTCGGCGGCGGCGGTCGCCTTGTACACCCGCGTGCCATAGACCGGGTCGATGTAGCTCGGGCTGGCCAGGCTGGTGGCCTTGTTGGCTGGCTTGGCCACGGTCGGGATGGCGTCGGCGGCCAGCGGCTTGAGGGCGAAGTTGGCCGCATACAGCTTGTCGAAGGGGTTGGGCGCGTCGATCGACACCGCGTCCACGAACGTCGTGTGGTCACCCGCTTGGGTGGACGCCAGCTCCAGCGTGTGGTTGCCGTTCGCGGTGATCGTGAAGGTGCTGCTGGTGTAGCGGGTGAAGGCGGTGGAGGATGGTGCGATGGGCGCGCCCACGGGCACACCGTCAACCCGTACCTGGATCGGGTTGGCGATGTGGCCCATGTAGGCCCGGCGAGCGGCCATGAAAGACACTTGGTAGATCCCAGGCGCCAGGGTCACTGTCTTGGAGATGCGTGCGCCGCTGCCCACCAGGAATGCGGTCTGCTGACCGTCGGGCGCAGCGCTGGCGCCGAATGCACTGCCGTTGCGCTGCAGGCCCCGCCCGGTGTTGCCGCTGAACACCCATTGCGCCCCCACGGGCTGGTAGGTGTGACCGTTGGAGGCGAGGGCCGGAACCTCGAAGCCTTCCAGACCGGCGGCCAGCACGGGCGCGGTCAACAACAGGCTGGTCATGAATCCGGTGGCCAGGGCAACGCAGAAGTGGGAGGGTGTGAACATCAAAAACGACCTGAGAGGTGAAAAAGGCAAAGGGGTCACCACGCGCCGGACACCGTCAAGGTGCGCCACTGCGCTGATGGCGTATCGAGCTGCGGCCCCGCACAGGCGGAAGCGCCCTGCGATTATGGTGATTTGGCCCCTCAAGCCGCTCGGTGAATTCGTTTCATGTGTATCTAAAAAAGCTGCTGCCGGCCGCCACGCCAAATGCGGTGCGGTCAACTGCCGCAAGCCGCAAGAACGACCCCTGCCGGCTCAGCGCAGTGCAAGGGGTTTGCCCAGGCTGCGCGAGATTCAGAGAGGAATGCGCAAAGCCAAGCGCGCGCGGCACAGTTGCCGCGCCTGACGGCATCGGCTCAAGGCCTGGGCCGTGCATCCGGCCAACAGGGCCGTCGACCCGGCCGCCCGCAAAGGGCAGCGCAAGACAACCTGCCGAGGTCAGCCCTTCTTGCCCCCGAAGGCCAGCAACAGCCCGCCCGCCACCACCGCGGCCACGCCGGCCCAGATGGGAATGTTGACGCGCTCCTTGTCCTTCACCGACAGCTCGAGCGGGCCCACTTTCACCGCCGTGGTGTCCTGGGTGTAAGTGAAGCCGCCGTACGCCAGCGCCAACGCGCCTGCAATGAGAAGGACCGCGCCGACCAGTTTGATGGGGTTCATGATGGATTGCCTGCCTTGGGTTGTGGGCCGTCCCGGGCGCTCCGTGAGAGCCCCCGGGACGAGAAGCGCCATTGAAGCACAGGCTCTGGCCCTCAACCCGGAATCTCTGGCTCGACCAGCGCAGCCAGCTGCAGCAACGAATCTTGCCACCCGAGGTGGCACATGGCCTCGGGAATCATCTCCGGGATGCCCTCTTGCACGATGCGCAGCTCGGTGCCGCACGGCACGGCCGTGAGTTCCACCGTCACCTGCATTTCGCCTGGCAAGTTCGGATCGTCGAAGGTGTCGGTGTAGCGGATGCGCTCGTGGGGC
This sequence comes from Pseudomonadota bacterium, assembly GCA_040385465.1. Taxonomy (GTDB): domain Bacteria; phylum Pseudomonadota; class Gammaproteobacteria; order Burkholderiales; family Burkholderiaceae_C; genus CANHBY01. The sequence continues at coordinate 90,454 of JAZKHH010000087.1, read as the reverse complement.
ACCAGCTCGAGGTAACGGCCTCCAAAGGCGTGGCTGCTGCCGGTGCCGAAGTTCGTGAACGACATGTGGAAGGTGCCCCCCTGCCTGGCGTCCAGGTGCGCCACCTGGCAGGTGAAGCCGCGCGGCGGCAACCACTTGGCCATGGCGCCGGCTTCCAAGAAAGCCCGGTAGACACGCTCTGGTGGCGCGCTCAGCACGCGATGCAATCGCACAGTTCCTGTAGGCATGGTGTTCCTTTCCATTAAAGGGGGTGGCCCAACGAGCAGCCACGGGTTGGGCGGCACGCGCTGCTGTTGGCAAGCCCGTGCACCGCGGTGTCGCCACAGCCCTCTCACGTGAACGAAGGCGCAGCGAACCGCCAATCGGACTATGGCCTGAAAAACAGCAAAGGTGAGCAACACCCCTGCCGGCAAGGCGCCCAAGTGCGGCGTCGCCACGGTTGAGTGCAGAAACGAAAACCTGTGGTCCTGTGCGCCATCGCCTGCATCGACCCGCGGGGCACGCCCGCATACTGGGGGCCCTGTCTCCTGAGAAACCGCCCGACTCATGGATTTTTCCCTGTGGTGCGTCTTCGCCGGCATCTTGTTGGTCTTCATGGCCTTGTCGGCGACCCTGTTGAAGCGGTTGCCGTTGAGCACGTCCATCGTCTACCTGCTGGTCGGTGCGGCGCTGAGCCCTTGGTGGCTGGACGCCCTGCGGCCCAACTTGTCCGACCACGTCACCCTGATCGAACACGCCACCGAAATCGTCGTGCTGGTTTCGTTGTTCACTTCCGGCCTGAAGCTGAGCGCTCCGGTCGCCGACCGCCGGTGGACCTTGCCGCTGCGGCTGGCCTCGGTGTCGATGGTGGTCACGGTGGCGGCGGTGGCGCTGGTGGCCTGGGGGCTGATGGGGATGCCGCTGGGTGCGGCCGTGCTGCTGGGGGCCATCCTCGCGCCGACCGACCCGGTGCTGGCCTCCGACGTGCAGGTCGCCCACCCCGGCGACCAGGATGAGCTGAAGTTTGCCTTGACCGGCGAAGGCGGGCTCAACGATGGCACGGCCTTTCCCTTCGTGATGCTGGGCCTGGGGCTGCTGGGCCAACACGAGATCGGCGCCTGGGGCTGGCGCTGGTTCGCCGTCGACGTGCTGTGGGCCGGCGCCGCCGGCCTGGCGGTGGGTGCTGCCGTCGGTGCACTCATCGGTGCCCTGGTGATCTACCTGCGCAAGGTCCACAAGGAAGCCGTTGGACTGGACAACTTCATTGCGTTGGGCATCATCGCGTTGAGCTATGGCCTGGCCGTCGAACTCACTGCTTATGGCTTCCTGTCGGTGTTCAGTGCGGGGTTCGCGTTTCGGCGCTTGGAGCGCTGGCACACCGCCAAAAGCCAGGGCACGCCCCACCGCGACAGCGCCCCGGGCAAGGATCGCGGCAAGGCCGCAGACCTCGTGGCCTCAGGCTCCGACGACGAGGACCCTGCTGAGGCGCTGCTCGAAGAAGGCTCACCCCGCACCCTGGCGACCCACCAGGAAAAAGCCGGCGCCTTCATGGCACACCAGGTGCTGACCTTCAACGAGCAGATCGAGCGCATCGGCGAGGTGACCGCCGTCGTCGTGGTGGGTGCCTTGTTGTCCACGGTCGATTGGTCGCTGGTGCCTTGGTTCTTTGTCGGCCTGTTGTTCGTCGTGATCCGGCCTGTGGCAGTGTTCATCGGCCTGGTGGGCTCCACCGCCACCACCGAGCGACGCGCCTACATCGGCTGGCTCGGCATCCGCGGCATCGGGTCGATCTACTACCTGGCGTATGCCATCAACCATGGCCTGGCGCCGTCGCTGGCCGACCAGTTCACCGCGATCACCCTGGCGGTGGTGGTGACCTCGGTGGCGGTGCATGGGTTGTCGGTGACGCCGCTGATGAATTTGTACGCCGGCAAGCGCCGGGAGGACCGGTCCGGTTCTCGCCGGTGACCTGGGCCAGCGGCTGTGTGTGCGAGGTTGCCAGTGCAACAGCGCGACCCGGCCAGGACACGCAACGCACTGGAGCCACCCATGACGAGCACACCGACCTTTCCCCGCATGCCCGCGGCCTTCATCGGCCACGGCTCGCCCATGAACACCCTCGAGGTCAACCGCTTCACCGCGGCGTGGCGCGAGCTCGGCCGCAGCCTGCCGCGGCCCCGCGCGGTGCTGGCCATCTCGGCCCATTGGTTCATCGGCGGCAGCGCCGTGACGGCGATGGCGCGGCCGCGGGTGATTCACGACTTCTACGGTTTTCCCCAGCCGTTGGCCGACTTCGACTACCCCGCGCCTGGCGCACCCGACGTGGCACAGGAAATCGCCGAGGTTGTCCGTCCGCAGCACCTCGGGCTGGACCAGGACAGCTGGGGGCTGGACCACGGCACCTGGTCGGTGTTGGCCCATGTGTTTCCCGATGCCAGCATCCCGGTGGTGCAACTCTCGATCTATGCAGGCGCGCCGGCGTCGTACCACATCGAGCTGGGCGCCAAGCTGGCGCCGCTGCGCGATCGCGGCGTGTTCATCCTCGGCAGCGGCAACGTGGTGCACAACCTGCGGCGGCTGAACCCCGGTTTGAGCGACCAGGCTTTTGACTGGGGGCAGCGCTTCGATGCCGAGGTCCAACGCGTCATGACCACCGTGCCGGCCGAATTGCCCGACGTGATGCGGCACCCGGATTACGCCTTGTCCGCGCCCACGCCCGAGCACTTCATCCCCTTGTTGTACCTCGCCGGCCTGTGCAGCGCCGCTGGCCAGCCGGCGCGTGCCTTTGCGCAGGGGGGCGTGATGGGCGGCATCACGATGACCAGCTTCTTGTTGGGAGGCCACTGCCCCTCGTCGGCCCAGGCCAACGGCGACGGCACGGGCGGCGCACTGCCCGACCCCGCAGTGGTTCCGCCCGAGCAGACCAACTTGTGAAGTGACCTGGGGCCCCAGACCCATTCAGCCCCACGTCCCTGGCTGTCAGCGGCCTGCGGCACCTTGCGAGTAATCGTGATACGCGGGGATGGCAATGGCCGCCAAGATGCCGATGCCGATGAGGCCGAGGAACAGCACCAAGGCCCACACTGTCCAGCGTTTCTGAACGCGGTTGAAGTGCTCGATGCTGTCCCAACGCTTGTTCTTCCAGGCCAACTCCCGGCCCTTGATGCCGAGGTAGATGCTGAACACCAGCCCCACGTACGGCACCAGGCACAGCAGGCCGATCCAGGTCTTGTTGAACACCGCCCAGATCCAGTTGAGCAAGAACGCCCCCCAGCTCCACCCGGCCACGCCAGGCGGTGGCACCACCGAACTGCCGCCTCCGGAGTTGTTCTCGCCGGGGCTTGAGACGTCGCTGACTTCTGCACGGGGTGGGCTGTATCGGTTTTCCATGAAGCGGGGCTCCTGAGGTGAACGGATGAAAGGGGTGAACGCAATGGGCCCAATCCACCACCTCACAGCGTCGACCCGGTGGCGCATCGGCGCTCGATTTTGAACGGTCGGGCTCCCGCGCGGGCCGGCTCGATGCCAGGATTTACCCGGGTCGAGCGCTGTACACGCACTGTTGTCTTCCGACACTGGTGGGTGGCGTGACCAGAAAGAAAGAAAGAGGGAATGAAGCCCGCGTGCAGTTCTTCTTTCCACCGAAGACCAGCAAGGGGGTCTTACCGCCCGTGGCGCGCCGCTTGGATCAGGGCTTCGAGCTCGGGGGGCACGGGCATCGGCTTGAAAGGGCTCACATTGCTGCCGCCCGTGTTGCCGTGCGGCACCAGCCCCCAGGCGGTCTTGGTGGCCGCGCCCACCATGCGCAGCAGTTGACCCACGCACTCCCGCACGCTCCCCTGCCCGACACCCCACAGGAACATGCGCCAATGAACGCGCACGTGCCAAACCGTGGCGGCCTGGCCCAGTACGTGCGCCCGCTCCAAGTGGGCGAATGCCAGACTGGGCTGCCCCTGGGCCTGTGCCTCGGAGGCAGCGCGCAGCGCAGCTTCAACATGGGGGCGGATGCGACGGCTAAAGGTGGTCATGGTGTGCGGACTTCGCGGCCAAGCCACCGAAGGGTACCCCAAGCACCTGAAAGAACGCCAGCAACGCCCGCATCCGGTACGGCAGCCCTTGCCAGGACGTACCCGCCCGGGTGCCTTTGTCCTCCTCACCCCGCGGCATGACGAAGCGCTCCGGTCTGCCAGTCGACCAGCCAGTACAACCCGTCCAGCGAGCCTGCGGCGAGCGGCGCACCTTGGGCTGTGAAAAGCGCAGAGGCATACCGCACCGGCCACGGCGTTGGGCTGACCTTCTTGAGCGCCGACACGAATTGCTTGACCGCGGACGCAGACGGCGCCAAGGACCCTTCGTAAAAGGCAAGCGAAGCCTCGGGCAGGAACACGACCGGTTGGTGACCGTCGGGACCGGAGCCGGCGTTGAGCGTCACCATGCCGGGCCGCACACGTCCGTTGGGGAAACAGAAAATGGCCTGGACGAAGACCTGCTGCGTGGCGCCCGCCAGCGCCTCGAGCGCCAAAGGACGAACGGTGCATTCGTCCTGGTCTTTCCTGTGCTCTTCATCCTCAGCGTACTCCCAGCACGGGTGCGCCTCGAAGTCCGCAGCGCAAAGCTCATTCACTTGTTTGCGAATGCGGCGGACCATGGTGTGGGTGATGAGATGGGATGGTTGGAAAAAGGAGGACAGTGATGCCCACTGCGCACCAGCTACGCCGAACCGCGGCTGCGAGAGGCTGCTGCTCGACGCGGCTTTGGCGAATCGCCCACCGGCACCTGCTTCACTGCTTTGTCATTGCGACGCAAGAGGTCACCCAGCACCTTCTGGGCGCCCAGCTGACGCTGTGGGCCGGGGGCGTCGTAGAGCACCAGCCAGTTCGACGCACCGGGCACCAACCCGTCCGGCACCTGGCACACCGCCTCGGCGCGGTCGCCGCCCGGCAAGTGCGGCAAGTCGATCGGCTCGGCGAACGCTTCTTGGAACCGGACGGGCTCGAGGTTCGCCCTCAACGTGGTGCGAGCGTCGGTCCAGCGGAACAGCCGGATCGCTCCGTCCAGCACCATCGTCGGGCCGGCGAGAACCAGCAGGTCCTCCCCGTCGAAGCACAGATCGCGAACACCCAACCCACCGAGCTGCAGAAAATGCTTGCGCAGCAGCGTGCCTTGTTCGTCGAGCGGCGCCAGCCGCAACCACCGCCCCTGGGCCTCAACGGCAATTTCCAGCACCAGCGTCCACCCCCGCAGCACCGGGCCCCGCAAGCCCAGCAGCAACCGGTTGCCATCGACCGCCATGCCTTCGATGTCAAACCCATTGTCCTTGCCTGGAATCTTCAGGAAAGGTGCGACATGGGGATCGTCGGCCAGCACATCGATCAAGGCGTTGTGCGACACATCGCCCTTCAAGCGCCGGGCGCAGCGCCCGTCACTCGCTTCCCGCACCAGGCGGGGTGTGCCGTCGTCGCCAATCTCGATCGGCACGCAGGCCAGCACGCGCCGATTGCCGTCAAGCTTGAGCTGCGTCAAGCGTTTGGCGTTGGCCTGGTCGTCTTTGTCGCCTTTGGCGTTCTTGCGCTTGAGCCCATGCGAGCCGACCAGCCACAGCCACCCGTCGCACACGGCCAAGCCTTCCAGGTCGGCTTCGTCGTCCGGCTCACCGGGCATATCGAGCAGCGTGGACAAGGCAAACGACGCGGTCCGCACACAGTGAAGCTGCGCATCGCCCTGGGGGCGCGCCTGGCGCTGCAACAGCTCCACCGAGGCGGCTTCGTCCGAAACCACCCACAGCCAGTCACCGCTGAACGCGGCGCCAGACAAATTGGCGCGGGCCAGGCTGTCGCCTTCGAAATCGAGGCGAACGGCGTGAGGGAGCAAGGTGTAGGTCATGGGGAACAATCTGGTCAAGGGACCCGCTGGAGGCGGGCAACGGCTCTCGCCGGGCAACACACGCCGGGAACGCCGGCGCCGCCCATCATAAAAGGGCGGGCTGGGGGCCGACCCAAGGGCCGTGCAGGCCGTTGGCGCAACCGGGTTATCGTCGGCCAAGCCAAAGCAGGGCTTCACGGCCTCAACGTCGCTGTGCCGTTCTGTCGCCGGTTCGCGAGGATGGAGGAGCAACTCATGCGCCGCGCCCCACCACGCGCTCGACTTCATGAGCCAGCCGAGTGAGGTTTTGCTCATTGGCGGGCTCGACGATGTGCTTCACCGCCTGCGCCGTCTTGTCGTCGTCAAACGATTGACGCCAATCGACGCGAGTGCCTTGTGCGGCGGGGTGCAGCTCGATGGACAGGGAGAAGTGAGGCAGCGACAGGTGCCGCACCACCACGCGCCGGCCCGGCACCACCTCCATGAACTCGCATTGATTCGGATACTCGGCACCCTGCGGGCCATGCATCACAAACTCCCACCGCCCGCCCACCCGGAAGTCGAACACCGAGAAGGTGTTCGTGAAGCCGTCAGGGCCCCACCAGGTGGCCAGTCGAACCGGGTCTTCAACGGCCGCGAAAACTGCTTCTGGCGACGCGTTGATGTGGCGCTCGTGGGTGAAAGTGATCATGGCGTCGGTGCTCACGGGCTGGTGGCCGATCCGAGCGGTGGGAGAACTCTCCCCCAAAGCTCGGTGACCGGTGGAAAGGACACTGAGAGGCCAAAGCACCGCCACGGGCAGTGCGCTCGGCCTCCGGCTTTATGCGGGCGCTTCACTTTAAAGCATCTTCTCTGCGGCCCAAGCCACCCGCGCAGGGCTGCTGCGCACAAGACAGAACACCGTGCATTCAGCGCCGGTGTGCCGGTCCACGCTGCAATTCGAATTTGACCGGCATGGCGCTTTTGGGAACGGTCACCACGTCAAACGCCGTGGTCAGGGCTGCGGTGCACATGACATCGCTTGGAAACGTCTGCACGCGGTACGTCGCGATCAAGTCTTTTCCTTCGACATGGACCCGAACCACGCTGACCCCTGTGCAGCCGCTGGGTGCCGTGGACAACACAACGCCAATCACCATCTCTCTTGAAAAATCGATCGGCTTGTTTCGAGTACAGAAGAGGGATTCCTGGCCGGGCACCTGCTCGGCTTGAAGCTTCTGGCTGGTGGTCCATTCATCCAGGCTTCTGGCCACGAAGAATTCGGGCGCAGACCGCATGCGAAGGCCCCCGGCACTGTCGCAAACAGGCGTGAAAGGGAGCGAGTTTTCTGGCACTGGAGCTGCCAAGGCGGCGACGCACGCCCCAGATAACAGAACAACTAAACAGTGCTTCATGAAAAAATTCCGTTGACAGAGGAATGTGGGCCACACCAAAGTTTCGGGAGAACAAGTCCAGAGCTCGGGGCGCACTTGAAAAATCGCCAGTGGGCGGCAGGCGTTTTGCTGGCTGTCCCTGAGAGGGCGAGCGGGCCACACGGCGGGGCCGCCAAGCCTTCTACGTGTGAATCAGGCGCCCGCCCGCGAACGACCAATTTTCCCAAGACGTCTCCTTGAAACAGACCATCACTTCTTCCGGATTCAAACCTTGGCTTGACAGCAACGCCAACAGTTCGGCAAGCAACTTCTTCTTGACCTTGACGCTCCTGCCGACGGACCACAGGATCTCGATCAAGACGAAGTTGTCGGTGCGCTCCGATGTCAGATCGGGATAGCTTGGGTCGAACCGAAAGTCGTCGGCCTCAAGCTCAAAGACACGATGGAACCTGTCCGTCGGCGGAACGCCAGAGGCGACGAGGGCCGTGTGCACGGCCTCCAGCACACCGGTCTTGAACGCGGCGGACTTGGGTTTGCGGACGGTGAGCGTGACGAGTGGCATGCAAGGTCTCCGATGGGTTGATGTTGACTTGACAAGCGTGGCGCAAAACGGCGTGGAAGTGCAGCCTTGGGGCGTCTGGCGTGCCCCTGGCCCCGCAGCATCCCACACAAGGCTGCTTGAGGTTGGCAAGCTCACCTTCGCTCACCTGCTCAAAGACCCAACGTTGGGTCGTGGCCAGAACTCAGCAAAGCGTCACGAACGGCAGGCACGCCGCCCCTCGCTCATCAACGCTGAGCGGCACCGTGGCTTACTCAGCGCCAGGTGCCTTGGTGCCCCTACAGGGCGTTGTTGGTCGTCTTCAAACCGCCTGGCGCGCTGTCAATCCCTTTGGAACAGTTCATTGTTCCTACTCCTTACGGGGAAGAAGCTGAAAGAGTTTGGCGGCCTTTGACCAAGCGGGGTCGTCTTGCATTTCGTACTCCCATGCGCGCTCCCAGTCACGACTGTCCAACAGCTGTTGGAGAGACGCATGCGTGATCTCAGGATCGTGCACTTGAAACAGCAGCTCTCGGCATCCGTCCCAGGTGCTGCGCGCGAGGAAAACGGCATTGTCCGACCCGTGGGGCGTTTTTCCGCTGCCCACCAACGCCTCGATCTCATCGCCGATGCGCCACAACACCTCGCTTTCTGGCCGCGAGGGCATGCCGTTGGCAACCAGCTCTTCCGCCTCGAGCGTCACCAACAGGTGCCAAGGAAAAATGGGGGGGTGCGCAAAAGCGACCAGTGCGGCGTTCAACACGAGGATCTCCGGCTTGCCGCTGCGCGTGACCTGGAGCAAGGTGAACTGCGGCTTGGGAATGTCGATCTCTACACGTTGTTCGTCCACAGCGGACTCCTCATGTTTTCAAAGGACCGATTGACTGGTGAATTGGCTGCAACGTTGACTGCTTCGCTTTCAATTGCTTGTGCAGTTGCTTGATCAGCGCGCGCCGCCCGGGATTGTCGGGAAGGCTCTCGATTCGGGCCAGTTCTTTCTCCAGCGCGTGCACCTGTTGAACGCTGGCCAAGCGCGCGCTGGCGTTGCCTTCCCTCTGGGCCTGGGCGCGATCGGCTTCGAGCGCCTGCCAAAGTTGGCGCTTCGATTTCGGCGGCACCGGCGTTTTGCATCCAATGCTTTGGCATGGCACAGCACACGTGGGGCAACGGACATCGGGCGAGCCGCCTGGACGGCGAACCGCTTCGCGACAAGTGAAGCACACCCAGTGATGGTTGCTCATGGCATTCAACCAGAAGGAAAAAGGAGGCACAGGCTGTGCTGCTTTAAAGGCCAGATAGCATCGCCAACGCACCGGCCCGACGGACTTGCGCGCCTGACGGAGGCAGAGTCTGCCAGTGGCCATGGCGCCGGGCAGCGGGTGTTCTTTTCCACCGCGCCCGATATGCTGTCAACCCCACGCCGTCGCATCCCGCTGGAGCAGCCCCTCATGAAGATCCTTTTTTATGCTTACCCGGACAACGCCGAAGTCTGGATGCGCAGCCTCGAGTCGCACCTGTCGGGGGCGCAGATCCGCTTTTGGCAACCCGGGGACGAGGCCGCCGCCGACCACTTGGTGGTGCGCAACCCGCCTTCTGAGCTGCTGACCGACCGGCCAGGTTTGCGGGCGGTGTTCAACCTCGGCGCGGGGGTCGATGGCCTGATGCAGGCGCTGCAGCACCCGGCGGCCACCTTGCCGGCCCACGTGCCGTTGATCCGCCTGGACGATGCGGGCATGGCCTCGCAGATGGTCGACTACGTGGTGCACGCGGTGCTCCACCACCACCGCCACTTCGAAGCCTACGCCGCGAGCCGCGCCCAGGGCGCGTGGCAGGTGCTGCCGGCCCCCGACAAGGCGGCGTTCGAAGTGGGTGTGCTGGGGCTGGGCCTGCTGGGCACCGAAGTGGCCAAGGCCCTCAGCGCCTTGGGGTTCAAGGTGCGGGGGTGGAGCCGGAAGGCGAAGGCAGACAGCGTGGTGCCCTGTCAAGCGGGCGCCTCGGGCATGGCGCCGTTTCTGCAGGGCTTGAACTGCCTGATTAACCTGCTGCCGCTCACTGTGGACACGGAGAACGTGCTGAACAAGGTGCTGTTTGCGCAGCTGGCGCGCGGGGCTTACCTGATCAACGTGGCCCGCGGCGGGCACCTGGTCGAGGCCGACTTGCTGGAGGCGGTCGGCACGGGGCAGTTGTCGGGCGCGCGGCTGGACGTGTTTCGCACCGAGCCACTGCCCGCCGAGCATTCGTTCTGGAACGAGCCCCGCATCAGCATGACGCCGCACATCTCGGCCGTGAACCTGGTCGAGCCGAGCATGCGGCAGATCGCCGGCAAGATCCGGGCGCTGGCCCAGGGGCAAGCGGTGGCGGGGGTGGTGGACCGACAACGCGGGTATTGAGCGCCATCCGGCGCGGCAGCTCAGTCCAGCGCTCAGCAGCCCCGGCGTGCGGCGCCTTTCGAGCCGCCTTCAGTCGCGCATCAGGGCCTCGATCTCGTCAATGGCGACCGGCACGCCGCGGCTGATCAGTTCGCAGCCGGTGGGGGTGACGACCGCATCGTCTTCCACCCGGATGCCCAGGTGCCAGAACGCTTCCGGCACGCCTTCGCCCGGGCGCACGTACAGGCCAGGCTCCAGGGTGACGACCATGCCCGGTGCGAGCACGCGCGAGGGCTTCTTGACGACGGTGCCGCCCAGGCCATCGGGCTGGGGCACCGGGGCTTCATCGGCCGACAGGTACTCGCCGACGTCGTGCACGTCGCGCCCCAGCCAGTGGCCGGTGCCGTGCATGTAGAACTGGCGGTAGGCGGTTTTCTCGATGACGGCGTCCACGTCACCGACGACGTCGCGGCGCAGCAGGCCAAGATCGAGCATGCCCTGCGACAACACCCGCACCGCGGCGTGGTGGGCGTCGCGCTGCCGCGCGCCGGGCCGGGTGGCAGCGATGGCGGCGTCCTGGGCCTGCAGCACGAGCTGGTACAGGTCGCGCTGCGGCCCGGTGAAGCGGCCGTTGGCGGGGAAGGTGCGGGTGATGTCGCTGGCGTAGCCGTCGAGTTCGCAGCCCGCATCGATCAAGCACAGCTCGCCATCGCGCAGCACGGCGTTGCCAGCCGCGTGGTGCAACACGCAGGCGTTGGCGCCGGCGGCCACGATGCTCGGGTAGGCGGGGCTCTGGGCCCCGGCACGGCGGAACTCGTGCAACAACTCGGCTTCGATCTCGAACTCGGCCACGCCAGCCGCACCAACGCGCAGGCGCTGGGCGCAATAGCGCATGGCGCGCACATGGGCCGTGGCGGAAATCGCCGCGGCGCGGCGCATGGTGTCGATCTCGCCTTCGTCTTTCACCACCCGCATCTCCGACACCAACGCCCCCAAGTCGCGCAGCGCGCTCGGACCAGTGATGCCGGCCCGGCTGCGCGCCCGCAGGCTGTTGAGCCAGCCGTCGACTTGCGGCTGCAAACCGCAATGGCCAAAGGGAAACCACAGCGCCGGCTGACCTGCGAGCCATTCCGGCATCAACTGATCGAGTTGATCGACCGGGAAGGCCTGGTCCACGCCCAGGGCAGCGGGCGCCGCCTGCGGGCCCAGGCGCAGGCCATCCCAGATCTCGCGCTCGAGGTTCTTCTCGCGACACAGCAGGTGGCTGCGGCCATCGGCAAACACGATGAGCCAGGCCTGGGGCTCATCGAAACCCGTCAGGTAGTGAAAGCTGCTGTCGTGACGATAAGGGTAGTGGGTGTCGGCGTTGCGCAGCAACTCGGGCAGGGTGGGCAACACGGCGACACCGCCGCCTTGGGCGCGGAGCTGAGCGGCCAACCGCAAACGACGTTTGGAAAAGGCGGTTACGGCGGACACGGCGGCAGTGGGAGACAAGGCGGACGGGGCGGGCACGGAAGTCATGGCAGGAGGCTCTCGTGGTGGAAGGGAAAAGAAAGAAAGAAAGAAGGAAGGAAGGGAAGCGAAGCAGCGGAATCAGGGCTCGGCCGATGGAAGGGTCGGTGGCGGATTCACCGAGGCCTTCGCCCAGCGACCCCGCCGAAGACCTGGACAGGGGCGCTCAACCCGCCCAGGCGGCTCGGCACTCGGCAGCGGCCCGGTCCCCCGAAACGCCAAGCCAGTGTGCCTGCATATCGGACACTGCGCCCGGCGCACCCAGGCCTTCAACGGCCCATTGACAGGCCCTGGCGGCTCGATCAAGCCGGGCGCTGACCCGGGGGGCGGACGGTGGAGGTGGCCGGATCGGCCAGGGCGTCGCCAGTGCGCGACTGGCGCTGGGTGGTGTTTTGAAGCCTCAGGCGGCGCAGGGCGCGCTGCAGCTCTTCGTCCTCTGGGCTGGTCGGGGCATTGGGCGCGGTGTCGTGGGCCGGCGGCCCGGCCACCACATCGAGCACCAGGGGCGGCACGGCCAGCTTCTTGATCACTGGCGCAGCAACAGGCAGTGGCCCGTTCAGCGGCGTGGGGGTGCGTCGCACGGCGGCAGGTGCCGAGCCCTGGCCGGGCGAGGACGACAGTGGACGGCTGATGTCACGCTGCCGCAGCGGCGGTTTGACGGCTTCGGCTTGGGCCTTCTCCAGGGCCGCTTCGCGCTGTTGCTGCAAGCGCAACCGCAGGAAATTCGCCATGTTCTCGACCGCTTCCAAGCCGCTGCGGGCATCGGTTTTGGGCAAGGCGATCAGGCGTTTGTCGAGCGTGCGCAGGCTCAGGCGGATGCTGCGGTTGCGCCGGCCACGGCGCAAGGTGAAGCCGCCTTCGGCGCTTTCCTGCACCGAGACGTCGCGAATGTTGTCGATGGCCAGCTGGTGCACCGTGTGCCCCAGACCGCGCTGGAACCACACATTGTGGGCGCTGACCGCCACCCGTTCCCAGCGCTGCAGGTCCAACCCCAAGGCCGCCAGCACCCCCAGCACGCCCGCCATCATCAACCAGGGCGAGAACACCGTGTGCCACACCAGGCCCAAGCCCCAGGCCAAGCCTGACGCCGCGGCCACCCCCACCACCACCAGCAGGGCCGGCTCGGCCGTGAAGTACACGGATCGCTGGTAAGTGCAGGCCTCCGCCTCGCCGCTGGCCAGCGGCGACCAGGCCCACAGCAAGACCTTCACCACCCGGCCCAGCAACGCATGCGCCACCACCGCGCCCGACAGCGCCAAGCCCAGCAGCAACAGTGACTCGATGACGTTCACCCCCGCACCATAACCAAAGGCAGCGGCGCTGGAAAGGAAATCTTCGACAGATGTGACAGCTTGCCAGCAGGCTCGCCGTTGAAAACGGGGGCAACCGGCGACAAGGCCGCAGTTCTGCGCCCGTTCAAGGCGTTTGTTGGAGCGCGGCCAAGCGGTCCGGGGTGCCCACGTCGGCCCAAGCCCCGTTGTACCGCTCCGCCCCCAGCCGCCCTTCGGCCAAGGCGCGGTCCAGGTAAGGTTTGAGCGGCGCCTTGCTGCCCAGCGGCAAATCAGCCAGCGTCTCGGTGACGAAGCTGCGGTGCACCAGCGCAATGCAAGACCAGGTGCACCGCTCACCGTCGGCCCCCAAGGTGGCCAAGCCCTGAGCGTCGATGCCAAAGTCACCCCGCGGGTGTTGCGGCGGATTCGGCACCAGCCACAGGTGCATTCGCTCCTTCGAGGCCAAAAACCGCGTCACCGCCTCAGCGGCAAAGGCAAACGCCGGCACAAACACATCACCCGCCACGTACCAAAACGCTTGCGGACCGTCCGCCGCCTCCAGCACAGGCAGCATCGCCTTCTTCAACCCACCCGCGGTCTCCAAGGCCCCCCCGTGGTCACGGCCTTCCAGCGAGTAGCGAATCCGCACGCCCCACCGCGACCCATCGCCCAGCCGCTCCACGATCTGCGCCTCCAGCCAGGCCGTGTTGATCACCAGCTCCGTCACCCCGGCTCGCACCAGCGCTTCGATGTGCCATTCGATCAACGGCTTGCCGCGCACCGCGAGCAAGGGTTTCGGGGTGTGGTCGGTCAACGGCCGCATGCGCTCCCCACGCCCGGCCGCCAGGATGATGGCGTTCATGCGCCAGTCTAGGTCGAATCCCCAACCCAGAGCAAGGCAGGCAGGCTCAACGCACAGCTGTGCGGGGACCTGGTAAACACCTCAAAGCCCCCAACCAGCGGCCATGCAACCAACACGAGGCGAAGCGAGCCCAGCATGTGGTTTCCCCCGTTAGGCCCTGGTGAGGAGCGCAGCGGGCCAAGGGTTGCGGCGAAGCCGACCGGGGACCCTTGTCTGAGCCCGCAGGGCGAGTTGGGGGTCACCGGCCCTTGGCCTGCGAGCACCGCAGCGTCCCCTCGCGCAGCGAGGGGCAGGGCCTCCGGGGGTCGCCTTTTTGCTTCCTTTTTGGCGACGCAAAAAGGAAGTGCCCCGTCGGGGGCAGTCCCGACACGCAGGCAAGTCACCATCGTCAAAAAAAGCCAGCAATCAGCAATCAGCAATCAGCAATCAACTAAAGGCTAACGCCACAACCCTACCCTTGCACTTCCTTCACCAAAATCGTCGCCCGCGCAATCACCGCCGGCTTCCCAGCCACCGCAAACGCCTGCCCATCCAGGTGCACCAGCACCCCCCCCAACTTCCCATTCCACTGCGTCGTCTGCACCACCCACACCACATCCAGATCCTGCTCCGCAAACACCGGCGCCTTGAACGCAAAGTTCGTGTTCAAACACAGCATCTCCCGCCGCACCCCATCCGCCTCGCGCGAAAAATGGCTGGCCATGAAGCCCATCAACACCGCCGCCGTGTGCTGGCCGCTGGCAATGATCTCGCCGAAATGAGCCCGCTGCGCCGCCTGCGTGTCGCGGTGCAAAGGGTTCGCGTCATGGCTCATCTTGGCGAAGACGACGATGTCCTCGCGCGTCAGCCGCACGGTCTTGGTGATCTTCTCGCCAACAGCCACCAAATGGGGATTCCAGGTCACGCTCATTGTCAAACCACCTCCAAAGCGAGGGCCGCGGCTTCACCGCCCCCAATGCACAACGCCGCCACGCCCGTTTTCAGGCCGCGCTGGCGCAATGCCCCCAACAGGGTCACCACGATGCGCGCCCCGCTGGCGCCGATGGGGTGGCCCAGCGCACAGGCGCCGCCGTGCACGTTGACCACCTCATGGGCCAGCTTGAACTCGCGCATCGCCACCAAAGTGACGGCCGCGAACGCCTCATTGATTTCCCACAAGTCCACTGTATCGGCTGCCCAGCCGGCTTTCTTCAGCACCTTCTCGATGGCACCCACCGGCGCGGTCGTGAACCAATTGGGTTCTTGGGCGTGAATGGCCTGGGCGCACACCCGGGCCAGCGGCGTGCACCCCAGGCGCACCGCCTGCGACGCCCGCATCAGCACCAGGGCGGCCGCGCCGTCGGAAATGCTGGACGCGTTGGCAGCGGTGATCGTGCCATCGGGCCGGAACGCCGGTTTCAGGGCGGGCACCTTGTCGAGCCGGGCCTTGGCAGGCTGCTCGTCGCGCTCGACCACCGCCTCGCCGCCTTTGACGGGCACGCTCACCGGCACCATCTCCCAGGCGAAGTGGCCTTGGGCCTGGGCTTGCAGCGCGCGCTGGGTGGAGGCGATCGCAAAGGCGTCCTGCTCGGCGCGGCTGAACTGGTAGCGCGCCACGCAGTCTTCGGCAAAGTCGCCCATGGCCCGACCACGCTCATAGGCGTCTTCCAGGCCGTCGACCGCCATGTGGTCGAGCAGGCGACCGGCGCCATAGCGCACGCCTTGGCGCACCTGCAGCAGGTGTGGCGCGTTGCTCATGCTCTCCATGCCCCCGGCCACCACCACCTGCGCCGACCCCGCGACCAACATGTCGTGGGCGAACATCAAGGCCCGCAGGCCCGAGCCGCACATCTTGGACAAGGTCACCGCGCCCACCGACAGCGGCAGGCCGGCGGCCAGCACGGCTTGGCGCGCCGGGGCCTGGCCCTGGCCGGCCATGAGGCAGTTGCCCATCAGCACTTCGTCGATGCAATGGGGATCGATGCCCCCTGCCCGCGACACCGCCGCGCGGATGGCGGCGGCCCCCAGCGCCGATGCGGACAAGCCCGACAACTCACCCAGCAAACCGCCCATGGGCGTGCGAGCGGCCGACACAATCACAATGGGATCCAGCGACATCAGAAACTCCCTCGACAACTTTCTTCAAACACCCCGCCGCCCTCTGCGGCCTGCGCATCACCCTCTTCGCCCAGCCCCCGAGACGACGACAACGACTGCCGCTGCACGCTGAAGCGCTTGCCCGCCTCGTAGGGGAACACATCATGCACGTGCCCGGCCTCGATGCGGGCTTGGTGGCCTTGCCAGAAGGCGGCGTCGAGCAGGTCGGCATGGTGCCGCATGAACACCTCGCGCACCACGGGGTTGCCGAGCAAAAACGGTCCGAAGGTTTCGGGAAACACATCCTTGGGGCCCACGGTGTACCAGATCTCGCCCGACATCTCCTCTTCTTCGTTACGCGGCTCGGGCACGCGGCGGAAGCGGCAGTCGGTCATGTACTCGATCTCGTCGTAGTCATAGAACACCACTTTGCCGTGGCGGGTGACGCCAAAATTTTTCCACAACATGTCGCCGGGAAAGATGTTCGCCGCCACCATGTCTTTGATGGCGTTGCCGTAGTCTTGCACCGCGTGGTGGATCTGCTGAGGCGAGGCCTCCTGCAGGTAGATGTTGAGCGGCACCATTCGCCGCTCGATGTAGACGTGCTTGAGAATCACCTCGGTGCGGCCATCGCCGTCGCGGTCGGAGATCTCGAGTTGGCTGGGCGCGAAGTGCTCGATTTCGCGGATGAGCTCGTCGTTGAAGCGTTCGCGCGGGAACGCCACATTGGTGTACTCCAGCGTGTCGGCCATGCGCCCGACGCGGTCGTGCTGCTTGACCAGCAAGTACTTGCTTTGGATCAACTCGCGGGTGGTGTCCTTCTGCGCCGGGTAGTGGTCTTTGATGACCTTGAACACATAGGGAAAGCTCGGCAGATCGAACACCAGCATGACCATGCCCTTGATGCCCGCCGCGATCCGAAACTGGTCGGTGCTCAGCCGAAGGTGGGCCAGGAAGTCGCGGTAGAACAGGTTCTTGCCATGCTTTTGCAGGCCAAGGGCGCTGTAGAGCTCGGCGCGCGGCTTGC
Source organism: Pseudomonadota bacterium (assembly GCA_040385465.1). Lineage (GTDB taxonomy): Bacteria > Pseudomonadota > Gammaproteobacteria > Burkholderiales > Burkholderiaceae_C > CANHBY01. The sequence continues at coordinate 73,585 of JAZKHH010000087.1, read as the reverse complement.
GCGGCATCATCGAGCGCAGGAACTGCACATAAGCCGAGGGCACTTCCATCTCGACCATGAAATAGGCGCGGGCAAAGCTGAACAGCATCAGCAGGTCGTCTTCGCTGAAGAGCATGGCATCGATGCTCAGCAAGCCGTCGTCGGTGTGCAGGATCGGCAGCGCGAACGGCGTTTCCTTGTACCCGTTGATGACCTTGCCGACCACGTAGGCGCCCTTGTTGCGGAAGAACAGCGAGCTCAGCACCTGCACCTGGAAGTTGGCCCGTGCGCGGAAGTCGCCCATCTCGGTTTGCACCGCCTGCAGCACCTGGGCGACGTCGCGCGCCAGGTCTTCGAAGGGGCGCTGCAGCTCGAAGTCCTGCACGATGCGCAACCAGGTCTGGCCAAAGTGCTCCTTGGTCGGGTAGTAGGCACGGAAGGTGGGGCTGGCGGCCGCGCCTTGCGCGTCGTCGATGTACTCGGTCGACACCGCAGGGCGCACGAAGATGAAGTCGTTGTGGAAGTAGTGCCGATGCAGGATCTTGGTGGTGACGGAATTGAAAAACGTCTCGGCCAGCTCGGGTTGGTGGTGGTTGGTCAGCAGGCCGATGTAGTGCAGCTTGACCTGCTGCCACACTTCCATCGACAAATCTCCGGCCTGAAAATCTCGCTGCAGAGCCTCGTAGGCCTCGTGCACCCGAAGGTCGTAGAACTCGATGCGTTCGCGCTGCGCCCGCTGCTGGCCGTGCCAGTCGGCCTGCTCAAAGCGCTGCTTGGCCTGCGCGCTGGTCTGGCGGAACAACCGGTAGTGGCGGTTGAAACCTTCCAGCATGGCTTGGGCGATGTGAAAGGCTTCAGCGTGGTTGAGTTCGGAAGGGAACATCCCGGGGCTCCGTGACGGGGGGTGGCGCGAGGGCCGATGCTAAGGCCGGGCAGTGGCTGAGCGGACCCATGGCGCGTGAGGGTGTCAAACCACCACCACCGACCCCAGTGTCGGTGACCGGCCCACTCACGCCGTCTCAGCAAACAGCTCGCGGCCGATCAGCATGCGCCGGATCTCGCTGGTGCCGGCGCCAATTTCGTAGAGCTTGGCATCGCGCCACAGGCGACCGAGCGGGTAGTCGTTGATGTAGCCATTGCCGCCGAAAATCTGGATGCCCTCGCCCGCCATCCAGGTGGCTTTCTCGGCGCACCACAGGATCACGGACGCGCAATCCTTGCGGATGGTGCGGGTGGCGCCACCGGGCTGGGCGCTCAAGGCGTCGAGGTTCTTGCCCACCGTGTAGCAAAAGGCCCGCGCCGCCTGCAGCACGGTGTACATGTCGGCCACCTTGCCTTGGATGAGCTGGAACTCGCCGATGCTCTGGCCGAACTGCTTGCGGTCGTGGATGTAGGGCACCACGTTGTCCATCACCGCCTGCATGATGCCCAGCGGCCCGGCGGCCAGCACGGCGCGCTCGAAGTCCAACCCGCTCATCAGCACCTTGGCGCCGCCGTTGAGCTCGCCCAGCACCTGGTCCTTCGGCACGGCGACGTCCTGGAACACCAGCTCGCCGGTGTGGCTGCCGCGCATGCCGAGCTTGTCGAGCTTTTGGGCCACGCTGAAGCCGGGCATGCCGCGCTGCACCAGGAAGGCAGTGACGCCGCGAGGGCCCAACTCGGGCGCCGTCTTGGCGTACACCACCAACACCTCGGCGTCAGGGCCGTTGGTGATCCACATCTTGCTGCCGTTGAGCCGGTAGTGGTCGCCGCGGTCTTCGGCCTTGAGCTGCATGCTCATGACGTCGGAGCCAGCGCCGGGCTCGCTCATGGCCAGCGCGCCCACGTGCTCGCCGCTCAACAGGCGCGGCAGGTGCTGCAGGCGCTGGGCGGGCGTGCCGTTGCGCCGGATCTGGTTCACGCACAGGTTGCTGTGCGCGCCATAGCTCAGGCCCACACTGGCCGAGGCGCGGCTGATCTCTTCCAGGGCCACCATGTGCGCCAGGTAGCCCATGCCGACACCACCCTCCTCCTCCGGCACGGTGATGCCGAGCAGGCCCAGCCCGCCCATCTTGGCCCACAGGTCCATGGGGAACTGGTCGCTGGCATCGATCTGGGCCGCACGCGGCGCGATCTCGGCCTGGGCGAAGCCCCGCACCGCGTCGCGCAGGGCGTCGATGTCGTCACCGAGTTGGAAGTTCAAGCCGGGCAGTGGGGTCATTCAAGCGCTCCTCGGGGTGGCGTCGCAGACGCTCGCGAACGGTCGGACGGACGGAAGGACAGACGAACAGTCGGGCAGGCGGACGGATCGGAGGGCTTCAGCGCCACACCGGCAGCACGGTGTCCTTGAGCACCCGCTGGGCGGCCTCAACGCCGGGCACCACCGAATCCACCAACGCCCAAAAACGCGGGCTGTGGTTCATCTCACGCAGGTGGGCCAGTTCGTGGGCGACGACGTAGTCGATCACCGGCAGGTCAAAATGAACCAGGCGCCAGTTCAGCCGAATGGTGCCCGACGCGTGGGCGCTGCCCCAGCGAGTTTGCGCGCTGGACAGCCGCAACTGGGTGTGGCGCACATTCAGCAGCGGCGCGAAGTGGTCGCACCGTTGCGCGAACAAGGCCAGCGCCTCGCGCTTGAGCCACGCCACCACGGCACCCTGGATCTCGGTCGCGCTGGCGGTGGCGGGCAGGCCCAGGTGCAGGGTGGTGGGGTCGACCAGCACCTGGGAGCCCGGCCCGAGCTGCACCTGCAACGGGCGGCCCAGGTAAGGCAGGCTGGCACCGGCACACCAGTCGACCTGCGCGGCTTGCAGGCGCTGGGCGCGCTCGCGCTGCTCGACCAGCTTGCGCACGATCCAGTCGGCCTTGTCGTTCAGGGCGGTTTCGATGTCACGCCGGGTGGCCCAGCGCGGCGCGCTGACCCGCAGTCCGTCCAGCCCTACCAGCAGGCCGATGCTTCGCCGCCGCGCACGCCGCAAGGCGTAGGCCACCGTGCAGCCCCGCAACTCGATGCGCGAGTCGGCCAGCGGGTGCACGAACGGCGGCGCCAACCAAGCGCTGGCGTCGGGTGTGACGGCCAGGGACCTCGACTGCAATTCGGCAGGTGCCGTGACGGCAGGCGATGGCAAGGCACTGGGCATGGGCATGGGCGGGGTCGAAGGCAATGGCACCGGGCGGCGGGGTGACGCAACGTCGTCCAGGCCGCGAACCGTGTCACTGGGCACGTCATCCTCGGCCGGCGCGTCGAACAGCGACAACTGCGGGCAGCGCAAAGGCGGGGTCGGGGCGCTCATCACCGTGTGTCGTTTGCGCAGGCGCATGAGCGGCGGCGGGGTCATCAGCGGACCGCGGGTCGAGGCTGAACGTCCAAGGGCACCGTGGCAGCGGGATAGGCCTGCGGGTCCAGGCGCCGCATCTCGGTCTCGATCCAGGCCTCCACGTCGCGCATCAGGTCATCCGGGGAGCGGCCATCGACCGGCAAGGGCGGGCCGACCGACACGTCGATCACGCCGGGCCGCAGCACGAAAGTCTTGCGCGGCCAGCAGCGCGCCGAGGTCACGGCGATCGGCACCACCACCGCGCCTGCGCCCGCGCTCACCGCCAACCGGGTGCCGCCGGTTTTGTAGTGCCCCTGGCCACCGCGCGGTGCGCGGGTGCCCTCGGGAAACATGATGACCCAGTGCCCCTTCGCCATGAAGCGCTTGCCCTGCTCTTCCACCTTGCTCCAGGCTTGCGCGTGGCGGCTGCGGTCGATGTGGATCATCTCCAGGCTGCCGATGGCCCAGCCGAAAAACGGAATGCGCAGCAGCTCGCGCTTGAACACATAGCTCAACGGGCGCGGCATGAGGCCGGGGAAGGCGAAGGTCTCCCAGGTGCTTTGGTGCTTGGGCAACAGCACGACGGCCGGGGCCTGCTCGGCTTGGCGCAGGTTTTCCACACCGTGCATGCGGTGGCGCACACCGCAAATCCAGCGCGCGCCCCACACCGTGAGGTTCAGCCAGGCCCGGCACACCCGGTACAGGCGCGCGCGGCTGACAAACACCGACAGCACCACCGTCGCCGTGGCCCAGGGAATCACGGTCAAAGCCAGGAACAACACATACAACACCGATCGCAAGGGCGCCATCATCAATTCAAAGCTCCAGGACCGGAATCGGACCCTTCAATGCCGCGAACTTCGCGTTCGCGGCGGATCAAAAATTCGGCGAACTCGGCCAAGTCGGCGTGCACTTCCGTGCGCGGCACCAGGCTGCGGATGTGCGCCACATGCGCCGGGCCCAGCCGACGGCATTCGCCAGTCAGCACCAGGTGGGGTTCGCAGCCGGCGGCCGCCATGGCCTGCACGTCGCGGATCGACTCGCCGACCGCGGGCACCTCGGCCAGGTTCAGGTTGTAGCGCTTGCCGATGTCTTGGTACAGCCCCGGTAGCGGCTTGCGGCAGTTGCATCCGTCGACGTCGGTGTGCGGGCAGAAGAACACCGCGTCGATGCGCCCGCCCAACTTCGACAGCATGTGGTTGAGCTTCAAGTGCACCGCGTTGAAGGCCGCCATGTCGTACAGGCCGCGGCCCAGCCCGGCCTGATTGGTGGCCATCACCGTGTGCCAGCCGGCCTGGTTCAGCCGGGCCACGGCTTCCAAGGCGCCCGGCAGCGGCACCCAATCGTCGGCCGACATGACGTAGTCCGCGCGGAACTCGTTCAAGGTGCCGTCGCGGTCCAGGATCACGACTTTGGGGGCGGTGTCAGTGCGCATGCAAGGTCAACTCAGGTGGCCAGTTTGGACAGGTCTGCCACGCGGTTCATGGCAGCGTGCAGCACCGACAATAAACCCAGGCGGTTGGCGCGCAAGGCAGGGTCTTCCGCATTCACCATCACCGTGTCGAAAAAAGCGTCGACCGGCGTGCGCAAGGCCGCCAGCGCCTGCAGCGACGCGGTGTAGTCGCCCGCCTTGAAAGCCTGGTCCGCCGCCGGCGCCACCCGCTGCAGCGACTGCCACAGCGCGGCTTCGGCCGGCTCGCGCAGCAAGGCCCCGTCCACCGCCGTGGGGCCGTTGGCAGCCTCGGCGGTTTTTTTCAGGATGTTGCTCACCCGCTTGTTGGCCGCCGCCAGGGCCGGCGCCTCGGGCAGCTCGGCAAACGCCAGCACCGCCTTCAAGCGCTGCGCGGTCTGGTGCAGCGGCGGCTGCAGCGAGACCACCGCGTCGACCGAGCGGGCGTCGTGGTGCACCGCCAATTGATGGAAGCAGCGTTCGAACACGAAGGCCTGGACCTGCGCCGCGGTATCGGGTGCCAGCGCGATCGGCTCGAACACGGTGACGGCGAAGTTCAGCAGGGCCGACAGCTCGAGCTGCCAACTCGCCCGAGCGCCGGCGGTCTCGAAGGCGTTGATCAGCGTCAGCGCGTGCCGGCGCAGGGCGAACGGGTCCTTGTCGCCGGTGGGCTTGAGGCCGATGCCCCAAATGCCAACCAAGGTTTCCACCCGGTCGGCGATCAACAGCGCCTGGGCCACACCGTGGATCGACGGGTCGGTGTCGGCCGCGTCGCGCCGGTTCAGGTACTGGGTCTCGATGGCGTGGGCCACCGCCTCGTGCTCGCCGTCGTGGCGCGCGTAGTAGCCCCCCATCACGCCTTGCAGCTCGGGAAACTCGCCCACCATGTCGGTCAACAGGTCGGCCTTGGCCAGCAGGGCCGCGCGATCGGCCAGAGCCGCATCGGCCCCCATGCGCTCGGCCACCCACACCGCCAGCCGCCGCACGCGGCCCACCCGAACGCCCTGAGTGCCGAGCTTGGCGTGGTAGACCACCTTGTCGAGCCCGGGCACCCGATCGGCCAGGGTCTTCTTGCGGTCTTGGTCAAAGAAGAACTTGGCGTCGGCCAGGCGCGGGCGCACCACCCGTTCGTTGCCCTGCACCACCCGGCTCGCATCGGCCGGACGGATGTTGCTCACCACCAGGAACTGGTGGGTGAGCGCGCCCTGCGGGTCGAGCAAGGGAAAGTACTTCTGGTTGGCCTTCATGGTGAGGATGAGGCACTCGGGCGGCACCGCCAGAAAGGCCGGTTCGAACTCGCACAGCAGCACCTGCGGCCGCTCGACCAGCGCGGTCACCTCGTCGAGCAGCGCCTCGTCGTCGACCGGCCGCGCGCCCGGCGTGGCCGCCCGCGCCGCGGCTTCGCTCAACTGGCGCACGATCTCGGCGCGGCGCTCGGCGAAGCTGGCCACCACCGCACCGTCGTCAAGCAGTTGCTGCACGTAGCTGTCGGCCTCGCGCAGCACCACCGGGTGGCAGGTGGCCTCGAAGCGGTGGCCCAGCGTCTGGGTGTGGGCCTGCAGGCCCAGCGCCGTGACCGGCACCAAGGTGGCGCCGTGCAGGGCCACCAGCCCATGAGCCGGGCGCACGAACTGCACGCTGTCCCAGCCGTCGGCCAGTTGGTAGCGCATCTGTTTGGCCACCGGCAGCCGGACCAGGGTCTCCTGCAAAGCGGATTGCAAACCCTCGGCCAGCATCACCCCGGGCAATTCACGCGACCAGAACAGCGCTTCGGACTTGCCGTCCAACGCACGCTCCAAGCTCGGCACGACGCTTTCGTCAGTGCCCAGGGCGGCGAGCTTCTTGAGCAGCGCCGGGGTGGGCTGGCCGCTGGCATCCAGGGCCACCGACACAGGCATGAGCTTCACCCGCACCGTGCGCTGCGGTGCCTGGCTGCGGACCTGCGTCAGGTGCACCGCGAGGCGGCGGGGGGTGGCCAACGGGGTGCGAACCGCGCCCTCGCCCACCAAGCCCAGCGCCTGCAAGCCTTCGGCCAAACCGTTGGCAAACGATTCGCCCAAAGCCTTCAGCGACTTCGGCGGCAGCTCTTCGAGCAGCAATTCCACCAGCAGGCTCGAGACGATCAGGGAAGCCGCCATCACGCGTTCGCCTTGCCGACGTCGGCCTTTGACCACTGCGCCAGCACCTCGTCGGCCCAGGGCCGGGGGGCCATCGGGAAGCCCAAGCGGGCGCGGCTGTCGAAATAGCTTTGCGCCACGCTGCGCGAGATGTTGCGGATGCGGCCAATGTAGGCGGCGCGCTCAGTGACGCTGATGGCGCCGCGGGCGTCCAGCAGGTTGAAGGTGTGGGCCGCCTTGAGCACCTGCTCGTAGGCCGGCAGGGCGAGTTGTTCAACCATCAGGTGCTGCGCCTGTTTTTCATGGGCTGCAAAGGCGGTCAGCAGGAAGGCCACGTCGCTGTGCTCGAAGTTGTAAGTGCTTTGTTCCACCTCGTTCTGGTGGTAGACGTCGCGGTAGCGCAGCGTGTCGGTCCACTGCAGGTCGTAGACGTTTTCCACGCCTTGCAGGTACATCGCCAGGCGCTCCAGGCCGTAGGTGATCTCGCCGGTCAACGGCTTGCAATCGATGCCGCCGACTTGCTGGAAGTAGGTGAACTGGGTCACTTCCATGCCATTGAGCCAGACCTCCCACCCTAAGCCCCAGGCGCCCAGTGTGGGGTTCTCCCAGTCGTCTTCGACGAAGCGCACGTCGTTGGTCTGCAGGTCGAAACCGAGGGCCTGCAACGAGCCGAGGTACAGGTCCAGGATGTCGGCCGGCGCGGGTTTGAGCACCACCTGGTACTGGTAGTAATGCTGCAGGCGGTTGGGGTTTTGGCCGTAGCGGCCGTCTTTCGGGCGGCGGCTTGGCTGCACATAGGCGGCCTTCCAGGGCTCGGGCCCGAGGGCGCGCAGAAAGGTTGCCGTGTGGCTGGTGCCCGCGCCGACCTCCATGTCGTAGGGCTGAAGCAAAGCGCAGCCCTGCTGATCCCAATAGGTTTGCAAACGCAAGATCATTTGCTGAAACGTCAGCATGGTGTGTTTTCGTGGTGTGGGTCAGAGGGACGCCGGAACAGGCGGGGCGCGGGCGCCAGGCCCGTCAATCCCGGTGGGCCATTCTAAGGTGGGCCACCCTGATGGGCCGTGCCGACTTTGAGCTGGCGCCCAGATGGTCTGATGGCTCAGGACCCCCACGCGGGGCATGACACAGCCCCGCCCGTGCCACGCGCTTCAGAATTCATGCGAGCGCCAAGCGGGCCCGGGTGCCACCGTTGAAAACCATCGCCGACCGGGTCACGCCCTTGCCCGGCCGGCGCTACGACCCCCTCGGACGCGCCGAGCAGGACGGTCGTCAGGACAGGCTCAACCCAAGGCCGCCCTGCCCGGCGCTGATGCCCAAGACCGCCTCCGGACGGTTGTCGTCACGCAGGCACGCCTTGTGGCGCGCGCGGGGCTGGCACCGCACAGCGCTGCACCGCCTGCGCAAAATCGCGGGCGACAGGGTGGTGGAAAACCACTGCGATGTCCAACGCCGAGCCCCTCACCCACTCGCGAACTTTCAGCGTCATGCGCACGGCAGACAACGAGTTGCCGCCCAAGGCGAAAAAGTCGTCACCCGGCTGAACCTGAGACAGGCACAGCAGCTGCCGCCACAGCTCGCAAACACGCGCTTCCAAGCTGACGGCGCCCAGGTCAGCATCAGACGCCGGCGCCACACTGGGCACCAGCACCTGCAGCGCGTGGCGGTCGATTTTTCCATTGGGCGTGAGCGGCAAGCGCTCCAGCCAGTCGAAGTGAGAGGGCACCATGTGGGGCGCCAACGACTGCTGGCAAAACGCCCTCAGTGCCAAACCGGACACCACCTTGGCCGCAGGTCCCACGCAGTAGGCGGCCAACTGCTTTTCACCCGGCGCATGGGGGTCGTCCCGGGCCAGCACCACGGCGTCCTGCACGCCGGGGTGCCTGAGCAAGGTGGCTTCGATTTCACCCAGCTCAATGCGGTGGCCGCGGATCTTCACCTGGAAATCGTTGCGCCCCAGGTACTCGATCTGCCCATCCGGATGTTGGCGCGCCAGGTCGCCCGTCTTGTACATGCGGGCACCCGGACGGGGGTCGCGCGGGTCGGACAGAAATCGGCTCGCCGTGAGCTCGGGCTGGTTCAGGTAGCCCCGTGCCACGCTGGCGCCACCCACGTGGATCTCGCCCATCTCGCCCAGGGCAACGGGTTGGCCTTGCGGGTCCAGGATCTGCAGGTGCAGGTGGCTCAGCGCAGCCCCGATCACGCTGCCCACGCCGCTGCGGCACTGTGCGGGCGTGATGCGTGCATGGGTGGCGTGGATGGTGATCTCCGTGATGCCGTACATGTTCACCAGCGTGGTCTTCTCCGCGCTGTTGCGTTCGAACCAGGGCACAAGCGACTGCAACACCAGGGCTTCGCCCCCGAAAATCACCGTACGCAACCGGTGCTCGCCACCCCGGCGCGCCTGCGCGGCGATGAGCGGTCGGAAGGCACTGGGCGTTTGGTTCAGCACGGTGACGCGCTCTTCGAGCACAAGCTCGTAGAAAGCCTCCGGCGAGCGCGCCGTGTCGGCAGACACAATGACCAAGCGACCGCCGTGCAGCAACGCACCCCAGAGTTCCCACACCGAGAAGTCAAAGGCGAAGGAATGAAACAGGGTCCAGACGTCCTGCGCCCCGAACTCAAACAGCGGCTGGGTGGCCTGCAGCAGGCGCGTCACGTGCCCGTGCTCCACCACCACGCCTTTGGGTTGGCCCGTTGAGCCCGAGGTGTAGATGACGTAGGCCGCATGGTCCGCCCGCAAGGTAGGGTTGTGCGGGTTGCCGGCCGCCACGTCGGGGGCCACCTCGGGGGCCAACAGCAGGCGCCCGCCAGCGTCGATCGCCACAGGCAGCCTGCCCTGCGCCCACCCGGCGTGGCCACTGCCCGCCTGGTGGATCAGCAGCTGCGCACCGCTGTCTGACAGGGCATGCGCCAACCGATCCGAGGGATAGCTGGGGTCCAGCGGTACATACGCTGCACCGGCCTTCAGGATGGCCAAGATGCCCACCACCAGCCCGACGCTGCGCTGGGCGCACAGTGCGACGGTCTGATCAGGTTGCACCCCGTTTGCCTTCAACACCTGCGCCAGCCGGTTGGCGCGAGCGTTGAGCTCGCCGTAGCTCACAGTGAGGGGGCCATGGGTGAGCGCAGGCGCCTCAGGTTGCAGGCGCACCTGGTGCTCGAACAGCTCGTGAATCAAGCGGGCGGGCGGGCTCATGCGGCCTCTCCTTCGAGCGCTTCAGCGCCGCGCGAAACCTCGGCCCGCGACGGACGCCGAAGGTCGGCGCAACTGGCCAGGAACTGCGCAAGCTGGGCACGCAACGCGGCGTCGTGGTATAGGCTGAAGTGATTGCCTTGCGGCAGCTCCAGGCAACGCGCGCCCGGAATCATCTCCGCCAAACTGCGACTCTCTTGGGGGTGTGCGATGGCGTCCTGTGTGCCCGTGACCACCAGGGTCGACCCGGAGACGCCTCGCGTCCATGCATGCAAGGGCTCCTCGTTGAAACGCGTGACCATCACGGCATAGCGGTACAAGGCTTCAGGCGACTGGAACGGCGCGCTGGTCAAATGCAGCAGGTCGGGATCGGTGTAGCTCAAGACGTTCGAAACCGTGTCCGATCCGGCACGGGTGCCAGCTTGCCGCATCCCTTGCTTGCCATAGATCAGGGCGTAGTACGCCTGGGCGAATTCAGGCTGCGCGGCCACCTCGCGCATCAACTCACGCACCAGCTCGCGGTAGGGGCTCACCGGCACCGACGCTGGCAGGGTGTAGCAGCCATTGAGCAGCACCAGGCCTTGCACCTGCTGCGGGTGTTCGCTGGCAAAACGCAGGGCCACCTGAGCGCCGGTGCACCACCCCACCACATGCGCCCGGGGCACCTGGTGGGCCCGCAACATCGCCGCCAGATCGGCCGCATGGTCGCCCACGGACACCGCCCCTGGATCGAAAGCAGACGCCACGTTGGGCACCCCGCGCGACTCCCAGGTCAGCACATGGAACTGCGCACTCAAAGTCTGTGCCAAGGGAATCATCAGGTCCACCGGCATGCCATAGGCATTGACCAAGACCACCGTGGGCCGGGTGGGCTGCGCGCTGGTCTGGTAAGTGCACAGCGGCGTGCCATCGGCGCTGTGCACCGTGCTGCGGTCAAACACATGGCAGCCTGACTCCCCTCGCAGCTCCTTGTACTGCTCGGCGATGTAGCCATCGATCTGGGCCACCGACAGCTCGGGGTGGCTGGGCAGGCTGCGAACAAAGTGCTTCTTGCCAGACAGGTACCCGCCGTAAAACGTGGTGCGCCGGTCGAACAGCACTTCGATCGGCGCGCGCTGCGCGCAGGCGACCGGATCGATGTCGAAGCCGGGCGTGCGGGCGTGTTTGGTGATCATGTCGCCCACCGCAGAAATGGGCGTGCCCCGCGGCGCGGTCAGGTGAAGAATGGGGCCCACACCAGCGAACTGGGTGCGCACCAATTGCATCAGGTCCTGGATCACCCAATCCACCGGAATGCAGTTGAGCGGCGTGTCGGGGTTGCCCTGCACCGCAATCCGGCGGCCCATGCGCTGGAACTGGCCACGCAGCCGGTAGATTTCGGCCGCGAACCCATAGAGGCCGGAATCGCTGCCGCCCGTGCGCAAAGTGGCGCAGGGTCCGACGATGATCGAGGGACGCAGGATGTGGGCTTGAATGCCATGGCGCCGGCATTCCTCACTCACCACGTGCTCGGCCAGACACTTGCTTTCCTCATAGAGGTTGTGAAAGGGCCCGGCGGGATCGTGCAGGGCTTCCGGCACATCACCGCCGGCGCGGCCCGCCGTGTAGGCCGTCGAGATGTACACGAAGCGCTTGCAACCCAGTCGCGCCGCCAGGGCCACCACTTGGCGCACACCCTGCACGTTGTGCTTGAAAATCTCATCGCGCGACCGAACCTCGAAGCGCAAACTTGCCGCGAGGTGCCACAGCTCGTCGACGGACCCCGTCAATTTCGCCACTTGGTCGGCCGACATGCCGCCATCGGGTTCGCAGATGTCGCCCAGCACCACGTTGACGCGGCGCTGGAACAGCGCGGGATCCATGGACATCGAGTAGGAGAACGCAGCGTCCTCCACCTTGTCGGCCAAGCGTTCAAAGGCCTGTTCAAGACTGCTGCCGCGCGCCAGCACCGTCGTGTGAAGCGCGTGCTGGTGCAAACTGAGCAGGAAATGACTGCCCATGAAACCGGTGCCTCCAGTGAGCAGGCGGCGGATGGTGTCGGGCTCCGAGTGCGGAGTTGAAAGTTCGGGCATGCGGTTTCTCCAGTGGGACAGTGGAGCGCAATGTAGGCAGCCCGCCTCGGCTTGTAACGTGCATATTCACGCCGTCACGCAGGCTGGCCTCCAGCCTTCAGCGCCACCACCCCCTTCGCCTTGCTTGCCCGACACCTGCGTGCAGGCCTGCAGACGGGGTCGCGTGCTGCGAGGTGGCTGTTGGGCGCGGCACGGGGCGACATGGCCCCTGACTCAGTCCATCACACCCTCACGCCCACGGGCCTCTCACCGTTGGCCGGCACGGCGGCGGCGGGCATGCCAGCGCAGGCCGCCCACCATCAGCAGCGCCGCCACCACCAGCGGCCACACCCCGCCTCGGCTGGCCCAGTAAGCAAACGGCGTGAAGCCCTCGCGGCCTTCCACCTCGCCGCTCAGCACGCCGCGAACCGCCGCCGGCAGGCGATCGCGCACCACCCCGCGGTGGTCGATGAACGCTGTTGCGCCGGTGTTGGTGGCCCGCAGCATGGGACGCTGCAGCTCCAGGCTGCGCATGCGTGAGATCTGCAGGTGCTGCGCCACTGCGACGGTGTTGCCGAACCAGCCGATGTTGCTGAGGTTGGCCATCACTGTGGGCGGGTGCGGCTGCAAGAAGCGCACGGCCAGCTCCTCACCGAACAAGTCTTCATAGCAGATGTTGGGAGCGACCCACTGCGTGCCCTCCGCGGTGCGCACCGGGAACGAGGGCGCGTTGACGCTTCCCCGGTCAAAGTCTCCCAAGGGCATGTTCATCAGGTTGGTGAACCAGCGAAAACCCGTTGGAATGAATTCGCCGAAAGGCACCAGGTGGTGCTTGTCATAGCGGTAAAAACCAGTGGGCGTCTGCAAAGCCGGCGCCGACAAGCCGGCCACCGAGTTGGTGTAGCCGCTGTGCAGGTCGCCAAGGGGCAGCCCCAGCAAGGCATGCTTGCCGGTGCGGGTGAAATGGGCCCGCACCGGCGTCCAGAACTCGGCCGGCACCTGCCCGGGCAGCAGCGGGATGACGGTCTCCGGCGCCACCACCAGGTCGACGGCCAAACCGGTCAGCTTGTCGCGCGTCCAGTCCAGCTCCGGCAGCACATGCCCGGGCGAAAATTTTTCCTGCTGCGGCACGTTGTTCTGCAGCAGGGCCACCTTCAGGGTGCCCGCAGGCGTGGTGAATTCGGGGGGCCCCATCAGGTGCACCAAACCCAGCCCCGCCACCATCAAGCCGCCCACCCCCCAACGCAGAGTTCGGCCCACAGGTGCTGCCGTGCCGCCCAGCACCCACCAGGCCACCACGACCGTGGCGAGTGCACCCAAGCCGTAAACGCCGATCCACGGTGCCAGCGCCGCCAGCGGCCCTTCTACGTGCGCATAGCCGCTGGCCCCCCAAGGAAAGCCGGTGAAGATGCGCCCCCGCGCGAGCTCAGCCAGCAGCCACAGGGCCGCCAACATCAAGGCGTCCAGGCCCAGGCTGCGGGTGCGCCAGCGTGCGAACAGGCCCATGGCCAAGGCCAGATACAAAGACAAGGCGCCACTGAGCAGCAGCACCGCTCCGGCAGACATCCAGGCCGGCAGCCCGCCATACCGGTACATGCTGATGAACAGCCACCACACCGTGCAGCTCAACCAGGCGGTGCCGAAGAGCCACCCGAGCCAGGCTGCGCGACGCGGCGAGGCCCGACCGACCCGCCACACCAGCCAGGCCAAGGCCAACGGCTGGACCCACCACAGGCCGGGCCTGCCCATGGGCAGGCTGTGCAGGGCCCCGAAAGCGAGCGTCAGGAAGACTTCAAGCAAAACCGTCATCGAGCGGGTGTCGGGGCCATCGCAACCCCGTTCAGGCGCCGTCGCTGCCGAGGGCTTCCTCGGGCGCGCGGGTCACCTTGAACCAGCGCACGGCGCCACCCCGGGTGAGCATCACGGTGAACATCAGGCCGTCCAGGGTCACCGATTCGCCACGGCGCGGCACCCGGCCGCAGGCTTGGGCGACCAAGCCGCCAATGGTGTCGAAAGGCTCCAAGGCCAAACGGGCGTCGAACGCTTCATTGACGACCGAGATCGGGGTGTCGCCGGCCACGCGCTGGCCGCCGTCAGCCAAGGTATAGATGTCGGCACTGCTTTCTTTCTGGTCGTCGTCGAACTCGTCCTGGATGTCACCGACGATCTGCTCGAGGACGTCTTCAATGGTGATCAGGCCCGCGGTGGTGCCGAACTCGTCGATCACGATAGCCAGGTGATTGCGGTTCGAGCGGAAGTCGCGCAGCAGCTCGTTGAGCCCCTTGGACTCGGGCACGAACACCGCCGGGCGCAGCAAGGTGCGCAGGTTCAACTCCGGCGCGCGCTGCAGCTTGAGCAAGTCCTTGGCCATCAGGATGCCGATGATGTTGTCGCGCTTGTCCTCGAACACCGGAAAACGCGAGTGTCCGGCATCGATCACCTTGTGGAGCAGCTCGTCGTGCTCGGTGTCGATGCTCAGCAGATCCATGTGCGGGGTGGCGACCATCACATCGCCAGCGGTGAGCTCGGCCATGCGCAGCACGCCTTCGAGCATCATCCGGGTCTGGGGGGCGATGACCTCGCGGTCTTCGGCGGTGGCCAGGGTGTGCAGCAGTTCGTCCCGGGAATCCACGCCGGGGGACACGAACTCAACGATTCGCTGGAACAGATTGCGGCTGTCCGTGGGGGGAGCCGCTGGGGGAGAGCGCCGGTCGGCATGTTTATGCCGACCAGTGAAAGGTTCAGACATCGCGCCATGGCGAAGAGTCACACACACCGCCAGCTTAACCCAACGGGTTTGGCGACTGTGTTAGCGTTGATCTTTGAGCCTGATGGCCGCCCGGATTCTGGCCGGCTTCGCGAGCGCTTGTGTCGCTCTTTGACTTCTTTCCTTGCACCTTCTGCTGCTTCATCACCATGGCCCTGATTCCCGCCACCATCATCACTGGCTTCCTCGGCTCCGGCAAAACCACGCTGCTCAAGCGTGTGCTGACCGAGGCCCACGGCCAAAAGATCGCCGTCATCGAAAACGAGTTCGGCGACGAGAACATCGACAACGAGATCTTGGTGCGCGACAGCAACGAGCACATCCTCCAGCTCAACAATGGCTGTGTGTGCTGCACCATCCGCGAAGACCTGCGCAGCACCCTGACCGAGCTGGCCGAAAAGCGCCGCAAAGGCGAATTGAGCTTCGATCGCGTGGTGATCGAGACCACCGGCTTGGCCGACCCGGGCCCCGTGGCCCAGACCTTCTTCATGGACGACGAGATCGCCGAGAGTTATTTGCTCGACGCCATCCTGACCCTGGTGGACGCCAAGCACGCCCAGACCCAGCTCGACACCCGCCAGGAGGCGCGCCGCCAGGTGGGCTTTGCCGATCAGATCTTCATCAGCAAGGCCGATTTGGTGGAAGGCGACGCCCTGGCGGCCCTGCAGCACCGGCTCAAGCACATGAACCCCCGCGCGCCCCAACGTGCGGTGAATTTCGGCGAAGTGGCCTTGGCGGAGGTCTTCGACCTGCGCGGCTTCAACCTGAACGCCAAGCTGGAAATCGACCCCGCCTTTTTGGAAGACGCGGGCGAGCATTCGCACCATGGCCATGATCACGACCATGTGCACGACGAGCACTGCGACCACCCGCACCACCATGCCCACGACGACGATGTGAAATCCTTCGTGTTCCGCACCCACCGGGCGTTCGACCCGGCCAAGCTGGAAGACTTCCTGGGCTCGATCGTGCAGGTGTACGGCCCGAAAATGCTGCGTTACAAGGGCGTGCTCTACCTCAAGGGCAGCCAGCGCAAGGTGATTTTCCAGGGCGTGCACCAGCTGATGGGCAGCGACCTTGGCCCCGTCTGGGCCGCTGGCGAGAAAAAGGGCAGCAAGATGGTGTTCATCGGGCTGGACTTGCCCCAGGAAATTTTGCGCCAGGGACTAGAGCAATCCCTGGTCTGAGGTGGCAGCGCGACCGTCACAATCTCACGAATCTCCTGCTGTTGGCCCTGGCTTGAAAGTTTCATGCGTCCCGACCTGATCCGATCTGCTGTCCTTCCCATGAAACCGCCCCGATGCCCTGCCCGGGCCCAACCGGTGAACCGTGCGTCAAAGGCCGGGCAGGCGCAAGCTGCCGCTTGCATCCGCCCGCAAAGCTGAACAACGTGGCTACAATCCGCCGCGCTGTCACAAGTGCCCCTGCTGTCTCCAGCTGGACCCGGCTGGGGCGTTTCGGTGTTGCGAGGAGACCCCAGTGATCAAGACCCCGGCCAAAAAAACCGCTTTGAAAAAGCCCATCGTGGCTGCGGCGCCCGCCAAATCCAAGCAGCCCGCTTCGGCCAAGAAGGCCTCATCGGCGCCGGTGAAAGCCGCGGCCAGCGCCAAGGCCAAGGCCCCGGCGGCCACGGCCCCTGCCAAAAAGGCGACCGCGCTCAAGCTGGCGCCCGCTGCTGCTCCGTCCTCCGCGAAATCTGCGGCCGCCCCTGCTCCCCGAAAAGCTCCGACCACGCCCTTGAAAACTGCTGCTTCCGCCAAGACCGCTGACAAATTGCCCAAAGCCGTGCCCAAAGCCGTGCCCAAGACCGCGCCCACGCCCCCACCGGCTCGCGCAGCGTCTGCGGCGGCCGCACCAGTGGCAGCCAAGGCAGCCACCCTCAAACCTGCCAAGGCCTCACGGTCCACGGCACCGTCGGCGGCGCTTGCGCCCCCGCCGCCTCCCGCAACTTCCCGCTTTGCCGACCGGTTCGCACCGCCTCGGCCTCCGACCCGACAAATGAGCAATGTGAGCATCGAAACCCCCCGTCACGTTCATGTGACCGACCCCAAGCTGGCCAACGCCTGGAAAAACAAACCCGGCCGCGAGCTGACCGAGGAAGAACTCCAGGCCATGCCGGAGAGCGAGTACATGAACGACAAGCAGCTGGATTTCTTCCGCGCCCGGCTGCAGGAACAAAAAGACAACTTGTTGAGCAATGCCGGTGAAACCACCGAGCACTTGCGGGAAGACACCTCCATCGTCCCCGACCCGGCCGACCGCGCCACCATCGAGGAAGAACACGCGTTGGAGCTGCGCACCCGTGACCGCGAACGCAAGCTGCTGAAAAAGATTTCTCAGTCGCTGATGCGCCTGGACTCCGGCGAATATGGCTTTTGTGACGAAACTGGCGAGCCCATCGGTTTGGGCCGCCTGATCGCCCGTCCGACGGCTACACTGTCTCTCGAAGCCCAGCAACGCCGCGAGCTCAAACAGAAGATGTTTGGCGACTGATCTGGCTTGGCGACCGGCGTCCCGCTGGTCGATGCCCTGGCACCTCGTTTATGGCGGACTCCAAAGACACGACAAGCTTTTTCCGCAAGGTTGTCAAGTTCGTGGCCAGCCCCACCACCGATTGGGGCGAGCTCGGCACGACCCCTTCGGGCGGGCGCGAAAGCGATTTCGCCAAGTCCGAGCTCAAAGCCATGATCGAGCGCAAGCGGCGCAACGATTTCGTGCGCAAACGCGAATTCGACATGCTGCGCAAGGTGCGCCGCGAAGGCCTGACCGGCGAACAGCTGGCCGCCCTCGACGGCTCCTCCCGCATCGACGACTCTGAAGACCGCAACGACGGCAGCGCCAAACCCAGCGAGGTCAAGGCCAAGATCGACGAGATCGAGCAGCAGATGGTGGGCGAAGGCCTGTCGGGCCTGCCACGCCGCAACTCGTCGTTCTACACCGCACCGACCCAGCCGGCCCGCTTGGACACCGTGCCAGCCGCACTCGCCAAGAACCTGCCCGTGCTCGGCACCCGCGCGGGCGACCTGCCGCCGTCCGCCCGCACCCCGGTGGCCCCAGGCATCCCGCCCGCCTCGACCGGCAAGGGCGAGTTCGAGCTCGAGCCTGTGAACAACGACATCGCCTGGACGCCCGACGCCGTCGACTTCGCGCTGCCGCCCCAGCCCGCCAAGGTGAACGGCGCGGCAAGCCCGGCTGCGGCCACAACGCCCCCAGTGGTGGCCAAGCCGGTGCCCGCCGGCGCGGCGCCGGTGCCGCCGGTGGCGGCGCCCCGCGCTGCCTTGCCGATGGTGGGTTCCTCGCCGTCCAGCTACGACGCCAGCCTGGCGGTTGAGGTCAACGAGATTGCGCACGACCCCGATCTCGACGAGGCGGTGATCGCCTTTGCCAATGCGGATTTCGGTCTGTGCGAGCAATCGCTGCTGACGATGACCGGGCCGCACGGCGTGCGGGCCCAGCATGCCGAGACCTGGCTGACGCTGTTTGACCTGTACCGTGCCATCGGCGAGCACGCGAAATTCGAGAGCCTGGCGATCGACTACGCCGGCCAGTTCGGCCTGTCCTCGCCCCAATGGTTTTCCATGCCGAAAATGGTGGCCGAAGCCGCCGCCAGCGAAGACCGCAGCGCCCCCCGGCGCCATGCGCCGGTCGAGCCGGGCACGCTGGGCTGGGTTTGCCCCGCGCACCTCGACGAGGAAGCGGTGGCCGAGCTGCGCTCGCTGGCGCTGCAAATGGCCCTGCCCTGGGTGTTCGACTGGGCCGACGTCAACACCATCCAGCCGCAGGCCTGTGCCGACCTGAGCGACCTGTTCCGCAGCTGGATCGACCAGCGCCTGGACATGCGCTGGATGGGCGGCGAGAGCCTGTTTCGGGTGCTGGCCGAGTCGGCCCCCACCGGCGACCGCGACGTCGACCCGGTGTTCTGGAAGCTGCGCTTCGATGCCCTGCGCATGGCCAACCGGCCCGACCAGTTCGACGAGGTGGCCATCGATTACTGCGTGACCTACGAGGTGTCGCCCCCGTCGTGGGAGCCGGCCAAGTGCGAAGTGCGCGTCAGCAGTGGCGAAGAACACAGCACTTCGTCGCATCCGCTTTCCGCGGTGAGCGAGATTTCCACCACCTTTGTCGAATCCCAGATCGTCGAGGAGACCGGGCTGGTCGAGATGGCCAGCTTGGAGCTGGGCGGCCAGCTGGTCGGCGACATCGGTGACACCTTGCAGCGGCTGGACCTGCAGCTGCTCACCGCGCCGATCGTCTCGGTGTCCTGCGCCAAGCTGATCCGGGTCGATTTCATCGCCGCGGGCGATTTGCTGAACTGGGTGCTGACCAAACGCAGCGAAAACCGGGCTGTCTTGTTCAACGACACCCACCGCCTGATTGCCCTGTTCTTCGGTGCCATGGGCATCAACGAACACGCCCGGGTCAAGGTTCGCACCGTCTGACGCACGGCGGTTGGGCACCCGCCAACCCTTTTTATGGCTTGGTGACTTGAATCGCGCCGCGCCGCCTCCATCTCGAGGCCTATGGAAAATTATCACGGCACCACCATCCTCAGCGTGCGTCGAGGCAACCTGGTGGCCCTGGGCGGCGACGGCCAGGTCACCCTCGGCCACATCATCGTCAAATCCAGTGCCCGCAAGATCCGCAAGCTGCACCGGGACCAGGTCCTGGCGGGCTTTGCCGGCGCCACCGCCGACGCCTTCACCCTGTTCGAGCGCTTTGAAGCCAAGCTCGAGAAGCACCAAGGCCACCTGGTGCGTGCGGCCATCGAGCTGACCAAGGACTGGCGCACCGACCGGGTGCTGCGGCGCCTGGAAGCCATGCTGGCGGTGGCCGACCGGGAAAGCTCGCTGATCATCACCGGCAACGGCGACGTGCTCGAGCCGGAGCATGGCATCGTGGCCATCGGCTCCGGCGGCTCGTACGCCCAGGCCGCGGCCCGGGCCCTGCTCGACCACACCACCCTGCCCCCGGCCGAGATCATCAAGCGCTCGCTGGAAATCGCCGGCGACCTGTGCATCTACACCAACCAGAACCACCTCATCGAAACCCTCGAGTGAGTGCGCCGCGCGGTGCGGGGAAGGTGCGTGGCTTGCTCTGTGCCAGCTGCCGGCCCATGGCCGCTGCGATGCCCGCTCGAACCCCGTCTTTTCACCTCCCCTCCCCATCATTGCTTCGGAAGTTGACCGCCCATGAGCGCCATGACCCCCCAAGAGATCGTCTCTGAACTCGACCGGCACATCGTCGGCCAGCAAGCCGCCAAGCGCGCGGTGGCGATCGCCCTGCGCAACCGCTGGCGCCGGCAGCAGGTGGACGAGAAGCTGCGCGGTGAGATCACGCCCAAGAACATTTTGATGATCGGTCCCACCGGCGTGGGCAAAACCGAGATCGCCCGGCGCTTGGCCAAACTGGCCGATGCGCCGTTCATTAAGGTGGAAGCCACCAAGTTCACTGAGGTGGGTTATGTGGGCAAGGACGTGGACACCATCATTCGCGATCTGGTCGACATGGCGGTCAAGCAGGAACGCGAGGCCGCCATCCGGCGCAACCGCGCGCACGCCGAAGACGCCGCCGAGGACCGGGTGCTCGACATCCTGGTGCCCACGGCGCGCCTGGAAGCCGGCGCTGCCCACGCGCCCGACAGCACCGCCCGCCAGGTGATGCGCAAGCGGCTGCGTGAAGGCACCCTGAACGACAAGGACATTGACATCGAGGTTGCCGAGGCGCGGCCGACGTTGGAGATCATGGGCCCGGCCGGCATGGAGGAAATGGCCGAGCAGCTCAAAGGCATGTTCGCCAATGTCGGTGCACCGGCCAAACGCAAGACGCGCCAGGTGAAGATCGCCGAAGCGCTCAAGCTGCTCACCGAGGAAGAGGCGGCCAAGCTCGTCAACGAAGACGAGGTCAAGCAGGCGGCGCTGCACAACGCCGAGCAAAACGGCATCGTGTTCATCGACGAGATCGACAAGGTGGCCTCGCGCTCGGAAGGCGGCTCCAGCGGTGCGGAAATTTCGCGCCAGGGGGTGCAGCGTGACTTGCTGCCCCTGGTCGAGGGCACGACCGTCAACACCAAGTACGGCATGGTCAAGACCGACCACATCCTGTTCATTGCCTCGGGGGCGTTTCACCTGGCCAAGCCGAGCGACCTGATTCCCGAGCTGCAGGGCCGCTTCCCCATCCGGGTGGAGCTGAGCTCGTTGAGCGTGGACGATTTCGAGGCCATCCTGACGCAGACCCATGCCAGCCTGGTCAAGCAGTACGAAGCGCTGTTGGCCACCGAAGGCGTGACCCTGGACTTCACGCCGGAGGCCGTTCGCCGGTTGGCGCAGATTGCCTTCGAGGTCAATGAGCAGACCGAGAACATCGGCGCGCGCCGGTTGTCGACGGTGATGGAGCGCTTGCTCGATGAGGTGAGTTTCGACGCGCCGCAGCTGAGCGGTGAAACCGTGCGCCTGACCGCCGACACGGTCAATGCGAAGCTGGCCGAGCTGGCAAAAAACGAAGACCTGTCGCGCTACATTCTTTGACCGCCGTGCGACGGGCGGCCGTTCGCGGCCTGCCGCGCGGCCCGGCCGGTGGGGGTCAGCGCCCTTTTCTCACCGTCACTGCCTGAGCAGAACTTGTGCTTGTGGCGCCACCATCGTGGCGCCCGCCGGCACGTCTCGCAAGACCAGGGCGTTGGCACCGATGCGCGCGTGGTTGCCCACGTGCACCGGGCCGAGCACCTTGGCGCCGGCACCGATGTCGACTTGGCCGCCCACCCGAGGGAAGCCCTTGGCCGTCGTGCCCAGCGTCACCTGCTGGAGGATCATGCAGTTCGGGCCGATCTCCACGTCCGGGTGGATGACGATGCCATTGGGGTGGGGCAGCATCAACCCGCCACCGATCCGGCACTTCAAGGGGATGTCGGCGCCGGTCACGACACTCCAGAACCGATGGCGCAGCACCGCCCACCGTTTGAGGGGCAAGGCCCAAGGCAGCCGCGAGCTTTTCCAATGTTGGTAGGCCCGCACGCTGGCAAGCAGCGAACGCGAGGGCATCCAGGCAAAAAAAGGCTTGTGCTCGCGCGACCAGTCTGGGATGGACGCTGAAATGCCCGACTGGCCGGCCGCCTGGAACGCCAGGTCGGTTTCAACAAGGGTGACGGACGGCGTCTGGGCCAGCGGCGAGGCCGTGGGCCAGTCGGTCAGCGTGCCTCCCGTCGCATCGGCCGGGGGCGCCGCCAACGGCGATGGAAAAAAAGCTTCATCCGCCAGGGCTCCTGGTGTCAAACCGACGCGGCACGGTACTTCTTGCACTGCTTTTTCTCCTGAAGAAGCTCATTTCTCGCCCTGGCATCATCGCCCCCCGAAGCGCCCATCGGGAAAGGTCGCCCTGACGGACAGGGGTGGTGAATCATTCCAACGCCTGTGGATGCAGCGAGTGTAGGGTGGGTGCCATGGCCGAGCACGCCTTTCCAAGGTGGTTCCCGGCAATCCATCACAACGCGTCGCGCTGACGCCGCACTGGCGCGAGGCCTTGACGCCCTGAGGCGTGACGAATGGACGCCTCATTCGGCCGCAGCGGCGGCTTGGTGGGCCTGCCACTGCAACAAGCCTTCGAAGATGAGGGAGTCGACAGTCTCAAACGGCAGGTCGGTGATGGGCGCCAGCTTGACCGCTGCACCGCCGGTCATGAACAAGCGAGGGGCTTGTCCGCTGTGCTGCGTCAGTTTGCCATGCATGCGCTGGATCGCGCCGGCCATGGCGTTCGCACCGCCGCTCATCAAAGCGTCGCTGGTGTTGGTGGGAAAGTCGACCACCTCGCCGGTGGGAGCCTTCAAACCGGAGGTGCCCATCTCGAGGGCGCGCTGCATCAAGCCAAACCCGGGCAGGATGCAGCCGCCCAGAAAACGGCCGTCGGCGTCGAGGGCGTCCACGGTGACGGCGGTGCCGACCATCACCACCAACGCCGGGCGGGCCGGCCCGCTGGCGGCCAGCACGCGGTGGCGGGCGCCAATCAGGGCGACGAAGCGGTCGACACCGAGCCGGGCCGGATGGTCGTACCCGTTGACGATGCCGCCCGCTTTGGCCACCGAGACCACCCAGCGCGGCGCCAAGTCCCAGAGCTCGAGCTGCTCCTCCACCTGGTGCCGCACCGCCTCGCCGGCCACCACACAGCCCAGCATCTGGGTGGGCGGCACCAAGCGGGGCCAGTCGGTCTCGGCCAGGCGGCCGATCATCTCGAGGAACACCACGCCCTGCGCCAGCACCGGCGCGCCGGGTTGCGCCGATGCGTATTGCGCCCATTTCAGGCGGGTGTTGCCGACGTCGATCGCCAGAAAGCTCATGCCACGCGCCCGCCCGTGGTCAGTAAGCGTCGGAGGTGGAATGAAGGGCTTCGGCCTGCGACAACAGCTGTGCGACGCGGCCCATCATTTGCTGGGTCGCCATCGCGCGGTGCGGGCGGTTGATGCGCAGCTCGACTTCATGGATCAGGGCCAGCAGTTCCATGGGCGTGCGGGCGCGCTTGAGCCGCATGAGCGTGAGCGCACCGGCCACCGGGGCCTCCGTGGACACGGCGTGCAACAGCAACTCCCGGGCTTCTTCCAAGGGGTTGGGCGACAGGCCGGCATCGCCGGCGTCCAGCACGGAATCGGTCACCACGGTGGACATGCCGAATTCGGTGTCTTCCTGCAGCTCGCTGGGGGTGGGCTCGTTGAAGGCAGCCAGCTCCGAAGGCGACAGATCGGCTTCCGCCGTGGGAAACGCCAGATCGACTTCAGGCTCTGGATCGGGTTGGATGATCGGCGCCGCCGCCACCACCGCAGGTTCCACGGCGGTCGCCGGCTGTCCAGGGGCACCTCCACCCTCAGGTTGCCAGCGCTGGGTGCCGCTTTGAGGCACCACCACCAAACCCAAACCAATCAGGTCGGCCAGGCAGGTCTCGGGCACGCCGGCCTTCGCACTCAGCTGCAAAACATCCGCCACGGTGCGCTGGCCGTCCACCAGCAGCAACATGGTCCGGTGGCGTTGGCCCACCCGGCGTTGGCGACTGCCCAGCTCTTCATGGCCTTGGGCGGTTTTGACAGGGATCAGGTAGATCTCCACGGCGTCCTCACATCTTTGAAACTGGACCTGCGCAACGGGCAGGATGCCGCATTGTGCCTGCGTGACCCGCCGCGTCCGCGGCGTGGCCGCGGGCAGGCGCTCCACCCCCTGCCGGGGGACTCAACTGATGTGGATCTTGGACACCTTCGGGCCGGCCTCGGGCGTGCCCTGCTCCACCCGGTGCCATGAGCTTTCATCGTTCAAACTGATCCAACGCCGCTCTTCCGGCCGGTAACGCCAATCTTTGTCGACTTGGTAGAACACCTGCAAGCCGCGCCGCTCGAGGATGTTCAAGATCCGGTTGTTGTGCTGGTTGTTCTCGTCAAAGTCGGTGATGGCGCTTTGGCCCATCTCGGAATACAGGCGGTTGAGGACCAGCAACTCGTCGTTCACCTCGGGCAGCAGCGGCTCCACGTTCAGGCCGATGCGCTGGGCCTCGCGGGCGGTGATGGGATAAGAGTGCGCCGGGTAGTCGCTGTTGAGGGTGTTGCTGATGCGGCGGATGGCTTCCGCGTCGGTCATGTGGTACGCCATGATTTCTTCGCACAGGCGGATGGACAGCATGCTGGCGCGGTCCACCGCACCGATCACCAACGGGTGCACATACTGGAACAGCGACTCGAAGGGGTGGGCGGTGGAATTGCCCGCGATGTTCTTCCAGCTGCGCAGGATCCGCTCGACTTCGTTCTGGCTGACGCTGACGCGGTCGTTCTCGCGGTCGAGCGGCGAGAGGTCGTGGCGCAAGGAGGTGTCGACCGCGGACAGCCGGGCGATCGGGCCCATCATGATCTTGTCGGCCCCCAGGGCGATCATCGTGGCCGCCGACAGGCACTCCAAAGGCACCAGCGCGCACACATGGTCGGCGAACTCGCGCAGCAGGTGCACCATGCGCAGCGAGGCTTGGCCATTGCCGCCGTCGCTCTTGATGAAGATGTAGACCTTTTCCAGGCGCTTGGCGTGGTGCAGCAGCTCGTACAGCCCCAGCACGTCGTTGTCGCACACGCTGCCGCCGGCGGAGTTCCAGTAGACCAGCACCGGGGCGCCCAGGCGCTCCTCGACACGCGCCAGCACTTGTTGGGTTTTGTCAAACAGCACCGGGGGGCGCTTGAGCAGTGGGCGCCGCAACGCCTCAGGGGTGTCGGAAACTTGGTCGGGTTCGGTCATGGGAGGGATCGCGGGAAGGAAAGAGAGTCGCCGGGCCGTTCAGCCTACCTGCAGACGCCGCAGCTCGCAGCCCCTGGTATTGGGGGTTGCTTCTTGCAAAGCTCGAAAAAATCACATCACGCCAGCGCACGCCGAGCGGGGTGAGCGTGGCCTGAGGGGCACGTGATCTTAGCGTGTCACCCGAGCGGTTTGTCGCTCGCTTGACCGCCACAAAAGGCATGCGCCGCCGCGGCCTCTCAGAGCATGGCGTCAGTGGCATCGCCGTGCCATGACCGAGTGCCTCGTTTGCGGTTGAGCGTGCAAGGGCTGTAAAAAAGCACGCCGTGTGGAAAAGCGCACGCTATCGGTGAAGGTTCCTTTTCATCAGCGGCCCGCCTCCTTGACCAAGAGCCGTTCGGCTCTCCGAAAACTGCAGGCCTCGGCTCGGCAAGGGCGGTGACCGGGCAGAGCCGATGGCGCCGCCTCCCGCCGCAAGGTGCAACGATGCGGGCCGGCGGGCTGGCGTGCGGCCGACCCACCCGCGCCGGAAGCGGTCAGCCCAACTCCCGGCTGGCCAGGGCCGCGGCGGCGGCGCGCGTCTCAACGCCCAGCTTCTCGAACACGTGTTCGAGGTGCTTGTTGACGGTGCGCGGGCTCATGCCCAGGATCTCGCCCACGTCGCGGTTGGTTTTGCCCTTGGCGATCCACGACAGCACCTCGGTCTCGCGCTGGGTCAAGGAGGCGCTCGACAACCTGGACGCAGCAGCCGTGTCGACGAGGCGCAGCCCCAGCAGCCACATGACCTCGCCCAGGCCCGCGCTGCCCAGGCGACGCGCCGTCAACGTGCGGCCGGCCAGCGTCAGCGTGCACGACCGCCCTTCGTCAAAGCCAGGGCCGGCGCCCTGCTGAGCCAGCCACGCCATGCAGGCAGCATCCGCCTGAGCACCGAAAAACTCGGCCAGCCACTGTTGCGCCTTCGGCGAACGCCAGGCCAGGCGGTGGTGCGCGTCGATCATCAGCACGCCGTGCCCGCCGATGTCGATCGCGTCACGGGCCATGCGGGCCGTGCGCGCATGGCGGACGTGGGTGGCCAGGCGCGCGAGCACTTCCTGCGCGCGCAGCGGCTTGACGACGTAGTCGACACCACCGGCGTCGAAGCCCTGCACGATGTGGCGGGTCTCGGACAGGCCGGTCATGAAAATCACCGGGACGTGCGACCACGCTGGGTTCGCCTTGATGCGGCGGCACAGGTCGAATCCGTCGATGCCGGGCATCAGCGCGTCCAACAAAATGGCATCGGGGCTGACGACCTCGAGCCGGGCCAGCGCCGAGACACCGTCGGCGGCCACCAGCACGGTGTAGCCTGCGCGGTCGAGCTCGATGCACAGGGCACCCAGCGTTTGCGGCATGTCGTCGACCACGAGCACGACGCCGCCATCGAGCAAGGCCGAGGGGGTGTGGGTGTTCACGAGGGGTCCACCCGATCGCTCAATTGGAGTGCGGTGCTGAGCCGCTCGATCAGGTCCTCCCAGGCAAAGCGGGCGACCAGGGCACGCAACACGACCACCTCGGCCATGCAGTCGGCGTGATCGAGGGCGAGCGCATCGAGTGCGCGTTGCAGCCCCTGGGCGTGACCGAGGCGTGCCAGGCTCAGCAGTGCCTGCAACTGTTTCAACGGCAGCAAGGCGGCACGGTCCACGGGGGCCGGCTCGGGGGGCGCCCAGCTGGGCACCGCCAGCTCGGCCACCCACTCGAGCTGGAGGTGGTGCTGCAGAACGGCGAGCAACTCGGATTCGATGACCGGCTTGTCGACAAAGCCCTGGCAGCCCGCCGCCACGAGCTTGTCGGCCTGGTTCTCGAAGGCGTTGGCGGAGACGATGATGATCGGCATCTCGAGGAGGCCCTGCGCGCGCAGGCGGCGGGCCGTCTCCCAGCCATCGAGGTCGTCCATGGAGAGGTCGAGCAGCAGCGCGTCGGGCGGGGACTGCAGCACGCTTTCCAGGCACTCGCGCCCGCTCGCTGCCTCTTCGATGCGAAAGCCGAGCGGCAGCAGCATGCCGGCCAGCATCTGGCGCTGTGTCGGGTGGTCGTCGACGACGAGCAGCGTGCGCCGCTCGCCGATGTAGCCGCTCACCGGGCGGTGGGGCGCCGTTCGGCTGCGGCCGGGTTCCGCGGTCTCGCTCAGGTACAGGCGCGCGGTGAAGGTGCTGCCCTCGCCCGGCACGCTGCGCACCGTCAGCTCGCCACCCATCAGCTGGGTCAGCAGGTGGGTGATGGTCAGGCCGAGGCCGGTGCCGGGCTCGCCGGTGCGCCGGCCGGCGCTGCCGCGCTCGAAGGGCAGGAAGATGCGCTCCAGATCCTGGGGGGCGATGCCGATGCCGGTGTCGATGACGTGGAACCGCGCCACCTCCCGAGTGTGGTCGACGAGCAGCGTGACGCTGCCGCGGTCGGTGAAGCGCACGGCGTTGCCCAGCAGGTTGATGAGGATCTGACGCAGCCGCCGTGCATCGGCGCGCACGAAAGTCGGCACCCGGCCGAGCGTGCGCAGCTCGAACGCCAGGCCCTTGCTGCTGGCCTGCGGCGCCACCATGCGCACCACGTCGTCCAGGAAGTCGCGCATTGGCAGCGGCGCGATGTCCAGCCGCAGCTTGCCGGCCTCGATCCGTGCCAGGTCGAGCAGGCCGTCGATCAAGCCGTGCAGGTGCTCGCCGCTGTGGTGAATGGTGTCGATCGCCGCGCGATGGGGGCCGCGGATCTGTTCGTCTTTCAACAGGATCTGCGCATAGCCGAGGATGCCGTTGAGCGGTGTGCGCAGTTCGTGCGTCATGCCGGTCACGTAGCGCGTCTTGGCCTGGTTGGCGGCTTCGGCGAGGTCTTTCGCGGCTTGCAGGGCGGCGTCGGTGCGGCGGTGGGCGTCGATCTCGCGCACCAGCAGCTCGTTGTGGCGGCTCGATTCGTCTTCGGCCATCTGCCGGCTCTCGCTGCCCAACACCATCCACCAGGCGCCCACAGCCGCCACCAGCGACAACAGCGCCAACGCCTTCAAGAGCGGCTCGCGCAACCCCAGGGGACCGGCGCTGTGCAGGGCGCCCTGCTGTTGGTAGACCACGCCGAGGATGGCGGCGAACAGCGCGATCAGCGACGAGGCCACGACCAGGTAGCGGGCCACGCGAAAATTGATGCGCTGGCTCCATGCGAGGGGAAGCACCGAGCGCAGCGCCGCGTGCACCTGCTCCGCCGCGCGCGAGTCCGTCTTGCAGCGGTCGTGGCAACGCGACTCGAGGGTGCAGCACAGCGAGCAGATGGGCGCGGCGTAGGCCGGGCACTGGGCCATGTCCTCCGACTCGAAGGCGTTGTCGCACACCGAGCAGGTGACGAGCTCGCCCGGCTTCCAGGTCGCGAGGTTGGCCCGCGCGACATAGCAGCGCCCTTGGGTCCACCAGGCCAGCAGCGGCGAGACGACCATCGCCGCGGACAGCGCGATGAACGGCGCGAACGCCTTGGCGACCGGGCCGAAGCTGCCAACGTAGGCGGCCATGCCCACCACGGCCGCGACCACCATGGCGCCGATCCCGACCGGGTTGATGTCGTACAGGTGGGCGCGCTTGAATTCGATGTGCGGCGGGCTCCAGCCGAGCGGCTTGTTGATGACGAGGTCGGCCACCAGCGCACCCACCCAGGCGATCGCCACGTTGCTGTACAGGCCCAGCACCCCTTCAAGCGCTTCAAAGACACCCAGCGTCATCAGCAACACCGCGATCAGCACGTTGAACACCAGCCAGACCACGCGGCCTGGGTGGCTGTGGGTGAGCCGCGCGAAAAAGTTCGACCAGGCCAGCGAGCCGGCGTAGGCGTTGGTCAGGTTGATCTTGACCTGGGAGACGACGATGAACAGGGTGGTGGCGCCCAGCACCCACGTGGGCGAACTGAAGACATAGCCGAAGCCGGCCAGGTACATCTGTGTGGGCTCGATCGCCTTGTCGACGCGGATCTCGTGCTGCAGGGCGAGGAACGCGAGGAAAGCGCCGCCCAGCATCTTCAGCATGCCTGGCACCACCCAGCCGGGCCCGGCCACCAGCACGGCGCACCACCACCGCACGCGGTTGGCGGCGGTCTTTTCGGGCAAAAAGCGCAGGTAGTCGACCTGCTCGCCGATCTGCACCACGAGCGAAAAGGCCACGGTGGCCGCCGCGCCGAACATCACCGCGTCAAAGCCGTTGCTGTGCGAGAGGCCGCCGATCAGCGTCGTGAAATCAGTGAAGGCCTCGGGCTTCTTGACCAGCACCGCCAGGTACGGCAACACGAGCAGCAGCAGCCACAGCGGCTGCGTCCACCACTGCAGTCGCTGGATCAAGGTGATGCCGTGCATCACCAGCGGCACGATGCCCAGCGAGGAGACGAGGTAGCACACCGCGATCGGCCAGCCAAAGCACAGCTGCAGCGCCAGCGCGAGGATCGCCGCTTCGAGGGCGAAGAAGATGAAGGTGAACGACGCGTAGACGAGCGAGGTGAGCGTGGAGCCGAGGTAGCCGAAACCGGCCCCGCGGGTGAGCAGGTCCATGTCAACGCCGTATTTGGCGGCGTAGTAGCTGATCGGCAACCCGGTCAGGAAGGTGATGAGCCCGACGACGAGGATGGCCCACAGGGCGTTGGTGAAGCCATAGTTCAGCGCGATGGCGCCGCCAATGGCCTCCAGGGCCAGGAAGGAGGTGGCGCCGAAGGCGGTGTTGGCGACGCGGAACTCGCTCCATTTGCGGAAGCTGCGCGGCGTGTAGCGCAGCGCGTAATCCTCCATCGACTCGTTGGCCACCCAGGAGTTGTAGTCGCGTCGGATGCGAAAGATGCGTTGGGGCTGCGAAGACAAGGGACAGGCACTCCTGCGCAGGCGCTGCCGCCCGGAGCAGCAGACAAAGCAAGAAGCGTGCACCGGCCGGCCTGCCTTGCGCAAGGTGGCGCGGAGTGTGGACGACGGTGACCGCCCTTGCACTACGTCAACTGACGTATTCGGCTGGCAGGCACCGGCCCGCAAGATGCACCGCAGCCCGACACCACCGCACCAAGTCAAGGCGGTGAACGTCGGTCCGACGCCCGATCCATCCACCTGTACTTGCCTGGAGACACCCCATGCCGCGCGACCACGATCCCTCTGCACCTGACTCGAACCGCCGCCGCTGGCTGCAAGGCGCTGTCGCGCTGCCGGTGCTGGGCATGAGCGGCCTGAGCTTTGGCCAGCCCACCGCCTCAGTGAACACGACCAAGCTCGCCGTCACCGACACCGAGGTCACGGTTGGCCAGCTGCACTCCTCCACCGGCACGATGGCGATTTCCGAGACCGGCTCGATCCAGGCCGAGCAACTCGCCATCGACGAGATCAACGCGATGGGCGGCATTTTGGGCCGCAAGATCAAGGTCATCAAGGAAGACGGCGCCTCCGACTGGCCGACTTTTGCGGAGAAGGCCAAGAAGCTGCTGATCAACGACCACTGCGCCGCGGTGTTCGGCTGCTGGACCTCGGCCTCGCGCAAAGCGGTGCTGCCGGTGTTCGAAAAAGAAAACGGCCTGCTGTACTACCCGACGTTCTACGAGGGCCTTGAGCAGTCGAAGAACGTGATCTACACCGGGCAGGAGGCGACCCAGCAGATTCTCTACAGCCTGGAATGGGCCAAGACCGAGAAGAAGGCCAAGACCTTCTTCCTGATCGGCTCCGACTACATCTGGCCGCGCACCTCGATGAAGATCGCGCGCAAGCACATCGAGAACTTCCAGAAGGGCAAGGTCGTCGGCGAGGAGTACTACCCGCTGGGCAGCACCAACTTCGGCTCGCTGATGAACAAGATCAAGCTGCAAAAACCCGACTGCATCTACGCCGCGGTCGTCGGTGGCTCGAACGTCGCCTTCTACAAGGCGCTGAAGGCCGCCGGCATCACTGGCGACAAGCAGCTGCTGGTGACCCTGGCGGTCACCGAGGACGAGATGACCGGCGTGGGCGGGGAAAACTTTGCGGGCTTCTATTCGTCGATGAAGTACTTCCAGTCGCTCGACAACGAGAACAACAAGAAGTTCGTCGCCGCCTTCAAGGCCAAGTACGGCAAGGATTCGGTGATCGGCGACGTCACGCAGGCCGGCTACCTCGGCCCGTGGCTGTGGAAGGCGGCAGTCGAGCGGGCCAAGAGTTTTGACATCGACAAGGTGGTCGCGGCGTCGCCAGGCATCGAGCTCAAGCAAGCGCCTGAGGGCTACGTCAAGCTCGACGCCAACCACCACCTGTGGAGCAAGTCGCGCATCGCGATGGGCAACCCCGACGGCACCTTCAAGGTGGTCTCCGAGTCGCCGCAGCTGATCAAGCCGGATCCTTTCCCTGCGGGCTATCAATAGGCAAACGTCTGCTGCCGAATGCCGGCGGCCGCGATCTGCGGCCGCGGGTTCCTGGCCTGGGGCCGATCCGAACGCCGAGGGAGACCGACTGTGAGCTTTGACGACCTGTTGAACATTGGCCTGATGCAGGGCTTCGCCGGGCTCAGCCTGTTCGCGGTGCTGCTGCTGATGGGCCTGGGCCTGGCCATCATCTTCGGCCAGATGGGCGTCATCAACATGGCGCACGGCGAGTTCATGACCATCGGCGCCTACACCATTTACCTCGGCTCGCACCTGACGAGCGCCTACGCGCCAGGGCTGCTGCCTTATTACTTTCCGTTGGCGGTCCTGCTGGCCTTCGGCTTTGCCTTTGCCGGTGGCTGGCTGGTGGAGTGGGGCCTGATCCGCCACCTCTACAAGCGTCCGCTCGACACGCTGCTGGCCACCTGGGGCCTCAGCCTGGCCATGCAGCAGTGCTTTCGCACCTTCATTGGCCCGAAGGAAGTGAGCCCGGCGCTGCCCGACTGGCTGCTGGGCTCCTGGGCCCCGTCGCCAGGCCTGGACATCCCCATCAACGGCATGTTCGTGCTGGCGCTGACCACCGTGGTCACGCTCGGCGTGCTGCTGGCGCTGGCCAAGAGCCGTTGGGGCCTGCGGGTTCGCGCCACGGTCAGCAACCGGGTGATGGCCAATGCGATCGGCATCGACACGGTGAAGACCGACCGGCTCACCTTCGCCATCGGCTGCGGCATCGCCGGCATGGCCGGCGCCGCGTTCACCACGATCGGCTCCACCGGCCCCACCTCGGGACAGCTCTACATCGTCGACTCCTTTCTGGTGGTCACCTTCGGCGGAGCGGCGAGCCTGCTGGGCACCGTGGTGTCGGCGTTCGCCATCGCGCAAACCCAGTCGATCACCGAATTCTTCATGGCCGGGTCGATGGCCAAGGTGATCACGCTGTCGATGATCGTGCTGATCCTGATGTGGCGGCCGCAGGGCCTGTTCGCCAGCAAGGTCCGCCGTTGAAGCACACCCCGCCGCCCACTTCGCGAAGGCCCACCCGATGAATGCCGTTCAAACCTTTGCCAAGCGCTACCAACTCGCCAGCGTGCTGGTGCTGGCCGTGCTGCTGGCCGTGGTGCTGCCCCTGGCGCTCGACATCTTCCGGCTCAACCTGGTCGGCAAGTACCTGTGCTATGCCTTCGTGGCCGTCGGGCTGGTGATGGTGTGGGGCTACGGCGGGGTGCTGAGCCTGGGCCAGGGCGTGTTCTTCGGCCTCGGCGGCTACGCGATGGCGATGTTCCTGAAGCTGGAGGCTTCGGACGTGGTCACCACCAAGATCCAGTCGACGCCGGGCATTCCGGACTTCATGGACTGGAACCAGATCACCGCCCTGCCGGCGTTTTGGCTGCCGTTCAAATCGTTGCCGCTGACCTTGATCGCGGTGATCGCCGTGCCCACCTTGCTGGCCTGGATCGTGAGCTTCGCGATGTTCAAGCGGCGCGTCGGCGGGGTGTACTTCGCCATCATCACCCAGGCCGTGGCCCTGATCGTCACCGTGCTGATCATCGGCCAGCAGGGCTACACCGGTGGCGTCAACGGCATGACCGACCTGAAGACGGTGCTGGGCTGGGACACGCGCACCGACGACGCCAAGTACATCCTGTACTACCTGTGCGTGGCGCTGCTGTTGGCGAGCATCCTGCTGTGCCGCTGGATCCAGACCGGCAAGGCAGGCACCCTGCTGTTGGCCATGCGCGACAAGGAAGACCGGGTGCGCTTTTCCGGCTACGACGTCGCCAACTTCCGCATCTTCACTTTTTGCCTGGCCGCGGCCCTGTCGGGCATTGGCGGCGCGATGTTCACCTTGCAGGTGGGCTTCATGTCGCCGAGCTTCGTCGGCATCGTGCCCTCGGTCGAGATGGTGATCTTTGCCGCGGTCGGCGGGCGCATGAGCCTGGTGGGCGCGGTCTACGGCACCCTGCTCGTCAACGCGGGCAAGACCTTCTTCTCGGAGAGCTTTCCGGACCTGTGGCTGTTCATGATGGCCGCGCTGTTCATCGGCGTGACGATGGCCTTCCCGATGGGCCTGGCCGGTCTGTGGGAGAGCCACGTGGTGCCCTGGTGGCACCGGCGCCGCGGCCGTGTGGCGCCCGCCAGCACCGGCGCGGTGAAAGCCAAGTCGCCCCACCCCAGCCCGGTGCCGCAGGCCGAGCCGCGGCAGCTGCCCACCGGCATCACCGGCCAGCAGGCCTGAGCGCGAAGGACACCCGCCCATGAGCAACACCGATTTCGCCCTGGCCATCGAGGACCTGAGCGTCTCGTTCGACGGCTTCAAGGCCATCGACGCGCTGACGCTGTACGTCGACAAGAACGAGCTGCGGGTGATCATCGGCCCGAACGGGGCCGGCAAAACCACCCTGCTCGACCTGATCTGCGGCAAGACCAAGGCCGGCGCAGGCAGCATCAAATTCAAGAACACCGAGCTCACCTCGCTGGCCGAGTTCAGGCGCGTGCGCCTGGGCATCGGCCGCAAGTTCCAGACGCCGTCGATCTACGAGAACTTGACGGTGTTTCAGAACCTCGAAGTTTCGTTTCCCAAGGGCCGCTCGGTGTTGGGCGCACTCGCTTTCAAGTGCACCGACGAGGTGAAAGCGCGCGTGCAGGTGGTCGCCGAGGACATCTTCCTGGCCGACCGGCTCGACCTCGAAGCCGGCTTGCTGAGCCACGGGCAAAAGCAGTGGCTCGAGATCGGCATGCTGCTGATGCAGTCGCCCGAACTGCTGCTGCTTGATGAGCCGATCGCCGGCATGAGCGCGCGCGAGCGCGAACTCACCGCCGAGCTGCTCCAGCGCATCTGCAAGGACCGTTCGGTGATCGTCATCGAGCACGACATGGACTTCGTCAAGCGCATCGCCCACAAGGTGACGGTCATGCACCAGGGGAAGATCCTCGCCGAGGGGCCGATGGAGAAGGTGCAGGCGGATCCGAAGGTCATCGACGTCTACCTGGGCCACTGAAGGACCGCCATGAGCACCGACACCACCCACCCCCCCATTCTCAAGGTCACCGACCTCTCGGTGGCCTATGGCCAGAGTGAGGCGCTGCACGGCATCTCCTTTGAGGGCCGCCAGAACGAGACGGTTGCCATCATGGGCCGCAACGGCATGGGCAAGACCACGCTGTTCAAGAGCCTGATGGGCGTGCTGCCGGTCAAAAGCGGCAGCATCGAAGTTGCTGGCCGTGAAGTTTCCAAAGACGAGAGCTTTCGCCGCGTGGCCAAGGGCATCGCTTACGTGCCGCAGGGCCGCATGATCTTCCCAACCTTGACGGTCGAGGAAAACATCCAGACCGGTCTGGAAAACTCCAAGACGCGCCGCATTCCGGACGAGATCTACGCGCTGTTCCCGGTGCTCTTCGACATGCGGCGCCGCAAAGGCGGCAACCTCTCCGGGGGCCAGCAACAGCAACTGGCCATTGCGCGCGCGCTCGTCACCGAACCGAAGGTGCTGCTGCTCGACGAGCCGACCGAGGGCATCCAGCCTTCGATCATCAAAGACATGGCCAAGGCGCTCAACGAGATCCGCAAGCTGCGCGAGATCACCATCGTCGTCTCCGAGCAGGTGCTGAGTTTCGCGATGGACGTGGCCGACCGCTTGCTCGTCATCGAGGGCGGCCGCCTGGTGCACGAGACCGCCCACGCCGACACCGACGTGGGCCGAATCAAGCAGTACCTGTCCGTCTGACCGTCCGCTCGCCTGTCCGCCTGTTCACCCCTTGCCTGTTCGCCTTTTTCCCCATCCCCCAGGAGACGCCCCATGGCCGAAACACTGATCAAGGTCGACCTCACCCAGTCGCCCACCGAGAACGAGAACATCCACAACCGCTGGCACCCGGACATCCCGATGGCCTGCTGGGTCAAGCCGGGCGATGACTTCATCCTCGAGACCTTCGACTGGACCGGCGGCTTCATCCAGAACAACGACAGCGCCGACGATGTGCGTGACATCGACCTGAGCACCGTGCACTACCTTTCCGGCCCGGTGGGCGTGAAGGGGGCGGAGCCGGGCGACTTGCTGGTGGTCGAGCTGCTCGACATCGGCGCCAAGCAGGACAGCCTGTGGGGCTTCAACGGCTTCTTCTCGAAGAAGAACGGCGGCGGCTTCCTGACCGAGCACTTTCCGCTGGCGCAAAAATCGATCTGGGACATCGAGGGCATGTTCACCCGCTCGCGCCATGTGCCGGGTGTGAGCTACGCGGGGCTGATCCACCCTGGCCTCATCGGCTGCCTGCCCGACCCGAAGATGCTCGAGACGTGGAACGTGCGCGAACAGGCGCTGATCGATTCCGACCCGGAAACCAGCGGCCTGGCCAACCCGCCCTTCGCTGCCACGGCGCACATGGGCCGGATGACGGGCGACGCAAAGGCCAAGGCCGCCGCTGAGGGCGCGCGCACCGTGCCGCCGCGCGAGCACGGCGGCAACTGCGACATCAAGGACCTGTCGCGCGGCGCCAAAGTGTTTTTCCCGGTGTACGTGGCCGGCGCCGGCCTGTCGGTGGGCGACCTGCACTTCAGCCAGGGCGACGGCGAGATCACCTTCTGCGGCGCCATCGAGATGGCCGGCTGGGTGCACATGCGGGTCACGCTGATCAAGGGCGGCATGGCCCAGTACGGCATCAAGAACCCGATTTTCAAGCCCAGCCCGATCACGCCGCACTACAACGACTACCTGATCTTCGAGGGCATTTCGGTCGACGAGAGTGGCAAGCAGTACTACCTGGACGTCAATGTGGCCTACCGCCAGGCCTGCTTGAACGCGATCGAATACTTGAAGAAGTTCGGCTACTCGGGCGCGCAGGCTTACTCGATTCTCGGCACCGCGCCGGTGCAGGGCCACATCAGCGGCGTCGTCGACGTGCCCAACGCCTGCGCCACGCTGTGGCTGCCGACGCAAATCTTCGATTTCGACATCAACCCGAATGCCAACGGGCCCACGAAGTTCCTCGACGGGTCGGTCGTGATGCCGCTGTCGCAGGACAAAGCCTGAGGCCCGCGCGATGCCGACCTACGACTACGGATGCACCGAGTGCGGTGGCTTCGACGCCATTCGTTCCGTGGCGCAGCGCGAGCAGCCCGCGCCGTGTCCCCACTGCGGCGCAGCCTCGCCGCGCGTGTTCGTCGCCGCACCGCGGTTGGCGCTGCTGAACGACGGCATGCGCACCGCCTGGGCGACGAACGAGCGGGCGCGCCATGAGCCGAAAAGTTCCCGCGACGAGGCCGTGCGGCTCAAGCACCCGGCCGGCTGTGGCTGCTGCCGCGGCGGCACCACCACTGGCCAACGCGGCGCGACGCTCACCGGTGCAACGGGCCACAAAGCCTTTCCAACCAAGCGCCCCTGGATGATCAGCCACTGAGGGCCGGCACCCCGTCGGTCGGCCCGTCCCTACGCTGAAGCCGTCTTCCGCCTGAATGGAAAACGACGGCGCGCTCAGACGGCCGCGTGGTCGTTCTTTACCCGCACATAGTGCTCGGCGGAATAGCGCAGGTGGGCGATTTCCGCCTCGGTCAGCGGGCGCACGGGCAAGGCCGGCCGGCCCATGTAGAGCATGCCGCTTTGCAGCCGCTTGCCGGGTGACACCAGGCTGCCGGCGGCCAGCATGACCCGGTCTTCGATGACCACGTCGTCCATCACGATGCTGCCCATGCCGATCAGGCACTCGTCGCCGATCTGGCAGCCGTGCAGGATCACCCCGTGTCCGACGGTGACCCGCTCGCCGATGAGCAGCGGCGAGCCTTGGGGCTTGGCGGGCGTCTTGTGCGACACGTGGCCCATAGACAGGTCCTGCACGTTGGTGCCAGCCCCGATGCGGATGTGGTTGACGTCGCCGCGCAGCACCGCCTGGCACCAGATCGACACATCGGGCCCCAGCACCACGTCGCCGATGACCTGGGCGCTGGGGTGGACCCAGGCGCTGTCGGCAAGCTGGGGAAGGCTGTGGCGATAAGCGCTCAGAGTCATGGCAAAAGGCTTTCCAAAAAACGGGGCAAACGGAAAAAGCAGGGCGGCGGGCTGTCGGGCCCACAGGCCCCGAACGATCCGTCAGCCGCCGGTGCGACGCACCCGGTTCACCGAGCCAGCCCCCAGGCCATCCAACCCAGCGCACCGCACAGCCCCACTGCCAGCACGGCCGAGGCCCACGCCAGCAAGCGCACGCGCATGCGCAGCACGTCGATGGCGTCGACGATGCGGCCGTTTTGCGCGGCCAGCGAGTCGACCAGGGCGGCGGCCGCCTGCTGCTGCTCGCGCACCTGCCTCAGGGCCTGCTCCAGGGCTTTGACCTGGGCCAAGGTGGCCCCCGGCACGGGCGCGGCGGCGGCCAGCGGGGCCGATGGCGCGGTGAACTCCGCCACCGGCGGAACAGGGGCAGCTTCTTCCACACGCTTGAACAGCTTGCGCGCGCCCTTGGTGATGGCCGGTGCCGCGGCGATCACCTCGGCCCAGGGAATGACTTTGAGTGCAGTGAACCAGATGCCCACAATGTGCCTTTGAACGAAGAGACGAAGCCTGGCAATTGGGACAAGCCCAAAGCGCCGCGGGTGGCGGGTGAAGCTGGTTTTTACCATTTCCGCTGCTACCCTTGTGGTGTCGTGCACACCCGCACCCACTGGGCTGACCGCCACGCCCCTGCCGCATGTCCAGCTCCTTGCCACCGTTCATCGCCCCGACCCAGTTCAACGACGCCGGTGCCGCCCTGGCGCAAGTGCAAACGATCTACCAGCGCAGCCTCGACCACCTGCGCGACGCCCTGTCGCGCTTCGTGGCGGGCGAGTCGATGACGACCCATGTGCGGGCCTGCTACCCCTTCGTGCGGGTGCGCACCGAGACCGTGGCACGGGCCGACTCCCGGTTGAGCTACGGTTTCGTGGCCGGCGCGGGCGCCTTCGAGACCACCGTCACCCGCCCCGACCTGTTCCACCGCTATTACATGACGCAGTTCGAGCTGCTGCTGCGCAACCACCATGTGGCCATCGAGGTGGGCACCAGCGCCCAGCCGATTCCGGTGCATTTCTCGCTCGCCGAGCACGACCACCTGGAGGGCTCGCTCGACGCCAGCCGGCGGCTGCTGATGCGCGACCTGTTCGATTTGCCCGACCTGGCCGCCATGGACGACGGCATCGCCAACGGCACCTTCGAGCCCAAACCTGGCGAGCCCCTGCCGCTGTCGCTGTTCACCGCGCCACGGGTCGACTACTCGCTGCACCGGCTGCGCCACTACACCGGCACGGCGCCGGAGCACTTTCAGAATTTCGTGCTGTTCACCAACTACCAGTTCTACATCGACGAGTTCGTGCGCCTGGGCCACGAGCTGATGGCCCAAGACCAGGGGCACGATTACATCGCCTTCGTCGAGCCGGGCAACGTGGTGAGCCGGCGCCTGGGCACGGTGGCGCAGCCGACCGATGGCCTGGGCGCGCCGCCCAGCCGCCTGCCGCAGATGCCGGCCTACCACCTGGTGCGCGGCGACCGCAAGGGCATCACCATGGTCAACATCGGCGTGGGCCCGGCCAACGCCAAGACCATCACCGACCACATCGCCGTGCTGCGCCCGCACGCCTGGATCATGCTCGGCCACTGCGCCGGCCTGCGCACCACCCAGGCGCTGGGCGACTACGTGCTGGCCCACGGCTATGTGCGCGAAGACCATGTGCTGGACGAGGACCTGCCGTTGTGGGTGCCGATTCCGCCTTTGGCCGAAGTGCAGGTGGCGCTGGAAGCCGCGGTGGCCGACGTCACGCAGCTCAACGGCTACGCGCTCAAGCACATCATGCGCACCGGCACGGTGGCCAGCACCGACAACCGCAACTGGGAACTGCTGCCCCAGCGCACACCGGAGCGGCGTTTCAGCCAGAGCCGGGCCATCGCCCTCGACATGGAAAGCGCAACCATCGCGGCCAATGGCTTTCGGTTTCGGGTGCCCTACGGCACGCTGCTGTGCGTGAGCGACAAACCGCTGCACGGGGAGATCAAGCTGCCCGGCATGGCCAACCACTTCTATCGCGAGCGGGTCGACCAGCACCTGCGCATCGGCATCCGCGCCATCGAGCTGCTGCGAGAGCAGGGCGTCGACCAACTGCACAGCCGCAAGCTGCGCAGCTTCGCCGAAGTGGCGTTTCAGTGAGCGATGGGGCCAAGCCCCGCATCGAGCCCACCACCCACCGGCCGGGCCGCTGACCCGGGCACGGCTCTGTGTTGACTGTCTTGATTTACGCGCCGCGTTGGCGCATGGCGTCTTCGATCTTGCGATCGGTCTTGTACTGACTCAAGGCGTACACCGCCCAGATGGCCGCTGGCAGCCAACCGATCAGGGTGAATTGCAAGATCAGGCACACCACGCCGGCAATCGGCCGGCCGATGGTGAAAAACGCCAGGAAGGGCAGGAAGATGGCAATGAGCAAACGCATGGGAAACCTCGAACCAAAGGGCAAGCGACAAACCAGTCCCCTGCTCGGCCACCGACCGCTGCGCGGCGTGAGGCGGCGTGCGGGGGACGCCAACGGGCGATCTTAGGCCATCGCCACCCGGGCAGGTTCCCCGGGGGTTGGGCCGGATCAGCTGTGGATGTAGCTGTGCAATTGCTCGATGGTCACTTCTTGCTCGGTGATGATTTCGTCCATCAAATCCAGGATGGACACCATGCCGATCACCGCCTCGCCGTCCAACACAGGCAGGTGGCGGATTTTCTTCTGGCTCATCAAGCTCATGCACTCGCGGATGTTGGCGGTGGGGGGGATCACCAGCACGTTGCGGGTCATGATGTCCTCGACCTGGATCTCTTTGGACGATCGGCCCTGCAAGGCCACCTTGCGGGTGTAGTCACGCTCAGAGAACAGGCCCACCAGTTTCGGACCGTTCATCACCAGCAAGGCACCGACGTCGTACTGGGCCAGCAGGCGCAAGGCATCGAAGACGCTGTCGGTGGGCTTGACGCGCCACAGGCCTGAGTCGCGCTTTTTGAGGATGTCTTGGATGGGTTTCATGGCGGCCTCCGGTCGGATCAAATCGTTCTGTGCAGGGGGTGAGGGTGCGGCGGCGACACCGGCTTTGTCAAGCGGGCAAACAAAGCGCCCAGGCCGCCGGTCTCGTTATGTATCACACATCGTCACAAACACCGGACGGCGTGCATCCCAGAGGCGTGCACATCACAGCGCGGCACTCACCGTGTGGCAACGCCCCTCGCTGTCCACCAGCAAGCCGCCGACGCCCTGGGCTTGCAGAAAAGCCAGTGCGCCAGGGCCTTGCAGCATGGCCAGCGTGCTCAGGGCACCGGCCGCCAGGCAGGCCGGCGCGGTGACGCTGACCGACTGCCAATGGCGCACCGGCCAGCCGGTGCGCGGGTTCAGGATGTGGCAGTGGCGCACGCCCTCGTGCACCAGGTAGCGCTCGTAGTCGCCACTGGTGGCCAGTGCGCCCTCGGTCAGGGGCAGGTTGGCCAGGATCTGGCCGGTGTGCCGCGGGTGTTGAATGCCCAACTGCCAGGCCGAGCCGTCCAGCCGGGGGCCCATCACCCGGATGTCGCCTCCGAGGTTGACCAGCCCGTGGCGCACGCCCTGAGCCTGCAGCCAGGTGGCCGCGCGGTCGGCCGCGTATTCCTTGCCAAAGCCGCCGAAGTCGAGCTCCATGCCGGCTTGCGGCAGCTCAAGGTGGGTGCCCGACCAGCGCACCTGGCGCCAGCCCACGAGGGGCAGCAGGGCCGCCAGCCGGTCCGGCGTGGGCGGCTGGCCGGATTGAAAATTCCAGGCCCGGCGCAGGATGCCGGAGGTGATGTCGAACAGGCCTTCGCTGAGCTGGAACAGCTGCTCGGCAAAGCCCAGCAGGTGGGCGGTTTCCTCGTCAACCGGCAGCGCCTGGCCTTGCCCGGCGGAGGCATTGAGGCGCGAGACCACGCTGTCGGCCTGGTAGCGGGAGTACTTGGCCTCGATGCGCTGCACTTCCTGGATGGCCTGCTGCGCCAAGTCCTGTGCCTGGGGCGCTGGCAGGCCCGCGATGCGCACCTCGCACGGCGAGGCCATGGCGCGGAACTCGAAGCCGAGGTCGAGCGGGGCTGTGGTCGGATTCATGGTGGAAGGAAGGCCGCCACCCTGCCCAGGCTCGCCGCCGACGGGGGCCGGTGCCGGCTCAGAAGCGCCGGCTCACACCCAACTGCACCATGGTCGCGCTGAAATCGGCCAGGCCGGGCGAGCCGGAGCCGCTCATGCGCCAGTTGCTGCGCTGCTCGTACTGCTCGACCTTGGCGTCGATTTTCCAATCGGCGCCGACCTTGTACTCGGCCTTCAAGCCGTAGGTCAGCGCGCCAAAGGCAGCCAGGCGGTGGTCGGCGCTGTACAGCGGGGGGTTGCCCAACACGTAGCCTGCGGGCACCGGCAGCGTGGCCGGGTTGGCCAAGGCATCGCCGTAGAAGTAGGCAGCACTCTGGCTGTAATAGCGCAGCAGCGGCGACAGCGTCAGGCCGCCGGCCACCGGCTTGGCCCACTCCAGGCCCAGGGTGTGGGCGTTGATCTTGAAGCTGTCGTGATAGAAGCGGTAGCTGGTGCGCAGAGTCGAGCCGTCGCCTTCGAAGTGGTGGTTCCAGCGGCCCAGCAAGGCCACCTGCTCACGCCGGCCGGGGCGCTCGTCAAAGGCTTTGTACGGGTCGCTGTAGAAGCCCTTGCCGTTCGAGTAAGTGACGTTGAACTGCGCCAGGTCGACACGGGACAGCGCTTGCGTCACACCGAGCAGCAGCTCGTGGGTGTTTTTCTTTTTGTTCAGCGCGGTGCCGAGGAAGCCGCCGTCGGTGGCGTCGATGCGGTCACGCGCCAAGCCCAAGCCGATGTTGTAGGTGGTGTTGCGGTCGGCGCTGAACAAGCTGGCGCCGGCCGACACCGCTTTGGAGCGGTAATCGTCTTCGTCTGAGAAGGCGGCACCCAGCGAGTAGCTGGCATGGCCGGTGTAGTGGGTGACTTTGACGTCGCCGGCCTTGCGATAGTCTTCCATGCGCGAGGCGCCGGACACTGAGGAATGCCAACGCGGCGAAGCACCGGAGACGTCGTCCACGACGCCGGAGCCTTCGATCGACCATTGCTTGCCCAAAGGCGCCAACACGTAGACCGAGGGCGAGCTGACCTTGATGCGTTTGAGGCCAGGCTGCTCGTCTTGGTAGTGCAGGTACTTGAAGCCGATGGTGCCGTACTCGGGCGCCGTCTGGGCCTGCGCGGGCGAGGCCAGCATCACGCCGGGCAAGGCCAGTGCGGCCATCACCAAGCTGCCGAAAACCGGCCTGACGCTGCCATGGGCGGCGTCCAGGCCAGCAGACGCGGTGGCCTCAAGGGGCCGATCAAAATCGCCGGACGGGACAGGGTGTTGTGGGCTCATGGTGCTGCGCAAGGTAAGGAAAGGGGATGAAGCCGGAAACGAGAGGACGAAGGTCTAGGACTGAGGGTCAGTTGCAACCGCAACCCCCACCGCCGATGCCGTAGCCGCCCGAAGCGCCTTCCTTGCTGGTGTAGATGTGCTGGTCGAAGCGGTCTTCCAGCGGGTCCCGGTTCATGCTCATCTCGGGCTTGGCCAGAATGCCCTTCTCCCAGGGCTGGGGCGGTTGCAGGTTGGCGCAGCCGCCCAGGGCCCCGACCAACGCGCCGAGTGCGGCCCACGTGAGTGCCCGTGTGTTCATCATCATGGTCCTGCTCCTGACAATCGCATCGCTTCGAAGCGGCAAATGCTACCGGGTATTGCTGGCGCCACCGCAGGATTTGCAGTTTGTTTCGTTAGCAATTGCTCACACCGTCGCCTATTGGAACCTTGGGCCCGGCGGCGGGACCGCGGGGCCCGTTCAGCGGGCCTGGCCCCACTCGGCTTCGTACTGCTGCACCAGCACCTGGTTCGAGAGGCGGTTGACCTCGGTGGGCACACGGGCCATGTCGGGCGGGAAGTCGAACAGGGCGGGCAAACCCTGCAGCGTCAGGAAGCGCAGGCCCTCGGGCAAGGCGGAGGGCCGACGGTACGGACGCCGGCTGGCGATCAGGAAGCCCCACTCGCCAAAGCTCGGCACGTGGGCGTGGTACGGGGTGACGGTGAGGCCGGCCGCCTCCAGCGTGGTGGCCACCGTCCAGAAACTGCGCCGGGCCACCAGGGGCGAGGTGGTCTGCACCACCGCATAGCCGCTGGCGTTCAGGTGCTGGTCGATCAGCTGGTAGAAGGTGCGCGTGTAGAGCTTGCCGATGGCGAAGTTGGTGGGGTCGGGAAAGTCGACCACGATGACGTCAAAACGCGCGTCGGGATGTTGTTCGAGCCAGCCGAAGGCATCCGCATGGACGATGCGCAGCTTGTCGGCGTGCAAGGCATCCTGGTTGAGCTGGCGCAGCAACGGCTGCCGGGTGAACAGCTCGGTCATGTGGGGGTCGAGTTCGACCAGCGTCACCTGCTCCACGGCAGGGTGCTTGAGGACTTCGCGCACCGCCATGCCGTCGCCGCCGCCCAGCACCAGCACCTGCTTGGGCGCGCCGTGGGCGGCCATGGCGGGGTGCACCAGGGCCTCGTGGTAGCGGTACTCGTCGCGCGAGTGGAACTGCAGGTTGCCGTTCAGGAACAGCCGGGTGCCGGTCGGGCCTTCGGTGACCACCACCCGCTGGTACAGGCTGGACTCGGCGTAGAGCACGCGGTCGTCGTAGAAGCGGTCTTCGGCCCAGGTGGTCAGGTGGCCGGCCGCGGCGAAGGCTCCCAGCAGCACGCCGATGCAGGCCGCACAGGCCAGCGCGTGGGTCCACCAGCGGCGCAGCTCGGGGCGGAACAGCCACAGCGTCCAGACCGCCACCAGGGCGTTGAGCAAACCGAAAAACAGGCCGGTGCGGATCAAGCCTAGGTGGGGCAGCAGCACCAGCGGGAAGGCCACCGACACCAGCAGGGCGCCGAGGTAGTCGAAGGTGA
Organism: Pseudomonadota bacterium; assembly: GCA_040385465.1. Taxonomy (GTDB): domain Bacteria; phylum Pseudomonadota; class Gammaproteobacteria; order Burkholderiales; family Burkholderiaceae_C; genus CANHBY01. Next base: position 29,187 of record JAZKHH010000087.1, on the reverse strand, counting down.
GCACCTGGGAGACCAGGTCTTTCAGGGCATAGCGGCTGTGGAAGTAGCGTTTGAGCAGCCGCATGACCAGCGGGATTTCCAACCCCACCAGCGTGCCCACCAAGCCCACCATCAGGTAGAGCGCGACGTGAAAAGAGGAGGCCGCCACGCTGTGCAGCGCGAACAGCGCGGCGGGCATCAAGCCGCCCACCATCGCCACCAGCAGCTCGATGCGCAGGAAATGCGCCACCAGTTCGCGCTCGATGTGGCGCGACAGGTAGGAGCCCACGCCCATGGCGAACAGGTAGCTGCCGATGACGGTCGAAAACTGCAGGATCGAGTCGCCCAGCAGGTAGCTGGCCAGCGTGCCAGCCGCCAGCTCGTAGACCAGGCCGCAGGCGGCTACCACGAACACCGAGACCAGCAGGGCCAGCTCGCCAGCGCGGATGCGCGTGGCCGGCTCCGGCGGGTGCGGCCCGCTGGCCAAGGCGCTCACGAAGCCGCGCTCACGTCAGCCGTGCATCGACGCGGAGACGATCAGGCCGATGGCGATGCACATCGAGCCGACGACGATCGCCAGGGCGATGTTCTTTTTCTCCACCAGCTCGGCCCACAGGTTGTAGGGCGTGAGCTTGTCGATGACGACGAAGCACAGCCAGAACACCATCACGCCCAGCAGGGCAAACAACGCCGATCCGACGAAGACGCCGGGTTTCAACCATTCCACACCCATCATGTTGCTTCTCCTTGCTTGCTGGTGGTGAGGCCCTGAGGGCCGGAGTGTTCGCGCCGCCTGGGCGGGCGTGTGATGTAGGGGGCTTGATGTTGATGAGGATGACGACAGCGGCTCACTTGTGGCTGCCCCCCGAGCTGTAGCCGCCATAGCCGGAGCTGCCCCGATAACCGCTGCCACTGCCGTCGGAGCAATCGACCAGCCAGCTCAGCACCACCAGGATGATGAAGATCCAGACCAGCACCTTGACGAAGGTGCCCATCAACGAGCCATCGCCCTCATGGCCGCCCGTCAGTGAGCCTCCGGGATTTTGCAACGCGTTCACCGGCAGCTTGAAGGCGGTCGCCACGACCTGCGGGTCGAGCGTGGCGCCGGCCGACCACACCACTTCGCTGGCCTCGCCGTCGCCGGTGCGTTCGCGGTTCAAGCGCCGCTCGCGGTGGGCGCCGGTGCCGGCGTAGTCGCTGTGCTGGCTGATGGCGCCGCGCTGCAGCTGCCAGTAGAACTCGCCCAGCACGAAGGTGACGTGGGCGCGGTAGTCATACCGGTGCTGGTAGTCCACGCCTTGCCAGTGAAACTGGCGGCCGCGGCCGCTGGGTGCACCGGTCAACGGGGTGGCCCAGCTCCAGCCCTCCTCCGCGTCGACCAAAAAGGTGAAGCCTTCGGTGCGGTGGTAGAGCAGGTACTCGCGCCAGAAACTTTGCGCCTCGTCGTCGTCGCCGTCGCCCTCCAGCTCGCAACGCTCGGCATAGCCCACCACCTGCCAGGGCCGCATCTCGCCGTCCAGCGTCAAGACGCCCACGGCGCCCAGGGGAATGCGCGGCGACTCGCCCGGCTCCTGGCGGTAATGGGGCAGCTCGCCCCCGAGCCGGCTGGAGACGTCGACCACCGCCTGGCATTGGCCGCAGACGATCGAGCGGGTGGTGCTGAGCTGCACCGCCAGACCCGCCCCACAGCTCGGGCAGCTCAGGCCTTGGGCCGAGAGCGTTTTCTCCGCCGCACCGCCCTCGGCGCCGCCGGCGGCCGCCACCAGGCCGCTCAAATCCAACTCGGCCAGGCGCACGTTGCGCCCGCGGGTGGCCTGCGGTTCGGCCGGCTCGCTGTAGTCGAGCGACAGCACCTCGCCCGCGTCGCTGCGCAGCTCGGCGACCATGAAGTCGACGCCCTCGGCCACGGGCGCCTGCGGCAACTCGCCCTGGGCGGCGATGAGGCTGACACGCTGCACCGCGGCCACCATCCAGCCCTGCCCGTCCAGCAGCACCCGCGACTCCATCGGCACCGAGGCGGCCGGTGGCAAGGGCCCCACGGCCACCGGGAACACCAGCACGTAGCGGCCGTTGTCTTCGCTCAGCCAGCCGCTGCGCCCGCTGTCGAACAGGGCGTGCCATTCGCTCCAGGTGCCGTCGCGGTAGCGGTACTGCAGGCGGCCGATGAGGGTGAAGGGCTCCTTTTGCCACCGGCCCCGCACGCCGAGCTGCAGCGGCGAGTGGTCGTCGAACAGCTCCGCGCTCTGGCCGATGCGGCGCAGGGCCTCGCCCTCGCGTGCCAAGGTGCTGCGGCAAAAGCTGCAGACGGCGAACGCCGAGGCCGCCGACTGGAAGTCGACCGGGGCGCCGCACTGGGGGCAGGCGGCGCGGTAGGTGCGCTGAACGGGAGGGTCTGTGGCCACGAATGCGGGGGCTCAGGCAGGAAACATCAGGGCTGCGTCAGCACCCCCGGGGACGGGTGGGTCGGCCGGTCGATCGATGGATCGATTGCCAGCTGGCATCGACCGACTTGGCGAAGGCCGGCGACGTTACACCAGCTTCTTCAGCAACTCGGCTTTCTTGGCGTCGAATTCTTCCGCGGTCAGGATGCCCTTGGCCTTCAGGTCGGCGAGCTTTTCCAGGGTGGCCATCACCTCGTCGGGCCGCAGGGCCGCCACCGCGGGCACTGCCGCCGCCGCACCGGCACCCGCGCCGCCCGGTGGCTGCGACTGCAAGCCCTGCGAGAGCTGGTGCGCCATGGTCTGGCCCAAGGCCAGGCCGGCCCCCAGGCCCATGGCGTCGCCGGCCGGGCTGCCGCCCCCGCCGCTGCCTTCGGCGAACTTGGGCAGGGCCTGCGCGGTTTGGTACTGCATGAACTTGCCCATGTCGCCGCCGACCATGCCCATGCCGATCTTTTGGTCGAGGATCTTTTGCAGCTCTTCGGGCAGCGACACGCTTTGCACCGTCACGCTGTCGAGCAACAGGCCGAAACGCTCAAACGCCGGCGCGGTGACCGACTTGAGCTGGGCGGCGAACTCCACCTGGTTGGCCGCCAGGTCGAGAAAGGCCACGCCGCTGCTGGCCACGGCGTCCGAGATGTGCTGCAGCATCTGCGAGCGCAGCTGGCCGTCGAGGTCGGCCACGGTGTAGCGGTCGCGGGTACCGGAGATCTCGGTGTGGAACAGCCTGGGGTCCTGCAGGCGGTAGCTGTAGTTGCCGAAAGCGCGCAGGCGCACCGCGCCGAAATCCTTGTCGCGGATGGTGACCGGCTGGGTGGTGCCCCAGCGCTGGTCGATCTGCTGGCGGGTGCTGAAGAAGTAGACGTCGCTCTTGAAGGGGCTTTGGAACAGCTTGTCCCAATTGCGCAGGTTGGTCAGCACCGGCAGCGTGGCGGTGGTCAGGGTGTGGCGGCCGGGGCCGAAGACGTCGGCGATCTGGCCTTCGTTCACGAACACCGCCATCTGGCTTTCCCGCACCGTGAGCGAGGCGCCGTACTGGATTTCGTTGTCCGTCATCGGGTAGCGCCAGGCCAGGGTGCCGTCGCCCTCCTCGGTCCATTCCAGGACGTCAATGAACTGTTTGCGAATGAAATCCATCAGCGACATGGTGCCGGTCCTTGGTGAGATGGCGCGCGGCCGCGCCGGGTTGCTCATGAGGAAACGCCGGGCCGCCCCAAGTTTCCTCATCCCCCTCGGGGGGCCTGACGCGAAGCGGCAGGTCTGGGGGTGCTCAATAATACGTCCGATGTGCTGGCCGCCGGCCAGGCGCCGACCCGGTTGGCGCCCACCTTTTCACTCCCCTGCCCTGGCCGTGGCCCCGAACCCATGAACCCTGCCGTGTCCCCCCCTTTGAACCTGGCCGTGGTGGGCGCCGGCCCGGTGGGCCTGGCGTTGGCCTTGCTGGCCGCCGAGAGTCTGCCGCGCGCCCGCATCACGCTGTGGGACGCGCGCGCGCTCGACCATGACGTCAGCGGCGACCCGCGCACCCTGGCCTTGTCGCTGGGCAGCGTGCAGCTGCTGCAGCGCCTGCGGGCCTGGCCCACCAGCCCGGTGCAAGCCATCGAGGCGGTGCACGTGTCGCAACACACCCCGGCCTGGGGCCGTTTTGCCGAAGCTGAAGTCACGCTGAGCGCTCAGCAGGAAGGCGTGCCGTTGTTGGGGGCCGTGCTGCGCTACGGCCAGCTCACCGCCGAGCTGCAGCGCCGCTGGCTGCAGCTCAGTGCGCAAGCACCCGAGCGGTTGGTCAGCCGTTTTGGCACCCCCGTGCGGGGCCTGAAAAACCTTGCCGATCGGGTTGAGATCGACGCCGACGTGGTTGAGGAAGCCGATCTGGCGGTGGTGGCCGAGGGCGGCGTGTTCGCCCAGCGCGACAACCCCCCCTCGGTGCTCACCCGCGACGCGCCAGCCCGACCGTTCACCCGCGACTACCACCAGACCGCTTGGGTCGGCCAGGTGCGCCTGCGCGACCCGCACCGCGGCGTGGCCTGGGAGCGGTTCACCGCCGACGGCCCCGTCGCCCTGTTGCCCTTGCCTGCGTCTGCGTCTCCGTCTGCCACGGCCGAGACCCTGCCCAGTCACCCGGCTGCGCTGGTGTGGTGCGTGCCCACCGACAACGACCCGGTGGCCCCGCTCAACGACACCCAGCGGGTCCACCTGCTCAACACCCTGGTGCACCCCACCGTCGGGCCGGTGGTCAGCCTGTCGCCGTTGAAGTCGTTTTCCCTCGGGCTGCAAGCTCACCGCACGCTGACCGAAGGCCGCACGGTGCGCATCGGCAACGCCGCCCAAACGCTGCACCCGGTGGCGGGCCAAGGCTTGAACCTGGGCCTGCGCGACGCCTACGCGCTGGTGCAGGGCCTGCGCGAGCGCGAGGTGACCCAGGCCTTGCGCCGCCTGGAGTGGCAGCGCGGGCCGGACCGCTGGGCGCTGCTGGCCACCACCGATTTCCTGGCCCGCAGCTTCGCCTGGCAGCTGCCCGGCGCCGGCACCTTGCGCGGGCTGGGCCTGGCGGCCTTGCAGGCGCTGGGCCCGGTCAAGTCGGCGCTGGCCCGGCAGATGATGTTCGGCCGCCGCTGAACGCCGCCATCCTCGTCCTTCACTTGCCCAGACGCCCCGCGCTTTGTCCAGCCTCCTGTTCCTCAAACTTCTGGCGATCTTCGTCGTCGTGGCCATCGGCTGGGTGGTCGGCCGGCTGAAGTGGCTGGGCGAGGCCGACGTGGCACGGACGTTGTCCAACGCGGCCTTCTACATCTACATTCCGGCGCTGCTGTTTCGCACCATGGTGCGGCTGGACGTCTCCAACCTGCCGTGGTCCACCCTGGCGGCCTTCTTTGGGCCGGCCCTGGCCCTGCTGCTGGGGGTCTATCTGTGGCAGCGCCACGTTCGCCGGCATTCCGAACAGGCCGCGGCGCTGCGGGTCACCGCGCCCAGCGTGCGGGCCATGACCAGCGCCTTCGGCAACAACGTGCAGGTCGGACTGCCACTGGTGGCGGCGCTGTTTGGTGAGCCCGGCCTGGCCATCCACATTGCCATCATCAGCCTGCACTCCCTGGTCTTGATGACCAGTGCCACCGTGCTGGCGGAGAGCGACCTGGCCCGTGAGCGGCACCGCGATGGCGAGGGCGACGGCCGTTGGCGTGCCCTGCTGGTCACTGCCCGCAGCACCCTGATTCACCCGGTGGTGCTGCCGATCCTGTGCGGCCTGGCCTGGCAGGCGGTGTTTGGCCCGCTGCCAGCGTTGGCTGACGAAATTTTGCTCACCCTGAGCCAAGCCGTGATCCCGCTGTGCCTGGTGCTGATCGGCCTGTCGCTGGCGCAGTACGGCATTCGCGGCAACCTGCGCCAGGCGGCGGTCCTGGTGGCGCTGAAGCTGTTCTTGCTGCCTGCGGTGGTGCTGTTGGTGGCGCGCTGGGGGTTGGGCCTGGACGGGGTGCCGTTGGCCGTGGTGGTGATGGCGGCGGCCTTGCCGATCGGCGTCAATGCCTTGATCTTTGCGCAGCGCTATGAAGCCCTGGAGGCGGAAGCGACCAGCTCGGTGGTCCTGTCCACGCTGGGGTTCATGCTGACGGCGCCCCTGTGGCTGGCGATCCTGGCGGCTTTGGGCTAGCCCGGATATTTCGCCGGGGACGCGCCGCTGCGGCGGTGGCTGGGCGAGCCGGGGTGGCCGAGACGGCCGCAGCCAAGGCCGGTGGGCCTTGGCGAGGCGTTGAGGCCGCATCCGGCCGGCCAGACACCGTCGCAGGGGTGCGCAGCGCTGTGACCCAACTGGCCTCGGTGTTCGTGGTCTCCCCATTCAGCATGCATGCGGTGTGTCCAGCGATTCTCAAGCGACCTGGTGAAATATCCGGGCTAGGGCCTGTTGACACCCATTGGGCGTGCAAGTCGCGAGACCCTCCGCGCTTGGCGATCACACAAGCCCAATTCGCCCAGGTCGGGCATGCTTTGACCCTGCAGCAAGGCAACGTCAGTCTGTCCAACTTGTTCTGGCGCCTCAAGGGCTTGCGTCGCATCCACTCGCGCGTTGAGAAACTTGATGTGATGTTCCTCGGCTTCATCAGCTTTGTGCTGATTGCCAATGGGTTTTGCAGTGTTCACACGCCCTGGTCAGCCAGTCACGAAGGCAGTTAGGCAGCCGCGTGGCTCACGCTGGCGGTGAGGCGTAGCGCACACCCCCATCGGCGTCCAGCACCAGCGCGCCGGCCTCGATGGCCGCCTGCAGGCCCGGCTGGCCGATGCGCTCGTCGCCGCGGCCATATCGCGCCATCAGCGCCTCAATCTCTTCGCCACTCAGGTCTGGGTCGCAGCCCATGGCTCGCAGCCCCTGAACCAAGGCCTCGGCGTCGAGCAGGGTGTCACCGTCGCCGCCATCGTGCCGCACCAGCCGCAGTGCGATGTGGGCCGCCTGCGCGCCCGACTGACCGAGGATGCGGCTCGTGTTGATGGAGACGCTGCCGTCGATGTCGATGACACAGGCGCCGTCGAGCAGCGCCTGCTCGAGCTGCTTCGCTCCCACAGCGCCCTCACCGCCGGGGTCGTAGGCGCTCAACAAGCGCTTGAACGTGCCTTCGTCCGCGTCCGAGCTCAGGGTGTAGCCGGCCGTCTCGAAGCTTTGCATCAACTCGCGGGCGTTGACCCGGCCGTCACCCGCACCCTCGTGCTCCGCCGTGTCGAGGTGGATCAGCCGGCTGGCAATGTGGCGGGCCGGGGCCACCTGGCTGGCCTCACCGTCACCGAGGTTCAAGCTGTAAAGGTAGGGGTCGACGCTCACCGAGCCGTCTGCGGCCCGCAGCAGGGCCTTGTCGCGCAGCGCGTGCGCCAGGTCGGTGGCCGACAGCGCGCCGTTGCCCGCGCTGCTGTACGCGTCGATCAGCCGGCCCAGTGCATCGTTGTCGACCGACACGGTGCAGCCGAGGGACTCGAGGCCGTGGCGCAGCTCGGCAGCGTTGAGCTGCGCGTCGTCGGTGGAGCCTGCCTTCATCAGCCGCAACGCATTCGCATCGGACTCGGCGTTCAGATGGCCCAATGCGCCGGGATGGCGCTGCGCCAGCAAGCCGCTCACGAGCGCGGCGACGCGGTCCTCCGCCTGGCCGCCGAGGACGCTGCCCGCGCCGAAGCCCAGCACCCCGCCCACGAAAGCGCCCACGGCCGAGCCCACCACCGCGCCGGCGGCCGTGCCCAGGCCCGGTACCACGCTGCCCAGCACGGCCCCGGTGTAGGCCCCTGCCGCAGCGCCGCCGGCCGCGCCGATCTCGGCACCCACCACGCCGCCCACCAACTCGGCCAACACCAGGCGCGTGGCGCCGCCGGTGGCATCGCCATTCTTCAGGTCGGTGCGGATGGCCCGCGCCAGCTGGGCCACCAGCACCGCCACGGCCGCCGCCGTCAGCACCTTGCCGCCAGCCTTGAGGGCACTGGCCACCTGCGGGTGGGCCAGGATGCGCTCGGCCAAGGTGGTGCTTTCCGCCTGCAATGCCGCCTCGGCGCCCGCGTTCACGGCCGCCGGGTCGGTGGCGCCATGGGTGTCCACCGCTGCTTCGATGGCACCGCGAGACTGGCGAGCGCCCGCGGTACCGGCTTCCTCCAACGCCGCAGGTGGCGGGGGCGCGGCGTTGTTCTGCGAGGGCGGCGGCGCCGGTGCCACTGGGCCAGGGGCTTCACTCGCCCAAGCGGTCGTGGACTCGAATGCCATGGCGGCCGCGCTGGCTTCGCCCTGTGCTGCCGGAAACTCGCGCTGGCTGGTCTCGAACAAAGCGCTGATGCTGAGGGCGCCGCGGGGCTGCCCGCCCGTGCCTGCGGCCCCAAGCCCTTCGGTCACGCTCTCAGTCGGTGTGGCCAGCCGGATCACGGCGGCTGCGTGGCCGGCACATTGCCGCGCCGCAGTCAAGGTGTTTGACACCAACGTCAGCACCCTGGTGAGGTGGACCCGCAAAGCGGGGTCGGCCACATCGCCGAGCGCGGTGCGGGCAGCGTGGAACGCCGAGCGTGCCACTTGGGGATCGCTGGCGGCCAAGGCGTCGCTGTCGGCGCCGACCAAGCCGCGCAGGGCCTGCACGGTGGCGGAGGGCGCACCTGCGCCTTCCAGGGTATCGGCAAAGCCGTTCACGCTCTCCTGGGCCATGCGGTGGGCGTCACCGGCCGACGCCCTGGCTTGCGTCGCCCGCTCGTCCACCACGTGCGAGCGCACGTCCAGCAGGCTGGCCTGGCTGCTGGCTCGAGCATCAACCAATCGGTCAAGCAGGCTGGCGCTGCGCCGCGCGATGTCTCTCAAGCGGGCGGATGCAGGATTTGCCGCCGCTGCAGAGGCGTCGGCCTGCACCCGCGCTTGAAGCCCTGGCATCACTGCGCTGACCTCATCGTCCAGCCGTTGGTAAAGGCGCTCCATGAAGGCCAGGTTCGGGCGGGCGCCGCCTTCGGCCTCGCTCAGCAGGGCGTTCTGCTCGCCGATGTCCGCCGCCAGCTCCGCCGCCCGGTCCACCGCCAGACGCTGAGTCGCATGCTCGGCGGTGCCGACACCCTCTGAGTCGTCTGACAGGAAGCCGGCCACGAGCGCCTCATCCTCGGCCAGCGACTCGAAAGACTCTACAACCTGCGGGGAGGGTTCGAGGGCGCGATCCATGTCGGCATTAAAGCCGTCTTGCTCGACGCGGTTCAACAAAGTCGCACGTTGCGCCAGGGCACCGCGCGGCGGCAGATCCGCCAAACGGTCGCTGGCGGCGTTGATGCGCCGCTCTGTATCGCGCGCGAACGCTTCGAGGCCGTTTTCGGCACGCTCAAGCATCCTCGCCACGGTGAAGTCCGCAGACGCAATGCGCTGGACTGCACGCAGAGACGTCGCGGTGTCGTGAAGGCCTGCCAGCTCGGCTCTGACGGCCGCATCGTCCAGCCGTTCGGTGGCGCTGTTGAACTCGGTTCGCGACCAAAATTCTCCGTCGCTCTGCTGCAAATCGTTGCGCAACATGGCGACCGTTTCGGGGTCACCGCCGTCCGCTTCGATGAGGTCGGCGGCGCGGTCAAGGGCGGTGATCAGCGCCTGCTGCGTGCGCAACGCCGAGCCACGGATGTCCGCCACGGCGTTCGCCCGCGCGCTCAACTGAAGCTCGGCCCATGAAAGCTTGGCCTGCACGGCCGAGTCGATGGCGTCCGCCGAATGGGCCTCGGCGTCCACCGCGGTGGCTTCCAGGGCCTCGTCACCCATGTCATCGTCGGCCGCATGCCGAGCGTTCGCGGCCCGACGCTGCGCATTGCGTGCGGCCGCCATGGCTTCTTGCACGCCAATCTCGGCACTTTTGAGCACCTCGGCGCTGACCGGCCCGTTGCCCACAGCGGCTTGCACCTCGGCCACGTGCCGCGCCCCGGCAGCGGCGTCTGCGGCAAAGCCTGCGGCGTCGCGAGGCACCGTGCGCAGCAATCGGACGGTGGGGCGCCCCGGGGCCGGGATGCTCAAAGCGCCGTGCAAAGTGGCCTGCATGACGGCCAACGCGGGGTCCGGTGCCGAGGCCTGGGTCGGTGTCACGGGGTCGAACCGCCCCTTCGCCACTGTAAAAGGCTGAATCGCTTTGGAAGAAGACGGCATGGTGGTAGGGCTTGACAGCAAGCCGGAAAGGAGTGGGTTGGCTCAGCGGACGCTGGGCGGGCGGCCAGTTTACAGATGGCCAAATGGCCTATTGGCGGGCCTCTCCGCTTGCGCCGGCACGGTGTGAGCGCCGGGGGGCCCAGACTGCCTCACTGTCTGTTGCGTGTGCACTCACGGGCCGGTTCGCGCGGGCTGCAACGGTGTGACCGGGCCTCGCACACGGGCACACGGGCACACAGGCACACAGGCACACAGGCACACAGGCAGGCGCCGGCGGTGAAAGATCTCACTGTTCGACGTTGCGGGCGTTGGGCTCGGGCCCCGGTCCACGGCATCGCAGCACGTCGATGGAATGGGGCACGCTGCGGCGCACGCGCCAGGACACGGTGGTGCCGGCGTCGGCCCGGCAGGCCAGCGCCACGGCGTGCCCAAAGTTCGCACAGGGTCGCCCCGGGAAGCGAGCAGGTCGAACACGGGCGGGTCGTGGTGGTGGGGACGGCCAACCAGGGCGCACGCAGGCGGTTCATGAAGGACCGAGCGGCGTGGAAATCTGGAGGCCGTGCACGCGCGGTGATGTCACCCGACCGCACCCACAGATGGGCGACTGTGCAAGGCTTCGCAGTGCTCACACGCCCCAGCGAAGCCCAGGCCGGCACCACGCCGGCGCATCGAAGCAAGTTTTGGGACAATGCCCCATGAGCTCCCTGCCTTCCCCTTCCGACATCCCTGCCCTGATGGCGCAGATGGGCGCCCAGGCCCGTGCCGCCAGCGCGCCCATGGCGGCCGCCAGCGCGGCGGCCAAGAACACCGCGCTGCGCGCCTTGGCCCACCTGCTGCGTCAGCCCAACCCGGGCCTGGCCCAGGCCAACCAGCGTGACGTGGCAGCGGCGCAGGCCGCTGGCCTGGCCGGCCCGATGGTTGACCGCCTGCGCCTGAACGATTCGATTCTGGCCACCCTGGCCGAAGGCTGCGAGCAGATCGCCGCCATGCCCGACCCCATCGGCGAAATCACCCAGATGCGCCGCCGCCCAAGCGGCATTCAGGTGGGGCAAATGCGCGTGCCGCTGGGCGTGTTCGGGATGATTTACGAGAGCCGCCCGAACGTCACCATCGAGGCCGCGTCGCTGGCCATCAAGAGCGGCAATGCCTGCATCCTGCGCGGCGGCTCGGAGGCCATCCACTCGAACCTGGCCCTGTGGTCGCTGGTGCAGTCGGCCTTGCTGGAAGCGCGCCTACCAGCCAGCGCCGTGCAGCTGGTGCCCACCACCGACCGGGCGGCCGTGGGTGTGCTGATCGCCTCGCCCGAGTCGGTCGACGTCATCATCCCCCGCGGTGGCAAGGGCCTCATCGAGCGAATCAGCCGCGAGGCCAAGGTGCCGGTGATCAAGCACCTGGATGGCAACTGCCATGTTTACGTCGACGCGTTGGCCGAGCTCGAGCTGGCCGTGCACGTGACCGACAACGCCAAGACGCAGAAGTACAGCCCTTGCAACGCCGCCGAGTCGCTGCTGGTGCATGCGGACATTGCGCCGGCGTTCTTGCCGCGCATCGGTGCGGTGTTCGCGGCCAAGGGCGTCGAGATGCGGGGCGACGAGGCCAGCTTGGCCTTCCTGCGCCAAGTGCCCAGCGCCCGCGTGGTGCCGGCCACCGAGCAAGATTGGTCCGAGGAATACCTCGCCCCGGTCATCAGCGTCAAAGTGGTCGCCAACCTCGACGCCGCCATCGCCCACATCAACCGGTACAGCTCGCATCACACCGACGCCATCCTCACCGAGCACCACCCCAGCGCCATGCGCTTCCTGCGCGAGGTCGACTCGGCCAGCGTGATGGTCAACGCCAGCACCCGCTTTGCCGATGGCTTCGAGTACGGCCTGGGGGCCGAGATTGGCATCTCGACCGACAAGTTTCACGCCCGTGGACCGGTGGGTATCGAAGGGCTGACGTCGATGAAGTGGGTGGTGCTGGGTCAGGGCGAAACGCGGGGCTGACGGGTGTTGCGTCGAGCCAGCGCATCCACCGGCGCTGGCTCAGCCGCTGCAACTTTAAAAGGGAGTGTGGGGCGGCGGCAGCGGGCTCCGGCGCAGCGAACTGCCGACCTTTGTCTTGGCTGGACGTTGCCTGATCGATCGGCGCCTCGTGCTTTGAAGGCGCCAAGGCACCCGCCACCGGGCACACCGACCCTCTGTGCCGCATCGATCGCGCCTTGTGAACGGGCGGGCCTGGCCAAGTTCGACGGCGGTCTGGGAGCTGGATGACCTCTGTCACTCAAATCCAGTACCCTGCAAGCTCTCTTGCACGCAGACCCAATCGCCATCCCGGCTCAGAGACACTCTGCCAAGCGCGACGTCAAACGCGGATCGCGCTGGCGTCCAGGCCCGCCTGAAGTCCCCGGCGGCCTGTCAAATGAGCCGCGCAGAAAGCCGCCAGTCGAAACAGCAAGACCCTGACCGCGTCCGCGGCCAGGCGCACCCGGTCGGCTCCCTCGGCCGCCCTTCTTGGAAGGCACCGCAATGACATTTCCCTTGCAAGGCAAGAAAGGCCTGGTCGTGGGCATTGCCAACGACCACAGCATCGCGTGGGGCTGCGCCACCGCGTTTCACAATGCCGGCGCCGAACTGGCAGTCACCTGGTTGAACGAGAAGGCGCGCCCCCATGTCGAGCCCCTGGCCCAACAGCTCGAGGCCACCCTTCAGCTGCCGCTCGACGTCGAGCAGCCCGGTCAGCTGGAAGCCGTCTTTGAGGCCGTGACCGCGACATGGGGCCGCCTCGATTTCCTGTTGCACTCGATTGCTTTCGCACCCAAGGCCGACCTGCATGGCCGGGTGACCGACAGCTCGCCCGAGGGCTTCGCCCAGGCCATGGACGTGTCTTGCCACTCCTTCTGGCGCATGGCGCGGCTGGCCGCACCGTTGATGGTGGACGGCGGCAGCCTCTTGACCATGAGCTACCTGGGTGCGGCCGAAGTGGTCCCGAACTACGGAATGATGGGGCCGGTCAAGGCCGCGCTGGAGTCGAGCGTGCGCTACCTGGCCGCTGAATTGGGGCCTCAGGGCATCCGGGTGAACGCCGTGTCGCCCGGGCCGCTGGCCACCCGCGCCGCCTCTGGCATCGCCGGCTTTGACCGCCTGCTGGCCGAGGCGGCTCAGCAGGCGCCCTTGCGCCGGCTGGTGAGCCTGCAAGACGTCGGCGCCCTGTGCGCCTTCCTCGTGGGCGACGGCGGACGATCAATCACCGGCAACACGCTGTACGTGGACGCCGGCTTTCACATTTTGGGCTCCGGCTTGTCCGCAGCCGCTGCCCCCAGTTCTGCCACGGAAGCGCCCCATGTCCACTGATGACGACCTGTCCATGGTGCGCAACCGCACCTTCGATGAACTCGCCGTCGGCGACAGCGCCTCGATCGAGCGCACCCTGCGCGCTGAAGACATCCAGCTGTTCGCCGTGCTGTCGGGCGACGTCAACCCACAGCATCTGGACGCCGAGTACGCCGACGCCACACAGTTCCACGGCGTCATTGCCCACGGCATGCTGGGCGGTGCGCTGATCTCGGCCGTGCTGGGCACGCGCCTGCCCGGGCCGGGCACCATCTACCTGGGCCAGACGCTGCGCTTTTTGGCGCCGGTGCGCATCGGTGACACCCTGGTCATCGGCGTCAAAGTCAGCGCCCGCGATGAGAAGCGCAAACGCCTGACCTTGGAGTGCTCGTGCGTCAACCAGGACGGCGTGACGGTGATCTCCGGCACGGCCGAGGTGGTCGCACCCACCCAGCGCATCGAACGGCCTCGGTCCACCTTGCCCGATGTGCGCCTGAGCCCCGGCGCCGGCGGCCTGCAGCGCTTGCTGGACCACGTGCGGCCGCTGGCGGCCATCCGCATGGCGGTGGTGCACCCGTGCGACGCTTTGAGCCTGGCGGCGGCGTGCGAGGCGCATGCGCTCGGGCTGATCGAGCCGGTGCTGGTGGCGCCCCGCGCTCGGCTGGAGGCGGTGGCCCGCGAGGCCGGGCTCGACCTCGCCGGTTTGACCATCGAGGACGTGCCGCACAGCCACGCCGCAGCAGCGCGCGCCGTCGAACTGGTGTCGCTGGCCCGCGTCGAAGCCTTGATGAAGGGCAGCCTGCACACCGACGAGCTGATGGGCGCGGTGATTGCGCGCGACACCGGGCTGCGCACCAAGCGCCGCATCAGCCACTGCTTCCTGATGCAAACGCCCGCTTACCCGCGGCCGTTCATCATCACCGACGCGGCCATCAACATCGCCCCGACCTTGGACGACAAGGCCGACATCGTGCGCAACGCCATCGACCTGGCGCATGCAATCGGTGTGGCCGAACCTCGCGTGGCGATCCTGGCCGCGGTCGAGACCGTCAACCCGCACATGCCCGCCACGCTGGACGCCGCCGCGCTGTGCAAGATGGCCGAGCGCGGCCAGATCACCGGGGGCCGGCTTGACGGCCCGCTGGCTTTTGACAACGCGGTGTCGGCGGCCTCGGCGCGCATCAAGGGCATCGTCTCCGAGGTGGCCGGCCGCGCCGACGTGCTGGTGGTGCCCGACCTGGAAAGCGGCAACCTGCTGGCCAAGCAGCTCGAGTACCTGGGCGGCGCCGACAGCGCCGGCATCGTGATGGGCGCGCGCGTGCCCATCGTGCTGACCAGCCGCTCCGACCCGCGCGAGTCGCGCATCGCCTCGTGCGCCATCGCGGTGCTGCTCGCGCACCGCTACCGGCGCTCGCCTCCATGAGCGCTCAGGCCACCGCCCCTGGCCACGAGGCCGGTTTGATCCTGGTATTGAACTGTGGCTCGTCCAGCCTGAAGGCGGCCTTGTTCGATCCCAGCCCGTCGGTGCTGGCGCAGGCGCGGGAGCCCGTGTGGCGGGGACAGGCGAACGAGCTTCACGGACCCGGCGGGCCAGCGTGGCGGGAAAGCGGTGGGGCCGCCGAAGTGCCCGTGCCGAAAGGTGCGCCAACCCCCCAGGCCGCCTTGTTGGCCCACGTTCACGCCCGGGCGCTGGCCCACCTGGCCGGTCGCCCGCTGCGGGCCGCCGTGCACCGGGTGGTGCATGGCGGTGGCCGGTACGTCGAGCCGGTGTGGGTCGACCCCGCCGTGCTGGCCGACCTGAAGTCGTATGTGCCTTTGGCCCCCCTGCACCAGCCCTTCGCCGTGGAAGCCATTGAAGCGCTTCAGGCCGCCGCACCCGACCTGCGTCAAGCGGCCTGCTTCGACACCGCCTTCCACCATGCACTGCCAACCGTGGAGCAGATGCTGCCCCTGCCCTATTCGGCGTGGGAGCGAGGTTTGCGGCGCTACGGCTTCCATGGGCTGTCGTATGAGTTCATGGCGCAAGTGCTGCCCGAGCACCATGGCGAGCTGGCACGGGGCCGCACCATCGTTGCCCACCTCGGCAGCGGCGCCAGTCTGTGTGCCCTGCAGGAATTGCGCAGCCAGGCCACCACCATGGGTTTCTCTGCGCTCGACGGCCTGATGATGGGCACCCGCTGCGGCTCGTTGGATGTGGGCGCGGTGCTCTACCTGATGGAGACCGAGCACCTCACCCCCGCCCAGCTCAGCCACCTGCTGTATGCGGAGTCGGGCCTGCTGGGCCTGTCGGGCGTGTCGTCCGACCCCCGCGCGCTGTTGCCCCAGGAAGCCGACAACCCCCGGGTGCAGGCGGCCTTGGCGCTGTACGTGCGGCGGATCGTGAGAGAGATCGGCGCCTTGACGGCGGTGCTGGGCGGACTGGACCTGCTGGTGTTCACCGCCGGCATCGGCGAGCACAACGCGGTGATCCGCGAGCGGGTGTGCCGCGACCTGGGCTTCATCGGCGTCGAGCTGGACCCTGCGGCCAACCTGGCCCATGCCCGCGTCATCTCCCGGCCGAGCAGCCGAACCCGGGTGGCGGTGGAGTTGACCAACGAGGAGTGGGTGGCCGCGCAGCATGTGACGCGCCTGTTGGCCGCGGCTTGAATCGCCAAATGAGCTGGGCGGCCACCGGGGTCTGCGCCAGTGAGCCGCACGGTGCCCGTCGGTTGGTCGTGCAACCCCTAAAGCAGGTCGAACTCGGCTTCGAACTCGGAGGTGTCGTTCAGCAGAAAGTCCTTGCGCTGGTCAATGGGCCTGCTCGGGCTCTCGCACTTCAACGGGTTGGTCGCGGCCCAGCAGGTGCCGGTCGATCAGGGCCATCAGGTGATGGCTTCTCCGAGGCTCGAGCTTGCGGGCAAACAGCTTGTCGACCTGCAGCAGCTCACCATAATCGGCCTCCAACAGCACCGCCGGCGGCGTGGGGTTGGCACGCGAGAAATCCACGTAGCGCAGGTTGTCGTTGACCGCCTGCTCGGCGAACGGCGAATTCATGATCAGGGTTTGAAAGAACAGCTCGTCGGGGATGAAGGTGTGCCGGAAGAACCGCTTGATCGCCGGTTGCTGTTCGAGCCGCTGCATCAGCCATTGCACGCAAGGCCCGGTCAGCGTCCACCACTGCGAGCCGCCGTACGGCGTCCAGCCGTTGGGCAT
Source organism: Pseudomonadota bacterium (assembly GCA_040385465.1). Lineage (GTDB taxonomy): Bacteria > Pseudomonadota > Gammaproteobacteria > Burkholderiales > Burkholderiaceae_C > CANHBY01. Next base: position 12,652 of record JAZKHH010000087.1, on the reverse strand, counting down.
TTTTCGCTTCAGCGGCAGGTGCAGCCAGCGGCTGCGAAAAGCCAGGTGCACCCCTTCGATGCGCTGCAACGCCTGGTAAGGGCCGCCCTGCTGCGTCCACGGGTTGTTGGCATGCAGGGGAAAGAAGTTGATGAACTGGCAGCCCGGACGGGCCGCCAGGTAGCGCTCCATCTCCGCAGGCCGCTTGAGCGGATAGTCCTGCCCGGAAATCAGGTTGACGTGGTCGAACGGCGTGGCCTGGGCCATCACGGTGCGCAGGCCCTGCAGCGTGGCCTCCACCAGACTGAAGTGGCCCCACCGGCACCGAACACGCGGCGTCACCAAGGTGACGTCGGCCGCCTTGGCAAAGTGCGCCACGGCCTGCGCGAAACAAGGTGCGCGGGCGTCGAGGTGAATGAAGAAGCAATGGCCCGGGTGACGCAGGACGTCAACCAACCGGGCCAGTTGGTCCAGGTCTTTGTGGGCGAGGATGAGGTGGGCAATGCGCATGGACAACAACGAGGGGCGACCGCCATGCCCTCAGGGCGAGGTGACGGCGGCTTTCCCACTTCAGTTCAGGAATCGGGTCATCTTAAGAAGCGCGGAGGTCTCAGGTAACAACGCCCTGACCGCTGAAGGGAGGTGCACCGGGAAGGGCAGTCAGTGGGTTGGCCGCTTGTCACAGGCCCCTCATGCCCAGGGTAAGGACCTGGCAGGCCGACCTGGGCGCTGGCCGCTGTGAGCGAAGCGCACGGCCACCGGATGCCTTGTCTCGCAAGGGCTGCGACGCGGGAAGCCTGCGCTTCGCCGCCGCACTGTGGCCAGCTTGGGCGCCGATCCGGCCGCGCTGTGAGCGTCGGCCCGGCGGCGGTTCAAGCCAGGCCTGCCGGCCAGTGGTCTGCGGCCGGCTGGAGCCCTTCACCGCGAAACCCCCTTTGCATCACCGTCACAAACTGAGCGGTTTTGTTTCAAACTGAGCGGTCTGCTCATCACAAATGCGCACCGCCGCCACCGTCTCTGCCAGGTCAGCGCCCGGCTCCGCCCACGGTGAGTGGATTGAACAGAGTGAGTCAGCAACGTCAGAGCCGTTGCCCTTGTCATCGGTGTGTCACCGCCACGCCCTACGGTCACGCAGCCGTTGTTCTGCCCACCAGCCGCTCTCGGGCGGCGGCGACCCCTCTCAACCAAGGAAATTGCCATGCACCGAACGCTGTTCACGATCACCCTGGCCGCCATTGCGACCTTGTCGCCTGTGCAGCTTCGCGCAGAACGAGACCCTGCGACTGAGCATGGGCGCCACAGCGGCGGCCACGCCGGCACCCGAGTGGACCTCGGCCCGCGCCCCGACTTCCTGGTGAACGACATGGCCGACGGCCCCTTGAAGCAGTCGCTCCAGGCCTGCAGCCGCCGCCGCCAAGCTTTTCACCCCACCGATTTCTCCATCGGGCACCGTGGCGCGGCGCTGCAGTTTCCCGAGCACACACGAGAGTCGTACGAAGCCGCGGCCCGCACGGGCGCCGGCATTGTCGAATGCGACGTCACCTTCACCAAAGACAAGGAACTGGTTTGCCGGCATGCGCAAAACGATTTGCACACCACCACCAACATCCTGACCACCCCCTTGGCCCAAAAATGCCTCAAGCCGTTCAGCCCCGCCACCTTTGACGCCAACGGCACACTGCTCACCCCGGCCACGGCCGAGTGCCGCACGAGTGACATCACCCTGGCCGAGTTCAAATCCCTGCGCGGCAAGATGGACGCCTTCGACCCCCGGGCCCGCACCGTTGCCGAGTACCTTGGCGGCACCGCCAAGTTCCGCACCGACCTTTACGCCGGCCCGACCAGCGGCACCCTGCTCACCCACCGGGAAAGCATCCAGCTCTTCAAGCAGCTGGGCGTGAAGATGACGCCCGAACTGAAGAGCGCCAGCGTGCCGATGCCGTTCGACGGCTTCACCCAAGAAGCCTATGCGCAGAAGATGATCGACGAGTACAAGCAGGCGGGCGTGCCGGCGCGCCATGTGTGGCCGCAATCGTTCGACAAGAACGACGTGCTGTACTGGGTGCAACGCGAGCCGGCCTTTGGCCGACAGGCCGTCTACCTCGACGACGCCAACACCGTGGCGGACTTGCCGGACGCCGCCGAGCTGGCCCGCTACCGCGCGCAGGGCATCCGCATCGTCGCACCCCCGCTGTTTGCCCTGCTCACCACCGACGCCAACGACAACCTGATGCCGTCTGCCTATGCCCGGCAGGCCAAGCGTGCCGGCCTCGACATCATCACCTGGACCTTGGAACGCTCCGGCATCCTGGCCGATGGCGACAACGGCTTTTACTTCCAGACCTTCGACAAGGCCATTCAGCGCGAGGGCGACGTGATGAAGGTGCTGGACGTGCTGGCCAACGAGGTCGGCGTCATCGGCGTCTTCACCGACTGGCCCGCCACGGTGTCGTTCTACGCCAACTGCACCGGCCAGAAGTAAGGTGCCACGCGCGCCGGCGGCGCGTTCAACGGTATGCGCGCCGGGGCGCGTTCAGCGGGCGGTGCACACCAGCATCACGTTGGCGAACGGCCGGCTGCCGTTCATGTCTTGCGAGCGGACCTCGAAGCCCACGGTCTGCAGCAAGCGTGTCCAGTCGGCCAGCGTGCGGCCATGAAGCTGGGGCAAGCGGTGGCCGCGGGCGAAGGTCACCACGTGGTCCACCCAGTTGCTCAGGTGATAAGGCAGGCCGGCACTCATGTCGCCCACGCGGGTGAGGAACCGGCCCCCGGGCGACAGGGCCGCGCGAATGCGCCGCAGCACGTCCTCCTGCCCGGGGTGGTCGAAGTAGTGAAGCGCATCCAGGATGGTCACCACGTCGACCTGCCCGAAGTCGACCTGGCACATGTCGCCCCGCTCCACCCGCACCACCGGGTGTTGCGCGCCAAAGGCCAGGGCCGCCCGGTCCACGTCGCGCTGCATCAACTCCACGCCCCGCATCGACTGCCATTGGGGCGGTGCCGGCCAACCCGACGGCCACGAACCGCGCTGGTGAAGTTGCTGGGCGGCCGTGAGCCAGGCGAACAAGCTGCCCTGCCCACAGCCCAGGTCCAGCAACCGGCCGCCGGCCGGCAGCAGGCCCTGCGCCAGCACGCCGGTGAAAATCGGGTCGCCCGAGAGCTTGCCCCGAGCATAGTGGTAGGCGAAATGCCCGCTTTGGCGAAACGGGGCGCTGGCCTCGTCCAGCAAAGCTTTTGAAAAATCGGAATCGTTCATGGGGACGGGCGAAGAAGAAAGAAGCGCGGATCGGCGGATGCGGATTGTGCACGGCCGATCGATGCCCGTCGGATTCAGCGACACCCCAAGCGCACTCCACGTCCCGAATGCCTTTGGCCTTCTGGCTCGCTGCGCAGATGCGCTGAACGAGCTGCCCATTCTCAAAAAAGAAACCACGCCCTGTCCGACGACGAGCGTTGGCGCGCCGTCGGCAGGCGCTGTCCATCGGCGAGCAACGGCTGACGATCAAAACAATGGCCACACAAACGAATGCCCCCCACCTCCGCGGAGGTGGGGGGCATCTTCTGGCGCAGTGAGGCTGACTGTCTTACTTCAAGACCGTGGCATACACCAAGATCTGCCCAGACGTCGAGCTTGCCGCGGATTCCCAGACCCGAGACTGGATCAACACGCCTTGTCCCTGACGGTTGGTTTTGAACTCAAAACTCGTGACGCCGCCGGGCAAGGCGTTGGGCAGGACCTGAGGCGCAGACCACTCGCCATTGGGTCGACGCTCGCTGGCGTACACCTGGTCATCCCGTGCACAGGCCTCAGCAGACACTGACAAGCCAGGCGTGAAGACGTTGCAAAAGGTGTTCCAGACGGAGACCAACGCCGGCCCAGCGGGCTGCGTGCGCTGCCACTGGATGTCGGTGGCCGGGTTCGTGGCTTCGCCCAAGGTCTGAACCTCCCCCACCGGCTGCCCGGAGGCCGAGACGTTCAACGCGCGGCGGAGCGTCCGCTTGGTGGCCTGGTCCCAACACACCGGACAGGTCAAGGTGCCCGTCTCTTCGGTCCAGGTCACCACCGTGCCTTGGAGGCCGCGCGACACATTGAGGTTTTGCACGCCAAACAACCGGCTCGTCGCATAGATGTTCACAGGCGCCTGAACTTGTCGGGTGGCTGCGGAGTACACCTGCATTTCGATCGCGCCCTCACCCGGCAGCGCGTTGGGGGCCTTGTAGACGCTGTACACGTTGCCTTGCTCATCGACCAAGCCGCTGGTGCGCTGAACGAACAAAGGAATCGGGCTCCACTGCCCCGTGGCGCTGTCCCGGTACACCGACAAATTCCGGCCCGCAAAATTGAAAATGCTGACCACGCCGGCGCCCTGGCGGTTGAACACCGGGACGAAGTTGACGAATTGGTTGAAGCGGCTGACGCCACTCTCCGACTCGCCAAGTTCTGTGGTCGGAGCCCAAGCGCTTTGGTTGGTCGAATACACGTTGCTCAGGTAGAAGCCGTCCGCGGCGTACCAGAACACACCCAAGGCCTGGTCGCCCACAGACGCAGTCTTCCAGCTGTTCGGCTTGCCCGTCGGGCGGGCAACCGAGCCCGGCACGGGCTCCGCCGCTGACCAATTGCCTTCACCGGCCACCAGGCGGCTGGCGTACAGGCGCCCCGGCTTGACCATCTCCAACAGCGGCGGCTGGCGGGGGAAGAACACGGTGTTGACCAACGCGAATTCCCACACCGCAAAGACATCATTGCCCGCGGCCACCAGCTGAACGTCCTGAACGCGGCCGTCTTCCGTGGTCGGCACCTCGGCCACAATTTTGCCGGCCAGCCAGCTGTCGTCCTTGGCGCTGTACTGGCGAACCCAGACATCGGTTTGTCCCAACGCGGTGGCACCTTGGTGACGTGAGAGCCAGGTCACGAACACGTCGCCCTTGTCGTTCACCGCCACCTGCTCCGGCGTGAAGGGCCGGGAAGTGGTCGGGTCCTTGTAGATTTCATTCGGCTGCCCCCAACCTGAATTGGGATTGGGCAGCGCTGCAAGCGCCTGCGACGCCGTGTCGCCTGACGCACGGCCGGCAACACGCTCAGGCGCAACGGCAGTTTGTGCATCGGATGACGCCGAGGTGACGACGGTGTTGTCTTCGCCACCACCGCCGCACGCGGCCAGACAGGCCACGCTGACGGACACGACAGCCCAACGGGCCAGGCGGCCCGCTTTGGAAATCAAGAGAATGGACATGAAGATTTCGCCTTACTTGGAGGGACTTGCTGGATGGGTTCGCTGCCACTGCGGAGTCGATTTGCAGGGCAGCATGAGAACAACGAGCGACTCTAGTCGCGCGACGCGCAGGCGCCAAACTGCAAACGCAAAGCCCTGTCACAGCACTGCGATTGAGGCTCGAAAGAAGGCGGCTCATCAAGCCCTTGTGCTTGAGCTGCAATCGGCCCGCTGTCGGTCACCGGAGCGACTTGGGAGGTCAACGCAAAGCGCTCGACGACATGGAGGGCTTCGCATCACACCCGTGGTTTTGGCAGCAGCAGCGGCTGCCTTGGGCGCGTCATCCCCTTGGCCGAACCATGACGCCCTGAGACCTGTCGCCCACGGCCCTTGCAGACCCCTTCGGTGAAAATTCGCGACGGATGGGAAAAAATGTGAGCGTCGACGCTTGACGGAAAAGTAAAGACTATTTACAGTCCAACCCTTCGCTGCGGTCAGAGCCGTGGCTCAACAGATCAAAGCACGCTCCCTCCGACTTACATTGTTCACCATGAAAACCCAAGGCTCCCTCACCGATCGATCGCTGCCCCTGCAGGGCCCGATCGCGTTCGTGTGCGCCACGGTTGAGGCGTGCATCGTTGAGAAGTTCATGGCCCTCAACCCGATGAAGCCACTCAAGTCCCTGAACAAGGGCCAGCGACGGTACGCACTGTCTGCTGATCAAACTGAAATGCACCTGGGCCAGGGAGCCGCGTAGCCTAAGCAGCGACCCCTTCTCTCGATCACACGTCGAGGCCCAGATTCCGAAAGGATCTGGGCCTTGTTTCTTTTCCGCTGCCGCGCTTTTTTTCGGGGGGCAACGGCTGCCAGGGCCCATCGGCGATGGGTCACCGTGTTCCACCGGAACACACGATGGGCCGTGTCCATCGACTTGCTCTTTCACAACTTGCCGCGAGCCGTCTGCACGATTGATGCAAGGCGTGCTCGCACATGAAGCGGACGAGGCCTCGAATTTCGATTCGGCACCCGCTTCCACACCATCCCATTGCGGGTGTGCTTCGGCACAACGGCCGGGTTTTCTCCCTCGAAAGCGCCAGGGCGGCCGACATGTGCGTTGTGGGGACGCCCGCACCGTGCAGCGAGACGCTTGAACGAAGGCCTGCCTTCGCACTCGCGCTGGAGCACAACCGCAATGGGATGTCAGTGACAACAGTTTTTTCGTCTCCTTAGCTCAGCTGGATCAGAGCGCCGGTCTACGAAGCCGGAGGTCGCACGTTCGAATCGTGCAGGGGGCACCAATTCAAGGGTGTGTGGCAGAGCGGTTGATTGCACCTGGCTGTAAACCAGGTCCTTAAAAAGCACGGTGGTTCGAATCCATCCACACCCACCCTTCTCATTCCTGCGGGCTTGGCTCAGCAGGCAGAGCGCCTGCCTTCCAAGCAGGAGGTCACGCGCTTGAATCGCGTCGCCTGCTCTGTTCATTCAGTCAATCAGTCTCGAGATAACCAAGCGGTCGAAGGTGGCGGTCTGCAGATCCGTCGGCGTCATGCCCACGCTGGTTCGAATCCAGCGTTCGAGTCCATTCCCCGGTAGCTCAGTCGGTAGTAGCGCCTGGCTGTTAACCAGGAGGTCCGCGGTTCGAAGCCGTGTCGGGGAGCCAATGTTTTTCCAAAGACGTTTTTTTGCGCTGCCCAGCAGCAGCGCGCGGGTTCGATGCCCGTCGGAAACGTCCAACCTGCGGATGTAGCTCAAGGGTAGAGCCGCCGGCTTTTAACCGGCAGGACAGGGTTCGATCCCCTGCGTCCGCACCAGACCCATGCAGAACCAGAAGGGGTGTCGTCGAGTGGCTTCAGACAACCGGCTTTGACCCGGTGCACGCAGGTTCGAATCCTGCCGCCCCTGCCACGGTTCTTCTCAACGCAAATGCACGCAGGTTGCATCCAGGCGCCAAGGCCTCCCCAGCCAGCAAGGTCTCGAGGCGACAGCGGCGCTTCCATGACCTGTGGCACGGCGTGCAACGATGCTGCTGACACCCCGTGGTGACGTTCTCGCTGAGACGGCAGCCCGGGTGCGTGCTGCTGCTCGCCCCACTCCCGGACGCCGTCGTCATGACCATCTGCCATGGACAGCGGCACGCAGCCAAGGGGCCTCTTCGCCTCGGCGCGGCGGCTGCAGCGCCGCGCCGCACACCCGTCAAAGGCGCCCTTTAGACTGAGCGGCTTCGCGCACCCTCGTCAGGCATGCGCGCCCCACAGTTTGCGCAAAGAAAGGCTGCCTCCATGTCCTCCCAGCTGCCACCTTCCCCGTCGCGCCAAGGGGCCTCGCCGGCCTTTGCCCGCCACGAGCAGACCTTTCCCACCTTGACCGACCGCGAGATCGAGCGGCTGCACCGCTTCGGCACGCTCGCCCGTTATGCCGACGGCGAGCCCTTGTTCCTCACCGGCCGCACCGGCCCCGGCATGTTCGTGGTGCTGTCCGGGCAGGTGGCCATCACCCAGCGCGATGGGCTGGGCCACGTCACGCCGGTGATCGAGCAGGGCGTGGGCCAGTTCCTCGCCGAGATGGGCCAGCTCTCCGGCCGCCCCGCGCTGGTCGATGGTCACGCCGAAGGCGAGGTGGAGGTGCTGCTCATCCCACCCGACCACCTGCGCGCCCTGTTGATGGCCGAGGCCGAGCTGGGCGAACGCATCATGCGGGCGCTGATCCTGCGCCGCGTCAATCTGATCCAAAGCGGCGCAGGCGGGCCGGTGCTGATCGGCCCTTTGCAGGCACCCGGCATGGTGCGCCTGCAGGGCTTCCTCAGCCGCAACGGTTTTCCGCACCACCTGCTGGACCCGCAAGCCGACGCCGAGGCCGCCGAGGTCCTGGCCCGTTATGCGCCCGTGCCCGGCGACCTGCCCCTGGTGGTGTGTCCGGAGGGCTCGGTGCTGCGCAACCCCGACGAGACCACGCTCGCCCGGGCACTGGGCATGCTGCAGCGCACGGCACGCACCACGCCGTACGACGTGGCCGTGGTGGGCAGCGGCCCAGCGGGGCTGGCCACCGCGGTGTACGCCGCCTCCGAAGGCCTCTCGGTCGGGGTGCTGGACACCCGCGCTTTCGGCGGCCAGGCCGGCGCCAGCGCCCGCATCGAGAACTACCTGGGTTTCCCGACCGGCATCTCCGGCCAGGCCCTCGCCGGCCGGGCCTTCGGCCAAGCCCAGAAGTTCGGTGCCGAGATCATGATTCCTGCCGAAGTGGTGGCGATGGAATGCGAGCCCGGCGGCAGCTTCACCTTGCGCCTGTCCGACGGCGAGAACGTGCGAGCGCGCTGCGTGGTCATCGCCAGCGGCGCGCGCTACCGGCGCCCGCCGATCGAGCGCCTGCAAGCCTTCGAAGGACACGGCGTGTGGTACTGGGCCTCGCCCGTGGAAGCCCGGCTGTGCGCCGACGAGGAGGTGGTGCTGGTAGGCGGCGGCAATTCGGCCGGACAGGCGGCGGTGTTCCTGGCCGGCCATGCGCGCAAGGTTCACGTGCTGGTGCGCGGTCCCGGCCTGGCGGCCAGCATGTCACGCTACCTGATCGACCGCATCGCCGCGTCCCCCCGCATCGAGCTGCACACCGAGACCGAGGTCACGGCCCTGTCGGGCACCGAGGAGGCCGGGCTGCAGCAGGTGAGCTGGCGGCACCGTCGCAGCGGCGAGACCCAAACGCGCGACATCCGCCACCTGTTCCTTTTTGTGGGCGCCGACCCGGCGACCAACTGGCTGCAGAGCTGCGACATCGCCCTCGACAAGGCCGGCTTCGTGCTCACCGGCGCCCGCTGCCAAGGCATGTCCCAAGGAGCGCCAGGATCGTTCGAGACCAGCCTGCCCGGCGTGTTCGCGGTGGGCGATGTGCGTGCCGGCTCGGTCAAGCGCGTGGGCGGCGCCATCGGCGAGGGTGCCGGCGTGGTGCCTCAGCTGCATGAGCGGCTTCGGCAACTGCAAGAAGCGCAAGAGGAGAGCTTCGCACCATGACGCCGACAGGGCTCGCGCCTTCAGGCAGCGCGCCCAACGGCCGCAGCCCCAGCTGCCGACACGCCGGTCCTACGGGGACGCCGGCCGCTTGGCCCGGTCCCTGCGCTTCACTCATCACCATGGCGACCCGAACCCGAACGGCCTGGCTGGTGCTGGCCAGCGTGGCCCTGGTGGCGTGCAGTCACATCGGACAACAGGGCGGAGGCCACGGCGAGGCCGCGACGGCGCACCCTGCGCCGGCCCGCATCGGCTCGCTCCGGTTGATTGGCAGCACCTCCCTCGCCACCGGGGTGCTGTTCGAGGGCGTGGAGTTCGGCGGCATCTCCGGGCTCGATCGGGCCGCCGACGGCAGTTACTGGGCCCTCTCCGACGACCGGGGCGGAGAGCGTGGGGCACCACGCTTCTACAACTTGCGCATCACCCATGGACCGGCAGGCCCGCTCGAGGTCCAAGTGACCCGCCAGGTCCGCCTGTTGCGCCCCGACGCCACCCCGTTTCCAGCCGACGCCCGCACCGTCGATCCCGAAGCCATCCGCACGGCGGCGAACGGGCACCTGTACTGGGCCTCGGAGGGTATTTGGCACGCCGACCCGGCTCGGCGGCACCCGCCTTTCATTCGGGAAATGGACCCCAGCGGGGCCCACCTGCGGGAGTTTCCGCTCCCTGCGGCTTACCGCCAAGTCGACAACGCCACCGCCGGCAGCCGCGACAACAAGGGCTTCGAAGCCTTGGCCGTCACACCGGACGGCACGCTGTACGTGGCCAATGAAGACGCGCTGATCCAGGACGGTCCCACCACCAGCCTGCAGCACGGCAGCGTCGTGCGGGTCACGGCGCTCGACCCCCGCACCGGTGCCGCAGGGCGCCAGCATGCCTACGCCCTGCCCCCCGTTCCCGTGGATGCGGCCGCAAACGCGCCGTTCGGGCCCGACAACGGCCTGACCGAGCTGCTGGCCGTCGACGACAGCCACTTCATCGCGGTGGAGCGTGCCTTTGCCTTCGGTGTGGGCAACACCATCCGGCTGGTGCTGACCGGCTTCGATGCCCAGACCACCGATGTCAGCCAGGTGGCGCAACTGCGGCCGGGCGGCTACCGGCCGATGAGCCGCCGACTCCTGCTGGAGCTGCCCCTCCGATACCAGGGTCTCCAGATCGACAACATCGAAGCCCTGTCCTGGGGCGAGCCCCTGCCCAATGGCCACCGCACGCTGATCCTGGCGGCGGACAACAATTTCATGCCCCGCACCCAATCCACCCAGTTCCTGGTTTTTGAAGTGCTGCCTTGAGAGCGCTCGGCCCCATGACCCCTTCCCCAGTCAAGGGACTCTAGGGGAGCGTGGTTCACGGGAGAGAGGTCAAGGCCGGCCCCGCCGCGTTGAGCTCAGGGCACGGCGCGCGCCGCCTGTTTGAAACGGCTGTAAACCGGTCGAGGCTGGCCTTGCAGGTCGAACAGCCCGTACCGCTCAGACACATTGAAATCGCGCAGCGCAAACCAAAAGAAAGGCTCGGCAGGACCCGGTTGCGCCAACGCGTCGGCCAGCAGCCGTTCATGGTCGGCCGGGTTGTCGCTGCCATATTCGGTGATCCACACCGGCACATTGCGCGCTTGCAAGCGCTGCATCTGTTGCCTCACCGCCTGCCGGATCTCGGGCAGCCGGCCTTCGCCTCCGTAGGGGTGAATCGAGATGGCGTCGAAGCAGGCCGCCGGCAGCCGGGCAAACACCGCCTCGATAAACGCCATGGGTTCATGCCCGCTGGGCGAGATCGCCCCGGCGATCACCGGCGCCGGATCGCCGCTCGCCCGCAACCCGGCGTTCACCGCGGCCGCGGTGTCGGCATACAGCGTGGCACTTTCCGCAGCCGACAGACCACGGAACGGCCAACCGTAGCCTGAAAGGTTGGGCTCGTTGAACGCTTCCCAGGCCGCCACGCGGCGTTGTGCCCACTGACCCGCCTCGCGTGCGAACGCCTGGGCCAGGGCCGGGAACTGCGCCGCGTCGGCATGGGCCCAAGCGGGCGGGTGGTTGATGATGAACAGCACTTGCACTTGGCGCTGCTGCGCCTCGGTGATGAACTGTTCATAGGCCGACCAATTCGCCTGCCCCCGGATCGGCTCGATGCGGTCCCAGTACAGGTCCACCCGCAGCCACTTGACGCCCAGGTCGTCAATGGCCCGCCAGAAAGTGGCGTCGAAGGGCGGGTGGACCCCGAGCCCCAAGGTCGGAGGTACCAGCGTGCGCGTGGCGGGCAAGCACGCGCCTGCCAAAGGCGCAGGCGCGGGGGTCGACACCGGAGCCGGTGACGCGGCCGGTGGAGATCCGCTGCCGCCACCACCGCCGCCGCCACAAGCGCTGAGCGTGACGCCCAGCAGTGCGCCTGCGAGGCGGCGGCGCCAGGTCGACATCACCGCGCTTGGCGGGCAGGTGGCGGGTTTTTGATCAATGTGGGGCATGGCATTCTTTGTAACGGCGATCAAAGATCACGCACCACGGCCGGAAGCGATGGAGGGCTGCGTGGAAGTGTAAGACCCTGCGCAGTGTCAGAGCGCCCGCCCGGACAGCGGTTCAACCTGCGGCTTCTCGCTGTGCGTGCAATGTTCACAGGGGACGGGCAGGCAGCATCAATCTGTTCGCGCGCACGAGCCATGGGCCGGCAATTACCAACGAAGGTGCAACTGCCGGGATGAGAGTAAGCAAGCTTCACGGACGACGTGCGCAACCACATGTCCTTGCCAGCCAATCTGCCCACCCACCCGCCCGCCTGCGTTGCAGCCTGGGGAAGAAAGGGCCCCTTTCATAACAACGCCTCCCCACGGCGGTCAAGGCGCTGGACGAGGCATGGCTCCGTTTGGGTTACTGCAGCCATTGCTGCCGTTCGATCAGCGTTCGGTGCCTTTGGAGAGCGACAAATGCGCACCTCAGAGCGCGTTGGTCGAACCAACCTCGATACAACCGGGCACCCATCACCCTCAGCTGCAATGAACACATCGAGTCCTGAATCAACACCTGTTTCATTCTGGTGGATGCATGCCAGTGCGAAAAGCTTCGACCACATTATCAAGCTCTCAGACTCGAAGCCGCCGAAGCTTCGCTACGAGAACCATCACGCCGTCGCTCAGTCTTTCGATCCTCAGCCCAGTTTCATTGGTAGCGAGCTTCGGTCATTCCGCAAAGCGTTGAACTGCCCGCCGGCCAGGTTCAAAGCGACCTCACGAGAAGCGTACCCATCCATCCTTTGGTACAGCCTCTCGTTTTACTCGGGACGACTGCGTGAGGCATTGGGCTTGGACGAGGAAGCGGTTCAGTACCTGCCCATTGATGCCGCTGAGTGCTACGCCAACTTCCAATTCATGGACTACCGTTTAGCGCATGTTCTTCAAATCGGCGACCCATTTGACTTGGAGCGCTCTGACTTTGGACGTGCGGAGGTGATGGACCCAGCGGGGCAAACCCGTGAGGTGTG
>JAZKHH010000086.1:0-2025 GCA_040385465.1 Pseudomonadota bacterium | reverse complement strand
TTTTACGGCGAGAAGCTGCTCACCACCGGCAACCCCGACGTGGCGGCCGACATGGACATGCTCGCCAGACTGGGCATGCAGGCGCGTCGCGCGCCGGGTGTCTGAGGGACGCGACGATGTTTCGTACGCTGCTGAAATCCAAGATCCACCGCGCCACCGTCACCCATTGCGAACTGCATTACGAAGGCTCTTGCGGTATCGACGAAGACCTGCTGGAGGCGAGCAACATCCGCCCAAATGAGCAGGTCCATATCTGGAACGTCAACAACGGCGAGCGCTTCATCACGTACGCCATCAAGTCCCCTCGCGGCAGCGGCATCATTTCACTCAATGGTTCAGCGGCTCGGCGTGCCAGTGTGGGTGATCTGGTGATCATTGCGGCCTTCGGCATGGTTCATGAGGACAAGCTCGACGAGGTGGTGCCCCGGCTTGTGTTCCCCGACACTGGCAACCGCGTTGTGGACATCCGCAGCGAGCCCGCTGGTCCGCGGGCCGGGGATCCCGTCACCGTGCCACTCACCGCGAACCCTTGATGGCATCCGTCAACGAAGCCTGGCGCCAGCGCAGCCTCGCGGCGGTGTGGCACCCCTGCACCCAGATGAAGCTGCACGCGAGCGATGGTGCGGCGTTGCCCTTGGTGCCGGTGGCGCGCGCAGAGGGGGTTTGGCTGCACGACCATGAAGGTCGGCGGTACCTGGACGCGATCAGCTCCTGGTGGGTCAACCTGTTCGGACACAACCACCCGGCCATCCGCGCCGCGCTGATCGACCAGCTGAACACGCTGGACCATGTGATGCTCGCCGGCTTCACGCACGCGCCGGTGGTGGAGCTGTCCGAGCGCCTGTCCTCGCTCACCGGACTGGGCCACGCTTTCTACGGGAGCGACGGCGCGAGCGCCACCGAGATCGCGCTCAAGATGAGCGCGCACCATTGGCGCAACGCCGGGCGCGCGCGCAAGAACCGTTTCGTCGGCGTGGCCGGCGGTTACCACGGTGAGACCGTGGGCGCGCTGGCCGTGACCGACATTGCGCTCTTTCGCGAGGCCTACGCGCCGCTGGTGCGCCTGGGCGCCACCGTGCCCAGCCCCGATGCGCGTTCTGCGGCACAGGGCGAGTCGGACGCCGACGTGGCCGAGCGGGCTGCGAACGCGCTGGCCGACTGGCTGGCCGAACACCACGAAGACACGGCGGCCCTCATCGTCGAGCCGCTGGTGCAGTGCGCCGCCGGCATGGCGATGCACGATCCGCTGTACCTGAAGCGCGTGCGCGAGCTGTGCGATCGCTACGCGGTGCATCTGGTGCTGGACGAGATTGCCGTGGGCTTTGGCCGCACCGGCACGCTGTTCGCGCACGAGCAGGCCGGCATCCGGCCCGACTTCCTGTGCCTCTCCAAGGGGCTGACCGGTGGCACGCTGCCGCTGTCGGTGGTGCTCACCACTGACGAGGTTTATGCCGCCTTCTACGACGACCAGGTCGCGCGCGGATTCCTGCATTCGCACAGCTACACCGGCAACCCGCTGGCCTGCCGCGCCGCGCTGGCCACGCTGGACCTGTTCGACCAGACCGATGTGCTGCGCCACAACGTGGGCACCGGCGAACGCCTGGCCGCGCAGTTCGCGCCGCTGTCAAACCACCCGCGTGTGCGTTTTGCGCGCCGCCAGGGAATGATCTTCGCGTGGGATGTGCCCAGCAGCCTGCCCGATTTCGCCCGCCGCTACGCCCGCCATGCGCTCGAGCAGGGTCTGCTGCTGCGGCCCATTGGCCACACGCTGTACGCCATGCCGCCGTACGTCATCGACGAGGCTGAGGGCACCTTTCTTGCCGCGGGCGCACTCGCTGCCCTGCAGGCCACGCTGGCCGAAGAAGAGCCCTCCAGCGAGCTCGCTCTGGAAGGGGTGCGCGATGGCGTTTGACGGCTGTTTCGTCACCGGCACCGACACCGGGGTCGGCAAGACGCTGGTGAGCGCGGCTCTGCTGCACACGCTGGCGCGCCACCATCGGCGCGTGGTCGGCATGAAGCCGGTGG
>JAZKHH010000085.1:0-6976 GCA_040385465.1 Pseudomonadota bacterium | reverse complement strand
GACATGTCCAGCCCCGGGGTGATGATGGTGCTCTTGATCGGGTCCAGCAGGTTGAAGCCTTCGGCGATGTTGCCGAAGCCGTGCCATTTGGCGTTGGCCTTGAGCGCCCAGTCTTGGCTCTTGCCGATGCCGGCGGTGGCCAGTTTGTCCGGGCCCCAGACCTTGAACCACCAGTCGCGGCCGAAATCTTTTTCCACCTTGCGCATCGCGCGGCGGAAATCGAGGGCCTCCAAGATGCTTTCCTCCACCAGCGCGGTGCCACCGGGCGCCTCCATCATCGCCGCCGCCACGTCGCACGACGCGATGATGGCGTACTGCGGGCTGGTGCTGGAGTGCATCAGGTAAGCCTCGTTGAAGAGGTGGCGGTCGAGCTTGCGGGTGCGCGAGTCCTGCACCAGCACCTGCGAGGCCTGGCTGATGCCGGCCAGCAGCTTGTGGGTGGACTGGGTGGAGAACACCAGCTGGTCTTCCGGCAGCGGCCGGTTCTTGCCCATGGCGTAGTACGGCTCGTAGAACCCATGGAAGGCGGCGTGCGGCAGCCAGGCCTCGTCGAAGTGCAGGGTGTCGATGTAGCCGTCGAGCGCGTGCTTGATGGTTTCGGTGTTGTAAAGCACGCCGTCGTAGGTGCTCTGCGTCAAGGTCAGGATGCGCGGGCGCACCTCCGTGGGATTGACGTGCTTCAACAGTGGGTGGGCGGCAATCTTGGCCTGGATGGCCGCGGGCGAGAACTCGCTTTGAGGGATCGGGCCGATGATGCCGAGGTGGTTGCGGGTGGGACGCAGGAACACGGGCACGGCACCGGTCATGGTGATGGCGTGCAGGATCGACTTGTGGCAGTTGCGGTCGACCACCACCACGTCACCCGGAGCCACCGCGTGGTGCCAGACCATCTTGTTGGAGGTGCTGGTGCCATTGGTCACGAAAAAGCAATGGTCGGCGTTGAAGATGCGGGCCGCGTTGCGCTCACTCTGCGCGATCGGGCCGGTGTGGTCCAGCAGCTGGCCCAGTTCGTCCACCGAATTGCACACGTCGGCGCGCAGCATGTTTTCGCCGAAGAACTGGTGGAACATTTGCCCGACCGGGCTCTTCAAAAACGCCACGCCTCCCGAGTGACCGGGACAGTGCCAGGAATAAGAGCCGTCTTGGGCGTACTCCAGCAAGGCGCGGAAGAACGGCGGGGCCAGGGAGTCGAGGTAGCTCTTGGCCTCGCGAATGATGTGACGCGCCACGAACTCGGGCGTGTCCTCGAACATGTGGATGAAGCCATGCAGCTCGCGCAGCACGTCGTTCGGGATGTGTTGCGAGGTGCGGGTTTCGCCGTACAGGTAGATGGGGATGTCCGCGTTCTTGAACCGGATCTCCTGAATGAACTTGCGCAGGTTCAGCACGGCGGGGTCCAGCACCGGTCCGGAGGCGGTGAACTCTTCGTCGTCGATCGACAAGATGAACGCGCTGGCGCGGCTTTGCTGTTGCGCGAACTGGCTCAAGTCGCCGTAGCTGGTGGCCCCCAACACCTCGAAGCCTTCTTTTTGAATGGCGTCCGCCAAGGCACGGATGCCCAGGCCGGATGTGTTTTCAGAGCGGAAGTCCTCGTCGATGATGACGATGGGAAAACGAAAACGCAGCATGGCGGTCCTTGGGGAATCGGCGAAGGAAGGTCGGGTTCGGTGAGCCGGCAAGTTTAGAGCCTCTCAGCCACGGGGCCTGAGCGGTTTTTCAGGAGGTCGCGCACGCCCTACACTGCGCGAGTTTGCAGCCTTGGAAGAAAGACGCGCATGGAATTTTCTGCTGCCACCTTGTGGTGGGTCATCGCTGGGGTGTTGGTCGTGGCAGAGCTCACCACCGGGACTTTTTACCTGTTGATGATTGCCGTGGGTCTCGTGGCGGGGGCCGTGGCGGCCCACCTGGGCGCCAGCGCTGCCATGCAGGTGACGGCCGCCGCCGTGGTCGGCGGCGGTGCCACCGCGTTGTGGCATTGGTCCCGGTCGAAGCTGCCCCGCTCGGCACCGGCCTCCCAGAACAAGGATGTCAACCTCGACGTCGGCGAGCAGGTCACGGTGCTGGCCTGGACTGCGGACGGCACGGCACGGGTTTCTTACCGCGGCACCGAATGGCGGGCCCGTTTGGCGCCAGGTGCGGCGCCACAGGCCGGTGCATGCCGCATTTCCGCCGTCGAAGGAAATTCTTTGGTGCTGACGCCGTTGGCCGGCGCCATGGGGCCGACCTGAAGCCCTTGGCACCACCCTGCCCTGCGGTCGGCAACGCTTTTGTTCATCCCACTTTCATCGATTGACTGGAGCCCCTGTGGAAATCGCCCTCGTTCTGGCCGTCGTGGCCCTCGTTTTCATTTACCAAACCTTCAAGATCGTGCCGCAGCAAAACGCCTGGGTGGTGGAGCGGCTGGGCCGGTACGACCGCACGCTCACCCCTGGGCTGAAGTTCGTGATCCCCTTCGTTGACCGGGTGGCCTACAAGCACTCGCTGAAAGAGGTGCCGGTGGACGTGCCCAGCCAGGTCTGCATCACCAAGGACAACACCCAGCTCCAGGTCGACGGAATCATTTACTTCCAGATCACCGACCCGATGCGGGCGAGCTACGGCTCCAGCAACTACATGTTCGCCATCACCCAGTTGGCGCAGACGCTGCTGCGCTCGGTGATCGGCAAGATGGAACTCGACAAGACTTTTGAAGAACGTGACTCGATCAACAGCTCGGTGGTGAGCGCGTTGGACGAGGCCGCCAGCAACTGGGGCGTGAAGGTGCTGCGCTACGAAATCAAGGATTTGACGCCGCCCGCCGAGATTTTGCGCTCCATGCAGGCCCAGATCACCGCCGAGCGGGAAAAGCGGGCGTTGATCGCCGCGTCGGAAGGCCGCAAGCAGGAGCAGATCAACATCGCCACCGGTGAGCGCGAGGCGGCCATTGCGCGTTCCGAAGGCCACCGCCAGGCAGAAATCAACAATGCCCAGGGTGAGGCCGCTGCCATCGTCGCGGTGGCCGACGCCACCGCCGAGGCCATCCAGAAAATCGCGCATGCCATCCAGCAGCCCGGTGGCGCCGATGCAGTCAACCTCAAAGTGGCGGAAAAAGCCGTTGACGCCTATGCGCAGCTGGCTCAAAAGAACAACACGATGATCGTGCCCGGCAACATGAGCGAGGTCTCCGCCCTCATCGGCACTGCGATGACCTTGTTGAAAACCAAGCCCCCCGCCGTGCGCTGATCCATTTGATCTGCGCCACCTGGGCAGGCTAGAATGCCCGGCTGCGCTGGAGAGATGGATGAGCGGTTTAAGTCGCACGCCTGGAAAGCGTGTGGGGGTTAACAGCCCCCCGCGGGTTCGAATCCCGCTCTCTCCGCCAGACCCGTATTCTGCTGTGTGGCACCCGATGCCACTCTCTTGAGTTCAAGCAGTTCAGGGCATGGCAAGCCGTTGGGTTGTTCCAAGCCAAACCACCAGGTGCCGCGTCCGACCCGACGCAGGGCCGTCCAATGATGGAGCCGGTGCGGTGGATCAAGGTGGTCGGGCCAGTCAAATCACACCAAACGATTTGGTGGCAGTCCGAACCCTGAGTACGTCATCGGTTGAAGTGATCCACGTGAGGCCGTGAGCACGAACGCGGCAGGGTCGCACCGAGTGCACAAGCTCACGCCTCGTGCTGCCGGATCGCTGTGGAGCGGGACCTGGGCCATCGACGCGTTCACCGGCGCAGGCGGTGCCTTGTCATCCCGCAACACGGTGGCGGACAACGGTGCCTGGAGTTACGTCATCGAAGTCCGGCAGCGCGATGTTTTATCTGGTGCGACAGCATCTAAATTCCCCGTGCAGGCGTGGCGTCTGAGTGGCATGCAGGCTGGGTACCTGCCTTCTTTTGAAATTGGGGCTGTGAGGGCCTGATTGGCGACAGCAGCGTCACGCGCAGGTGATTAAACTCAGCATTTTGGTGTTCATTGCCGCAGTACCCTATGTCTGATTTACAGCGCTTCCACACTTTGTGTGACATGCAATTGATCACGCCCGAGTTGCGCGACCAAGTGCTTGAAGATCCCCGTCGGCACGAAGCCGCTTCCTACCCGGGCCTGGGCAATGCGCTCCTGTGGTTGGTGGTGCGCAAATTGTTGTCGGAAGATGAGCTGGCCGCAATCGAGGCGGGCCTGCGGTCCGCTTTCAGCGGTGAGGCTTATCGCGAACGCCAAGACGTGCTCGATGAGGTCAAGAGCAAACTGCGCTTGGCCAAGCAGAACAGAAACCGCAAGGCCTTGTCGACGTTGCTGACCGAGGGGTTGATCGACCGTGCGCAGTTCGTTGCCGCCGATGGCGACCTGCCCGATGACGACCGCTGCATCACACCAGGCGCCGCGCTGGCATGGGCTGTTGTGAGTCACCACGTTTTGAGGAGCGACTTCGATGGCCTTCAGGGCCGTCAAGCCGAGCTCAGCCCACAAGCGCGCACGATCCTGGCCGACGCCAAGGAGGCTCTCAAGCTCATTCACAAGACGATGAGCGCGGCGCTGTGGCAACGCGCGTTTCCAGGGCCTCGTTGGGCCTGGGTGGTGGGTGGCGTGCTGTTCGTGGCCGGATCGGTGTGGTGGGCAGGTCCGTCTACCCGCACGCCCGACTGTGACGATAAGCAGGTCCGTGCGACGGTGAGCAGCCTGCTGTTCAAGGCGTCGCTGACCAACAGGGCCTACGGCTTTGACAGGTCCATCTCCGCAGGCTCGTTGAACTTGCCGGAAAACATCAAAGCCGTTGGCTATGACAGCGAGAGCCGGGTGCGCGGTTGCACCTGCACGGTCGACAGGTCCGGCGTGGCCATGCCTTTTGCCTACACCATCGAGCCGCTGGCCGCCGCCGGTGAGTTCAATGTGGTCAGTGCCCATCCCGCTGAGCTGGCCCGTCGGTTTGCGCCGCACCAGGAGGGTCGGTGAACGAGCCAACGGGCCAAAAGGCACCCAGCCTTGAGGTGGGACCGGGGCTCAACCCCCCTGACACCGAGCCCCATACCTGAACTTGGGGTTGGTCAGGTTGGAACGCTTTGCAATTCAGCGGCCAGCTTGTCCTCTGAATCGCTGACTTTCAAAACGCGCTGCAGGCGTGGAGCCCGTCCCGGCTGTCGCAAGCGCAGTGAGCCTGACCGACACCGAAACTTCCAAACAGGACTGCGCTTTGCTGGCACAAAAGCTCTGCGAATGGGCCGCTGAAAACTCGGCCCACCGCTGGTACTGGGGCTGCGAACGCACCGCCTGACCACTGCGGCGCTGGAACGTCTTCATGGTACCGAAGGCGGGTGCGCAGCGTGTGTGCCCTCAAGAGAAACGTTCTGGCGCCTGCGCTTTGACCCCACACGCCACACCGACCGTCAGGGGATCACAAACGCCCGCTCCCAAGCGTTGCCACCGGTGCGAGCGGTACATCCTTGAAACGTGCATCACGGTGGCGGTAAATGACGTTGTAGGCGCAGGAGGGAATGTTGCGCCCGTCGGGCTCACGGATGCCGACGCAGCATTGCCGAATGCGATCGGTGTCGAAGGTTTCCTCGTCCATGTGGGAGTGCACATACACGGCCTTGGAGCTCTGCTCGCCGATTCGCATGCGCTCGTCGGCCGTCAAATTGGGGGCAAACATTCGCTGCAGCAAGCCCTTCAGGGTCGACAGCACGAGCGCCCGGTCGGCGCACTCGATTTCCTCGGTCCACAGGCGGGTGACCACGTCTTGCAGGCGTTGCTCCACTTCTGGCGTGGGCTCCAGGTAGAGGCTGCCCGTCAGCAGCGAGCGCAGGTCGTCGCGGCCCATGAAGCGAGGAAATGGCAGCCAGCGGCCATCGTCCAGCCGCAGCAGGTAGGTGATCAGGTAGCACATGGGGTGCGCCGACGGCGACGAGACAAAGTCATCGATGCGCAAGGCGCCGCCAGTTTGTTGCTCGAGATCGGCGAGCACGTCATAGGTGGTGTAGCGGGCGCGTCGTGTGAAGCGAGAGCCACCCTGCCCTGTGAAGGTCATGGTGTGCAGCTCGACGCTGCGGATGAAATCTTTCTCGAGCGCCAGTTTGACGAAGGCACCCACCTCGTGGTCATTGCTGCCGCGGGCCAGCACAGGCAGCAGTGTGGTGTCGATGCGGTGCTTCTCGAGCAGGGCCAGCACCCGCATCTTGGCATGGTGGAAGTTGCCGCCCAACATCTCCTGGTTGGTCTCCGGGTTGAAGGAATCGAACGACAGCACGACGCGGGCCTGTAATTGGGCAAGACGCTCGAGCAGCCATTCGTCCTTCAGGAACCGCAAGCCGTGGGTGGAAATGGTGATGCGGTGGATGCCCTCCTCCCGGCACAGGGCGACCAAGCGCTCGAAGTCGGGGTGCTGGGTGGGCTCGCCACCGGTCAGGTTGATCATGCGCCGTGTGGGATCTGCATGTCTCAGGTGGCCCAAGATGGCGCGCAGCTCGGCTTCTGAGAGGTGGAAGGCCTGGTCGTTGCGGTTGTGCGTGTAACAGATCGGGCAGTCCAGGTTGCAGGCCGAAGTGATGGGCACGATGGGCAACAGCGCCTGTTGCTCGTGCTGGGTGCAGGGGCCGCAGTCAAATGGGCAGCCGTGTTCGACGGCATGGGCCCCAGATGGCGGCGTCAAGACGCTGGCTTCTGTCATCAGCGCGTCGTACCACTCGGCGTTGGACGACACCACCACCTCTTCCGATCCATGTTGCGGGCAGCGCTTGCGCATCAAGATGCGGCCCTCGACGCGCCACAAGGTGGCGTTGACGCTGCGTTGGCAGGTGGCGCACAGGCTGGTGGTGGTGCGCACCAGGCTGCCCAATTTGGCGGAGGCGGGGTTGGTGTCTGGCATGGTGGGGCTCGTTCAGTCGGGCATTGGAGCCGCCCAGGGCCTGTTAACACGACGGAAGCCAGTGCGAAGGTGACTGGTAAGGCGCAGAGCAAGGCGCGAACCGCCGCCCAGACTGGGCGTCTGGGCAAGGTAAGCAACG
>JAZKHH010000084.1:52199-66943 GCA_040385465.1 Pseudomonadota bacterium | reverse complement strand
TCGGCGTCGAGCGAGGTGTAGGCCGCGCGCTGGCGGATCAGGTCGACGATCTTGTTCTTCAGGATGCCGGTGAGCCAGGAGCGCAGCAGGCTGCGCCCGGCAAAGGCGGCACGACCGCTGAGCACCGCTTCGAACACGTCGTGCACCACGTCTTCGGCCAACGCCGGGTCCTGCAGCTTGCGTTGGGCGAAGCGGATCAGGGCACTGCGGTGTGAGAGCAGGTCGGCCCACGGCACTGCGGGGGCGGCGGCATCAAAGGTGTGCGTCAGGGTCATGAGGGTCTCCAAGCCAGGTGTCTGTCGATGAACGCAGTCTGGAAGGCGCCCCTCGCAGGGTGCTCCGCAAAGATCACAGGAAGCTCACGTTACATCTGGTGCAGGCCCTTCATGCCGCAAATTCTTCGGTTCACCGGTGTCAGGCCGCACGGCGGCCATCCGACAATGGCGCATGCCGCGCATCCTTGTTGCCGAAGACCAAACCGACATCCGTGACCTCATCGCCATGCACCTCCGCCAGGGCGGGCACGAGGTGGTGGCCGTGCCCGATGGCGGTGCCGCCCTGGCTTGCCAGGCCGAGCAGCCCTGCGACTTGATGATCTTGGACCGGATGATGCCAGGCGTGGACGGCCTGGACGTGTGCAAATCGCTGCGGGCGCAGGGCGACGCCACTCCGATCCTCATGCTCACCGCCAAAAGCACCGAGCTCGACCGGGTGCTGGGCCTGGAGCTCGGCGCCGACGACTACCTGACCAAGCCCTTTTCACTGGCCGAGCTGCTGGCCCGGGTCAAGGCGCTGCTGCGGCGTGCCGAGCTGGTGCGCGCGGCCCGCAGCCCCCAGGCGCCCAGCCCGGTGGTGCGCAACGGGGCGCTGGAGATCTCGCCCACCCAGCGCCAGGTGCGCCACCGCGGTGAGCCGGTCGAGCTCACCGCGCTCGAATTCGATTTGCTGCTGCACTTTGCCCGGCACCCAGCGCACGTGTTCTCCCGCAACCAGCTGCTCGATGCGGTGTGGGGCACGACCCACGACGGCTATGAGCACACGGTGACGACCCACATCAACCGCCTGCGGGCCAAGCTGGAAGCCGACCCTTTGCGGCCGCAGTTCATCCTCACGGTGCGCGGGGCGGGCTACAAGATGCGCGAGGCGCCGCGGTGAGCTGGGCGGCGGCGGGCTGGCGCGGGATGCGCTGGCCGCGGCGGGTGCGCAGCAAGATCGCCCTGACGATGGCGGCCACCGGCTTGATCACCGCCCTGGGGGTGCTGGCCACGATGGCCTTGGCGTTCCAGCGGTTCGAGCGCGAGAGCACCTACCAGCGCGCCAACCAGTTCCTCGACCGGGTGATGATGTTGCACGACAACCTCTTCGAGTGGCAGGACCGCGACCCCGAGCAGCTCAACACCCTGCTCAGCAGTTTGGTCTCCTTCGAGCCCGACAGCGAGCTTTACCTGCTGGCCGCCGACGGCACGCTGCTGGCGGCCAGCGGGCAGGTGCGCTGGCCCGCCGGCGTCAAGGTGCGCCTGGCGCCGGTGCAGCTGGCCCATGAGCTGCAGCGCACCGTCAGCTACGTCATGGGCGACGACCCGGCGCGCATGGACGAGCACGCCATCGTGGCCGCCCGCGCGTTGCAGCGGGCGGTGATCCGGCCTGGCCCGTCCACCCAGGGGTACCTCTATGTGGTGTGCCACCAGCCGGCCCTGCCAGCGGGCCGCTGGGAGATCTTTCGCTCCAGCGTCGCCGGCCCGGCGCTGGGCGTGGTGGTGGTGCTGATCGTGCTGGGCACCGGCCTGGCCATGTGGATCACCACGGCCGTGACGCGCCCCTTGCGCCAGCTCACGCAGGCGGTGGCCAAGGTGACGCAGGAAGGCCTGCAGGTGCACGCGGCCCCGTCATCCGGACCGCTCGGGGTCGACACCACCGCCGACATGCCGCGCTCGCACGATGAGTGGGACCAGCTGCGCGACGGCTTTGCCCTCATGTTGCGCACCTTGCGGGCGCAGTGGGACGCCCTCAGCCGGCTGGACCATTTCCGCCGCGAAGGCGTGAGCAACCTGTCGCACGACCTGCGCTCGCCCCTGACCGCCACCGTGGCCTGCCTGGAGACCCTGGAGCGCCGCTGGGCCGACTCGCCCGTGGAGGACATGGCCCGCCGCGAGGACCGCCGGCTGGTCGAGGTGGCCCTGCGCAACACCCACAACGCCGCCCGCCTGGTGCGCTCCATGGGCGAGCTGGCCCAGCTCGACGAGCCCACCTTCCAGCTGCGCCTGGACACCTTCAACCTCAACGAGTTGCTGGACGACATCGCCCTGCGCTTTGCCGACCGCGCGGCGCAGCAAGGGGTGGCGTTGCGCTGCCAGCCCGGCCAGCCGGCCGAGCCGATGGCCCGGGTCGACGTCGAGCTCTTCGAGCGCGCGATCGCCAACCTGATCGACAACGCCTTGAAGTTCACGCCTGCCGGCGGGCACATCGTGCTGGCAGCGCAGGTGCAACCAGGCCAGCCGAGCCAGGTGCGAGTCAGCGTGCAGGACGACGGGGCAGGCATCGCAGACGCCGACCAACCCCATTTGTTCGACCGCTTCTACCAAAGCCGCGACAGTGTGGCGCCGGCCACCGGGGAAGGGGGCAAAGGCCTGGGCCTGGCCATCGTGCAGCGCATTGCCGAACTGCACGGTGGGCGCCTGACACTCCACAGCCGCCTTGGCGAAGGCACCTGCGTGAGCCTGGCGTTGCCGCAGGCGGTGTCGGCGTCCGTGGACTGACAGTTGTCCTGTGCGCCGGGGCCGTCCGGCGTGTCCTTGCTCAGTGCTTGGAAGAAGACTGCGTTTTCTTGAAGGGGTCGTCGTCGTTGTCGACGGTGTCGCTGGCGCTGCGGTACCAACGCTGCAGCGCGCGCAGCGCCTCGGGGTCGAGGAGGTGGCGGGTTTCGGTCAGGCTCAGGGCCATGACGCGGGTGTCGCTCAACACGCTGCGGTCGCCGCCGAGCAGGTACTCGCACAGCATCGACTCGAGCTTGACGGCACTGCCCAACTTCACGCTGTGCTCGGCGCTGTCATGGCGCGACAGGATCAGGCGCAAACCGCCCAAGATCAACTGGGCATCGTGGGCTTCGGAGTCCACTGGGGCGGTGAGCCGGGGCAGCACGGTGGTGAGCCAATCGCGGGTGGTGCGGCCCGGGCCGACCTCTTCATGGCCCGAGGGCCGGCTCAAGGCGTCCTTGGTCCTGCGCAGAAAAGTCAGCATGGTGGCCTCAATTTGTCTTCGGCGAACCCAAGCCTCGACTGCGGGGGCGAGACGTTGCCACGGTCCGTCTCACCCACCACTGCGCACCCGGCTTGAAACAAAATGTGTGTTTGGCACAAGAATACCGCAGGCCCGAGGTGCGCGGGCTTTTTTCCAACACCCGCTCCGGTCAAACCTCACGTCAGCCAAGGGCGCACCTGGGCCACCAGCGCCTGCTTCTGGGCCGTGGCGCTGCCCAACAGGGCAAAGCCCAGCAAGCTGCCGTCGGTGTCCAGGCAGCGGGCTTCAAAACCTTCTTCGCCGACCCGCTCCTCCCACACGCCCGGCGTGGCCAGCGGGGGCGGGCACACCACGGTCGGGCACGCGGGCGTCTTCACCGTCACCGCCATGGCCGGGTAGACGACCGGCGTGCGCGTGCCGGCCAGGGTGGCGGCCAGCGCGCGGCCCTGGCTCATCAGCGGCAGCACGTACGGCAGGCTGTGCCCCACCACCTCGGCGCAGTCGCCCACGGCATACACGTGTTCTGCGCTGGTGGCGAGGTGGGCATCGGTGACGATGCCGCGCTGCACGTTGAGGCCGGCGGCCCGTGCCACGTCGACCCGCGGACGCAGGCCGATGGCGCTGAGCACCAGGCCGGCCGAAAGCGTGCGGCCATCGCTCAGGGTCACTTCCAGGTGCTCACTGCCAGCAGCGCGGTCGACGGCGGTGGCCGTCACGCCCCATTCGAACTGCACCCCGGCGGCGCGCAGCTTGTCGCGCATCCAGGCACTGGCCTGGGGCGGCAGCAGCCGAGACAAGGGGCCCATGCCGGGGTCGAGCACCACCGGCGTGACGCCACGGCTCAGCAAATCGTTGGCGAACTCGCAGCCGATCAGGCCGCCGCCGAGGATCACCACCCGGTCGCGCCCGCTCAGCCGCTCGCTGAAGCGGGCGTAGTCGTCGAGGTCGTTGACCGACAGCACCTCCCCACCGGCCGAGCCGGGCAGGTTGGGGGCGATCGGGTCGGCGCCCAGCGCCAGCACCAGGTCGCGCCAGGCCAGGGTGTCGCCGTTGTCCAGCGTCAGGGTGCGGCTGGCGGTGTCCAGGTGCTTCACGCCGCTGTGGCAGCGGATGTCGGCGGCCAGCTCCTCGGCCATTTTCTGCACCGGTTTCATCACCAGGCTGGCCGCGGTCTTGTTGCTGGCCAGGGCGTTGGACAGCATGGGTTTGGAATAGAAGCCGCCATGGTCGCGGCTGATGACCACCAGCGGGGTCTGGCGGTCCAGGCGCCGGAACTCGCGGGCCACGGTGTAGCCCGCCAGCCCGCTGCCCACGATCACCACCGGTGCCGACATCAGAGGGCCACCATGTCGAAGTCGGCCTTGGAGACGCCGCAGTCCGGGCATTCCCAATCGGCCGGCACGTCGTCCCACAAGGTGCCCGCGGCAATGCCGTCTTCCGGCATGCCCAGGGCTTCGTCGTAGATGAAGCCGCAAACCACGCATTGGTACTGTTTCATGGAAAGTAATCTTTCAGGGGAGTCGGGTCGGGAAAAAAGAATCGGAGGAATCGGTGCAGGTCACGCGAGCCCAAGGGCTCAGCCGTTGACCCGCGCCAGGGTGGCGATGTAGTGGTTGGCGTGGCGCTCCTCCACCTTGGCCAGGGCGGAAAAGCGTTTGGCCGCCTTCTCGAGCACGGCCCGGAACATGTCGGCATGGGCCTTGGACTCGGCGATCTGCTCGTCCAGTTCCTGGGCCGCGGCCGTTTGGCCTTCGGCCAGGGCGGCGTGCTTGAACTGGGGGTACATCTCGGTGTACTCGTGGGTTTCGCCGTCGATGGCCAGCTGCAAAGCCTTGGCCGGGCTCATGCGGGCCGGGGGGAACAGCAAGTCGGCATGGCCGAAGGCGTGCAGCAGCTCCTGCTCGGCGGTGTCCTCGAACACCTTGGCCGTGGCCTCGTCGCCCGCAGCGCGGCACAGCTTGGCGAAGTAACGGTACTTGATGTGGGCCATGGACTCACCGGCGAACGCGGCTTCGAGGTTTTGGATGGTGACCGAGGCGGCGTCGTGGAAAGGGGTGCTCATGTGAATCTCCAAGAGGTGGCAAAGTGCATGGCTCGATCCTAAAGAGAGGCTCCTCATTTGCGAAGTGGATCGTCTTTATATCAACGATAGGAAAAGCCAATGGCCTCGGTTGACGGAGGGTTCACGCGCCCGGTGGTGGCTGGGCCACCACCCAGGCCAGGGCGGTGAAGGTGACGAAGGCCAGCACCGTGCTGGCCATGATGATGCGGGCCACCCGGCCGTTGTCGGCGCCGTAGCGCTCGGCCAGCAGGGAGACGTTGCTGGCGCTGGGCAGCGCGGCGACCAGGATCAGCGCGCTCAGGCCGAACGGCGACACCTCGGCGCCCACCGCCACTGCGATGGCCGCCACCCCCCACACCAGGGCCGGATGCACCAGCAGCTTGATCAGCGCCACTGGCAGAAAGCGCGTCACCGGGGTGCGCGAGTGCACATGCTGGCCGGAGCGCCACAGCACTGCGCCGATGGTGAACAGCGCCACCGGCGAGGCGGAATCGGCCAGCATCTTCACCACCTCGGCCAGCGGCCCAGCCGGGCGCAGGTCCAGCGCGGCGGCCAGGGCGCCCAGCACGATGGCCCACGGCAAGGGGTTGCTCAGCGGGCCCTTCACCGCCCGCCAGACCACCAGGCCCCGGGGCCGGGGTGGCGCGCCTTCGGGCACCGGCGTGTGCCGGGCCAGGGCGATGCACAAGGTGCTGGTGAGCAGCAAGTCGACCAGGATGGTGCCCACCACCGGGCCGGCCGCGGCCTCGCCCAGCAAGGCCACCAGCAGCGGCACGCCCATGAAGCCGCTGTTCGGAAAGGCGGCCACCAAGGCGCCAAAGGCCGCGTTCTTCAAGTCCACGCCGGTGCCGGTGGGGCTCAGCCGCACGGTCAGCACCACGGTGAACAACACCACCAGCAGGGCGCACACCGTGTAGATCGCCACCAGCACCGGGTCGATCAAGCTGGCGAACGGCTTGCTCGAGCCGAAGCGGAACAGCAGGCAGGGCAAGGCAAAGAACAGCACATATGCGTTCAGGCCGGGCACCGCCGCTTCGGGCAGCACCCGACGCCAGGCAGCGAGGTAGCCGCACAGCACCAGGGCGAAAAAGGGCAGGGTGACGGCGACAATGTTTTGCATGACTGCGGAGTATCTCAACTTCCCGGGCCCCAGCAGAGGCCAATGGTTGACGAGGCCACACCGAAAAATTGTGAATGGCATGCTCGCTGGCGTCTGCTTGCTGACAGCCCGTGGCACGGAGTTCCAACCTTCGAGGAAAAGCGCATGAAGTGGTTGATTTGGGTGATGGCCAGCCTGCTGGCTGCTGTGTGGACCGTGGCCATGGCGGTGGCCGCCTTCGTGGTGGACTGGACCGGGCGCGCCTTGCAGCAGGCCGGCTCGACGCCGGGGACGCCCGGGCCGCTGCCCGCCGAGCTGCCGCCCTGGCTGGCGGGCTGGATGGATTCGGCGGAGTGGGCGGCCATCGGCCAGGCCATGCAGCAGGCCATGGGCATGCTGCCCTCAGTGGCCTCGGCAGCCGATGGGCTCGAGGCCTTGGTCTGGATCGTCTGGGCCCTCGGCATGGGCGTGCTGCTGTGCGTCGCCCTCGGTTTGCACTGGCTGGTGAACCGTCAACGGCGCCAGTCGGGCACGGCGGTGGGGCCCCCGTCGGCACGGTGATCCGGGCCACGCATGTCAGGCCGCAGCGGCTCACGGCGTGCGGCCCCCTATGATCGGTCGCTCAACAAGGCGCCGGCGCGGTTGACGCCCGGGCGCCTGCCGCCGGTGCCGCCTGCGGCGCACGCCTGTCTCTTCCTGTGTCGGTTTTTCCTGAGCCTTTTCCGTGACCTCGCCTGCCGCTCCTGCTTCCCTGAACACCGCCCAGATGGAAGCGGTTCACTACCTCGACGGCCCCTGCCTGGTGCTGGCCGGGGCCGGCTCGGGCAAGACGCGCGTGATCACCCACAAGATCGCCCGCCTGCTGCAGGCTGGCTATGCGCCGGGGCAGATCGCCGCCATCACCTTCACCAACAAGGCCGCGCAGGAAATGCGCGAGCGGGCGAAATCGTTGATCGGCCCGCGCGCCGCCAAGGACCTGGTGGTCAGCACCTTTCACTCGCTGGGGGTGCGGATCCTGCGCAAGGAAGGCAGCCGGTTGGGGTTGAAGGAGCAGTTCAGCATCCTCGACAGCGACGACGTGCTGGGCGTGCTCAAGGACGCCGGCGGCAGCAGCGACAACGCCCAGGCGCGCGGCTGGCAATGGAAGATCAGCCTGTGGAAAAACCAGGGCCTCCACAGCGACACCGCTGCCGCGCAAGCCGACACCGAAGACGACCGGGTGGCCGCGGTGGTGATGAAGCGCTATGAAGAACGCCTGAGCGCCTACCAGGCGGTCGACTTCGACGACCTGATCGGCCTGCCCCACCGGCTGCTGCAGACCGACGCCGAGGCGCGCGGCAATTGGCAAAAAACCCTGCGCTACGTGCTGGTCGACGAGTACCAGGACACCAACGCCATCCAATATGAACTGCTGAAGTCCATCGTGGGGGATGCGGGCCTGTTCACCGCGGTGGGCGACGACGACCAGAGCATCTACGGCTGGCGCGGCGCCACCATCGACAACCTGCGCCGCTTGCCGCAGGAGTACCCCCAGCTCAAGGTGATTCCGCTCGAGCAGAACTACCGCTCCACCGGCGGCATCCTGCGGGCGGCCAATGCGGTGATCGGCCACAACCCGAAGCTGTTCGAGAAAAAGCTGTGGAGCGACCTGGGCGACGGCGAGCCGGTGCGGGTGGTCGAGTGCGACAACGAGGAGCACGAGGCCGAGCGGGCGGTGGCGCGCATCCAGTCGCAGCGCGGGCAGGGCGGCGAGGTGGCTTGCCGCGACTTCGCCATCCTCTACCGCGCCAACCACCAGGCGCGGATCTTCGAGAAGGCGCTGCGCAAGGCGAATCTGCCGTACAAGGTCTCGGGCGGGCAAAGCTTTTTTGATCGCGCCGAGATCAAGGACCTGTGCGCCTGGCTGCGCCTGCTGGTGAACCATGACGACGACCCGGCCTTCCTGCGCGCGGTCACCACGCCCAAGCGCGGCATCGGCCACCAGACCCTGGCCACCCTGGGCGAGTTTTCCGGGCGATGGAAAGTCAGCCTGTACGAGGCGCTGTTCGCCGAGAGCCTGCAGGCGCTGCTGCCGGCGCGCAGCATGGGCAGCCTGCAGGAGTTCGGCCGCTTCGTGAACGATTTGGAATACCGCGCCCGCCACACCTCGGGCAGCGAAGACGCCAAGGCCTTGCTGCTCGGCTGGCTGAAAGAAATCGATTACGAGCAGCACCTTAAAGACGGCGAGGACAGCGAGAAGCTGGCCGCCGCGCGCTGGTCCAACGTGCTGGATTTCATCGACTGGGTGGCCAAGCGCTGCGGCGGCGAGATCGAAAACGACGGCGGGGCAACCCTGGAGACCACGCGCAAAACGGTGCTGGAGGTGGCGCAGACCATCTCGGTGATCATCAGCCTGGCCGAGCGCGGCGACGAGCAGGACGTGGTCACGCTGAGCACGCTGCACGCCGCCAAGGGGCTGGAGTGGCCGCACGTGGTGCTGGTGGGTGTCAACGAGGGCCTGCTGCCGTTTCGCAGCGAAGACGACGAGATGACGCCGCAGCGCCTGGAGGAAGAACGCCGGCTGATGTACGTGGGCATCACCCGGGCGCGCCACACGCTGACCGTGACCACGCTGCGCCGGCGCAAGAAAGGCCGCGACACCGTGGTCGGCGTGCCCAGCCGCTTCATCGGCGAGATGAAGCTGCACGAGGCCACCCAGCGCGAGGACCCGCGCGCCAAGCTCAAGGCGCTGCGCGAGGCCGCGGCGCAGCGCGCCCAGGTGCAGGCCGATCAGGCGGCGCAGTCGAACAAGCCTTGAGCTGAACCGGGCGAGAGAACGGCAGGCCGTGCCGTTGTGGCATGTGAACCAGCGCCAGGGCGTCACTTTTGCACGCTGGCCGGGTATTTTTCCCGGGGCGCGGGAACTCACTCTCATCTTCCCGGCCGTTTGGCCGTAGTTTCACGTTGAGTCACTTCGAGGAGCACCCTGTGCAGCCTTCACTTCATGCCCCCCATCTTCGCGCTGGCGCACCCACCGTGCCGCCTCGACCGGAGGGCATCGATGCGGGCTTGGCCTGGTGCAACCTCACTGAGCGCCTGACGCCGACCTTGCTGGCCCCGCAGGCCGAGCCGCATCTGGAGGCCGTGCTGCTGGAGGTCGGGGCGGACCTGATCAGCCTGGTGCACCACGACCCGGACGTGGCGATCTACCGCCTGGTCAACCCCACGTCCTTGGCCATGCGCAACTACGGTGTTGAGCACTGCGTGCACACCGCCGTGCTGATGACCTTGATTGCCGAGCACAAGGAGTGGAGCGAAGAGCAGACCCTGCACGCGGTGTGCGCGGCGTTGACGATGAACCTGGCCGTGACCCAGCTGCAGACCGACCTGGCCAACCAGCCCGAGCCGCCCAGCATCGCCCAGAAGGAAACCATTCACCACCACCCCTTGCGCAGCCGCGACCTGCTGGTGGCCGCCGGCATCATGCACATGGACTGGCTGCGCGCGGTGCAGGAGCACCATGAGCAGCACAACGGCACCGGCTACCCGCTGGGCCTGCGCTCGGTCAGCCCGCTGTCAGACGCGCTGCGCACCTGCGACATGTTCTGCGCCAAGCTCAGCGAGCGCACCTCGCGTGGCCAGCTGCTGTCGACCCGCGCCGCCCAGGAGATTTTCCGCCAGAACAGTTACGGCTACTTCGGCGCCACCATCGTGCGGCTGCTGGGCATGTACCCGCCAGGCTGCCTGATCAAGCTGCTGTCGGGCTCGACGGCGGTGGTGCTGCAGCGCACCACCGACGCGATGCGCCCCCGTGTGGCCTTGTTGACCCACGACAGCGGCGAAGCGCGTGACACGCCCGTGTACTCCGCCACCGGTGTGGGCCCCGGCACCAGCATCGTCAGCGCCGTGCCGCACAACGAGTTGAGCCAGCGCTTCAGCCTGGCCCAGCTGTACGCCATGGTGCCTTGACCGCGCCCCCTTTTTAGGAACGTCAAACCCCTTCAGGTTGAGCGGCGCTGCGGCGCCTCGGGCGGTATCATGCTTTGCACCCGCCCGGCTTGGACGCTGCCTTGCACGACCCCTCTTCCGATTCTCCTGCCGCTCACGGTCAGGCCTTGGGCCCGGCCCACCCGCCGGCGCCGTGCGGTGCACCGACGGGGGCCGCCTCGTGCGGACACGCCCATCACGCTGGGCATGCACACGACCACCACGACCACGACCACGCGCACAAGCATGACCACGGCCATGCGCACGGACACGGTCACCACCACCCGCCTCCTGATTCCTTCGACCGCGCCTTCGCCATCGGCATCGCGCTCAACCTGTTGTTCGTGTTCGTGGAGGCCGGCTATGGCTGGCAAGCGCATTCCTTGGCGCTGTGGGCCGACGCGGCCCACAACCTGAGCGACGTCGCCGGCCTGGTGCTGGCCTGGGGCGGCACCTGGGCCGGCCGGGTGCGCGCGGACGAGCGGCACACCTACGGCTTCAAGCGCGCCACTTTGTGGGCGGCGTTCGGCAACGCGCTGCTGTTGCTGGTGGCCATGGGCTCGCTGGTGTGGGAGGCGCTGGACCGGCTGGCCCACCCCACCGGCGTGCTGCCGCACAGCCCCACCGTCATGGCCGTGGCCGCGCTGGGCATCGTGGTCAACGGCGTCACCGCGTGGTTGTTCATGCGCGGCCGCCACGACGACCTCAACATCCAGGGGGCCTTCTGGCACATGGCCAGCGACGCGCTGGTCTCGGCCGGCGTGGTGGTCGCGGGGGCCTTGACGCTGTGGGCCGGCTGGTCGTGGCTGGACCCGGTGGTCAGCCTGCTGATCGCCATGGTCATCGTGGCCAGCACCTGGCACCTCTTCCGTCGCTCGCTGCACCTGTTGCTCGACGGCGTGCCCGAGCACATCGCCTTCAACGAGGTGCGCGCCTACCTGCGAAGCTTGCCGGGTGTGAGCGGCGTGCCCGACCTGCACATCTGGGCCATGGGCAGCACCCACACCGCCCTCACCGCCCACCTCGTGCTGCCGGCCGGCGCGCCCGGCGACGCCTTCCTGCGCGAGGCCACCCGCGGTTTGAAGAGCCGTTTCGGCATTGACCATGTGACCCTGCAAACGGTGTGCGATGCGGACCTGTCCCCCGATGACAGCCCGGCCGAGCCGCCCACGCCTGAGCACAGTGCAGGCACGGGGGCTGCTGCAGCCTGAGTGGGTGATCACACACCGCGTCGGGGTGGGTGAAAACCGCCTTCGACCCCGCCGTTTTGCCGATCACAACCGGTTGCACAAAGACGCGAATTGCGTACGCTGCGGGGCCCTTGCCCTGGGGATAATCCCTAGCGGTTGTTGAGCCTGTCTGCTCGTCGATGCGGTGGGGGGTGGTTCCGGTCCCTTCCGGGCACCCCACTCCGGCTCACTCTGGATTTACACATGGATTACGTCATTGCCGTTCAGGCGCCTGCTTACCCGTTGTCTGCCACACGCTTCGCGACGGAGAGCGCCTTTGCCGAGCACCTCAAAGAGCTGCGCCACAGCATCGGTCCGCGGTTCCAACGCGTGGTGCTGGTCGCGCCCAGCCTGAACTCGGACCACTACGACGAGCAGAAGAGTTTTCTGGGCACGGTCGACGCCGAGGAAGACGGCATCGTTTTCATGCCGGCCTATCCCTCGGCCACCAGTGCCCGCCATTTCTGGAGTTCGCACGCCCTGCCCTTGTGGCGCCGGCTCAAGGCCGCCGTGGCCACCGCGGGCGTGGTGCACGCCGGCATGTCCACCGACACCTGGCGGCCGATGATGGCCATGGTCAACCTGGCCGCCTGGCGCGCCAAGCGGCCGGTGATCTTCTTCGTCGACATCGACTTCCGCAAACACTCCTGGCGTTTTTACAAGCTCGGCGTGTGGAACCTCAAGAACTACATCGTCAACCGGGTGCTGCACGACCCGCTGAAGTGGCTGCAGTGCTGGCTGGCGCCGCGCATGTTCAAGCTGGTGCTGCTCAAGAGCGCCTCGATGGTGCGCGACTTCGGGCAAGGCCGCGCCAACG
This sequence comes from Pseudomonadota bacterium, assembly GCA_040385465.1. Lineage (GTDB taxonomy): Bacteria > Pseudomonadota > Gammaproteobacteria > Burkholderiales > Burkholderiaceae_C > CANHBY01. The sequence continues at coordinate 54,533 of JAZKHH010000084.1, read as the reverse complement.
TCAAGAACTTCTTCGACACCGCGCACTCGATGGAGCAGGTGCTCACCGACGAAGAACTGCGCCGCCGCCAGACCTGGCTGCGCGATCCCTCGGGCCCGCTGCGGCTGGTCTACTTCGGCCGCCTGGTGCCCTACAAGGGCCTGGACCGGGTGGTCGAGGCGGTGGGCCTGGCGCGTGCGCAGGGCTTGGACGTGCGCTTCACCTTGATCGGCAGCGGCGAGTCGTTGCCGGCCTTGCAGGCCCAGGTGGAGGGCGCCGGCTTGTCAGGTGCCGTGGAATTTTTGCCGCAGGTGCCGTATGGCAAAGAGCTGTTCGACCAGCTCGAGCAGGTGCACTTCACGGTGGCCACGCCGCTGGTCGAAGACACCCCGCGCGCCGCCTTCGACTCCATGGCGCGGGGCATCCCGATCCTGGCGTTCGACATCACCTACTTCCGCGATTTGGCGCAGGCCAGCCGTGCCGTGGTGCTGGCCGAGTGGCCGTCGCCACAAGCCCTGGCCACCCAGATGATCGAGCGCAACCGCGAGCGCGGGCAGATCGCCCGCATGGCCCAGGATGCGGTGGCTTTTGCCTGCGACAACACGCAGAAGAAGTGGCTCGACCAGCGCATGCGCTGGACGCTCGAGCTGGCCATGGACCAGGGCGTGCCGCCCGATGCGCCCATGGCGCCCCGCAGCGCCGTGTGACCCCGGCCTGGGGCTGCACGCACAGGCCGCCGCCTGTCGTCCATCACAGCGTGCGCCAACCGTCCCAGCCGGTCTTCAAGATCAGGCAGCTCACCACCCCGATGAACACCCAGCGCACGAAGCCCGAGCCGTGCTTCAGCGCCAGCCGGGTGCCGAGCAGGCTGCCGGCGATGTTGGCCACCGCCATGATGGCGGCCACCTGCCACCACACGTGACCCTTGAGGGAGAACAGCACCAGCGCGGCGAAGTTGGTGGCGGTGTTGAGCAGCTTGGCGCTGGCCGAGGCGTTGAGGAAATCAAAACCCAACCAGCGCACGAACAGGAAGACGAAGAAGCTGCCGGTGCCGGGGCCGAAGAAGCCGTCGTAAAAGCCCAGCACCAGGCCGATCAGGCCGGCGGCCCAGGCCTGCGCGCGGCCGGTGAACCGGGGCACGTGCACCTGGCCGAGGTCTTTGCGGGCCACGGTGTAGATCAACACACCGAGCAGGATGATGGGCAGGGCCAGCCGCAGGCCGCCGGGGCTGACGCGGGTGACGGCCCAGGCGCCGGTGAAGCTGCCGGCCAGGGCGGCCACGCAGGCCGGCAGCAGCGAGGCCCAGGGCAGCTGCACCCGGCGGGCGTATTGCAGCCCGGACCAGGCGGTGCCCCAGATGGCCGCCCCCTTGTTGGTGCCGAACAGCGTGGCCGGCACGGCCTGGGGGTAGACGCTGAACAGCGCCGGCACCAGCACCAGCCCCCCGCCGCCGACGATGGCGTCGATGAAGCCGGCGAACAAGGAGGCGAGGGTGACGATCAGCAGGTCGCTCGTCATCGCGCGCCCGTCAGAAACGCCGGTGGCGCAGGGCCGGGAGCTGCTGGCGCACGGCGGCGGTGCGGGCGCTGTCGAGCTCGGCCAGGGCGACGCCCTCGCCTTCGGGCACCACCGCCAGCACCTCGCCCCACGGGTCAATCACCATGCTGTGGCCCCAGGTGCGGCGGCCGTTCTCATGGCGGCCGCCTTGCGCGGGGGCGATGACGTGGCACTGGTTTTCGATGGCGCGGGCGCGCAGCAGCAGCTCCCAGTGCGCCTGGCCGGTGGTGTGGGTGAAGGCCGAGGGCACGCACAGCAAATCGCAGGGCGGCTGCATCATGGCGCGGTAGAGCTCGGGGAAGCGCAGGTCGTAGCAGATGCTGAAGCCGATGCGCAGGGGCTGGCCGTCGACCTCGGCGTCCAGGGTCACCGGCTTTTGGCCCGCCTGCAGCACAGCGCCTTCGTCGTACGACTCCTTGCCGTTGTCGAAACGGAACAGGTGCAGCTTGTCGTAGCGGGTGGCGATGTGGCCCTGAGGCGTGACCACGCAGCAGGTGTTGAACACCCGCGCCGGGTCGTCGGTGCGCAGCGGCAGGGTGCCGCCCACCACCCACACGCCGTGGTCTTTGGCCATGCTCGACAACGCGGCCTGGATTGGGCCGTCGCCGGGGGTCTCGGCGTGGCGCAGCTTGTCTTGCTCGGCGTGGCCCATCAGGCAGAAGTACTCGGGCAGCGCCACCAGCTTGGCGCCTTGCTCGACGGCCGTGGCCACCAGGCGGCGCGCGGTGGCCAGGTTGCGGTCGATGTCGGGGGTGGAGACCATCTGCAGAGCGGCGATTTTCATGGTGGGCAGCGGTG
>JAZKHH010000084.1:13087-52099 GCA_040385465.1 Pseudomonadota bacterium | reverse complement strand
ATGTCGGGGGTGGAGACCATCTGCAGAGCGGCGATTTTCATGGTGGGCAGCGGTGGTGAGCGGTGAAGGCACAGAAGAATCGGCGAGGCCGGCGGGCAACGAGTCAATCACTAATTAATCAGTCGGTCAGGCCATCGCCTGAGTTAAGCCGCGCCGCGAGGCGGCGTCGGCTTAGGCGAATTGTTAGCGCCCGCCCCGAAGACCGCGCGCATGCGATGTATACAGCTCCAAGCCAGGGTCATGCTCGTGACGAATCTCGATGGGATATGGCTCACGCTCTTGTGGCATCGAGTTAAGGGCATTTAGGAACGAGTCCGCAGAACAGGCATGGATGACGTACTCGCGGTAGCCCGGCTCGGTAAAGACAATGCAAAGTGTCCCTTGGCCGGTTTCTTCAACTGCCGCGACGAGCCGCTCCTCGAAGCTCCCGAGGGCCTCGAACTCTGCGGGGGTTGGAGTGTTGGCCGACGTGACTCCGCGAAACTCCCAGATGATGTTGAAGCGCTCTGGCACTGCGAGAGCGTCGAAGGTGTCCTGGAGCTCCTTTAGACGAATCAGCGACAGGCCGTCCTCGGTTTCACGCCTGGCGATGAGCCAACCACTTTGGTCTTCCATGATCTCTCCGTAGGGCGCTAACAAACAATCGGTGAATCGGTCGGCGCCGCCCGCCGGCCGGGAGGCACCGCACGACCGGGCCGCACCGACCGCACCGTCAAGCGTACCTCGGGTTGCACTCAGCGGCGTGGGGCGTCGTCGGTGCCCGTGGCGAGCGGCCCGGCTTCTTCGGCGGTGGCCCCGACGCGGCGCTCGACCCGAGTGACCTGCGGGTCGGCCCACGGGCCGGTGACGTGGAACTCCCGGGTGCTGGCCTGGGCCAAGGGCTTGCGCAAAAAAAGCTGGGCCAGGAAGGTGCCCAGGCCCAGGGCCGGGTTGATCACCGCATAGGCCAACGAGGCGGTGCCGGCATTGATCTCGGGCACCACCACCACCCGCAGGTCCTGGGTCTCTTGCTGCAAATTGGTGTGGCCTTCCATCAGCACCACGGCCTGCACGCCGCGCATGCGCAGGTTGTTGGTGCTGGCCACGCCTTGGGCGAGCTGGATGTCGCCGGTGATGCCGTCGAAGGCGAAGCCCTCCTGGAACACGTCGCGGAAGTCGAGCACCAAACGGCGCGGCAGCGACTGCAGGCTGAGCACGCTGAGCAGCCGCGCCGCACCGGGCTCGGCTTTGAGGAACTGGCCCGACTCGATGGCCACGTTCATCTGGCCGGTGGTCAGGCCGTGGTCCAGCGTCAAGGGCGAGCCGAGCCACGACAGCTGCCCCGACATCACCCCCTTGCCGCCGCGGATGGTGCGGCCCATGCCCAGCCGCTCCACGAAGGCGCCGCTGTCCGAGAGGTCGAGCTTGAAGTTCAAGGTCACCCGGCGCGGGCCGCCGCCCGGCTCGGTGGGGGCCCATTGGCCGGAGGCGCTCAGGCGGGCTTCGGGCGTGGTCATCAGCAACCGGGACAGTCGCCACTCGCGCACCGCGCCCTCAGTCGCCGCACCCGCCGGGCCGTTGCTGGCTTCGACCTCCAGGCGGCCCAGCTTCTTGCCGCGCAGTTCGAAGTCGTCGATGACGATGTCGAGCGCGGGCACGGTGTCGGCCACCGTGGGCGCCGGCGTGCCGGCTGTCGCCGCCGCCGCCGCAGGGGGCGGGGCCAGCGGCTTGGCTTGCTGCAACAAGGCGTCGACCTGGGCCGCGTCGGACTGCGGCAGGCTCAACCGCGCCAAGCGCACCACCACCTGGCCGGTCGGGCTGCTGCTGCGCGCCGGCAGGTAGTCGATTTGCCCAGTGAGCTGCTCGGCGTCGATCTGGGTGCGCCAGGCGCCGTCGTCGTGTTTGACCAGGGCGACCACCTTTTGCAGCTTGCGCGAGGCGATCAGCACCTCGTCGGCCCGCAGGGCGATGGTGGTGGGCAGGTAGCCCGAGGTGTCGGCCGAGGCGTTGGAGGGGCTGGGAGGGGCGGCCCCAGCGGCCGGCGGTGCAGGCTCCCATTGCGTGGCCACCGCGCGCCAGGCGTCCACGTCCACCGTGGGCAGGGCGATGTCGGCCACCACCCCGCTGCCTTTGCCGCTCAACACCTGGGTGGTCAAGGCGGTGCTGTCGCTGGCACTGGCGCCCGCAGCGGCCACCGCCACCTGCCCGCGCAGCACCCGGGCCGGGGCGGTGCCGCTGCCCAGCTCGCGGGCGTACAGCGCCTGCACCTGGGGCCCGACGGTGACGCGCAGGTGGTCGCGGGTGGCAGGGGCGGCGCTGGCCGTGCCCTCCGGCGCGCTGACCAGTGTTTGCAGGCGCAGATTCCAGGGAGCGTCGGCCGCCTTGCGCATCGGCGCGGGCAGCTCAGACGCCAAGCCGATGCCGTTGCTGGTGAGGTTGAGCTCCGGGCGGCCGTGGGCCCAGCCCAGGGCCAGGCGGTAGCTGGTTTGGCCGCTGAGCGAGCCGGCCAGGCGGGCCACGGCCGGCCACTCGGTGGCCCGGCGCAGGCCGTCGGCGCTGACCGTGCCTTCCGCGCGCAGGTTCAGGCCGCTGTCGAGCTGCCAGCCGCCTTCGACGCGGCTGTCGCCGCCGAGCACCTGGGTGCTCAGGTCGACGAGCTGGAACCCTCGCTGGGTGAAATCGACCCGCCCCTTCAAGGCCTGAAACGACGGTTGGTCAGGCGCCAGGCGCAGCTCGTTGCCCGCGAGGCCCAGCGAGCCTTTGACGGTGGTCGCCTCGGCATTGAGCAACGGAATGTTCAGCGACAGCTTGAGCTCTGCCGGCCCGGTGCCGCTGGCACGCTCCAACACCTGGGCCGTCCAGGCGCCCACCGGCGAGGCCTTGACGTAGCCGAGCAGATCGCTCAGAGGGCCCTGGCCCTGGCCGTCCAGCACCAGCACCGCGTTGGGGCTCAACTCGCGAATCTGGACCTGCACCTTGCTCATCTGCACGCCCTGGTACTGCCCACTGCCCTGGCGCACCTGCAGGCCGCCACGCTCGAGCACCACCTCGCCGGCGACCCGCGTCAGCACCGGCCAGGGCGAGGTCCAGGCGGGCTCGTCGCCCTGCGCCGGGCGGTCGGGCACATAGGCCAGCGTCAGCCCGTCGACCCGCCCGGCGACGCGGAACTCGCCGCTGCCGGGCTTGCGGAAGGGAAACTCGCGCAGGTCGCCCTTGAGCCGCACGTCGACGTTGCTCAGCCGGCCGTCCTGCAGCGCGCCGGCCAGGTAGCGCCGGGTGTCCACCGGCAGGCTCTGCGGCAGGTACCGGGCGATGCGGTCGGGGCGGCCCCGGTGCAGCTGGGCGCTGAGGTCGAGCGTGCCGGGGTTGGGGGAAGTGGTGGGGGGGGCGGCGCTGTGGCGCGTCTGGCTCCAGGTGGCCACGCCGTCGGCCTGCAGGTCCTCGTTGGCCACGCTGGCCTGGCTCACTTCCACCGTCAGCCGGTGGGCACTGCTGCCCGGTGCCTCGAGCGCCGCCCCACGGACCGGCTCCAGGCGCCATTGCAGCTGGGCGCTGAGCTGGCTCAGCGGCACCGTGGCCTCCTCGAACAACCCGGGCCAGGTGAACTCGCCGTCCTGCACCTTCACCTGCGCCCGTCCGCCTTTTTCGGTGACGTTGAAATCGATCGAGGCGTTCTGCAGGCCCGGGCGCCCCAGCGCCGGTGGCTCGCTTGGGGCCGCCGGGGCCGCCGCCAAAGCCTGCACCGCCAGGCCGTTGACCAGGCCCTTGGCCCGGTACCGGGTGGGCGCGTCGAGCGCGCCTTCCCAGCTCAGGCTCAGGCCTTGCACCAAGCCTTGGGGTTGCGCTTGGGCCACCGCCTGGCGCCAGGTGTCGGGCAGCGGCAGGTGGGTGGCCACTTGGGCCATCAGCTTCAAGTCCAGGCGCTGGGCCTTGAGTTCGCCGCCGCGCAGCGGTTGGCCGGGCGCCTGTTGCCAGGCCAGGGCCACGTCGCCCCGCGGCCAGTTCCAACCCGCCTCGGTGGCAAAGCCGAACTGCAGCAGTTCCAGGCGGTGGGCCGGGCCCTCGCGCTCGGCCGTCACCCGCCCTTGCAGGGTGGTCAACGCCAGGGGGGTGAGCTTCGGCCCCAGCTGGGCCACCACCGAGCGCAGCGCCAGGTCGGCGGTGGCGCTCACCGGTCGGCCGTCTTTCAGGTCGACCCAGGCGCGCAGCGCCCCGTGGCCGGCTTCCAGCTCGAAGGGCAGCGACCCATAGCGTTTGAGTTCGCGCACATCGGCCCGCGGCCACTCGGTGTAGAGCGAGCCGCTCCAGTGTTGCCAGTCGCCGCTGTCGGCCAGCAGCGACTGGGTGAAGCGCCCGCGCAGGCTGAAGCGCTCGCCCCAGGCCGGTGGCGGTGTGGCGTCGAGGCGCAAGGCGTGGTCGCGCAGGCCGTTGCGGATCACCAGCTGGACGTCGGTGAAGGCCAGGGGCGGGGCCTGGCGCTGCAGGTCGGTCCAGCGCACACTGCCACCGCGGATGGCAATTTCCTGCTGCCGGAAGACCCAGTTCAGCCCTTCATTGGCGCCCTCGGTTTGCACCGGGCGCAGCGGCAGGCCGGCCACCGAGAACTGGCCTTCGGCGTTGCGCTCGATCTCCAGGTGGGCATCGTCGATCACCAGTTGCCGAAACCGCGGCTCAAGAGCCACCAGCGAGCGGGGCGACAGGCTGGCCAGCACCCGCGGCAGCACCAGCGCCTCGCGGCCCTGGGCGTCCATCAGCACCACGTCGCGCAGCTCGATGGTGGGCGCCCACCCACGCGACTGGACCTGGATGCCGCCCAGCCGGATCGGTACCCCTATCGCCTGGCTGGTGCGGGTTTCTATCTCTGCACGCCACTGATCGATGTGCGGCAGAATGAACCATTGCAGGCCCAGCCAGGCCACCAGGGCCAGGCCCAGCACGGTGGCGGCCACGCCCAGCAACCCACCCGCGACGCGGCGCAAAATTCTGCGCCACCCGGGGCGGGCAGGCACCACAGGCACGACATCGGTCAGCAAGGGCAACAGGGACGGCGAGTCAACAGGCATGAACAGCGACAGGTGAATGGCAAGGCATGAACCCCAACCATCTCCGGCAGGGCCAGCACGACGTCGCCCGCAGCCCTTTGTCACGGGGGTGCAAAACGGCGCCACTGTTTGGCGCCAGTGGCCGAGGCAATCTAGCACACGGCGCTTCCAATTTAAGGCCCCAACCGGCTCGGTGGTGGGCCTGTGTTGTCCCTTTTCAAGTGGCCAGTGAGTTGTAGAGTCCCATGACGCTGCCGGGTTCCCCGATGTGCGAGACCGCCGCGCCGGCCTTGCCGGCGGCCACCGCCGACCACAGCCGTTTCGTGCAGCGGGTGCGCCGGCGCTACCCCGATGAGCTGGCCTGCCTGCCGCCGGGCCTGCCGCGCCGCGACGAGATCACCGCCCTGGTGGCGCTGCTGCAGACCCAGGGGCGCTCCCTGGCCAGCGCGCTGCGGGTGGCCCGCCATGTGGTGCTCGAGCGGCTGGCGGTGCTGGACACCGAGCAGGCCGCCCCGATGCAGGACATCACCCTGGTGATGACGGAGCTGGCCGAGGCCACGCTCGGCTTGGCCCTGACCCAGGCCTGCGCCGAGCAAGACGCCCTGCACGGCGTGCCGCGCAACGCTCAGGGCGAGCGCATCGATTTCTGGATCGTCGGCATGGGCAAGCTGGGCGCGCGCGAGCTCAATGTGTCGTCCGACATCGACCTGATCTACGTCTACGAAGAAGACGGCCAGACCGACGGCGGCAGCAGCGGCGCCCTCACCGCCCATGAGTATTTCTCGCGCCTGGCGCACGGCCTGTACGCCCTGATCGGCGAGACCACCGACGATGGCCAGGTCTTCCGGGTCGATTTGGCCCTGCGGCCCAACGGCAACTCGGGCCCGGCGGCGGTGAGCCTGGCCATGCTGGAAGAGTATTTGCAGGTGCAGGGCCGCGAATGGGAGCGCTTCGCTTGGCTCAAGAGCCGGGTGGTGGCCCCGCGCGAGAGCGTCGTCAACGGCAAGGCGTTGGCGCTGCGCACCATCGTCACCGCTTTTGTGTACCGCCGCTACCTGGATTACGGCGTGTTCGAAGGGCTGCGCCAGCTGCACCGCAAGGTGCGCGACGAGGCCCAGCGCCGCGCGGCCGGGCGGCCCGAGCGGGCCAACTGCGTCAAGCTCTCGCGCGGCGGCATCCGCGAGATCGAGTTCATCGTGCAGCTGCTGCTGGTGGTGCGCGGCGGCCAGTTCCCCGAGATCCGCACCCGCTGCACCCTCAAGGCGCTCGACAAGCTCGCCGCCGGCGGCCTGATGAAGCCCGAGAGCGCCCAGCGCCTCGGTCAGGCCTATGTGTTCCTGCGCGAGCTCGAGCACCGCATCCAATACCTCGACGACCAGCAGACCCACCAGCTGCCCACCCAAGATGCCGACCTGGCCTGGATCGCCGCCACCCTGTGGCCGCCGGAGGCCAACATGTGCCGGCTGCTGCAGCGGTTTTGCGAGACCCGCGAGTTCGTGGCCACCGAGTTCGATGCGCTGCTGCACGAGCGCGACAACCGCGCCACGGACGAGGGCGGGGCCGCCAAATCCTGCCGGCAGTGCACACCGCCGGCCTTGCCGCTGGACAGCGAGCAAGTCATCGAGCGGCTGCCGCCGCCGCTGGCCGCGCGCATCCAGGCCTGGAGCGACCAGGGCCGCCTGAAGATGCTGCGCGAGGACAGCAAGCAGCGCCTGACGCAGCTGATGCTGCGCTCGGTGCAGGCGATGGACACCGGCCAATGTGCACTGGGCGCGGTGCTGTCGTTCACCGACTGGCTCGAGCCGCTGCTGCGCCGCGAGAGCTACATCGCCCTGCTGGTCGAGCGCCCCGCGGTGCACCAGCGCTTGCTGCGCCTGCTGGGCATGGCGCGCTGGCCGATGCGCTACCTGATCCGCTACCCTGGGGTGATCGACGAGCTGGCCGACGACCGCCTGCTGCACCGCCGCTTCGACGCCGCCGAGTACCGCGCCGAACTCGAAGGGCGCCACGACGCCTGGCAGCGCGCCGGCGAGGCCGACGAGGAGGCCCTCCTCGACACCTTGCGCCGAGCGCACCACGCCGAGGTCTTCCGCACCCTGGTGCGCGACGTCGAAGGCCATGTCACCGTGGAGCAGGTGGCCGACGACCTCTCCGCCCTGGCCGATGCCACCCTGGCCTGCGCCCTGGAGTGGAGCTGGTCGAGCCTGAAAAGCGCTCACCGCCCCGCGCCCCGCTTTGCCGTCATCGCCTACGGCAAGCTCGGCGGCAAGGAGCTCGGCTACGGCAGCGACCTCGACCTGGTGTTCCTGGTCGACGAGGCCGACGAGCCCGACACCGACCGCGCCGCCGAGGTTTACAGCGCCTACGTGCGCAAGTTCATCCACTGGCTGACGCTGCGCACCAGCGCCGGCGAGCTGTTTGACATCGACACCGCCCTGCGCCCCAACGGCAGCTCCGGCCTGCTGGTGACCACGGTCGACCGTTATGAGAACTACCAGACCGGCCGCGGCAGCAACACCGCCTGGACCTGGGAGCACCAGGCCTTGAGCCGAGCGCGGGTGTGCGTCGGCCCCCCCGACATGGCCGACCGTTTCGATGCCGTGCGCGCCACCGTGCTCAGCGCCCCGCGCGACCATGCCGCCTTGCGCACCGAGATCCAGACCATGCGCGAGAAAGTGCGCCGCGCCCATGCCGTGCCGGCCGGCCTGTTCGACGTCAAGCACAGCACCGGCGGCATGATGGACATGGAGTTCGCCGTGCAGTACCTGGTGCTGGCCTTCAGTGGTGCGCACCCCACGCTGCTCGACAACGTCGGCAACATCGCCTTGCTGCAGCGGGCCGAAGCCGCCGGCTTGCTGGCCCAGGGCGTGGGCACCGCGGCGGCCGCGGCCTACCGCGACCTGCGCCGCATCCAGCACCGGGCGCGGCTCAATGAGCAGCCCACCCAGGTCGACCCCGACAGCGTGGCCCACCAGCGCCAGGCGGTGATGGCGCTGTGGCAGGGGGTGTTTGCCGGAGCGCCCTTGCCTTGAGCGGGGCCGGCCGCCTTGCACGCCAGGCGGCCGTGGCCGCCTGCGTGGGGGTGCTGCTGCTGGCCATCGGCTTGCCGGCGTGGGCCTGCAAGCCCCTCGCCGGCAAGCCGGCCGATTACCTCAAAGGCAACGCCCTGTTGCCCGTGGTGGCAGTGGGCACGGTGATCGCCGTGGAAGAAACGCCGCTGCCCGACGGTGCCCGCCGCCAGGACATCGAGTTCAAGGTCAGCCGTTGGTACCGAGGCCGCTGGTTCGTCGACCCGGTTGCGCTGGACGTGGTGCGGGTGCGCGGCGTGGTCGGTGGCGACCGGGGCAGCGCCTGCGACAGCGAATGGCGCTTTTCCGCCCAGCCTGGCGAGGAGTGGTTGCTGTTCGGCAGCTACCTGGAGGGCGCGGTGGAACCCACCCGTTGGCTGAGCCAGCCGTTGACCGACGGCCAGATCCCGGCGCCCTTGCTTCGGGAGCTGATGCGACACGATGGCCCGGTCCACCAAAAGCGGGCGCAAGACAAAGCGCGGCAGCAGCAGCGGTGGCTGGAGGAGGCGTTGCTGCACCGGCGCTCGGGCGTGCCCAAGGCGGCGTTTGCAAAGCTGCCCAAGGATTGATGCTCACACTGGGCGCACGGTGCGCAGGATTGGGACGACGTTGCGCTGGCTCATGGCAGGCAACACATCAGAGCTCCCGTCGTGAGGCCGTCAAAAGATTTGAGGTTTATAACGTGTTTTATCAAGAGCTGAAATGTAGGCAATGGATACGCAGACACCCCTGAATGGGGGGAAGCCAAAAACGCGGCTTCACCCAGAATTCTTGACGTAGTCCACACAGATGTGTGCCTCACTTCGAGACGACACCATCAGTCTTTTTTGGGAGTACCAGTGGGAAGACCAATCATCGTTTTAGGGGACAAGACAAGCAGGGGCGGCACCGTCATCGAAGCATCGATGTTCACCTCGACTCACGGAAAAGGGTGGGGCCGAGTAGGGGATCGAGTGAGCTGCCACCGGAATTGCCGCATTGCCACAAGGTGACCCCTTTCTCATCGATGACGGCAAGGCAGTCGCACGTCATGGCGATAAGACAACTTGCGGCCAAACTTTAATCTCCTCGCAACTATTTACTACAGATGCAATTGAGGGGTCTGCAGCAAAATCTTCTGAAACTGAGGCCTCAGTGGCGTTTGCGCCACCTGAATTCAGTGATGCAGGACGCAATAGCCCTGCACCAGGAATGCAGCCAGCTAATTTATTTGGGTCGAAAAAAGGGATCCTTTACCACCACTATCGATTCCTGGGGAAACTGTACCGCAAACACAAGACTCACAGAATAATTTACGTTCGAGAGAAGATGCTCGCTCTCGTCCTAGTCGCCCGCCAGGTCGTGCACCACTCACTGATGCTGAACGAAACAAACCCGAAGCCCCGTTAATTACAGTGCCAGACAAAAGCGCACCGCCTGTTTTAACAAATCCTTCAGCCGCCAAAAATGATCCGTTACCGACTTCGCAATCAGCAAAGCCTGCCGCTGCTTTACCAGGCCGTGAAGGAGCAAAAGTAGGCGCCACCGATCATATTCTGAATTCGGACGCAGAAACCCCAAAGAGAAGTGATGATCTTGGGAAAAATGTGGTTGGATGGGGCACAGGCCAAACGGCGGAAGATGTTGAAAAAACAAAAAGCAGGACTAAAGAAATAAATCCTGCCGTTGTTGACAAAATGAAGGAAAAAGGACTCCAAAAAGATTGGGTTGAAAAACAATTAAATGGGTACAATAAAGCTTATGAAGATGGCAAAGCAGGGACAAAAAATACTCTCGGAAACAAGCAGCTTCTTCCAAGAAAAGAATTAATGGAAAAAATACTAGAGAACTGGTAATGAACAAAGAGCTAATTTTGAAATTGAAAACTTATTTGGAGCTTCACGAGGCGCCAATAAGAGCTGGAATTGACGAGACAGAAATTTATGCGTTCGAACAGAAAAATAATATAAAACTACCGTCTGATTTTCGTGATTTTTTAAAGCTATGTGACGGTTTTATTGATTACGAAAAAGATGATGATGGCTTCAGGTTTTGGCAACTAAGTGAAACTTGCTTAGTAAGCAACTACGATAACGGTAAATACAAAATTGAAAATCCCGAAGATTATTTAATTTTTTGCGACTACCTGGATTTTTCGTGGGCTTACGCATTCAATGTATTTAACGGTAAAGTTTTAATTATTGGTTTGGACAAAGAAAAGCCGCCAGTTATTTCAGAAAATTTTAGCGATTTTATAAACAAGTACATTTCCGGAGATAATATCTTATACGCCGCATAAAGGCTGTCCCTTGGCGGCCTCAAATCTGAAGTGCAGCACCCACTGACAGGTATGGTGCTCAGATGCGAACCCCAACTTTTCAGACAACTTCAGCCGGAAGAGCGCATGACGATCGCGAGCTTGGCCCAGAAGGGTTCGAGCATGCGGGCCATGGCTCACATGCTCGGGCGCTCCGAAGGGACGATCAGCCCGCGAGATCAAACGCAACTCTGACGAGCAAAGCGGCTACACCAGTGCGCCGGCCCAGGTCATGAGGCGCGCTAGTTGCATCGAGACCCGCCCGCGCGCCAAACTCGATTCCCAGCATGTGCTGTGGCGCACCTTGCTGAGCTTGCTGGACTGGAAGTGGTCGCCTCAGCAGATCGCCGGCATACCTCAAACGTATGTGGCCGCACGATCCCACTATGCACGTCTCCCACGAATCCATCTACACCGCCATCTATGCTCACCCTCGGGGCGAGCTGCGCCGTCAGCTCGTGGCCTGCCTGCGTCATGGTCACAGCACTCGCTTGCCCCAAACACGCGGCAAGGATCGCCGAGGCCACATTCCCGAGATGGTCAGCATCCATGTGCGCCCGCCCGAGATCGAGGACCGAGTGATGCCCGGCCATTGGGAGGGCGACTTCATCAAGGGCGCGGGCAACAAGTCCTCCGTCGGCGTGCTCGTCGAGCGCGCCAGCTGCCTCGTGCTGCTGGCCAAGATGGACGATGCCACCGCTGCATCGGCTCTGGCTGGCTTTTCCGCCAAGCTCAATTCCATCGCCGCACCCATGCGCCACAGCATGACGTACGACCAGGGGCGCGAGATGACCCGCCATCAAGACCTTACCGCACAGATATGTGCCAAGGTCTACTTCTGCGACCCCACAGCCTTTGGCAACACGGTACCTGCGAAAACACAAACGGCTTGCTGCGTCAGGACTGCTTAAGGGCACCGACCTGTCCGTGCGCTCCCAGGATGAGCTTGACATCATTGCCGACAGTCTCAACAACCGCCCTGGCGCAACTCATCAGTTCCACTCACCTCTCGAGGTCTTCGCCGTCATGCTCGAAAAAAGCCAGCAACCAGATTCTTCAATTCAATAATTCAACCTGTTGCAATTCGCTCTTGAAACCGCCTAGCTCCGGCCTGAGCATCAGCAGAACCTGCTGCATCATTAGGGACAAGACATAGCGCGCCATCGGGAACTAAGATCAATTGCTGATAATGTATTGAGAGGACTTTAAAGATGAATACCTCAAATGAGAAAGCAGCAACTTCGTACGAGCTCTATCTCCGCGATCTTGGTTACCAGGTCAGAGAACTGGCCATTGAGTCCAAGCAAGTTGCCGCTAAAACAAATTCGGATTTTTCAATTGGTTATATGGCGGGATTCCATCGAATTGTTTCTTTAATGCAGCAGCAGGCGAAGGTTTTTGATATACCGCTAGCGGATATAGCGCTAGATGGAATTGATCCCGACAGCGAATTGGTGTAAGCTAAAAACCTGGTGCGAAATTATCTGACAAGAGTAGCAGTGCGGCTCTCCCTCATTTTGGCAATTACAAAGCCACATATTTACATACGAACATCAGTGGTATATTAATTAATATTACAAGAAGTGCCACTTTCACGGCTCTTCAAATTTTTCATGGTCTTTATCTTTTTGGCAAGCGTTGGCTGTAGTGACGCTCGAGTCAAAAAACCAATCCTGGCCCACTCCAGAACAAATATTTAATTTTCCTTTGCGAACCGGTTTGAGGGTCTCTGCTTCTGCAATAATTTTACATTACTTCAATACAAAGGCGCAGCGAAAGGATGCATCTTATTATATTGCCTTGAGAATAGATAACGATGACTTTCAGTCAGTTATTGGCAGTCTCTCAATCAGCAATAGAAAAGTATATTCATAAGATGCCACCGGCTGGATAAAATATTTTGAAGCAAGTCAAGATTTTCCTAGAAACAAAATTCCTGGGTATTCAACACTAAGCGGAGAAAGAGTCAGTTTAAAAATAAATGAAAGATTTGATAGGGGCTATATTTATATAAGCAGCTTATGGCCTATTGGAAGCAATGAAGCCTAGCAAAATTCTCAAGTCGACTTGCGTTCGACCGCCATCGGCACGCGTGATTTGCTGACATGGTGAGGCCGGCTTGCAAGTCGCGCGCCCGTGGTGTCAGCATGGCGGCCTCCAGGCCGCTGAGCGACATTGCCAATGCCTTTCCTCCACTTCGCTTTTCATCCAGCCGACGCGCGCCTGTGACCCCCCCGTCACCTTCATCCGCCACGACTGTTGCACCCGGCCTGCACTGCGTGCTCGCCACCCTGGGCTCCCTGGGCGACCTGAACCCGTTCCTGGGCTTCGCCCGCACGCTGCTCGACCGCGGCCACCGCGTCAGCCTGCTTGCGCCGGCCATGCACGCCGAGGTGCCCATGCCGGCGGGCCTGCAGTTCCATGGCCTGGGCACCCGCGAGGCCTACCAGGCCCTGGTCGACGACCCCGAGCTGTGGCATCCGCGCCGGGGGTTTGCCGCCCTGTGGGGCAGCGTGCGCGAGGGCCTCGGCGAGGTCGGCCGCTTCGTCCAGGCCCTGCCGCCCGACGAGCCTTGCGTGCTGCTGGCCCACCCCTTGGTGCTGCCAGCCGCCGCTCTCGCGCGGGCTGTGCGGCCGCAGCAGGTGCGCATCGTCGGCGTTTTTCTGGCCCCGTCCAACCTGCGCAGTTGCCACGACCCGCTGACCTTGGGACCCCTGCGCGTGCCCCGCTGGGTGCCGCTGGCCTGGCGCCGTTGGCTGTGGCGCCGGGTCGACGAGCGGATGATCGACCCGGTGTCGGTGCCCCGCCTCAACCAGGCGCGCGCGCAGGTCGGCCTGCCGCCGGTGCGCCATTTCCTGCCGCACCTGCAAGCGGTGCCCGACCTGTCGCTGACCTTGTTTCCCGAGTGGTTCGCCCCCACGCCGCCCGACTGGCCGCAGCCTTTGTGCCGGGCTGACTTTCCGCTGCACGACCCCCATGCCGAGGCGCCGCTTTTACCGGCCTTGACCGACTTTCTTGCCGTGGGCGCACCGCCCATCGTGTTCACGCCCGGCACCGGCCACCGCCACGCGGCTCGCACCTTCGCGCAGGCCTTGCAAGCCGTGCAGCAGCTGGGTCGGCGCGCTGTGTTCGTCACCCCCTACCGCGACCAGGTGCCCACGGTGTTGCCGCCCAACGTGCTGTGGCTCGCGCAGGTCTCGTTTCGCCGGCTGCTGCCCCAGGCCGCTGCCTTGGTGCACCACGGCGGCATCGGCACCACGGCCGAGGCCCTGCGCGCGGGCGTGCCGCAGCTGGTGCTGCCGGTGGCCTTCGACCAGTTCGACAACGCCGAGCGCCTCCGCGTCTTGGGCGTGGGCGACGCCCTGCCGGCCCACCGGGTCAGCGCCCGGCGCCTGGCGCAGGTCTTGGCGAGCTTGCTTTCATCTGATGCCATGCGTGCCCAGTGCCAGGCCACGGCCGCCCGCTTTCAACCCGTGCCCGGTGAGCCGGCCTGGTGCCGAGCGGTCGAGTCCTTGGCGGCGTCCATGCGCGCGTGACCGAGCCTGAGGCGGCGGATTGAACTGGAAACCTCAGGGCGAGTCGCCGCCTGTGTCGTCGTCGTGTTGCCAGGGCGGCAAGCGCGCTGCACACCGGTGGCAAAACACCGCGTCCGGGCTGTGCCCCGTGCTCAGGCATTCGTGGCAAGTGCGCGTGGTGGTGGGCCCGGAAGGGCGCCTCATCGCCGTGAACTCGGCGCTCACGATGCCCGTGGGCACCGCCAGGGTGCCCCAGCCCATCAGCATCATCATCGAGGCGATGACGCGGCCGAGTTCGGTTTTCGGGGTGATGTCGCCAAAGCCCACCGTCGTCATTGTCGTGATCGCCCAGTACACCCCCACCGGGATGCTGGTGAAGCCGTTTTGCGGCCCTTCGACCACGTACATCAGCGTGCCCATCACCGTCACCACCAGCATCACGAAGGCCATGAACACCAGGATCTTGCGGCGCGAGGCGCTCAGGGCACGGCCCAGGGCCCCGAACTCCTCGACATAAGCCCCCAGCTTGAGAATGCGGAACAGGCGCAGCAGGCGCAACACCCGCACGTCGATCAGCGCGTGCAGGCCCGGCGCGAAAAAGGCCAGGTAGCTCGGCAGCAAGGCCAGCAAGTCGACGATGCCCAACGCACTGCGGGCATAGCGCATCGGGTGGCGCACACACACCAGGCGGGCGATGTACTCCAGGCTGAACAACACGGTGAAGGTCCACTCCAGCATGTTCAGCACCTGACGACCGCGTGGCCCCACCAGCGACATGCTCTCAATCACCACGGCGGCCACGCTGGTCACGATCAGCCCAATCAGGACCAGGTCGAACAAGCGACCTGCCTTGGTGTCCGCCTCAAAGATCACCGTGTACAGCCGCACCCGCCAACCGGCGGCGGGCCCCCCATGCAGGGGCGGGGAGCTGGTAGAAAGCGGTGGCTGCTGGGAAGACATCCAAAGATCATATGCCGGCCCCTGCGCCGCCGAAGCAAGCCACGAAGTGTTGGCGCTCAGCGTGGGTTTGATCCGGCTTCGCCCCGCTGGGGTGTGCCTGCGGGCAAGCACTGCAGCGGCGGGCTGCAGACCTGCGCGGTTCGAACCAGGGGGGCCACTGTGATCACCACGGCCCGTTGGGCGCATCAAGCGCTGCGAGGACCTGGTGAAAGCACCCAACACCCCGCACCACGCAGGCCAGTGAACGGTCATGGCCAGGCAGGGTCCAAAGTTCGAAGCTGGCGCCAGATCGCCTCCTGATGTCAGACTCCACCCTTACCGAGCCCTGAGCCCGCCATGACCACCGCGTCCCCCACCACCGCTGAGCGCGAACTGCGCATTGGCCTGATCTCCGACACGCACGGCCTGTTGCGCCCCCAGGCCATTGGTTTCCTGCAGGGCTGCGACCACATCGTGCACGGGGGCGACATTGCCGAGCCCGGCGTGCTGGAGCGTTTGGCCATATTGGCGCCGGTGACCGCCGTGCGCGGCAACAACGACAAGGGCGCCTGGGCCCAGCAGCTGCAAGAGACCGAGCTGTTCCAACTTGGCGGCGTCTGGTTCTATGCCATCCACGACTTGTCGCAGATCGACATCGACCCCCATGCCGCAGGCGTGCAGGTGGTGGTGTCGGGCCACAGCCACCGGCCGCTGAGCGAAGCGCGCGACGGCGTGCTCTACGTCAACCCCGGAAGCGCCGGCCCCCGCCGCTTCAAGCTGCCGATCTCGGTGGCCGAGCTGCGCGTTCGCAACGGTCGCGTCCTCAGCACCCGAATCGTCGAGCTGGGCGTTGAGGGCGAGGGCGGCGCCGAGCCACGCGCTTGAGCCGCCTCCGCCGCCCATGACACGCCCAGCCTTGTGCGCATTCGGGCAGGGTGACCGCCGCGGCGTGCTGGCGTGGTGGGCCGTGTGCGCGGCGATCGGCTTGATGATGCTTGCCCTGCCGGCCGCACAACAGGCGCTCGGCGGCCCGCCACCCGCCACGCTGTTCGACTGGCAACCCACCTTGGCATGGCCGCAGGCCTGGCGCTGGTGGACCCCGGTGGCCGTGCACTACAGCCCTCTGCACTGGGGCGCCAACCTGGCCGGTTTGCTGCTGGTGGGGGCCCTGGGCCAGGCCGCCCAGCTGCCGCGCCGCGCCGCGCTGGCCTGGTGCCTGGCGTGGCCGCTCACCCACCTGGCCCTGGGCCTGCGCCCCGAGCTGCTGCACTACGGCGGCGCGTCCGGCGTGCTGCATGCCGGCGTGGCGGTGGTCGGGGTGGTGTTGCTGTGCTGGCGCCAGGGCACGCCGCGCTGGATCGGTGCGGCCTTGTGGGCCGGCCTGCTCCTCAAGCTCGGTGTCGAGGCACCCTGGGGGCCGGTGCTGCAGGCGCGCACGGGGTGGGACATCCTGATTGCGCCCTGGGCACACGCCACCGGCACGGCCGCCGGGGCACTGTGCGCCGGGCTGGTTGCCGCCGTCTGGCGGCCTCGCCCGCGCCCCTGAAGCGGTGGCCGGTCAGCGCTTGCTGCAGTTCGAGAGGAACTGATTGCGCTCGTCGCCCTTGAGCCCCTGGCTGGCGGCTTCCTTGCTGCAGGCGCCGAGTTTCTGACCTTGGGTTTGCGAGGCTGCCGGGGCCGGCGGCTTGGCTTTCAAACAGTCCGTGACGAAGGCTTGGCGGTCCTTGCCCTCCAGCTTCTTCTCGCCGGCGTCGCGTTGGCAGGTGGTCATCTTGCTCTGCTGTGCGGTGGGTGTTTTGACGTCGTCGGCCGCCCAGGCGAGCCCGCAGGCGGTGGAAGTGCCGATGATGAAGGCAAAGCTCAAGAACGGCTGGCGCATGGGGAAGCTCTCCGGTGGAAGGGTGGAGCGCGCAGCATAAAACCAAACCGGCGGGGGCCCCCCAAGGCCTGCCGCCGGTCCTACAAAATCCGACGCGGGTGGGCCAGGGCCTCGTGCGCGGCATGCAGCCGGCGCACCAGCACGCGGATGAAGGCCTCGTCGAACAGGTGCCGGCAGGTCGGGTTGACCTGGGCCAGCGTCTCCGGTGTGAAGGAGATCGTGGTCACGTTGTTGGTCGTCAGCACGTCGGTGCTGTGGCGGCGCAACTCCGGGTTGGGCGCCAGGTAGGCCATCTCGCCCACCGAGGTGCCGGTGCCCAATTGCGCCACCTTCTTTCCGTCGCGGAACACCTCCACGTCGCCCTGGGCAATGATGTGGAAGGTACGCCCCTCTTCGCCTTTGCGGTACAGCGCATGGCCCAAATTGAAATGCTGCCACTTCGCGCGGTGCACCACTTCCCACAGCTCCACGTCGCCGAAATTCGAGAAGAAATCCAGCTTGCGCAGCAGGTTGAAGCGCTCCGAATCGAGCATGCCCTGCATCGGCCCGCGCGGCACCTGCTGCTTGCTCACCAGCTGCGACAGGCCCTGCGCGAAGTGCTCCCAGTTGCCGTGCCGGTCGTCGGGTTTCTTCGACAGCGCGCGTTGCACGAAGGCGTCCACCTCGGGCGTCAAATTGGAGCGCAGCGCCGTCAGCGGCGTGGGCTGCAGGTTGAAGATCTGGTGCATCATCGCCGACTGCACCTGGGCATCGAACGGCGGGCGCCCGGCGATCAAGTGGTACATCACCGCGCCCAGGGAGTACATGTCGGCACGGCAGTCCAGCGTGCCACCGTCGAGCTGCTCGGGCGACATGTACGCCAGCGAGCCCACCCGGTGCACCTGGGTCACGTCGGACGCCAGGTTCAGCACGCTGCCGAAGTCGGAAATCTTGAGGTCGGTGATGACGCCGTTGTTCATCACCGTCAGCAGGTTGGCCGGCTTCACGTCGCGGTGGATCAAGCCCTGGCGGTACACGTAACTCAACGCCATGGCGCACTTGAAGGCCAGCTCGATGATCTGCTCCAGCGGCAGCAACTGGTCGGAACGGCAGTGCGGCCGCAGCGTCGAGCCGGCCACGTATTCCATCACCAGGTAGGGCGCGACCGGGTCGTCCACCGCGTCGAACAGCTTGACCACGTTGGGGTGCTGCAAGCGCCCGACCAAGGCCGCCTCGGCGGCGAAGGAATGGGCCCCGTGCGGCAGGTCGTTCGTCAGCGAGGGCTTGACGCGCTTGATGGCCACGGTGCGCCCTTGGAAGTCGTCTCGGCACAGAAACACTTCACTCGTGGCGCCGTCGCCGATCTTGTTCAACACCCGGTACTTGCCGATCTTGTCCGGCAGCCCGGCGGGGCGCGATGCGGCTTCCAGCTCCAGCGGCAAGTCCACGCTGCTGAAGCTCGAACCCGGCACCGTCGGCACCCTGGCGCGGGCCGGCTGCGGCAGAGTCCGCGGCTGCGGCGGGCCAGGGGGTCGGGTCGCGGGAGGGGGCATGGGTCGAAGAATCTGGGCGGTGGGCCAACCAACCAGGGCGGTGGTCGGTCGGTGGTGGGCGATGCAAGGAGTCCAGCGCTTGCGGCTGCCAGACGTCACACCCTCAGTGTCCCTCCCTCCAGGGGCTTCAAGTGGCTGGAACAGGCCGGTGTTTGGGGCTCAATTTTGTACAACTTGTCACACTTGGGTGGAGATCAAGGCCTGGCCACCCTAACGTGGCAATTCCGACAGCACCTCGGGCGGGCCCAACAGTTGCTGACCCGGAAACCGGGTGCGCGCCGGGTTGGGGTCGACCGGCCGGATCCAGACCTCGTGGATGTGCCCGGGGTAACGCGCCTGCAACTCGGCAAAGCTCTCCGGGTCGCGCTCGCCGTCGTCGCCCACCAGGGTGAAGCGCACCGAGGGGAACGCCTCGAACACCGCCGCGATCCGGGTGACCTTGTAGGCCTGCTGGTCCCGCAGCGGATCGGCCTGGTTGCTGTAGATCTCCTTGAGCTGCAGCACCCCGCGCGGGAAGGCGTTGTGGCGCAAAAACCGGCGCACGCTGTCGGTGAGCTGCCGCGGCGAGGCCGACACGTAGAACACCGGGGTGGCCTCGGGGTTGGGGTTGCGCTGCAGCCAGCCGGTGTACAGCGCCGCCATGCCCGCCACCGCCTCGCGTGACTCCGGCGGCAGCAGCAGGCTGTTGCGCAGCAGCCGCCTTTTGCTCAGCACGTGGCTGACCAGCACCGTGTCGTCGACGTCCGAGATCAGGCCCCAGGTGTTGCGCGGATCGTGCACCAGCAGGCCCGCCCCGGCGGCATCCTTGTGGGTGGGCGGCACCGTGTCGATGCCATGCCAGCCCGGCGCCAACCCGGTCAGCGGCTGGTTGCTGCCAACCGACCAGTACCCGCGGTCGTCGGCCCGGGTCTGCCACGACCAGTCGCCCACCGACCAGCGCACCGCCCCCTCTTCACCGCTGGTGAACAGCAGGCGCGCCGTGCGGTACAGGGTGTGGCTGCGGCCGCTGCCGGCCAGGGCCGGCAAGCGCCCTTCGGTCAGCCGGCCCGAAAAATGAAAGCCCGACGGCGAGGCCCAGGCATCGTCCAGCAAGGTTTGCATCGGCGCTACGCCCTCTCTTCTCAAGTGGTCGCGCGGTGGCGCGTGCTGTGTGGCCTCGTCCCCGGGCGCCAAGCCCTGTTCCCCCGCGGGCGGCACGGCCCAGGCGCCGGCCGCCAGCACCAGGCCGAGGCCCAGCGCCGCCACGGGCCACCGAACCCAACCCTGGGCCATGCGCCGGCTCATTCACTGCGGCGCCGTCAAGGCCGACAGCAGGTGCGCGGCGATGTCGTGGGCCGCGTTCGGCCGGGCGATGCGCAAGGCGTTGGCCCGCAGCCGCGCCATGCGCTCGGCGTCGGACAGCCAGCGCTGCAATTGCCAGGCGCTGTCGCTCACCTCGTGCAGCCGCACGGCAGCGCCTTCTTCCAGCAGGTAGTCGCTGTTGCGCTGCTCCTGGCCGGGGATCGGGGCCACCAGCGCCATCGGTTTGCCTTTGGCCAGGCTTTCGGTGGTGCTCAGGCCGCCCGGCTTGGTGACCACCAGGTCGGCCGCGTCCATCCAGGCGTGCATGTTGTCCACAAAACCCAGCACCGTCACCGGCACCCCCATGCGTTCGGCCAGCCCGCGGCAAGCAGCTTCCAGCTCGGGGTTGCGCCCGGCCACCACCACCAGGCTCAGCCCGTTGTCGTCCTGCCCGAACGATTCCAGCATGGATTGCAGCGGCCCCACGCCAAAGCCCCCCGACAAGAACAGCACCGTCGGCCGCTCCGGAAGGCCCAGCGCGCGGCGGGCCTCGCTGGCCGGCGTGTGCTGCGCGAACAGCGGGTCCACCGGAATGCCGGTGACGCTGATGCGCGCCGCATCCACGCCCTTGCGCTGCAGCTCGCGCGCGCCCAGCGCCGTGGCCACGTGGTAGTGGTCGATGTGCCGGTAGACCCAGAAGGCATGCGGGCTGACGTCCGTCACCACCGCGTGCACCGGCGTCGTCACCAGGCCGCGCTCCTTCAGGTCCGACAACAGCTCCATTGGCAGGAAGTGGGTGCACAAAATCGCTTGCGCCTGCGAGGCCGCCAGCATCTGGCCGAAGCTGCGGCTGTTGACCTTGTCGAACGCCAGCCGGGCCCGCGCCGTCTTGCTGTGCGCCGGCTTGACCACGTCGTACCGTTCGTACAGCGCGCCCCACACCTCGGGCGCCCGCTGCACCAGTTCGATGTAGGCCTTGACGTACATGCGGCGGAAAAACTCGCTGGTGCAGTCCAGCGTGTCCACCACCTGGTGATCAGCGCCTGGCGCCGGCAGCTGCTGCTGCTGCGCCAGGGCCGCAGCCACTGCTTGCGCGGCCCGCGTGTGGCCCGCGCCGGCCGTGGCGTGGAGAATCAGCAGGGGGGCACTGCGCACGGACGGTGTGTCGGACATGAAGGGGTCGGTGGAAAAAGGGAAAAAGGGGGAAAAACCGGGCGGGACGCAAGACCAGACTAAGCGAGGCGTGCAGGCACCGCACGCGCAGGGCAGCCAGGCCTAAGGTGTTTCAGGCAAGCACAGGGCGCAGCCGCCAAACCCGTTGGCGAGGTGACAGCCAGCCCGGCGCCAGAGCGAATTATGGTGGGCTTGCTGGCGGCAGGGTGTCTGCGAGGCGAACATCATGGCGCAGTGTGGTGGGCCGCCCACCCGTGGGGGCAGGTCCCGCCTTTCCATCGTGCAGGGGTGGGCACCGCGGGAGGGCCGACCAGCCCGCTGGATCCTGGCATGTCATCGATCAGACCCGTTGGCGCCCAAGGGCGCGCGGCCATGAGAAGCCGCTCGCCAGGGCGGTTCCCGCCAAGACCGCAGCCCCTCCCCACAGGGTGTGCCAGCCCACGCGCTCCTCGAGAAACAAGACGCCCCAGACAATGCCGAACAAGGGAATCAGGAACGTGACAGTCAGCGCGGCCGAGGGCCCCAGGTCCTGAACCAGGCGGAAGTACAGCAGATACGCCCATCCCGTGGACACCACCCCCAGCAGCAGGGCCGACACCCAGACCTTGGCATCCCAGGGTGCGTCTGGCATCGGCCACCAGAAGGCCAGCGGCAGCAGCACCAAGGTGGCGGCCAGCATGCTGCCCAGCGCGTTGTCCAACGGGTCGACGGCAACCTGGGCCTTCTTGGTGTAGGTCGTTGCAATGCCATAAGAGCAGGCGGCGGCCAGACCGGCGGCGACGGCCTGGTACGACACGGGCTCCAGCATCGAGGCGTCCAGGCCCACCAGGACAGCCACCCCCACCGAGCCCAGGGCCAGGCCCAAAACGGATTTCTTGGAGAGGGTTTCCCTGCTGACCGCGGCCCACAGCAACGCGGCCCAGATGGGCGCGCTGGCGTTCAGGATCGACAGCAGGGACGCCGGCAGCGACATGGCCGCGTAGGCGAAGAGCGCAAAGGGGAGCGCCGAATTGAAAACGCCGACGATGAAGAAGTGCCGCCACAGGCCGCGAAGGCGGACCTTTCGGCGAAGCAGCCCTGCGGCGCACATCAAAAACACGGCGGCCAGCACCACGCGCAGAAAAATCAGCAGCATCGGCCCCATCACCGGGGCGCAAATCCTCAAGAAGAGAAACGAGCCGCCCCACAGGGCCGCCAGGAGCGTCAGTTTCAGCCAACTCATGCCGTTCGACCTGGAGTTCAGAAGCGCCGATCCTAGGCGGTCATGCCTGGGCCCACCTCCTGGTTCTTGCGCTCGTTCTCGGAAAATGAGCGCTGTCATGACGGCACGGCGTCGCTGGTCACGCCTGGCCGTCAGTGCCTGCCTGCGGCCGGTCGTCTTGCTCAGCGCCGACGCACGGCGGTCTTAAGGCGGGCAAGTTGAGGCGCCAAGCAGGCTCACGGCGCGCTGGCCCCCTCCCACGGCTCGCAGCTCAGCTCTTCTTTTGCATCGCGTCCAGCGTTTCCCAGCGAGTCATCGCCGTGAGCAGCAAGTCGTCGATCTCCGCATGCCGGCGCTGGGTCTCGGCGGCCAGCTTCGGGTCGGAGGTGTAGAGCCGGCCATCGGCCAGCTTGGCGGCGAGCGCGGCCTGCTCTTTTTCCAGCGCGTCGATCTGCTCGGGCAACTGCGTCAACTCACGCTGCTCCTTGAAACTCATTTTGACGCGCGGTGCGGTGTTGGGCGCGGTCGGCGCCTTGCGCCCACTCGAGGTTGCGGGGGTGCTCGGAGGCGTGCTCAGGGCGCTGGCCGCGGCCGCCGCATTCGTGCGGCTGGCCCGCGCCCGCGATTGCTGCATCTTCCAATCCTGGTACCCGCCTTCGTATTCGCGCCACAGGCCCGGCGCCTCATCGCCCTCCCAGGCGATGGTGCTCGTCACCACGTTGTCCAGGAACCGCCGGTCGTGGCTGACCAGGAACACCGTGCCGCTGTAGCTCTGCAGCAGCTCCTCCAGCAGCTCCAAGGTGTCGATGTCCAGATCGTTGGTCGGCTCGTCCAGCACCAGCACGTTGGCCGGCAGGGCGAACAGGCGCGCCAGCAGCAGCCGGTTGCGCTCGCCGCCGCTCAAGGTGCGCACGGGCGAATTCGCCCGCTCCGGCGAAAACAGGAAATCGTTCAAATAGCTCATCACGTGCTTGCGCTGGCCACCGATTTCCACCCACTCGCTGCCCGGGCTGATGGTGTCGGCCAGGGTGGCCTCCAGGTCCAGCGTGCTGCGCATTTGATCAAAGTAAGCCACCTCCATTTTCGTGCCCTGGCGCACCGTGCCGGCGGTCGGCTGCAGCTCGCCCAGGATCATCTTGAGCAGGGTGGTCTTGCCTGCGCCGTTGGGGCCGATCAACCCCACCTTGTCGCCGCGCAGCAGGGTGGCATTGAACCCGTCGACGATCGGCGCCGCCTCCGGCTTCCAGCGCAGGGACACGTCGCGCAGCTCGGCCACCAGCTTGCCGCTGCGCACGCCCGCGTCCACCTCCAGGCGCACCTGGCCCAGCGAGTCGCGCCGCGCCGCGCGCTGCGAGCGCAGCACCTCCAGGCGCTGAATGCGGGCCACGCTGCGGGTGCGGCGCGCCTCCACGCCCTTGCGGATCCACACCTCTTCCTGCGCCAGCAGCTTGTCGGCGCGGGCGTTGGCCAGTGCCTCGGAGGCCATCTGCGCCTCCTTGCCCAGCTCATAGGCGGTGAAGTTGCCCGGGTAGCTGCGCAACTGCCCGCGGTCCAGTTCCAAGATGCGGGTCGACACCGCGTCCAGAAAATCCCGGTCGTGGGTGATCAGCATCACGCTGCCCTTGAAGCTGCACAGCAGCCCTTCCAGCCAGGCGATGGCGTCCAGGTCCAGGTGGTTGGTCGGCTCGTCGAGCAGCAGCACGTCCGGCATGGCCACCAGGGCCTGGGCCAGCGCCACCCGCTTCTTCAACCCGCCCGACAGGGTGCCCACCAGGCGCTCACCATCCAGCTGCAGCTTGGCCAGCGTGGTGTCCACCCGCTGCTCCCAGTTCCAAGCCTCCAGCGCTTCGATGCGGGTCTGCAGGGCGTCCAGGTCAACGCCGTCCTCATGCGCCTCGTACTGCGCGCGCACCGCCCTGGCCTCCGCCACGCCCTCGCTGACCGCCTCGAACACGGTTTGCGCCGAGTCCAGCACCGGCTCCTGGGCGACATAGCGAATCCGCAGCCCCTGGGTCAGTTGCAGCAGCCCGTCGTCGGGCAGCTCCAGCCCCGCGATGATTTTCAGAAGTGAGGACTTGCCGGCGCCATTGCGCCCGATCAGCCCCAGTCGTTCACCCGCCTCCAGCGAAAAAGCAGCATGGTCAAGCAGCGCGACGTGGCCGAAAGCAAGTTGAGCGTTGGACAAAGAAAGGACGGCCATGGCGGGTTTCTGGTTTTTAATGCGGGCGTCGATTATGTTGTGGGAGCACAGATGCACCATTCCAGCGGTTATTGGTCCCGCCCGCCATCCCACGCAGCCAGGCTCCTGGCGCTCGCCGCGTGCGCGCTGCTCGTGATGGCCCTGGCTGGCTGCGCCAGCCGACTTCCCCCGGGCCGTGACAGCGCACCGGCCACCTCCCCCGCCCCACCGAGCAGCGTGCCCGACGCCGTCCCCCGCGTCGAGCCGATCCGCGCGGGTGGTCCCAACAAGCCCTACCAAATCTTGGGCCGCAGCTACCAGCCCTTCACAGAGGACATCGCCTTCACCGAGCAGGGCATTGCCTCCTGGTACGGCACCGCTTTCCATGGCCGGCGAACCGCCAATGGCGAGGTCTACGACATGCACGCCATGACCGCGGCCCACCCCACCATGCCCCTGCCCAGCTACGCCCGGGTGCGCAACCCTGCCAACGGGCGCGAAGTCGTGGTGCGCGTCAACGACCGCGGCCCCTTCCACGCCGGCCGTGTCATCGACCTGAGCTTCGTGGCGGCGCAAAAGCTCGACATCCGGGGGGTCGGCGCCGTCGAAGTGCGCCGCATCACCTTCGACGAGATCCGCCGCGCCCGGGTGGTGGAAGAGGCATTGCGCTCGGACACCGATCCGTTTTAGGGCCTGTCGCCGTTGAGGTGCCGGTGTGCTTTGCATCGACACGGCCTTGCACTGTCACTTTGACTCCACCCCTGGGGAGAGGGTCGCTTCAGGGCCCTCTTCATCGGCCGGCTCTGCAGCCTTGTCGTCCAGTTGCTCTTTCAAACCCGCCACGCCGTCCATGAAGCTGTCCAATTCCTGCGCCGGTGCCAGGCGCAGTGACGGCGGATACAGGTGGGTCAAGTACAGCCCCTGCCCCCATCTGTTGTTTGTGCTCAGGTTCGCCCCCAAACTCAAAAACAGCCCCACCGTCAAGGTCAGCACCCCCAACGCCTGGCGGCGTCCTGGCCGCCGGGGTTCGACCTGGCGCATGTGCCACGTTACCGCCCACGCCAGAATCATCAGCGGCAGCACGAATCCGAAATTGGCGATCCACGGCTGCGAGAAACTGAAGCCCAAGAGCCCTGGCACCACGCGGCTCACCTCCCAGGCCAGGTTGGCCAGCAAGGCCACCCGCACGTGCCAATCGAGGTTCGCACGCCGCGTCATCACTTTCGACAGCAACGCCCACAGGCCGCACCACGCCAGGAACAGGCCCACGGTGATCAGCAGCTCGATCGACACCACGTTCAGCCAATCCTCATCCGGGTCGGTGGTCAGCCAGGTGCGCAACCCGAGGGCGGCCACGCCCAGCACCGCCGTGACGCCCAACACCGGCCTGCCGCGCAGCGGCGCCGGTGAGGCCTCCAGCGGCAGCTCCGGCGCCAGGCTCAAGGCCGCGGTGCGCAGGCGAAACACCGTCTCGCCGGCCTTGAACCACGCCACCGGTGCCGTCAGCGCTTCCACCGCCCGGGCCGGCAACCAGCGCCGCTCGACCCACAAGCCGTTGACGCTGTCACCCACCGCCACCTGCAGCGGCCCGCCTTCCGGCGCCACCGACACCGAAAAGTGGTGCGCCGCGGTGTGCGGGTCGTCCAGCACCCAGTCGTTGTCCAGCGCGCGCCCCACCCGCAGCGGCCACTGCCGCACCTTCAGCTGGTGGCGCACATGCCCGTCGCGGTCGAGCACCTCCAGCAGTGCCAGCGGGGCAGCCGCCGCGGCACCAGCACCCTCCATGGCCAGCATGTGATGGCCGCCGCTCATGGCAGCCGCCCGAAGGCCGACAGGTAGTGCCGCGTGAGCTTCAAGGCGTTGGCATGGCTCAAGCCCTCACCGTCGAAGCGCGCCAGCACCGCAGCGGTCGGCTGGTCCAGGGTGGCCACCAGCACGCTGACGTCGTAGAGCGCCGGCAACCGCCGGTAGGCCCGCAGGCACACCACCGCGCGCAACGTCAGCCCCTGGCGCTCCAGAAAATCTTCATGGCACTGCGGCGCCGTCATCTGCGCATCGGACAGGCGGGTGAAGGTCTCATTGGCAAAGCTGCGCGAGTGCAGGGCCGCAAAGCGCCAGGGGCCCATGCCGGGTGCGCTGTAAGTCTCGTGCCGGGTGCTCAGCGAACCGGTGGTGAAGGCGCCGGCGAACACGTCGCTGTCCATCGAACATTTGGCGCTTTCCAAGCTCAGCCCGTCATCGCCGGCCGCCTGGTTCGACCCCCAGCAGCGCATGAACCGATCGGGCGGCACCGGCACGCTGTAGCGCGCATGGGTGGCGGTGCGCCAGCCTTGCTCGATGAAGCGCTGGGTCAACTCCTCCTGGTGCACCAGCAGCTGCCGCGACAGCTCCGGGTAGGCACTGCGCTGCATGGGCGCCACGTCCCGCCCGCGGGCCAGCAGCTCGCGGGCAAAAGGCGCCGGCACCAGAAAGCTCACCTGCTCGCCATCGCTGCGCCGCGCCACGTTCACCCCCACCACGCGCCCTTGCTGGTCCAACGCCGGGCCGCCGCTCATGCCCGAATTCAACGAGCCGGCAAAGAAGATCTGCGGATAAAAGCTGCGCTCCGCCAGCCCGTTGTACAGGCCCTCCACGATGGCAAACCCCACGTCCAGCGGCACCCCCAGCGACACGATCCGCTCGCCTTGCCGCAGCGGCTCCTGCGCAGGGCGCAGCGTCAAGGCCTCGAACGGCTGGCTCGGCGTGTCCACCACCTTGAGCAAGGCCAGGTCATGGCGCACGTCGATCATCAGCAGGTCAACCCGGCCCTCCTGGCCGTCGGCCGTGACGTAGAGCAGGTCGTGCGTCTGCGGCTCCAGCGCGGTTTCGCTCACCACGTGGAAGTTCGTCAGGATGTGCCCGGCTGCGGAGACAAAAAAGCCCGACCCTGCCGAGGTCTGGCTGCCACGCCCTTTGACCACCGTGCGGATCTGCACCAGCTGCGAGCGGGCCCGCTCGTAAGCCCGGCTGGCCGAGACGGACACGGCGTCAGTGCTTGGCATGGGCGCCGTGGTGGCTGGCTCCGGAGCCAGCGCCGCCACCACGACGGGCGCGCTCAGCGCATCGGGCACCAGGCAGCCGGTGAAAACGCCAAATGCCAGGGCCGCCAGCAGGGCACGACATGGGTCAAGGAGAGAGCGGACAAGAGGGGGGCGCATGTGCCGAGGCATTCTACTGAGCAAGCGATGTCACGGCAGAACGTTGGGGCCCAAAGAGGTTTTGCCCAACACTTGGGCATGCCATGCCTGGGGTCGATGGCACCCCCCGCGGCCATGAGCAATGGGCACCCAGGTGCCTGGGGCCGGCACCAAAGTGGATGGAAGGGTGAATCCTCAGCGAGCGACCCAATGCCACACGGGGCGATCCAAGGCGTCGTGCGATGCCAGCCGCGTTTCACCCAGCTCTTTTTCCAGCGTCAGTGAGTGGCACTGTTGTTCCTCCAAAGCAGCAATCAGGCGCCTCGCGTGAGAGACAACAAAAATCTGCGAGTTCTGAGCGGCTCGACCGATCAAGCGCCCCAGCGCCGGGAGCAGGTCGGGGTGCAGACTGGTTTCGGGCTCGTTGAGCACCAACAAGGCGGGCGGGCGAGGCGACAGCAACGCCGCAATCCACAACAGGTAGCGAAGCGTTCCGTCGGAGAGCTCGACCGCATTGAGGGGACGCAAAAGACCCTGTTGCAACATCTTCGTCTCGAAGCGCCCGTCACGCGCTTCGACTTCGACGCTGGCGCCTGGAAAGGCGTCGGAGACCGCCTCGTCCAAGGCCTGCGCGTCGCCGATCTCACGAATCGTCTGCAGCGCAGCGGCCAAGTCGGTGCCGTCATGACAAAGCACGGGGGTGTGGGTGCCGATTTGCGGCATGCGTGCTGGCGCCATGGTGTCGGTTCGGAAATGATCATAAAAGCGCCATGACCGAATTTGATCGCGCAACACCGAAAGCTCGGGTGTTCGCCGAGGGTCCACGATGCGGGAGAGCATGCTGTCAAAACCCGCCAAATGCTCGTGAACGCTCTGCCATTCGCCTTCCTCGTCGCGTGTGCGCACCAGCCCGCCACGGCGTTCCACCAGCATCGCGGAGGGACGAGGCACAGGGCCCACCCAAACGAACTCCCCTTTGATGATGGGGTCCAGAGAAAAAGCCGAGCGCTCGGGGGGCGGCAGGCCCAGGTCGATCGAGTAGCTGAACTCCGATCCGGCAAAGCCCAGCCCCAAGCTGACCGGCTTCTTGCGAGCCGTGCCCTGAACGGGAACCTCACCGCGCTTCATGGCCCCCGAGAGGGTTTCAGGCCCGGCCCACAGCGTCGAGCCCAGCCCGCCCTCTCGTGCCAGTGAGCCGATCACGCCGCCTTGCGCAGTGTCTGCCAGCAGACGCAGCGCCTTGTAGATGTTGGACTTGCCACTTCCGTTGGCGCCCGTGATCAGGTTGATGGGCCCCAACGGGATGACGAAGTCGCGCAGCGTGCGGTAATTCTGTATCGCCAAGGTCTCCAGCATGGCGTCTCCTTCAGGCAGGCTTCAACACTGCACCGCCCAGCAAACGCGTGTTGAGTGCGCCTCCTGAGAAAAGCATTTCATGCAACGCCGCTTCCGCCGTGACCCGCGCCACCTCGCCCTCCTGCTCGGCCCCGAGATGATGCTGCGCAATGCGCCTGAGCAGCTCCTTGATGAACGCCGGGCTCGCACCGTCCGTGCGCTGTGCAAGCTCGTCAACCAGAGAAGGCGGCACCTCCAGGGTTTTGGCGTACAGCGAGATCAATCGCTGGCGCAGATCGACATCTGGCAGCGGGAACTCGATGGTTTGGTCAATGCGACCTGGCCGACTGGCCAACGCCGGCTCCAAGGTCTCCGGTCGATTGGTGGTCAGGATGAAAAACACGTCGGCGCGTTCTCGCAGCCCGTCCATCTCATTGAGCAGGCGGTTGAGCATCACCTCGTCGCAGGCATCGGCCCGCTCGCTGCGATCCCTGGCGATGAGATCTGCATCTTCGATGACCACCAAGGCAGGCTGGAGCAAGCGCGCCAGGGCCATGTACTGTGGCAAGAGGCCTGCGCCCTCAGCGGTGATCAGCAGCGTGGTGTGGTGTGGCAGGCGTGCGGCCAGGTACCGGATGCAATGCGTCTTTCCTGTGCCGGGTGCGCCATGGAACAGCAACCCCTTTTGCGTTGACATGCCCAGCTTGCGCAAGGCTTGGCGCTGCTCGGCAAACTGGAGGACGTTGCGCTCGACGGCCGCCAGCGTCCGTTCGGGCAGAACCACTTCGTCGCGGTCCACGGCTTCGAGTTCATGGACGAATATGCGCGGCGCATGCCCCGAATACTGATCTTGTTGCTCCAAAGAAAGAACGCGGCCACGGTAGCAGCTGCCTTTGGACAGTCGCAGCTCCAGCGCATTGAAAACACGGGCGCACAGTGCCACGCCATGCTCGCCGGGCGCCGCCAGAATCTCAACGCTCAAATCGCCGCTTTGCCCGTAGTCTTGATGTTGGCCCAACAACACGGCACAGGCACCCGCTGCCTCGCGCATCAACCACAAACCGTTCTTCAAACAGCTCACCGTCTCGCCGCGGCCGATGTCAACATCTTCGTACTGGGCAGGCGCCACCTCCACGGAGTTGTGACCTTGTTCAAGAAGCTTGGAAAAGCTCAGCAGCTCGCGCCGGTACGGTTGGTTGACACCCACGAAGTTCTCGGGAATGCGTCGCTCACCCAACAAATCGTCCAGGGCTTTTTGCAGGTCCGCTTGCTGACGCAACGGATAGGTTCGCGAGGTCGCCACGAGTTCTTGCGGGCGCAGTGGCTCGAAGTGGCGCACCAGTCGTTGAAACAAGTAGCGCTCGGCGGGTTTGTTTTGCGCTGCCTCGGGTGAGGTCGGCCGCAACAGCGCGCTGCAGGCGTCAACACAGTCGCTGCAGATGAAAGCCGAATCGCCTGAAATCAGATGCGCAACGTTGCTTGCCGTGCGCTGACAAAATTGGCATCGGCCTTCAAAGACATGGAGGTGCGTCATGGTTGATGGGTTTTCCTGATTGGCCTGGGTTGGTGCCTGACAGCGTGTGCGTGCAAAGCACCACCTCGGCAGCGTACCCAGCTTCGACGGCGCAAGCTGCAGTGAATGGCTCAGGATGTGAACGGCTGCCGGAACACGCGCTTATTTGGCGGCAAGTCCATGGTGGTTCAAGCCCAGCCAGGCGCTTGGTTTGGGCTGTGCCAGCAAGCAGCAAGGCAAGACAGGCAACGCAGGCCCCATGCCGTCATGCACCGTTGTGTGTGGTCGTGGCCGCCGCGGTCACGAAAGCCCGGACCTTCCAGACTGAACCGCCCTGCGCGCTCGACAAACCTGCCTCGAACAGCAGCGCCACAGGGCGGCCAAACTGGGGCACAGGCTCTGAGGCCCGTTGACCCAACGACACCAACTCCCGGACACAAATTGCATCTCAGCCGGGTTTCCGTGCGACAGCAACCGCCGCACTGTAGACCTGCGCGCCCCGCGCCAACATCCCCCTACGGAGGGGGTCACCCGGTGGCCATCAAGCACAATCCCGCCATGCCTGCCCCCCGCCCGCCCTCCCGCCCGTCACGCCCCGCTGCGCGTCCCACCGAATCCGCCGTGTCCGACCCGGTGAACGACGCCCAGCGCGACGCCTTGCAAGACGGCCTCGAGCAGTTGCCCACACCCCTGGAGCCGCTGGACGTCAGCGCGCTGGACGGTTTCCTGTGCGGCGTGCTGCTGCAGCCGCAAGCGCTGCCCGAGTCACGCTGGTTGCCGCACGTGTTCGACGTCGAAGGCCGCGCGCTGCCCGCCGGTCTCGATGTCTCGGCCTTGCGCACCCTGGTGCTGCGCCGCCACCGCGAGCTGATGCAGGCGGTCGCGGCTCGGCAGTGGTTCGATCCCTGGGTGTTCGAACTGGACGACGATGACGACGAGGTCGAGGCGGTCTATCCCTGGGTGGCGGGCTTTGCCACCGCGCTGACCTTGTTCCCCGCCTTGTCCGACCTGGCCGCTGGCCCTCAAGCGCCCGCGTTGGTCGAACCCTTGGCTTTGGTCTACCGCCACCTGGACCCCGATGACTTGGAAGACGCTGAAGAGCTGCTGGCCGAGATCGACACCTTGGAGCCGCCGGCCAACCTGAGCGACGCGGTCGAAGGCCTGGTGCGCGCGACCCTGCTGATGGCCGACGTCATTCAGCCGCAGCCGCAGCCCAAGCCGGCCGGCGGTGCACGCCCTGCGCCTGGGCGTCCGCGCCCGTCGTCGAAAGGTCCTCGATCGACCCGGCGTTGATCACATGATGGTAATGGGCTGAATCATTGCCGCAGGCTACTAGGTTTCCCAAGGATTGATGACTGTGACGTTCACGGCGGTGTAGGGTGCGGTGTCGCGAGAGGCGACAATAAACCCACGTGAGGCTGCTATGGCGGCTATGTAGCCGTCAGGCGTTGGAAAACCTCGTCCATTGCTTCGAGCCAGGATCGCCAGCTGTGCGTAATGCTGCGCGGCATCAAGGTCAAAAGGAAGCACCCGATCACTGAAAAGAGCCAACAGGCCTTTCACCGCTGCAGTCAGCAAATTCTTTCGTTTGCTGGCTGGCAACGCAGCAATCCCAAATAACAGTTCAGCCACGGTGACGGTGGACAGGTAAAGGGTCTCGGCTGCTTGATCGTCCAACCACGCCCTCACCGCAGGCTGTGGTGTTGGTTTCATTGCTTCAGAAACCACATTGGTATCGAGGACGATCATTCAAATCTCATGGGTTCAGCTGAGTCAAGGTCTTGCATGCGGTCCAAGACTTCAAAATCTTTGTCAGAAAGACCGAGGTCACGGCCGAGAGCGGCAAGCGCATCACCCATGCGCAGACGAGCTTCCGGCTTGACAGCGCACTGCAGAATTTCGCGAACCTCGGCCTCGGTGCTGCGCCCATGTTGAGCGGCACGGACACGCAAGGCACGGTGTACGTCATCGGGCAAGTTGCGAACTGTCAGCATGGCCATTGCTCCACTCCTATTAAAAGCATGCAATGAATGCACAATACGCTTTTGCATTCATTTTGGCAAGAGGTTGGAGCAAATTTGGCCGGGGCGTGAGCCACCTGAAAAAGCAGACGTAGCACCGGAAAACGCCCTTCGCGCCGGTGTCCGCTTTGCCGACCCCGACAACCACAACACCGCGATCACGCCCAGCACCGGCAGGTTCTTCAACAGCGGTCCGCAGTGGTCGATGACCAGCGCGGGCATCGCCAAAGCCGCCGTCAAGCTGTAGCCCAGCACGGCTCCCACCTGCAAGGCATACACCCACGGCCCCGGCCGGCGCCACACCGACCAGCCCAGCCCCAGGTTCAAGGTGCAGGAAAACGCCAGCGCCGCGGTGCCCAGGGGCCCGGTCAGCCCGCACTGCGCCAGCAGGTTCACCACCCCCGAGTCGGTGGGCCACACGACCGAGATCAACGCGACGTAGATCCACATGGCCGCCAAGGTGAAGCGCAGCACGCTGTCGATGGCGGGGCTGATCTCCACCCGCAGGTCGATCACCGGTTGTGGCGGGCTGACCTGCAGGCCTTGCGCCAGGGCCGATGGCTCGCGGCCGAGCAACAAGGCGGTCGCGTTGTGCGCTGGCACGCTGCCCTGGTCGAGCAGCGCGATGGTGTCGCGGCACAGCACCTTCTGCGGCAGGGCCTCGGCAACCCAGGCGGTCAGCTGCATCAGCGCCATCGGCAGCGGCAGCCACAGCGCAGGCCCGCGGCGCAGGGCGTCGCGGTAGGTGTGCAGCATCGACCGGTACGTCATCTCCGACGCGCCGCCCATCTCGAACACCTGGTTTCTCGGCGCGCGGCCCTCCACCAAGCGGCTCACCGCCTCGGCCACCTCGAACACGTGCACCGGCTGCACCGGTTGCTCACCCCGGCCGGGCAAGGCGATCAGCGGCAGGCTGGCCAAGGTGGCGAACATGGCGCCGCTCTGGCTGTGCGGCCCGTACACCAGCGACGGGCGCAGCACCGACCAGCCGCTCAAACCCAGCGAGGCCAGTGCGTCGTCGGCGCGCAGCTTGCTGGCCAGGTAGGGCCGCGCCAGGCTGTGCGCCTCGGCCGATACGCCCAGCGCCGAGACCTGCACCACGCATTGCACCCCGGCCAGCGCCGCACCGCGGAACAACTCGATGGGCCCGTCGCTGTGCACCCGCTCGAAGGTCTGCTCACGCGACGGCATCAAGATGCCCACGCAGTTGACCACCGCCTCGACCCGGTGCCGCTGCAGGGTCTGCGCCCACTCCGCGGGGCTCACCGGCTGCATGTAATCCAGCGGCAGGCTGCGCGGGGTGTCTTGCGCACCGCGCGAGCCTTCGATCACCTGGTGCCCGCGCGAACGCAGGGCCTTCACCGTCGCCCGGCCGACACAGCCCGTGGCCCCACACACCAGGACTTTCATGAGGGTTCTCCTTGTCCGTTTGAAGTCGATGCCACCGGCCGCGCACCTGGCTGCGCCGCGGCGGGGGTGCCGCCCACATCACATTGGCCGTCGTGGCAGGCCTGCATGCGCTGCGCGACGCGGCGTGCCCGTTGCTCGGCCCGCCAGCCCCGCACCCCGTGAATCAGCGGCGCCAAGGTGCCTGAGATGCGTTGGCGATGCCGGGCGAACAGCCGGTAGCCCACGTCGAAGCAGGGCCGCAACAGGGGCCAGCCGGTGAAGCTCAGCACCCAGCCCATGCCAGCCGCTTGGTAGGCCAGGCGCAACACCCCAATGCCTTTGAGCACGGTGCCGTCCGGTTGAATGCCGTGGATCTCGGCGTCCAGGTCGGCGTATTGCAAGCCGTGGTCCGCCGCATCGAAGCCCGCCTGGGAAATGTCGATGAACACCAGCTTGCCATCCCGACTGCGCTCGCGCAGGTGGTCCATTTCCAGGGCGCACACGGCACAGGCGCCGTCGTACAACAAGGTCAGCGGAAAGGGGGTGGTGCGCATGAAAATGGCCTCCAGTGATTTCAGTCAAAACAGAAATGAGCGAGCAAAAAAAGACCCGCGTCAACGGGTCGTCGTGAGGGCGGGCTTGTCGTCGGAGCGACCCAGCAATTTTTTGATGCGGGCCCCCAGCTTGAGCACTTTCGTCAACGTGCTGCTGTCCAGCCGCAGCATTTCATCGCTCCAGGCGGTGAGGGTTTGCATCAGCTCGAGGGTTTCGCGGATCCGGCGTTTGGCTTCGGCCGGGTCGCGCTGGATGGCCGGGTCGGCCAGCAGCTCGCCGAGCACCTGGATGGTGGGCGCCATCTCGCGGCGCTGGCGCTCGCGCACAATGGTGCGGAACAGCTCCCACACGTCCACCGAGGTTTCGAAATGATCGCGCCGGTCACCGGGCAGGTGCACCAGGCGCGCCAGGTTCCAGCTTTGCAGTTCGCGCAGGCTGTTGCTGACGTTGGAGCGTGCCACGCCGAGCGTGTCGACGATTTCCTCGGCGTGCATCGGCCGGCCGGTGATGTAGAGCAGTGCGTGGATCTGGGCCACGGTGCGGTTCACACCCCAGCGGGTGCCCATTTCGCCCCAGTGCAGCACAAACTTGGAAAGGGTGGGTGAGAGGTCCATGTGGGCAATCTAGTCCTGCCTGTAATTTCTGTCAATACAGAAATAGAAACAATCTCAGACAGGCCTTCAGCCCGTGAAATCTTGCACAAGGGAGCTCGCCACCGGGCCCTCGAGCGCCCTTGCCCTCAGCGCATGAAACTGAACCGCACCCCAGGGCGCTTGCCTGAAATCAGCTCCGCCACCGCACGCCCCGAGCCGGCGCCGTGCGTCCAGCCCAAGGTGCCGTGCCCTGCGTTGATCCACAAATTGCGCACCCGGCTGCGGCCGATGCATGGGATGTTGCTGGGCGTGCTGGGGCGCAGGCCGGCCCAAAACTGCGGCTCGGTGGTGTCGGCGGCTCCCGGAAACAGCTCCTCGTAGCGCTTGACCAGCGCCGCGCAGCGCACCCGGGCCGTCGGGTTGTCGAGCGAGGTGTCGTAGCCCGCCATCTCCGCCGTGCCGGCAATGCGCACCTGTTGGCCCAAGCGGCTGATGGCGATCTTGCGGTCGTCGTCGATCAGGCTCACCGTGCTCGCCAGGTGCGGGTTGCGCAGGTTCAGGGTGGCCGAGTAGCCCTTGGTCGGGTAGATGTTGAGCGAGATGCCCAAGGGGCGCAGCAGCGGCGCGGTGTGGCTGCCCAGGGCGGCGACGAACGCGTCGGCGCGCACCGACAGGCGCTGGCCGGTGAGCGGGTCGCCGGTGCGCACCGAGATCAAGGTGTCGTCCACGGCTTCGAGCGACAGGATGTTGCGCTCGTACAGGAAGGTGGCGCCGCGGTTTTCGCACAGGCGGGCCAGGGCCTGGGTGAAGGCGCGGGCATCGCCGGATTCGTCGCTCGGCGTGTAGATGCCGCCGGTCATGCGGTCTTTGAAGCCGGCCAGGGCGGGCTCCACCTCGATCACCTGCGCGGCCGTCAGCACCTGGCGGTGGACCTCGTGGCGGGCCATCACCTCGGCGGCCTTCACACCCGCCTCCAGCGCCTCCTGGCTGCTGAAAAAGTGCAGGATGCCGCGCTCCAGGCGGTCGTAGCGGATGCCGGTCTGCGCCACCAGTTCCTTCAAGGTGTCGTGGCTGTAGCGTCCCAGCGCCACCAGCTGCGCCACGTTGCGCTCGAAGGCCGGCGTGGTGCATTGGGCCAGAAAGCTCAGGCCCCAACGCCACTGGTGCACATCCCAATGCGGGCGGAACAGCAGCGGCGCGTCGTCGCGGGCCAGCCACTTCAGCACCTTCCAGGGTGCGGCCGCATTGGCCCACGGCTCGCAGAAGCTGACCGAAATCTGCGCGCCATTGGCGAAGCTGGTCTCCAGCGCGGCCTCGCGCTGGCGGTCGATCACCGTGACTTCATGGCCCTCGTTGAGCAAGTACCAGGCGGTGCACACGCCCAGAATGCCAGCCCCCATCACGATGACTTTCACGTCGCGCTCTCCCAGGAAAGGTGCTGCTGCGGCTGGCCCGGCCTCAAGGCCGCTCCACCACAGCAAGGATTGGGCCCATCACCGCGTGCCGATCATGGCGCGGCAAGGCCGGGTCGTACAAGCTCGACACGTTGCCGTCGAAGTACAAGGCATTGGGGCACTGCAGGGCGTCGCGGAACAAGCGGGCAAATTCATGGAAGTTGACCGGGTCGTCGCTGATGGCGAAGAAGACGGCGCCCTGGTCGGTGACGCCCACGCCGTTGCGCACCAGGCGCGAGGTCGACGCCGGCAACAGCGCCGGGTGCAGCTTGCCCTGGTGCACCAGCAGGGGCCCTGACTGGGTGGCCAGCGTCACCAGTTGCGTCCACTGGGCCGCTTCATCGGTCGACAGCACCGCCGCCCCCTTGGGCGACAGCAGAAACACACCGTTGGGCAGCAAAAAGAAGTTGCCACGCCCGCCTTCGCGGTGCAGGGGCGTGACAGTTTCGGCCTTGCCCCGGGCGTTGGTCACCAGCCAACCCACCGGCGACAGGTCCGGGTGGTACATGCCGGCGTTCATGGCCCACCGCAGCCGCTGGCCGCGGGCGTTGAGCCAGCGCTCGAGCACCTCGAAGTGCACAAAAGGCTGGCCCTCGTCGTCGCGCAGGTACAGCTGCAGCGGCTCGCGGGCCACCGCCACCTCGCACACCGTGTAACGCTTGTCTTCGAAGACCTGCGCGCGGCATTCGACCGCCTGTGCCGGCCCGCCCACCAGCAGCCCCCACACCAGCGCCACCGTGGCCGCTGCCCAGCCCCACCCGTGGCGGCGGCTCATCGCACCGGCACGCGGCGGCGTGCCGTGACCTCGATCTCGATGCGCATGCGCGGGTCCAGCAGGCCGGCGCAGATCATCGTGGCCGCCGGGCGCGTGGTGCCGAAGTGCGCGCGCAGCACCGGCCAGCACGGCGCGAAGTCTTCCCGCTGCGGCAGGATGTAGCGCACCCGCACCACATCGGCCAGGCTGGACTGGGCCTGCTGCAAGGCGGCGTCGATGTTGCGCAGGCACTGGGTGGCTTGCGCCACCACGTCGTCGGCGATGGTCATGGCCGCGTAGTCGAAACCGGTGGTGCCGGACACGAAGATCCAGTCGCCGTCGACCACCGCGCGTGAATAACCAATCTCCGCTTCGAACGACGAGCCCGAGCTGATGAGAAAGCGGTCCATGGGTCTCAAGCCTCCGAGGTCGTTGCGCCCGTGCGGGCGTCGTTTGCTTCTTCCCGCTCGGTGACCACCACCGCTTGATGGATGGCGCCGAACACGCTTTGGCCATCGCGGCCTTTCATCTCGATGCGCACCGTGTCGCCGTGGCGCATGAACTCGGTTCGGGGGGCGCCGTGCGCCACGGTCTCCAGGGCGCGTTTCTCGGCAATGCAGCTGTAGCCCCGGGCCGTGTCGGCGTTGCTCACCGTGCCGCTGCCGATGATGCTGCCGGCGCGCACGTTGCGCGTCTTGCACAGGTGGGCCAGCAGCTCGCCGAAATGAAAGTGCATCTCCGGGCCGGCATTGCACAGCCCGACCCGCTGGCCGTTCCACTCGCACGCCAGGTCGAGGTGCACGCGCCCGCCGCTCCACGCCGCGCTGAGTTCGTCCGGCGTCACCGCCACTGGGCTGAACGCCGTGGCCGGCTTGCTTTGGAAAAAGCCAAAGCCCTTAACCAGCTCCGCAGGGATGAGGTGCCGCAGGCTGACGTCGTTGGCCAGCATCACCAGGCGGATGCCTTCCAGGGCCTGCTCGGCGGTGGTGCCCATGGGCAGGTCGCCGGTCACCACCGCCACCTCGGCTTCGAAATCGATGCCCATTTTTTCGCTGGGCACGCGGATGTCGTCGGTGGGGCCTTGCAGGTCGTCGCTGCCGCCTTGGTACATCAAGGGCTCGCGCTCGAGCTCGGGCGGCATATCCGCCCCACGGGCCTGGCGCACCAAGGCCATGTGGTGCAGGTAGGCCGAGCCGTCGGCCCACTGGAAGGCCCGGGGCAGCGGCGCCATGCACCGGGCCGGATCGAAGGCAAAGGCATGGCGCGAGCGGCCCTGGTTCAGGGCCTGCGACAAGGTCTCCAGCTGCGGGGCCACGAAGTTCCAGTCGTCAAGGGCTTGCTGCAGCCGGGTGGCGATGCCGGTCGCATAATGCGCCGCACTCAAATCGCGCGACACCACGACGAGCTGCCCGTCGCGCGAACCGTCTTTGTAGCTGGCCAGTTTCATGAGGGTGGACGTTCCTTGGGATGAAGATGGGGCGGTGTCAGCCTGGCGGTGCAGCGTGTCCGGGCGATTGATTTGATTGTCCAATGCTTGTGGGGCCCTGCCATGAATTTCCGATGTGCTTCTCGATGTTTGTTGCGGTGCTGCCCCAAGGCGGTGGGCCTGTGGCTGGGCGGCTGTTTGGTCTTGAGCCTGTGGGGTCCGGGGGCGCAAGCGCAAGACGTGGCCGTTGAGGCGGCCGCTTCACCCGCCCTGGCCGCCTCGGCCCCGGCCTCCGCCGCCTCTGTGCCCACCCCTGCGGCGCCTCCGGTCGTTCCGGTGTACCGCAACGACGTGCCCGCCCCCCTCACGCTGCACTACCTGCTGCGCCGCAGCTGGTTGTCGGGCAATGGCGAGCTGCGCTGGCGCCGCACCGGCGAGACCTACGAGCTGTCGTTGCAAGGCAGCGTGGCCGGCCTGCAGGTCCTGCAGCAGACCAGCACCGGGCAGGTCGATGCCACCGGGCTGTCGCCCCTGCGCTTCACCGATCAACGGGCCCGCGGTGCGGCCCAATCGGCGCAGTTCGAGCGCGAGCGCGAGCGCCAAGCCATCACCTTCACCGGGCAACCCGAGGAAGCCGCCTGGGCCCCGGGGGTGCAAGACCGCCTGAGTTGGATGATGCAGCTGCCCGCCGTGGTGCGCGCCGACCCCACGC
>JAZKHH010000084.1:0-12987 GCA_040385465.1 Pseudomonadota bacterium | reverse complement strand
GACCGCCTGAGTTGGATGATGCAGCTGCCCGCCGTGGTGCGCGCCGACCCCACGCTGCACACCGCCGGGCGCACCGTTGAGTTGTACGTGGTGGGCGCGCGTGGCGAAGCCGATGTGTGGACCTTCCGTTTCGTCGGGTCCGAAGACGCGCGCACGCCGATGGGCAACGTGGCCGCTGGCAAGTGGGTGCGGGAGCCTCGCAAGCCACGCGACACCTCGGTCGAAATCTGGCTCGCGCCCAGCCTGGGCCACCTGCCGGCACGGGCCCGCTTGAGCAGCGGCAGCGACAGCGAAACACTGGAATTGCTTTTGCAACGCAGCACCCACCCGTGAGCGTGTCAGACGCACCCCCGACTTGAGGGGAGACTGTCGGAGAAACATCCACAACGCGGGCTTTTTACCTTCTGTGCGGTGCAGCGCCTCTTGAAAAGGCCCACACTGCAACCAGCTACCCAGCCACAGGAGATGTCTCATGCAGATGCTTTACAACTCTGACAGCTATACCGTGGTGGAGATCGACGTGCCAGCCCAGGAGGCAGCGCCCGTCGGCGTACCGGAGGGAGCCGCCCTGCGGCGAGGCGGGTTCGAAATCGTCGACAAATTTGCGCGCAAGGAAATCTTCATCGAAGGCGCCTTGGCGCAAACCTTCAAGGAAGACGTGGAAGCTCTCATCGAGCAACAACCCTCGATCGAGGAGTTCGACGATTACCTGGCGCGCTTTTCACCCCTGATGCAGCACGCCTTGGTTCTGCACTGACTTAGAGTGCGTAACACCCTCCGAGCCACCCCCTGGGCACCTCCCCGGTGCGCCAGGGTATTAGTGCACTGATTTCCCGCTCAACGGCGGGGTGGGCGGGCCGATAACCCGAGGATGAACCCACCCCTCTTCACTGGAGCCGGCGCTTGGGCCCTTGCGGGGCTGGCGTTCGTCATCGTGGCATTGGGCGCCTGGGTGGCACAAGAGGCGTCCAAACGCGTGTTCACGGCCTCGGCGCTGGAAACTCTGGGTTGGCGCCTGGTCCTGGCACTGGGCCTGGGCACGGGGATCTGGTCGGCGCACATCGTCATGGTGTCGGCTTGGCCTGCCACCTTCCCGATGGGCTACAACATGCCGCGAGCGCTGGCCGCTTGGGCCATGGCCATGGGGGCCACTGCCTTGGCCGCCTGGGCCGTGGGCCTGCGCAACATGACCGGTTGGCGTGTCGCCTCGGCGGCGTCGATTCTCGCGGCGGGGGTGGTGATCACCTCCGTGATGGGCGTCAGCGCCCTGGGCTTGAAGCCAGGCGTTGGTTGGCAAGCGGGCGGCATGGCTGCCGGCCTAGCCGTGGCCCTGCTGGGCCTGGGCGCCGGCCTGGGCTTCATTTATCGGATCCGTTTGCAGCAATGGCGA
This sequence comes from Pseudomonadota bacterium, assembly GCA_040385465.1. GTDB lineage: Bacteria > Pseudomonadota > Gammaproteobacteria > Burkholderiales > Burkholderiaceae_C > CANHBY01. The sequence goes on along the minus strand of JAZKHH010000084.1, from coordinate 11,597 downwards.
GGCTGGCGTCCGCAGGCCCTGGCGTCGGTGATGCTGGCCCTGGCGGTCGTCGTCAGCCAGCGGGTGCTGTTGTCGGCCGTCGATTGGCAGGCGCAGACATTGTCGAGCCACGAGACCGAACTCACCGCCGCCACCCTGACGGCCTTGGCTTCGGTGGGTGCGTTGGTGCTGCTGGTCACGTTGTGGGCCGCCTTGTTGATCGAAACCCACCTGCGGGTGTTGCTGCGCAAAGCCAAGGGCGAGCTTCAACGCAATGCCCACACCGACCTGCTGACTGCCCTGCCCAACCGCGTGGCCTTCGAGGCCGACATGAGCCTGGCCGTCATCAAGGCCGATGCCGAGAAGACCCACCTGGCCTTGCTCTTCATCGACCTCGACGGCTTCAAGCCGATCAACGAGATCTTCGGCCACCACGGGGGCGACCGCCTGCTGTGCGAGATGGCGGCCCGGCTGCGCTCGCTGGCCGGCCCGCGTGACCACCTGGCGCGCCTGGGCGCCGACGAATTCCTGCTGCTGCTGACCCACAGCCCCAGCCCCGAGATGGCCTCCGCCCGCGCCAACGAAATCCTCAGCCTGCTGGGGCAGCCTTGCAAGCTGGAAAGCCGCGAGGCGTCACTGGCCTGCTCGATCGGCATCGCCATGTACCCGGGCCACGGTGCCATGTCGACCTTGATCGGCCATGCCGACGCGGCCATGCGGGCCTCCAAGACCGCCGGCGGCGCGGCCTTCTCGTTCTTCGAGCCGCACATGATGAGCGACACCCGCGAGCAGCTCGAGCTGCTGCAGGACCTGCGCAGCGCGCTGGCCCACGGGGAGTTCGAGCTGTTCTACCAACCCAAAATCCACGCCCCGAGCGGCGAAATCACCGGGGCCGAGGCGCTGCTGCGCTGGCGCCACCCGCAGCGCGGCATGATCAGCCCCATGGTGTTCATCCCCTTGGCCGAGCGCTTCGGCTTGATCAACGCCATTGGCGCCTGGGTGATCGAGGAGGCCTGCCGCCAGATCCGCGCCTGGCGCGACGACGGCCTGCGCATGCGCATCGCCGTCAACCTCTCGGTGCACCAGCTGCGCCAGCACGACCTGCCCGACCGCATCGCCGCCGCGCTCAAGCGCCACCAGGTCAACCCGAGTTTGATGACCTGCGAAATCACCGAGTCGGTCGCCATGGAAGACGCGCACACCACCATGAAGTTGTTCGAGCAGCTGGCCGCGGTGGGCGTGCACATCTCGATCGACGACTTCGGCACCGGCTACTCCAGCCTGTCGTACCTGCGCAAGCTGCCCGCCGGCGAGCTCAAGATCGACCGCAGCTTCGTGCTCGACCTGGAGACCAGCAACGACGCCCGCGCGGTGGTCGACGCCGTCATCAAGCTGGCCCAGGCCTTGAGCCTGAAGGTGGTGGCCGAAGGCGTGGAGACCGAAGCCCAGCACCAGATCTTGCGTTCCCTGGGGTGCGACGAGCTGCAGGGCTACCTGTTCGCCAAGCCGATGACGGCGCAGGCGCTGTCGCTTTGGGCAATGAAGAACGAAGGGCCGAAGTCGATGGACTTTCGCCACTCGCTGTTCGACGAGACCGCGCCGCACGTGGAGCTTTGAAACCGGCCGCAGCGCGGCGCACCCGGGCGCACTAAACTCTGTTCCATGACCGCCCCCATCGCCTACACCCGTGCCCAGGCGCTTCCCGCGCTGCTGCAACAACGCATCCTCATCCTCGACGGGGCCATGGGCACGATGATCCAGCGCTACAGGCTGGGCGAAGCCGACTACCGGGGCACGCGCTTCCAAGACCACCCGAAAGACCTGAAGGGCAACAACGAGCTGCTGCAGTTCACCCGCCCCGACGTCATCAGCGAGATCCACGAGCAGTACCTGGCCGCCGGGGCCGACCTGATCGAGACCAACACCTTCGGTGCCACCTCGGTGGCGCAAGACGACTACGGCCTGGGCCCACTGGCCCGCGAGATGAACGTGGTGGCGGCGCAATTGGCGCGTGCCGCTTGCGACAAGCACAGCACCCCTGACAAGCCCCGTTTCGTGGCCGGCGCCCTCGGTCCCACGCCGCGCACCGCCAGCATCAGCCCCGACGTCAACGACCCCGCCGCGCGCAACGTCACCTTCGAGGAACTGCGCGAGGCGTATTACGAGCAGGCCAGCGGCCTGCTGGAAGGCGGGGCCGACCTGTTCCTGGTGGAAACCATTTTCGACACCCTCAATGCCAAGGCCGCCATCTTCGCGCTCGACGAGCTGATGGAAGACACCGGCGAGCGCCTGCCGGTGATCATCTCCGGCACCGTGACCGACGCTTCCGGCCGCATCCTCTCAGGCCAGACGGTGACCGCCTTCTGGCACAGCGTGCGCCATGCCAAGCCCTTGGCCATCGGGCTGAACTGCGCGCTGGGCGCCACCCTGATGCGCCCGTACATCGAGGAGCTGTCCAAGGTGGCCGGCGACACCTTCATCAGCTGCTACCCGAATGCGGGCTTGCCCAACCCGATGAGCGACACCGGCTTTGACGAGACGCCCGACGTCACCGGGCGGCTGGTGGAGGAGTTCGCCAAGTCGGGTTTCCTGAACATTGCGGGTGGCTGCTGCGGCACCACGCCGGAGCACATCGCCGAGATCGCCCGCCGGGTGGGCGCTTACCGGCCGCGCTGTGTGCACGAGGCTGGAGGCGGCCTGCTGACCGATCTGCTCGACGAGGTCGAGGCGGCTTGAGCGCAGCGCCGAGCTGCGGGGGTTGAGGAGGAAGCCCACGTGGCCCGCTCAAGCGCCCTCGATGCCATCGGCGTTCTGGACGACCGTCAGTAAGACTCCACCGGCCGGTCGTTCGGCTCTGCCCAGGCCTTCTTCGTGGCCTCCGACAAGGGCAGGTTGATCTTGACGCGGTTGGGCGGAATTGGCTCGAGCAGCCACTTGCTGTAGATCTTCTGGATTTCGCCGGAGCGCATCAGGGCTTTCAAGCTCTCGTCGACGGTTTTCTTGAACGCAGGGTCGTCCTTGGGCAGCATGATGGCGATCGGCTCGACGGAGAGCACCTCGCTGAGCAAGCGGTAGTCGTCGGGCTTGCCGCTGTTGGAGATGAAGGCGGCCAGGATCTGGCTGTCCATCACGAAGGCATCGGCCTTGCCTTCGGCGAGCAGGGCAAACGCCAAGGTGTCGGAGCGGGCCACGACTTCCTTGATTTCCTGGCCGTTGGTCGTCTTCCATTTCCGCAGCAGCGGCAGCGAAGTGGTGCCTGCGGACGTGGCCACGGCTTTGCCCCCCATGTCCTGGATGGAGCGGATCCCGGAGTCTTTGCGCACCACCGCACGCACCTCTTCGACATAGGTGGTCACGGCGAAGGCCAGGTCTTTTTGGCGCGTCAGGTTGTTGGTGGTGGCGCCGCACTCCATGTCGGTGGTGCCATTGGCCATCGCGAACAAGCGCGTCTGGCCGGTCACGGGCACCCACTGCACGGTGATCTTGCGGCCCAGCTGTTTTTCCAGGTCGGCGATCACCCGCTGGCACAGCTCGACATGAAACCCCCCATAGTTGCCTTCGGCCCAGCTGTACGACAGGCCGCCGCTGTCGGCGCGGACCCCCAGGCGCATGGTGCCCTGGGTCTTGATCCGGTCCAGGGTGTCGACGGCCTGGGCGGCCGGGCTCAGCAGCGCGGCTGCGGCCAGGGTCCACATCGAGAGCGCAAGCTTCATGTCGGGTTCTCCAGTCGGTGATGGCGAGAGGAAGACAGCAAACACAGCATGTCCCCGTGAGACGGCCCGGGGTGCCACATTGAGACGCCAGTGTGGTGGGAGTGCGCCTGGGCCGCAAGTCCCTATTTCGCCGACAACGTCATGAACCGGCGGCCCGTCACCTCAACTTCAGCATCCGCTCCAGGTTCAGCGTGACTTTCACCTCATGGGGGGCCACGCCGCCGGTGGTGTGAAACGCGGGCAGGCGGGTGTCGCGTGGCGCCGGCTCGCCCAGGGGCATGCCTTCGCGGCCGACGATGCTGGCCACCCGCGGCTCGTTGGCCCGTTTGCCGCGCGCCAGCACCACCGCCACTTCGCCATTGCCCAGGCGAACGAAGCTGCCCGGCGGGTACAACCCCACGGCCTTGATGATGGCGCCGCCCGCTTCATCGGGCTGCTTGAGTTCGTCGGTGTAGATGGCCTGGGCCGCGGCGGTGGCCGACAGGGCGCGCCGCTTGGCCCGCGCACTGAGCCGGGCGGCAAAGATGTCGCAGCGCTGGATCACCCGCGCCAATTGGTCGGCGGGCAGGCGGGCGGCCAGCGGGCCGGGCGGGGCGCTGTGGTGCTGCGCCACCGCGTCCAGCCACAAGGCGTCGAGCACTCCCGCAGCGCGCAGCATCGCCGCGGTGCGTTCCGGGTGGCGGCGCAGGTGCTGGCGTTGCTCGGGGTCGGGCGCCTGATCCTGTTGGGACAGGCGGTCCTGCAGGTGGGTCATGGCCAGGTTCATCGACAAGGCGGCGCAGCGCAGCGACAGGCGCATGGGCTCGTCCCAAACCGGGAGGCAGCGGGCCGCCAGCTCGCACACCACCGTCACCAGCAGGGCGTGGGTGGCGCTGTAGCTGCGCACCTCGGTGCTGGTCGACTGGATCAGCAGGAACAGGGCGGCGTCGGCGTCACGGTCCACCTGCTCCAGCACGTCGGCTTGCAGCTTCAGCAGGCGCGGCAGCCAGTCTTCGCGCTGGGTCTCGCGCAGCAAGGCGCTGGCGCGCACCTGCAGCTCCGACCACATGCTGGCCGGGTCGGTGGGCTTTTCAGGCAGAGCCGGGGGCCCCAGGTGGTCGGGCGTGGCGGTGGCCAGCTGCTTCAGCGGCACGTTCTGGCGCACCAGGTCGTCGAGCTTGCCGGCCAGGGCGCGCTGGAAGTGTTCGGATTCGGTCTCGTCGATGAAGCCGCCGCGCTGGATCAGGTGCTGACGCTGCAGCTCCGAGGTCACCAGCGAGCCTTTGGCCAGCACCAGCCGCCCGCCTTCGTCGTAAACCGAAAAAGGCAGGGCAGTGCGCAGGCGGATGGCGGTGACTGGCAGGGGAACGAGGTTCATGCGTGCGGGGAGTGCTCAAGCCTCAGGACAGCGTGCAAGTGCTTGAATGTAATGCGATTGGGGGGCAGTTCGATCGCTGCAATAAGCAGGTCAGGCCCCTACAATCAAAGGCCTCTCCCGGCCCCGGCCCCCTGCGCATGCCCTCCAACGCCCCCCAGTTGCCTTCCCGCTCCGTGCCGCCGATGAAGTTGTCGGGTTTGGAGCCCGTCAGCATCGACGAACGCAGCCTGTTCATCAACATCGGCGAGCGCACCAACGTCACCGGCTCGCGGGCCTTTGCCCGCATGATCCTGAACGGCCAGTTCGAAGAGGCCTTGAGCGTGGCGCGCCAGCAGGTGGAAAACGGCGCCCAGGTGATCGACATCAACATGGACGAGGCCATGCTCGACAGCAAGGCCGCCATGCAGCGCTTTCTGAACCTGATTTCGGGCGAGCCCGAGATCGCGCGCGTGCCCATCATGGTCGACAGCTCGAAGTGGGAGGTGATCGAAGCCGGGCTCCAGTGCATCCAGGGCAAGGGCATCGTCAATTCGATCTCGCTCAAGGAAGGCGAAGCGGCGTTCCTGCACCAGGCCAAGTTGGTCAAGCGCTACGGCGCGGCGGCGGTGGTGATGGCTTTCGACGAGCAGGGCCAGGCCGACACCTACCAGCGCAAGGTCGAGATCTGCGAGCGCGCCTACCGCTTCCTCGTTGACCGGGTGGGCTTTGCCCCCGAAGACATCATTTTCGATCCCAACGTCTTCGCCATTGCCACCGGCATTGAAGAGCACGACAACTACGCCGTCGACTTCATCAACGCCACCCGCTGGATCAAAGAGAACCTGCCCGGCGCCAAGGTCAGCGGCGGCGTCAGCAACGTCAGTTTCAGCTTCCGCGGCAACGAGCCGGTGCGCGAGGCCATCCACACCGTGTTCCTGTACCACGCCATCCAGGCTGGCATGGACATGGGCATCGTCAACGCCGGCATGGTCGGCGTGTACGACGACCTCGAGCCGGTGCTGCGCGAGCGTGTCGAAGACGTGGTGCTCAACCGCCGCCCGGACGCCGGCGAGCGCCTCATCGACATCGCCGAGAGCGCCAAGGGGTTGGCCAAGGACGACACCGCCAAGCTCGCCTGGCGCGGCACGCCCGAGCAGCCGCGCACGGTGCAAGAGCGCCTGAGCCATGCCCTGGTGCACGGCATCACCGACTTCATCACCGTCGACACCGAAGAGGCCTATCAAGACATTCTGGCCAAGGGCGGGCGCCCGTTGCACGTGATTGAAGGCCCGCTCATGGCCGGCATGAACGTGGTCGGCGACCTGTTCGGCCAGGGCAAGATGTTCCTGCCCCAGGTCGTCAAGAGTGCGCGCGTGATGAAGCAGGCGGTGGCGCACCTGCTGCCCTACATCGAGGCCGAAAAGAAGGCCCTGGTGGAGGCCGGCGGCGAGGCCAAGGCCAAGGGCAAGATCGTGATCGCCACGGTCAAGGGCGACGTGCACGACATCGGCAAGAACATCGTCACCGTGGTCCTGCAGTGCAACAACTTCGAGGTCGTCAACATGGGCGTGATGGTGCCCTGCAAGGACATCCTCGCCAAGGCGAAGGAAGAGGGCGCCGACATCATCGGCCTGTCGGGCCTGATCACGCCGAGCCTGGAGGAAATGCAGTACGTGGCCGGCGAGATGCAGCGCGACGAACACTTCCGCGCGCGGCAGACCCCGCTGTTGATCGGGGGAGCCACCTGCAGCCGGGTGCACACCGCCGTGAAGATCGCGCCGAACTACGACGGCCCGGTGGTCTACGTGCCCGACGCCAGCCGCTCGGTGGGCGTGTGCAGTGACTTGCTGTCAGAGGAAAAATCGGCGGCGTTCTTGCGCGAGCTCAAGGCCGATTACGAGACGGTGCGCACCCTGCACGCCAACAAGAAGGCCACGCCGATGGTGACGCTGGCCCAGGCCCGCGCCAACAAGGCCGTCATCGATTGGGCCAGTTATGAGGCACCGGTGCCGCGCTTCATCGGCCGGCGCGCCTTCAAGAACTACGACCTGGCCGAGCTGGCCACCTGCATCGACTGGGGTCCGTTCTTCCAGACCTGGGACCTGGCCGGCGCCTACCCCGCCATCCTCAACGACCCGCTGGTGGGCGAAGCGGCCCGCCGCGTGCAGGCCGACGCGCAGGCCATGCTCAAGCGCCTGATCGACGGCCGCTGGCTCACCGCCAACGGCGTGATCGCGCTGCACCCGGCCAACACCGTCAACGACGACGACATCGAGATCTACACCGATGCCTCGCGCAGCGAGGTGCTGATGACCTGGCGCGGCTTGCGCATGCAAAGCGAGCGGCCAGTGGTGGATGGCGTGCGCCGCCCCAACCGCTGCCTGGCCGATTTCATCGCGCCCAAGGGCTCGGGCGTGGGCGACCACATCGGCCTGTTCGCCGTCACCGCCGGCATCGGCACCGAGAAAAAAGAGCAGCAGTTCCTGGCGCAGCACGACGACTACCAGGCCATCATGCTCAAGGCCCTGGCCGACCGGCTGGCCGAAGCCTTTGCCGAGCGGCTGCACCAACGGGTGCGCACCGAGTTGTGGGCCTATGCCACCGACGAGCAACTGAGCCCCGAGGCGTTGATCGCCGAGAAGTACCGCGGCATCCGCCCGGCCCCCGGCTACCCGGCCTGCCCCGACCACACCGTCAAGGGCGACATGTTCCGCGTGCTGCAAGCCGATGACATCGGCATGCAGCTCACCGAGAGCTGGGCCATGATGCCCGCCGCCAGCGTCAGCGGCTTCTACCTGGCCCATCCCGAGGCCGCCTACTTCAACGTCGGCAAGGTCGGCGACGACCAGGTGCGCGACTGGGCCCAGCGCACCGGTCAGGACGTCGAAGCCGTGCAACGCGCTTTGGCCGCGCTGCGCTGACTGACCCCACGCCACCGCGGGCGGACGGACCTCCGCCTGGCGTTTGCGCCGCGGCGCGCTTCCTTCTTACTCGTGATCACCGCCACCCCCCTGTTTCCGGGGGCGGGATTTTCCCGGTTTGAAAAGTGTCAGCGTGCCGCCCCGGCGGCCTGCAGCGCCGGCGCGCCATGCACGGTTGCACGGCAGCTTTGCAAGCAGTTGTAGCCCATGCCCCTCACGTGGCGGTGTGAGCACTGACCTGCGCAGCGGTGTCAAAGGGTGTCACGGCGCCCCGTCGGGTTGCATTCGGACACATCCAAATGCCTTTGCTTGCGAGATGCACGAAGTGTGATGCCTCGTCAGTTGTTACCTCGCGTAAAGGGTTCGTCCAAAGCCCATTAGCACCTGTTTTTGTGGCGCGCTGTGTGACACCATTCGCCCGTTTTCTCCTGGCGTGATTTCTGCGTGGGGAAGTTGCGTGAATCGAAAGTCGTGGCTTTGCAGTCGTCAATTAACAGATGCATGAGGGGTTGAAGAAGTGAACACAAGAATGGCAACGAATGAGACAACCACCCGCCAAGGTCGGCGCACCGCCGGCTGGACGCTTTCTTTGGTCGCAGCCCTCGTGCTCGCCGCTTGCGGCGGCGGCGGTGGTGGCAGTGGCGGTGGCAGCAGTGGCGGCGGGGGCGGGGGCGCTGGCAGCGGCGGCGGTGACGACACCGTGGCCTCCACGGTCAAGCCCACCGAAACCGAAGCCGCGCGCTTCTTGACGCAGGCCACGATGGGCGCCACCGAGGCCGACATCAAGCAGTTGTCGTCCACCAACTACGGCGAGTGGTTCAACGCCCAGCTGGCCAAGCCCCAGCAACTTCACCGCACCTACGTGGTCAACCGCGGCGCCGACCGCTCGGCCAACGGCCAGAGCCCCAGCCAAAACGATTTCTTTGAATCCTTCTGGAAGCAAGCGGTCACCAGCGAAGACCAGCTGCGCCAACGCGCCGCGTTTGCGCTGTCGGAAATCTTGGTGATCTCGTTCGCCGACGCCAACCTCGGTGGCCAGTACCGCGGCGTCTCGTCTTATTACGACATGCTCGGCGAGAAGGCCTTTGGCAACTACCGCGATTTGCTGCAAAGCGTCAGCCTGCACCCGATGATGGGGGTGTACCTGTCGCACCGCGGCAACCAAAAGGAAGACGCCGCCACCGGCCGCGTGCCCGATGAGAACTATGCACGCGAGATCATGCAGCTGTTCTCCATCGGCCTGTACCAGCTCAACCTCGACGGCACTGTCAAGAAAGACGGCGCCGGTGTGCCGCTGGAAACCTACACCCACGACGACATCGCCGGCCTGGCCAAGGTCTTCACCGGCTGGGGCTACTACGCCGGCGTCAACGCGGCCGACCGCACCGACGCCCGCTTTTTCGGCAACAACCGTGTCGACGGCTGGGACTGGACGCCGATGCAGGCCTACAACAAGTTCCACTCGACCAGCGCCAAGAGCTTCCTCGGGGTGACCATCCCCGCGCAGGGCACGCCGAACGCCGAAGCCGACCTGAAGATCGCCCTCGACACGATCTTCAACCACCCCAACGTCGGCCCGTACATCGGCAAGAACCTGATCCAGCGCCTGGTGACGAGCAACCCCAGCCCGGCCTACGTGGAGCGGGTCGCCAAGGTGTTCAACAACAACGGCGCCGGCGTGCGCGGCGACATGAAGGCCGTGTTCAAGGCCATCCTGATGGACAACGAGGCCCGCCTCCTGCAGACCGACAACACCTACGGCAAGCTGCGCGAGCCGGTGTTGCGCTACTCGCACTTCCTGCGCGCCTTCAAGGCCAAGTCAACCCAAGGCTCCGAAAACTTCACCGGCATCAACAACACCGAAGAGCCAAGCAACAACCTGGGCCAGGCCCCGCTGCGTTCGCCCACGGTGTTCAACTTCTTCCGCATTGGCTACACCCCGCCGAACACCACCCTCGCCACGGCGAACAAGGTGGCCCCGGAGATGCAGACGGTCCACGAAGTGACGGTGGCGGGCTATGCGAACTTCATGCGCGACCGCATCCGGTTCGACATGAACCGTGACGTCCAGCCGGATTACAGCGCCGAGTTGGCCGTGGCGGACAACGCCGGCGCCCTGGCCGACCGGATGAAGCTCATCATGTTCGCCGGGCAGATGCCCGATGCGCTGCGCAACCAGATGATTGCTGCCATCAATGGCCGCACCATCCCTGCCGCGGTGCGCAACGCCGCCGGCGAGATCACCAACCAGGCGAACATCAACAGCGCCAAGCTGGATCGCGTCTACATCGCGGTGTTCTTGTCCGTGACCGCACCAGATTATCTGGTTCAGAAGTGAAGAAGAGGAGTTGAACATGTCCCACAACCAAGCATCGCGCCGCGAATTCCTGCGCAAAGCCACCATCCTGACCAGCTCGGTCGGCACGGCGGCCGCTCCCTTTGCCCTCAACATGGCCGCCCTCGGCTCGGCCGTGGCCCAGTCGTCCGACTACAAGGCCATCGTCTGTTTGTTCCTGTACGGCGGCAACGACTCGGCCAACATGGTGTTGCCGACCGACGCCACCTCTTGGGCGACCTACAACACGGTGCGGGTGCAGCTGCCCGACCCGATCGCCTTGAAGGCGGTCGGTGTGGCACCCAACAACGGTGCGCCGGCCGGCACGCCCGACGCCTTGGGCGGCGTGCTGCCGATCGTGCCCAACTACACGGTCTTCGCCCAGAACAACACCCGCACCTTCGCCCTGCACCCGGCCATGACGGAGGCGGCTGGCCTGTTCACCGCCGGCCGCCTGGCCATCATCGCCAACGCCGGCCCATTGATCAACCCGCTGACCAAGGCCGAGTACCGGGCCCGCAGCCGAGCCGCGCCGCCCAAGCTGTTCTCGCACAACGACCAGCAGTCGTCCTGGCAGGCCTTGGGCCCCGAAGGCGCCAAAATTGGCTGGGGTGGCCGCCTGGGCGACCTGGTGGCGGGTGGCAACTCGCGCGCCGTGTTCACCAACATTTCCACCTCGGGCAATGCGGTGTTCCTGTCGGGCGAGACGACGTTCCAGTACCAAGTGGGCGGCGGCGGCGCCGTGCAGCTGGGGGGTCTCACCGGCAACCTGTTCAATTCGGCCGCCGCGGCCACCAACTTCGGCAGCATCATCACGGCCGACAACCAGCACCTCTTTGCCAAGGAATATGCCGCCGTCGTCAAACGCTCGGTGGAGGCCCAAGCCACCTTCCAATCGGCTTACAACATGACCGTGGTGCCGGCGCCCTCCCAGGTGGTCCTGCCGTCCTCCCGGCAGGCCGCCAACAACAACTTGGCACAGCAGTTCCAGACAGTGGCACGCACCATCGCTGCCCGCGGCGCCCTGGGCACCACGCGCCAGATCTTCCACATCGGCATCGGCGGCTTCGACACCCACGACGGCCAAAACCGCAACCATGCCGACCTGATGGCTCGCATCTCCCACGCCCTGGCTTACTTCGACGCCCAGCTGAACACCCTCGGCCTGCGCGATGCGGTCACCGTGATGACGGCCTCCGATTTCGGCCGGACCTACAGCAGCAACGGTGACGGCACCGACCACGGCTGGGGCGCCCATCACTTCGTCATGGGCGGCGCGGTGCGCGGCAAGGAGATCTACGGCCGCTTCCCGG
>JAZKHH010000083.1:0-2890 GCA_040385465.1 Pseudomonadota bacterium | reverse complement strand
GTTCCCGCCGAACCGACACGTGAGCGCGAAGCTGCGGGCGTTCATTGACTGGGTGTTGGAGCTGATGGCGGTGCATGCGCCGGTGGTGGTCGGGCGCGCTTGAGGTTGCAGCCGGCCCCGGTCTCTCAGCTACCAGACAGCCCGTTGCACAACTGGTCCTCGCAAGGGATTCCGTCACGATCGCCGTCCATCTTCATGCCGGGGCAGTTTTTCAGGAACAGCTTGGCCTCTGTGCATGAGGTCATTTGCGAACAGTGTTGGCGCCCGTCGCACTGGAACGTGCTGCTCGCCGGTGGGTCCGCCGCTGGCGCCGGCGCGCTGATCAAGCTCTTGCTTGCTGCGGGCGCAGGCGGCACCCGCTCGCTGTACTGCGCATAGGCATACCAACCCAGCCCGGCCACGACGAGCAAGGTGACCAGGCGAGAGGCGAACGGTGACGACTCCGAACGCCTGCGTGTTCGCCCGCCGGTGGACACCACCCGTTGATCCCGACGTGAATCTGCGTACAGCTCAGCCCCCGGCCTGCGTACCCGGGCCGCGCGTTTGCGTCCGTCCTTGTCCAGCTCGATTTCAAACGACAGTGCCTCTCCCACGGAGGGCAAACGCCCATCGCGCGGGAAGGTGGACACGTGCACAAAGATCAGCTGGTCGCCATGCTCGGCGACGACAAAACCGAAACCTCTGTCGGCGTTCCATTTCTTGAGCTGGCCGTTGAAGCGGGTGGGGGTTGCATTCATTGCCGCATTGCCTTCCTGACGTTCTTGGGCATGCCTCATCATGCCGTTGACGCAACACAACGGACAGGGGGAATCGAACATGGCAAGACAACGTCAACGGAAATCCAACAGTGGCCCACGCCAGCCGTTCCTTGAAAAAGGCGCCGCTGCTCTGGCCATCGGTGTTGCCATGCTGTTGGCGTCGCTCATGCTCTCTGGCAGCACCGTGATGGATGCGGTGGCCCGAGGTCTTCGAACCCCCGCCTGGTTCGCGCTGGGCATTGGCGCAGTGTTGATCGGCATCCACGTGTTGATCAACCGCGTTGTCAGCAAGCAGGGTGGCACGCTCGTGGTACCCACCGCCAAGCCCCAAGAGCCCAAGGCCTTGCGTCAGGGCTTTGACGAAGTGGCGCATCGCCGACCCGAAGAGCGAAGTACGTTGGCGGCAACACCCGTTCCTTCCCAGTGGAGCCCTGCCGTGTTCAACGCCATCGAGTGGCGCCGCTTCGAGGCGGTGTGCGAAGCCTTGTTTGCCCAAGCCGGGTTCGAAACACGCTCGCAGTCGCATGGGCCCGATGGTGGGGTGGACGTCTGGCTGCATTCAAAGAACGCAGTTGGCCCCGTGTCGGTGGCGCAATGCAAACACTGGCAGTCCAAACCAGTGGGTGTAAAGGAGGTGCGCGAGTTCTTCGGCGTGATGTCGTCGCACCAGCTCAAGCGCGGCACCTACGCCACCACGTCGACCTTCACGCCTGACGCCGTGGCTTTCGGCAAAAGCAACGGCATCCACCTGCTGGACGGCGCGGGTCTGCTCAAGCAGATCGCGCAGCGCACACCAGAGCAGCAACAGGCCCTGTTGGCGGTGGCATTTGAAGGCGACTACGCGCGACCCACCTGCGCTAGCTGCGGCACCAAGATGGTGGAACGCACGCCAGCCAAGGGTGGTTCGGCGTTCTGGGGGTGCAAGAACTATCCGAGGTGTCGTTCCAAGTTGGCAATGTCGCGTCGATGAGGTCCACCGCCCCCAAACTGGGTCTCATCGGACCCATTCTGGGTACGAGGGCAAACTACCACCCACCATGGCCCGCCGCCCCCACCACCACGTCTACGTGATCGAGCTGTCCAAAGACGTGCTGCTCGAACCCCGGTTCCGCAAGAACAACCCGGGCTACATCGAGGGCAAACCCTGCGTTTATGTGGGCATGACCGGCCTCGACCCCGACGTGCGTTTTGACAAGCACAAAGCGGGCATCCAGTCGAACGCGTATGTGCAGAAGTACGGGCTGCGTCTGCTGCCCGATCTGTACGAGGGCTTCAATCCGATGAAGTACGCCGACGCGGTGGACAAGGAGATCGAGGTCGGCATCGACCTGCGCTCGGCCGGCTTCGGGGTCTGGCAGGCCTGATCAGTTGGTGGCGCCAGCGCCAAGCGCTGTGTCTTGCTCGATCAACATCGCGCAGCGCACCGCCAGCCTCAGCCCTCGCACGATGTCCTCCAGCGGCATGCTCGGGTTGCCCTGCTCAGGCAGCCACGGCACGTGAACGAATCCACCACGCGTGTGTTTGAGTTCGCGCCGCGTGGCCAGCGCGTGCATCAACCCATAGAACACGTGGTTGCAGACGAAGGTGCCGGCGGTCTGTGACACCTCGGCCGCAATCCCTGCTTGCTGCAGTTCGGCCAGCATGGCCTTGATGGGCAGGCTCGTGAAATAGGCCACCGGTGCGCCCTGCTTCACGGCCGTGTCCAGGGGCTGCGCGCCCGCGTTGTCGGCGATGGGCGCGTCGTTCACGTTGATGGCCACGCGCTCCAGCGACAGCGCGCTGCGCCGACCGGCCTGGCCCACGCACACCACCAGCGCGGGCCGGTGTTTCTTCAGCAGCGCGTTCAGTTCACGCAGCGATGCGTCGAACACCGTGGGCAGCTGCGCGGCCACCACGGTGTGCCCGAGCACTTGCCGGCCGTGCAGCGCCTTCACGGCCAACCAGCTGGGGTTCAGCGTCGCGCCGCCGAAAGCGTCAAAACCGGTGAGCAGGATCTTGTTGGGCATGGAGGTCAGCCTCGCAATGCGCCAGGCGCCAGGTCTTGCAACGCATGCGGCCCGATGGCCGCGCGAATCAACCGCAGCGTGGGGTGGCCGACGGCGGCGGTCATGCGGCGCACCTGGCGGTTGCGG
>JAZKHH010000082.1:0-24714 GCA_040385465.1 Pseudomonadota bacterium | reverse complement strand
CGCTGGTCTTGATCTCGCTGGTGGTGATCATCTGGATGTTGATGCCCTCGTCGCTCAGCACGCTGAACATCTTGCTGGCCACGCCGACGTGCGAGCGCATGCCGATGCCGACGATGCTGACCTTGCAGATCTTGGTGTCGCCGGTGAGCTCGGCCGAGCCGGTCTTGGGCAGCACGGTGGTCTTCAGCAGCTCGATCGTGCGCTGGTAATCGTTGCGGTGCACGGTGAAGGAAAAGTCGGTCTTGCCGTCGTGCGAGACGTTCTGGATGATCACGTCGACATCGATGTTGGCCTGCGCCACCGGACCCAGGATCTGGAAGGCGATGCCGGGCTTGTCGGGCACGCCCAACAAGCTGATCTTGGCCTCGTCGCGATTGAAGGCAATGCCCGACACAACGGCTTGTTCCATTTTTTCGTCTTCCTCAAAAGTAATCAGCGTGCCGGAGGTGGCCTCTTCCTCGATGGCGATGTCCCACGGCGTGAAGCTCGACAACACGCGCAGGGGCACGCGGTATTTGCCGGCGAATTCGACCGAGCGGATCTGCAGCACCTTCGAGCCTAGGCTGGCCATCTCGAGCATTTCCTCGAAACTGATGGTGTGCAAGCGACGGGCCTCGGTGACGATGCGCGGGTCGGTCGTGTAGACGCCGTCCACGTCGGTGTAGATCAGGCATTCGTCGGCTTTCATGGCCGCGGCGATGGCCACGGCCGAGGTGTCGGAGCCCCCACGGCCCAGGGTCGTGATGTGGCCAGCGGGGTCCACGCCCTGAAAGCCGGTGATGACCACGACCTTGCCGGCGTCCAAGTCGGCGCGCACACGGGCGTCGTCAATTTCCTGGATGCGGGCTTTGGTGAAGGCGCTGTCGGTGCGGATGGGCACTTGCCAGCCGGCATAGCTGACGGCCTCGACGCCCTCGGCCTGCAATGCAATTGCCAGCAGGCCGACCGACGCCTGCTCACCGGTGCTGGCAATCATGTCCAGCTCGCGCTGCAAGGCCGACGTGGTCGATTCTGGTGAGAGTTCCTTGGCCAGGCCGAGCAGCCGGTTGGTCTCGCCGCTCATGGCCGAAGGCACCACCACCATTTGGTGCCCGGCACGGGCCCATTTGGCGACGCGCTTGGCGACGTTGCGGATGCGTTCGGTGGAACCCATGGAGGTGCCGCCGTATTTGTGAACGATGAGTGCCATTGGAGGTGGTGAAAGCGGAAAGCGAGGAAAAACCGGCGCGTGCCCGGGTTGGGGGCGCGAAACCCTGGATTTTAGCGGTCCGACGGCAGAGGTCGACGCCGGATCAGGGGGTGGAGGCGCAATCGGGTGGTTCCCAGTGCAATCCCAGTTGCGGTGTGCCGGCCGGCGCCCAGGCGCGGGCGTCCAGCCCCAACCCGGGGACGAACACCAGGGCGTCGCCCTGGAACACCAGCGGCCCGTGGCGCTGCCAAGCGGGCACCCGTGCCGCTTGAAACTGCTTCTTCAGGGAACGGGGGGGCTGCCGCGGCCCCGCTTGGAACTGCTCGCCCCCCTGCCGGGGACGCAGGGTGAGCTGCAGGCTGCCACCCGAGCCCAAGGGCAACCCCGCAGCGTCAACCGGTTGGGCCACCAAGGTGCCAGCCCAGCCCTCGACGCTGTAGCGGCCACCGCCCTCGATGGCGATCGTGACTGGCGGGGCGGATGGGCCCAGGCCACCACCGTCAGCGCTCGCGAACCCCGGTCGGCCCACGGCGGCAGCAAACGACAGCTCGGCGTCGTAGCGTCGCAGCTCCCCACCTCCCCATGGCCAGCGAGCCGGTGCCCCGGGACCTTCTCCCAGCTCGGCCAGCAGGCGTTCGATCCAGGCCCGGTTGGGGCGCCCTCCCCCGGTGCGAGCCAACCAAGTGCGCAGTGCATTGCCGCGCCGTGGCCGCGAGGCCTGGCCCCAGGCAAGCAAACGCAAGGGACCGTGCGGCGCCCAGTCGGCAAGGTCCATGTCGGCCAGCTCGGCCAGGCAGGCCTGGGCCTCCTGGGCCCTTTGCGCCGCCTGAGCCAGCGCATGCTCAGCCTGTGGGAACGCCGAGGTCCAGGCGGGCCACACCTGCAGTCGCAACCGGTTGCGGGCGAAACGCGGGTTGGCGTTGCTGTCGTCGTCGATGAAGCTCAGGCCATGCTGCGCCACATAGGCTTCGATGGCCGTGCGTGGGCGGCTCAACCACGGCCGGCACCACCACAGCCCGTCGGCATCGCACAGCCGTTGCGGCATGGCCGACAGCCCTGCCGTGCCGGCGCCCCGCAGGGCCTGGAGCAAGAACGTCTCGGCTTGATCGCCCCGATGGTGGGCCAGCAATACCATGGACGCGCCGACTTGCCGGGCCATGGCCGCCAAGGCTCGGTGGCGGTGCGCCCGTGCCCAGGCTTCCACGCTTTCGCCGCGTGTCGGGGCGCTGCTCAAGCGGTGTGCCTGCCAGCGCAGACCGCCGCCGTCACGGGCCCACTGAGCGCACTGAGCTTGCCCGTGGGCCAGCCACTGGTCTGCCTGGGGACTCAATCCATGGTGCACGTGCAAAGCCACGACCTCGGGGGCGGCCCGACCGGCCTCGGCCTCAGCCCGGCAGGCACGCCAGGTGGCGTGCAGCAACGCGGTGGAGTCTCGGCCCCCGCTGTAGGCCACGGCCACCACCGAAGGTGACGCGGGCCGGGCGTCAGCGCTCGGTGGTGTCGGTGAAGCGCCCATAGCCGCGGAGCCGCTCGTAACGCCGCTGCACCAGCTCCTTGGGCTTGAGGTCATTGACTTGGCGCAAGGCATCGGCCAGGCCGCGCTTGAGGTAGGCCGCCATCTGCTTGGTGTCGCGGTGGGCGCCGCCCACGGGCTCGCTGACAATCTTGTCAACCAATCCCAGCGCTTTCAGGCGGTGGGCGGTGATGCCCAACGCCTCGGCCGCATCGGACGCACGCTCGGCGGTCTTCCAGAGAATGGAGGCACAGCCTTCAGGGGAGATGACCGAGTAGATGGCGTACTGCAACATCAGCATCTGGTCGCACACGCTGATGGCCAAGGCACCGCCCGAGCCCCCCTCGCCGATGATGGTGGTGATGATGGGCACTTCCAGCTGGGCCATCTCGTAGATGTTGCGGCCGATCGCTTCAGATTGCCCACGTTCCTCGGCACCGATGCCGGGATACGCACCCGGGGTGTCGACGAAGGTGAAGACAGGCAGAGCGAACTTTTCCGCGGTTTTCATCAAGCGAAGGGCCTTGCGGTAGCCCTCGGGGCGCGACATGCCGAAATTGCGCAGGCCCCGTTCTTTGGTGTCGCGGCCTTTTTGATGGCCGAGCACCATGCACGCCTGGCCATTGAAACGGGCCAGGCCGCCAACGATGGACTGGTCGTCCGCGAAATGGCGGTCGCCATGCAGCTCCTGGAACTCGGTGAAGATCTCGTTCAGGTAGTCCAGTGTGTAGGGGCGTTGCGGATGGCGGGCAATTTGGGTCACCTGCCAAGGCGACAAGCTGGAGTAGATGTCCTTGGTGAGCTGCTGGCTTTTCTTGCTCAGGCGCTCGATCTCTTCAGAAATGTCGACGGCCGATTCGCTTTGGACGTAGCGCAGCTCCTCGATCTTGGTCTCGAGATCGGCCACCGGTTGCTCAAACTCGAGAAAATGTCGTTTGCTCATGGGCGTCTTGCCTCCTGCCTCTTTCTGGTCTTGCTTATTGCTTTTTGATCAATGACCGACCGCGGCCCACACCCTCAAGCCGCTTCTGCGCACGGACCTCAGTATTCCACCGGCACGGGTTCCAAACTGCGCCAAATGTACCAAGTTGCGACCGTCCGGTAAGGCGCCCACGCTTCCCCCACCTCGCGGGCTTCAGCGCGTGACACCGGCTCCCCACTGAAGTAGTTGAGGCTGATGCCCTTGACCAGGCCCAGGTCGTCCAACGGCAGCACATTGGGTCGCATCAGGTGAAAAATCAAAAACATTTCCGCGGTCCAGCGGCCAATGCCGCGGATGGCCACCAGTTCCTCAATGATGCTTTCGTCGTCCATGCGCTGCCACTGCGTCACGTGGACCGAACGGTCTTCGAAATGGGCGGCCAGGTCGCGCAGGTACTCCACCTTGCGGGCCGACAAGCCGGCCTGCCGCATGTCCGTCACGTCCAGGGCCGACACCGCCGCCGGTCGGATGCGCAGCTTGTCCTGCGCCAGCAGCGTGACGAAGCGATCCCACACCGCCTGGGCCGCCTTGACGGAAATCTGCTGGCCGACGATGGAGCGCGCCAGCGTGGTGAACGGGTCGCCCCGGTTTTGCAAGCGCGCCTCGCCGAACTGCGGAATGAGCTTGCGCATCACCCGGTCGCGTTTGGCCAGGTGCTTGCAAGCCTCGTCCCAATAGGCGGGCGTGACAACGGGTGGAACCGGGGCCTTCGGCATGAAATCAGGCCCTCGTCCAGGTCGTGCCCTGCGGCGAATCCTTCAGCACCACGCCTTGGGCCTGCAGACGCTGCCGAATTTCATCGGCCAAGCCAAAGTTTTTCGCCTGCTTGGCCGTGGCCCGCTCGGCGATGGCCTGCGCAATGCTGGCCTCATCCACACCCTCGGCCTGGCCATTGGCGCCCCCTTGCAGGAAGCGCGTCGGGTCTTGCTGCAGCAGCCCCAACGTTCCTGCCAAGCCCCGCAGGCACGCGGCCACGGCAGGCGAGCGGCTCCGGTTGAGCTCGCTGGCCAACTCGAACAGCACCGCCACCGCGCCGGGGGTGTTGAAGTCTTCGTTCATCTCGGCCTTGAACCGCTGGGCGTGCGGGTCCGACCAGTCGAGCGTCGCCGGGGCGGTGCTGGCCATGCCTTCCAGGGCGGTGTACAGCCGGCGCAGCGCATGGCGGGCGTCGTCCAGGTGGGTGTCGCTGAAGTTGAAGGGGCTGCGGTAATGGGTGCGCAGCATGAAAAAGCGCAGCGTTTCGCCATCGAAGCGTTCGAGCACCTCGCGGATGGTGAAGAAGTTGCCCAGGGACTTGGACATCTTCTCGTTGTCGACGTTCAGGAAGCCGTTGTGCATCCAGACGTTGACCCAGCGTTGCCCGGTGGCGCCTTCGGTCTGGGCGATCTCGTTTTCGTGGTGCGGAAACTGCAGGTCCAGCCCACCGCCGTGAATGTCGAAGTGCTCCCCCAACAAGGCGCAACCCATGGCCGAGCACTCAATGTGCCAACCGGGTCGGCCCGTGCCGTAGGCGCTGGGCCATTGGGCATCCACCGGCTCGCCAGGCTTGGCGGCCTTCCACAGCACGAAGTCCAGCGGGTCGTGCTTGCCATCGTCGACCGCCACCCGCTCGCCGGCACGCAGCTGGTCCAGCGACTTGCCGGACAAGCGGCCGTAATGGGGAAACTTGCGCACGGCAAAGTTGACGTCGCCACTGCTGGCGCGGTAAGCCAGGCCCTTGCTTTCCAACGTGGCGATCATCGACAGCATCTGCGGCACATGATCGGTGGCACGCGGCTCGTGGGTTGGGGGCTCGATGCCCAACGCCGCCACGTCCTCGTGCATCGCACGCGTCATCTCGGTGGTCAACTGGCGCAGTGAGATGCCCCGCTCCAGCGCACGCTTGATGATCTTGTCATCGATGTCGGTGATGTTGCGCACATAGGTCAGTGCGTAGCCCTGCACCTTCAACCAACGCGCCACCACATCGAAGGCCATCAGCAAACGCGCATGGCCCATGTGGCAGAAATCATAAATCGTCATGCCGCAAACGTACATGCGCACATGACCCGGCTCGATGGGCTGAAAAGCTTCGACCTGCCGAGACAGGCTGTTGAAAATGCGCAGGGTCATGGGGTGCGGAAGATGGGAGGGCCGACCGGAAAAAGGCGGCGCAGAGCAGGCTCTACAATCGCGGGCAGTATAGCGACGCCTCCGAACGGCCGGCGGCGTGTGGCGCCCGCCGCCCTGTCCGCGCTGCCACTCCGTGCGCTGGTGTTTCCCCTCCCCGTCTGCCACCTGCAAGGACCTGCTTCCATGCCTCACCTGTCTTCTTGGATGTCCCGCTGCGCCCTTGGCGCCGTCACCAGCCTGGCCTTGATGGCTGCGTCGAGTGGTGCCTGGGCGCAAAAAGTGCTGCTCAACACGTCGATGGGTGACGTGGTCATCGAACTCGACGCAGCCAAGGCGCCGAAAACCGTCGACAACTTCCTGCAGTACGTCAAGGCGGGGCACTATGACGGCACCGTCTTCCACCGGGTGATCAGCAGCTTCATGGTGCAGGGCGGCGGCATGACCCCCGACCTGAAGGAAAAGCCCACCCGCGCGCCCATCCCCTTGGAAAGCCGCAACGGCTTGAAGAACGACCGCGGCACCGTGGCCATGGCCCGCCGCGGCGATCCCAACTCAGCCACAGCCCAGTTCTTCATCAACGTCAAGAACAATGACTTTCTGAACGCCGCACAGTCACAGGATGGCAATGGCTATACGGTGTTCGGCACGGTGGTCTCTGGCATGGACGTGGTCGACAAGATCCGCGCCGTGCCCACCAGCAGCCAAGGCATGTTCACTGACGTCCCGACCCAGCCCGTGACCATTCAAAAAGCCACCGTTCAAAAGTAACGGGCGGCGCTTCTTCCCTTCTCTTCTCTTCGTTTCCAGGACACCCCACCCCATGAGCAAAACCGCGCAAATTCACACCAACCACGGCGTCATCCACATCGAGCTGGACGACGTCAAGGCGCCTTTGAGCACGGCCAATTTCATGGCCTATGCCGCCAAGGGTCACTACAACGGCACCATTTTTCACCGCGTGATCAAGGGCTTCATGTTGCAAGGCGGCGGGTTTGAAACCGGCCTGAAGCAAAAGCCCAGTGACGCACCGATTCAAAACGAAGCCAACAACGGCCTGAAGAACAAGAAGTACACCTTGGCCATGGCGCGCACCAACGACCCGCACTCGGCCACCGCTCAGTTCTTCATCAACGTGACCGACAACGACTTCCTCGATTTCAAATCGGAGAGCGGCAGCGGTTGGGGCTACGCGGTGTTCGGCAAGGTGACGCAAGGCACGGAAGTGGTGGATGCCATCGAGCGCGTCAAAACCGCCACCATTCGTCACTATGAGAACGTGCCCTCGGAAGACGTCGTGATCACCCAGGTGGTGGTGGACTGATCGTCAACGCCGGTGCCGCTTGTGAACCTTACCGTGCCGGCCGTTGACGACCGAGTGCAGCCACCCGACGACACCTTCGCATGGCAGGCCCCGGCGCACTGGGCCCAAATCGATTTCATCAGTGATTTGCACCTCGCGCCGTCCTTGCCTCGCACCGTCGAGGCTTGGCGCCGCCACCTGCAAGACAGCCGTGCCGATGCCTTGGTGATCCTGGGCGATCTGTTCGAAGTCTGGGTTGGAGACGACGCGCGTTTCGACGACTTCGAGGCCGAGTGCACCGCGTGGCTGCACGCCGCCAGCCGTCATCGCACCGTGGCCTTCATGGCCGGCAACCGCGACTTCCTGCTGGGGGCCGACATGGCGGCCGCCGCCGGTTTGACCTTGCTGCCAGACCCGACGGTGCTGAGCGCCTGGGGCGAGCGCCTCTTGCTCACCCACGGCGACGCCTGGTGCCTGGATGACGTGCCCTACCAGCGCTTTCGTCAACAGGTCCGCGGCGCCGAGTGGCAGGCCGACTTCCTGAGTCGGCCGCTGCCTGAGCGCCGCGAGCAAGCGCGCCAAATCCGCGCTGAAAGCCAACGCCTCAAGCAGCAACAGGTCAGCACGCCGTCCGACTGGGTCGACGTTGACCGCACCACCGCCGTGGCCTGCCTCCAGCGCCACCACTGTCACACCTTGGTGCACGGCCACACCCACCGGCCGGCCACCGAGACGCTGGCCCCTGGCCTGACCCGCCACGTGCTGAGCGACTGGGACCTCGACGACCCGCAACAGCCCCGAGCGAACGTGTTGGAGTGGCGGCCGGGGGCCTTGCAGGCGCGTGCTTTGCATGCCACGTCACCGGCCTGACCACCGGTGTGGCACCCACCGGCGCCGAGGTGCGCCGCCGTGCGGGCGTCACAAACCGCTGTAGCGCAGGCTCACCAGCGCCTCTCGGCCCATCTGGTTGTAGCCATAAACGGTTTCATAGCGCTTGTCGGTCAGGTTGTTCAAGCGAAAGCCCAGGCTCCACTCGCGCGCCACCTGCCAATCTGCATGCAAGTCCAACGTGGCAAAGCCGCCCACGCGCAACCTGTTTGCCGCGTCGTCGAAGCGGCGGTTGTAAGCACTGAAAGCGCCACCCCACTGCCAACGCCCCTGCCTCAGGTCGGCGGCAATCTTCAAGGTGTCCTGCGCCCGGCGCGGCAACTGCTTGCCATTGTTCGCCCCCGGCGTCACGTTGCGCGGGTCCACGTGCTCCAGGCTGGTCTCCATCGTCAGTGCCTGGGCTTTCAGCGTGTGGACCAGGCTCACACCATCGATGCGGGTGCGCGGGATGTTGACCGGCGCAGGCCCGGTGCTGATGTAGCCGCGAATGCGGTTGTCAAAATAACTCAGCTTCACCTCCTGGGCACGGGCGGCCCACCGCAGGCTCACCTCTTTGTGATTGCCTTCTTCCGGCAACAGGCTGGGGTTGCCAAAGCCAGGGAAGTACAGCTGGTTGAAGCTGGGCGCCACGAAACTCGTGGCCACCGAACCGGCCAGGCGCCATTGAGGCGTGAGGTCGTGCCCGTAGCCCAGTGCGCCGTTCGTCTGCGAGCCAAACTGCGAATTTTCGTCACGCCGCACATTGGCTTGCCAGGTGTGCGGCCCTTGCTGACCGTTCAAACCCAGGGCCACACCGTGGATGGTGCGCTCCGACGCCGCAAACGCGGCACCGGGCCGGGTGACGTTTTGTTGAATCGATTCAGCCAGCCACACGATGTCGCCCACCGCCGAAGGCACTGTGTTTTCCCAGCTGATCTGCCGCTGCACCGTCCCAATCGTGCCCACATTGGCGGCCGTGGTGCTGCGCACGGTGTCGTAATCGTCGACCGAGCGAGACACCCGCAAGACTGTGGCCCAGGAAGGCAGGACCTTGCCCTGCAGCGCCAGGCCACCAACCTGGCTGTGCAGCTGAGCCCGGCTGTCTTCCCGAGCGCCGTCGTCAAAGGCGGTCAACCCGTCAGACTGCAGAAGGCTCGCGTCGACACGCCAGTCGTTGCCCAGCTTCAACCCGAGGCGGGCGCTGCCGGCGTCTTGACGGAAGCTGTCGCGGTCGGGGTTGTAATTGCCGAACGGCACCTTTGGGTTGGTGGACGAGATGCCACGGGTTTCCGTGTGTTGCACCTGCACCCCCCCGTCCAAAGCCCCTTGGCCGAAGGACACCCCACCGGCCACTTGGCTGTAGCGATTCGACCCCAGCGTCAACTCCGCGCGCGGGTGCACGCCAGGCTCGCTCTTGCGGGTGAAAATTTGAATCACCCCGCCGACGGCATCGCTGCCGTACAGGCCTGACAGCGGCCCGCGCACGATCTCGATGCGCTCGATCAACGGCAGCGGCAGGTTCTCCCAAGTCGGCGTGCCCACCGTCGCGGAGCCGGAACGCACGCCGTCAATCAGCAGCAACGTGTGCCGAGACTCCAGGCCGCGCAGGAACACGGAGCTGCTCTTGCCCAATCCACCGTTGGACGAGACCTGCAAACCCGCTTGCCGCGCCAGCAACTGCGGCAGGCTTTGCACACCGGCTCGCTCAATGTCGGCCCGCTCAATGACGGTGATGTCGGTGAGGGCCTGGTCCACCCGCATCGGGGATCGGCTGGCGGTCACGACCACCGGCGACAACGTGGAAACCGGCGCACCGCCGGTCTGGGCACACGCCGGCGCTGCCCACGCGCCGGCCAGCATCGGTGCCAGCACGGAAAAAGACAGGCGCACGCCCAAAGCGGGCCGAGGGCCCGTGGAGACAGAAGAAAATTTCACGAAGGAAAACCTCAAGACAAAGCGACGCAGAGGCCAGCTTCCCCGCTGGCCCCTCTGTATGACGCACGACGCGAACGAATCAAAAAGGTTCGTGAAGAACCCGCATTGATCGACCGACGCCGTGCACCGCCTTGTTGGCCGGTATCCGGGCTGGTGAAGCAACCCTTGGAGCCTTCCCAGAAAGCACGCTTTCCAGTGGCATGGAGCACAAGGGCAGAAACGGATGTTTCGTTCACCGTACCGTTGCGGGGGCAGCGCAGTTGACACGCCAAGCCGGATTCGGCAAAAAAACCGAAGGGCACCGAGCGTGGTCTGCTTCCCGTTTAACTGCGTCGACAAGAACATCAACGCGGGCACCAACATCCGCATTGTAGGCACCTACAATCGGGCACTTCTTTTTCTGCTCCACGCCATGTCCAAGATCGAGGAACTCGCAGACAAGGTCGAGCGTTTGCTGCTGCGGCATGAAGAAGTGCTGCGCACCAAAACACTGCTCGAACAGCAGGTGTCTGCCCTGGTACAAGAGCGCGACGCCCTGCGCTCGCGCCTGCACATGGCCCGCACGCGCATCGACACCTTGATCGAACAACTGCCGCGTCCCCATGACGACATCGATGACCATGAAACAAATTGAAGTCACCATCCTTGGCCACAGCTACATCCTGGGTTGCCCGGAAGGCGGTGAAGCGTCGCTGTTGGAGGCGGTGAACCTGGTGGACCACGAGATGAGCACCATCCGTGACGCCGGCAAGGTCAAGGCCCGCGAGCGCATCGCGGTGCTGGCTGCACTGAACCTGGCCTTTCAGCTGGCGGAAGACACCAGTGCCACCGTGGTCCAGCGCCCGGCCCCACCGCCAGGGCCTGCCGCCGTGGGCCCAAGCGATGAAGAAGTCACGGCCTTGATCCGCCGCATCGATCAAACCCTGAACACAGATGGGCAACTGATCTGATCGGCAGCGCAACGACGTAGAATGAAATCGTCCGTTGCATCCGCGTGAGTTTTATATTTCCTTGAACCGATGCTCTTATGAGCCAGGGCTTGGAACATTGCCAAGCCAGCGTGATCGTCTCGCGTCAGATGAACCCAAGGTTTGGTTGACCTCGCCCACCTGAATCCCCCTGGGTTCAGGAATGCGACTCACGGTTTGCAGCGGACACCTTATTTCCAGGCGCAGTGAGGCTCGGCGCAGGTGCATGGCGGTTGGCCTGCCTTGCCGCCGTTCACCGGCTGCGTTCACATCAGGGTGTGTCGAACCGGATGCTGGCCAGGGTGACGTGGTTGCCGCCTCGGCGCTGCGCTTCGAGCAGGGCTGCTGCGGCGGCGTTCACCAACTCTTCTTCGGTGTGCGCGGTGTGGGGAAAGCTCGCCACCCCCATGGACACGGTGAACCCCAGGTCACGCCCACCCAACACCACGATCTGCGTGGCGCACTGGCGCCGCAAGCCTTCCATGCGGGAGTGGGCCGTGGCCAGGCCGACGCCCGACAACAGCACCGCAAACCGGTCTTCCTCCAGGCGGCATGAGGCGTCCATGGCGCGGGTGTTGCTGCGCAGCAATCGCCCCAACGCCTCCAGGACCCGCACGTGGGCTTCAGAGCCCAGGGCATGGGCCGCGTCTTTGAGGGGGTCGACCGCGATCGACACGAGAGCGAACTCGCGGTGTTCGCGTGCCGACAAGTCGAGCTCGCGGCGCAGCTGGTCTTCGAAATGAATGCGTTGGTAGAGCCCGGTGACACTGTCGCGCAGCGACTGGTCTTGGGTTTCACGGCGCAAGGCTTCGACCGCCAGCTGCTGCTGCTCCAGTTGAATCAAGGCCTGCTGCAACTGCACATCGCGCTGCCGGGTTTCGGTGAGTTCGGTCCAGGCACTCACCAGGAACGGCACCGGACCGGTCTCGACCAGCAGGCGGTTGACGCTGAATTCACGGCGACGGCCTTCGCGCTCCAGCCGGTGCTCGCTCCACTGCACCGACCCCAGGCTGCCCACCGTCTGCTCAGCCGCCTTCAACAGGGCGGCTTCCTCGGTGCGCAACAATTCCGTGTCGGTGTGTCCGAGCACCTGATCCACCGGGTGCTCCAGCAGCGCCGCCATGCGTTCGGACACATGCAGGTAGCGCCCGCCGACTTCCTTGACCGCCACCAGCACATCGCTGCGGTCGAACAGGGTCAACAAGGCCACGACCTCAGGGGTCAATGACGGCAAAGGAGTGGGTTCCATCGTCTCAAAGGGGTAGGCACAGCCAAGCAACCGGAGCGCGCTCGCGGCGGTTGACGTCGAGTTGGTGGGGGGCACGCGGTCGTTGGCGTCATTGCCAAGCCCCGCACCCAAGCTGAGTTCATGATAGCTCGGCAACTTGTCACAAAGGGGTCCAAATTACGCACACTTGGCGTGTTTTCGCACCATCCCACCCCATTCGAGGGGGGTGTGAGCGCCGGCTTGTCTTTATCCTTGGCGACCCTTGAAAACTGCCTGTGGCTTGCCATGAAAAAACTTCGAAAGTTGCAGCGCTTGACCGCTTCGCATGGACCGCTGCAACGAGGCAATGGCTTGATCTCAGGCGTGATCGCGCTGTCGCTGGCGATCTTGTGTTTCCTGGGAGTGGTGGCCTTTCATTTTCCCCAATACCTCACGACGCCCGAGCTGCGCAAGGCCTACGACGTCAACGTGTTGCGCGAGGTGATGTACTGGTCGATGGTCCTGTCGGGCGGCCTGGCCCTCTTCAACATCGTCTTCAGCCGGGCCAGGTGGCTGGCAGCGTTTGCTTTTGCGTTGATCGCGCTGACCCTGCTGTTGGGCGGCCACAAGGTGCCGGTGCACGACGTCGCCACCAACACGCCGTACATCGGACTGGATTGGTTCATTCTCGACCTGCTCGGCTCGACCCTGATCTTTGTGTTCATCGAAAAGATTCGCCCCCTGCGTCGCGACCAGCCCGTGTTCCGCCCGGAGTGGCAAACCGACTTTCACCACTTCATCGTCAACCACATGGTGGTGGGCTTCGTGCTGCTGGCCACCAACCTGCTGGTGCACCGCTTGTTCGGCTGGGCGGCTCAGGACGGCATCCAGGCCTGGGTGCAAGGGTTGCCGTTTTGGGCCGCCCTGTTCCTGATCGTGCTGGCAGCGGACCTGATGCAATACGCCACCCACCGGGCCTACCACGAGGTGCCATTGCTGTGGCGCTTGCACGCGGTGCACCACAGCACCAAACACATGGATTGGCTGGCCGGGTCGCGCCAGCACATCCTGGAGCTGGTGCTGACCCGCACTCTGGTGCTGGCGCCGATCTACGTGCTGGGCTTTTCCAAGGAAGTGATCGACGCCTACATCGTGATCGTCGGCCTGCAGGCGGTGTTCAACCACGCCAATGTGAGCGTGCGGCTGGGGCCGCTGCGTTATCTGATCGTCACCCCCAATTTCCACCATTGGCACCATTCGCAGGATGACGAGGCGATCGACAAGAATTACGCCGCCCACTTTGCCTTCATCGACCACCTGTTCGGCACGGCAGTGCATTCCGACCGGCGCTGGCCCGCCCAGTACGGGGTGGTGGGTGATTACGTGCCCAACGGCTTTTGGCGCCAATTGCTGTTCCCCTTCCGCTGGAACGGGTGAGCGCTTGGCACGGGCGGCGGCAAAACTTGTGCGGCCCAAAAATTTCGCGCTACAATCCCCGGCTTTGCTGGCAACGTGCGCTTTGCAGCTTGTGTGCGCTTCGTGTGCATGTGTGACTCGGGCGTGTGTGATTAGGGCGTGTGTGGGGCGCGTGTGATTCGGACCATCGATCAAGTGCTTGATCGCTCGGCACCCCCGTCAAGCGCCCTGCGACCTGATGAAAATCCGGACCTTTTCAACAGGTTGTGTCACGAGCCCGTTCAGCGTCAACCTAGGACTTCACTTTTAAATGACTACGATTCGCGTCAAAGAGAATGAGCCGTTCGATGTGGCTTTGCGCCGCTTCAAGCGCACGATTGAAAAGCTGGGCTTGCTGACCGACTTGCGCGCTCGCGAGTTTTACGAAAAGCCCACGGCCGAGCGCAAACGCAAGAAAGCAGCAGCGGTCAAGCGGCACTTCAAACGCGTGCGCAGCATGCAGCTGCCGAAAAAGCTGTTCTGATCGGTGACAAGCCCCTTGAGGCTTGCTTGCTCGACGACTCAAGCCCGCTGATGCGGGCTTGTTGTTTTCTGCTCGCCCCTGCGGCAGGGGTGTCTCTGCGGAATCCGTTGTTGTTGTTCCTTATTTCCCTTACCACCAGGGGCCCGCCATGAGCCTGAAAGACCAGATCACCGAAGACATGAAGACCGCCATGCGGGCCAAGGACGCGCCGCGGCTGTTGACCATCCGCGGGCTCCTGGCGGCTTTGAAGCAAAAGGAAGTGGACGAGCGCATCGTGCTCGACGATGCGGCCGTGGTGGGCATCGTTGACAAGCTGATCAAGCAACGCAAAGACTCGATCGCCCAATTTGCCGCCGCCCAGCGGACCGACCTGGTGGACAAGGAAACCGCCGAGCTGGTGGTGCTGGAGGGCTACCTGCCCGCCCGCCTCAGCGCCGAGCAGGTTCAGGTGGAAGTCGACCGCATCGTGCAGGCGCTCGGCGCCAGCGGCCCGGGCGACATGGGCAAAGCCATGGCCGCGGTGAAAGCGGCCTTGGCGGGCAAGGCCGACATGGGATTGGTGTCCGCGGCCGTCAAACAGGCCTTGAATCGCTGAAAATGGCGCTCTCACCATTGTCTGTGGCCGGCCCATGAGCACCTCCCTCCCCTTGCAAGCCCTTGGCGAAGACGTTTGCGCTGCACCCCAACTCGAGCCGGCGGCCATGGCCCAGCTGGCCGCCGCAGGTTTTCGCAGCGTCGTCAACAACCGGCCCGACTTCGAAGGCGGCCCGCAGCAGCCCACCAGTCAGGCGCTCGAAGAAGCCGCCCGGCAAGCGGGGCTGCAGTACGTGCACCTGCCGGTGGTGGCCGGGCAGTACAGCGCCGAAGACCTGGAGCGGATGACGCAGCTGGCAGCCACCCTCCCACGGCCGCTGTTGCTGTTTTGCCGCTCCGGCGCGCGCTCCACTCAGCTGTACCGACTCGCCACCCAGGGCTGAGTCCCCACCTGCAGCACCCGCCCCTAGCAGCATGCGGCTCCGGCTCAAATTTTTCCTGTTGTCCATCATCCCGTTGCTGGCGTCGCTGGGCTTGATCACCCTGGCGGTCAAGCAGCAGGAAAAGCACCTCGCAGCGCGCGAACGCGCCCTGTTTGAATCCGCTTACATGACCGCCCGCCAGGCGGAGCTGCGGCAGTACGTGCAACTGGCTCAGAGCATCATCGCGCCGCTGTACAACAGCGTGCGCGACGACGAGGCCATCCGCCAGGAAGCCATTCGCCTGCTGGCGTCCCTCGACTATGGCCTCGACGGCTACTTTTTCATCTACGAGATGAACGGCAAGAACGTGATGCACGCGCGCCAGCCGGAGCTGGTGGGCAGAGACATGTCGGAAATGCGCGACCTCAACGGCACGCCGGTGATTCAGCAGTTGATTGCCCGTGCCCGCGAAGGCGGCGGCTTCGTTCGTTATGCCTGGGAGAAGCCCTCGTCACAAACCATCGCGCCCAAGCTGGGGTATGCCGTGGCGCTGCCGCGGTGGAACTGGATGCTGGGCACCGGCTTGTACCTGGACGACATCCAGACCACCTTGGGGCAGGTAGACAAGCAGATCAGTGACAACGTGGAAACCACAATGTTGTGGATCGCGGCGGTGGCCCTGTTGGGCGTGGCCTTGATCGGCGGCAGCGGGCTGGTGTTGAACCTCAGCGATGCGCGCGAGGCCGACGTCAAGTTGCGTCTGATGGCGCGCCAGGTGGTGAAGTCGCAGGAAGACGAGCGCGCGCACCTCTCGCGCGAACTCCACGACAGCACCAGCCAGACCTTGGTGTCCATCAAGCTTTTGGTCGAGTCTGCCGTGGCCCAGCTTGAACACCACCAAATCGTTCCCCCGCCTGCACTGCCCAAGGCCCTCGGACGGCTGAACGATGCGTTGGTCGAGGTGCGCCACATCTCGCACCGCCTGCGACCCGCGGCCCTGGACGTGCTCGGCCTGCCAGAGGCCCTGGAACACCTGGGGCGCGAGTTCAACGTCCACGGCCGCCTGGCCTTTGCCATGCGTGTGCGAGGCGACCGGCTGCACCTGCCCGATGAAATCAACACGGTGTTGTTCCGCATCACCCAGGAAGCGCTGACCAACATCGACAAGCACGCACGCCACGCCAGCCGGGTTCAACTGTGGTTGATCTACCATGTCCGGGGCGTGCGCCTGGGCGTGCGCGACAACGGCGCAGGCTTTGACGTCGACGATGTCAGCAAAGACCCGCGCCGGGGCATTGGGCTGCGCAACATGCGCGAACGGCTGGCCTCCATCGGCGGCACCTTTGACATTTTTTCGCGGCGCGGTGAGACCCGGATCGTGGCCGACGTGCCTTTGTCTGCCATCGCGCGCTTTTCGCGCTCCCAACCTCCGACTGCGACATGACCCTGACCACCCGCTTGTTGATCGTTGACGACCACCACCTGGTCAGAGAAGGGCTCAAAGCTCGGTTGAGCTCGGTGCCGGGGCTGGAGGTGGTGGGCGAGGCGGGTCACGCCGTGGAGGCGCTGGCGCTGTGCCAGACCTTGACAGTGGACCTGGTGCTGATGGACGTGGGCATGAAAGACGTCAACGGCATTGATTTGACCCAGCAGCTGCTGGCCCAACATCCGAAATTGCTGGTGTTGATGCTGAGCATGTACGACAACCCGGAGTACGTGAACCGGGCCATGCAATCGGGTGCCCGAGGCTACGTCTTGAAAGACGCGCCTTCCGGGGAGATCATCACCGCCATCCAGGCCATTGTCGAAGGCAAAACGTTTTTGAGCGAAGCGTTGACGGGACGGTTATTCAGAGCCCAGACCCCCCGGCCGCTGTTGTCGGTGAGAGAGGCGGAAATCTTGAACTGCCTGGCCAAGGGCATGGCCAACAAACAAATTGCCCAAGCCCTGGGGCTGAGCACCCGCACGGTAGAAACCCACCGCCACAACATCAAGCGCAAGCTCAACCTGGAAGGCCAGGCGGAACTGATGAAATACGCGGTGGAGCACTGCCGCGGTTTTGAAACCTGAACAAGTACATACCGCCCGGACAACAAAAAAGCCCTTCACGCGAAGGGCTTTTGAAGGCCAAGGGCAGTGCTGACCGTCAAGGATCAATGCCCGTAGCGATAACCGCCACGGCCTTCCCAACCCCCATGACCGTTGCCATGCCCATGACGACGCTGATGGTGGTGATGGCGGTGCCCGTGATACCCAGGTTGCTGGTAAATCACCACCGGTGCGGGGCGGTAAACCACGGGCGGGGGTGCCTCGTAATACACCGGAGGCGCCTGATAATACGGGCGAGGCTGCTGGTACACCACCTGGGGCGGCTGCACGTAAACGGGAGCTGGCGCGTGGTACACAGGCGCGTTCGAGATGACGGTGCCCACATGGGGTGCGCTGATGCCCACCGACCAGTGCACCCGGTCCGCGTGCGCGGCACCCGCGCTCAATGTCGCGACAACCGCCAAAGTAGCCAAAAACACTTTCTTCATCAAAGTCTCCTTGTGTGCGCATCAACGTTGCACCTGACCATAACGCCTGGCCCCTACCGATCGGTTGACAGACAACTCGCCACGCAGGTGTGAGCGTTCGTTACCGGGGTCGGAGGCCCACCCGATCGATAGAATCAGGCCTCCATCTTAACGGGCCTGATGCCGGGCCGTCTTTCCTTTCCCATGACCCATTCTCCAGCGCCGTCCAGCGAGTCCAAGCCCAGCCACTTTTTACGCCAGATCATCGAAAAAGACCTGGCTCAGGGGACTTATGCCCAGCGGCACTTTGCCGGCACGCCCGGCGACCGGGCGCACCACGCCCAGGGCGCTGTGGACCCGGCCCGGATCCGGACCCGTTTTCCACCCGAGCCGAACGGCTATTTGCACATTGGTCATGCCAAAAGCATCTGCCTGAATTTTGGTCTGGCCAAAGACTACGGCGGCGTTTGCCACCTGCGCTTTGACGACACCAACCCGGAAAAAGAAGAGCAGGCCTACGTGGACGCGATCGTTGACGCGGTGCGGTGGCTGGGTTTCAGCTGGACGTCCGAGCTCAGCGGCCAACCGGTGGAGCACTTGTACTTTGCGAGCAACTACTTCGGCTTCATGGCCCAGGCGGCCGAAGCCTTGATCGGGGACGGCTTGGCCTATGTCGACGAGCAAAGCGCGGACGACATGCGGGCCAACCGCGGCGACTTCAACACCCCCGGCACCGCCAGCCCTTTCAGGGCCCGCACACCGGCTGAGAACCTGGCACGGTTTCAGCAGATGCGCGCCGGCGAGCTGGCCGATGGGGCGGCCGTGTTGCGCGCGAAGATCGACATGGCCCACCCAAACTTGAATTTGCGCGATCCGGCGATCTACCGCATCCGCCGCGCCACCCACCACAACACCGGTGACGCCTGGTGCATCTACCCGATGTACACCTTCGCCCACCCCATTGAAGACGCGCTGGAGAACATCACCCACAGCCTGTGCACGCTCGAGTTTGAGGACCAGCGACCGTTCTACGACTGGCTGGTGGGCCACCTGTGCCGCCTGGGCCTGTTGCAATCGCCGCCGCCTCACCAACACGAGTTTGCACGGCTGAACCTGAGCTATGTGGTGACCAGCAAGCGCAAGTTGAAAAGCCTGGTGAACGACGGCCACGTGGAGGGATGGGACGACCCGCGGCTGCCCACCATCGCCGGCCTGCGGCGCCGCGGCTACACGCCGCAGGCGCTGCAGCTGTTTGCCGAACGCATCGGGGTCAGTAAGGCCGACAGCTGGATCGATTACAGCAGCCTGGAAATTGCCTTGCGTGACGATTTGGATGTCAAGGCCGCCCGGGCCTGTGCGGTGTTGGACCCGCTGCAACTCAAGCTGGAAAATTTCACCGAGGTGTTTGGCAGCGAGGCGCACGCCGAGCCTTGCCAGGCGCCCGTGCACCCGGGGCAAGCGGAGCGTGGTCAGCGCCAGTTCCACCTCACCTCGGCCTTGTGGATCGAGCGTGAAGATTTCATGGAGGTGCCCAGCAAAGGCTTCTTCCGGCTCAGCCCACCGCGGGTGGACGCCAACGGCCAGGCTGTGGCGGGCAGCAAGGCGCGGCTGAAGTATGGCTACGTGATCGAGTGCACCGGCTGTGAGAAAGACGCGGATGGCCAGGTCACCGCGGTGTTGGCGCGCTTGGTGCCGGACACCAAAAGTGGCACGCCGGGGGCCGACGCGGTCAAGGTCAAGGGCGTGATCACCTGGGTCAGCGTCAGCCGGGGGGTGGGCGCGGAAATCCGCCTGTACGACCGCTTGTTCACCGAGGCCCATCCCGATGCGGGCGGCCGGGATTACCTCAGCGTGCTCAACCCCCACAGCAAGCGGGTGGTGCAGGCCTTTGTGGAGCCGAGTCTGGCCGAGGCGGTCGCCGACGACAAGTTCCAGTTCGAGCGCCACGGCTACTTCGTGGCCGACCGCCTGGACCACGCGCCGGGGCGCCTGGTGTTCAACCGCACCACGACGCTGAAAGACAGCTGGGCCAAGTGACGGAAGAAATGGCCCGCCAGCCGCTTGGGCGGGCTGGCTGGGTGCTCAGCCGCCCAAGGGCTTGAACAATTCGTCGAAATCCTGGGCGGTGAGTGAGGCGTCACTGGCCACACCCCCCAACAGGGCATCGGCCAACCCGGCTTTGCGGGCCTGCAGCTCCAGCATCTTTTCTTCCACCGTGCCACTGGCCACGAGTTTGTAGACAAAGACGGCCTTGCCCTGCCCGATGCGGTAGGCCCGGTCAATGGCTTGCTGCTCAACCGCCGGGTTCCACCAGGGGTCGTAGAGGATCACCGTGTCGGCGGCGGTGAGGTTCAACCCGACACCGCCCGCTTTCAGGCTGATGAGAAAGATCGGGACGCTGCCTTCCTGGAACTCCGCCACCATGGCGCCACGGTCGACGGTGTCGCCGGTCAGTTTCAGGTAGCCAAGCTGCAGGCGTTGCAGCTCCGGCTCGATCAAGGCGAGCATCTCGGTGAACTGCGAGAAAACCAGGATGCGGCGGCCGTCTTCCACCAAGGTGGGCAGCAGGTCGAGCAGCAGCTCGAGCTTGGCGGAGGTGCTGGCGTCGGACAAGCCCTTGGCGGTTTCGTTGGCCTTCAGCAAGCGCGGGTCACAGCACACCTGGCGCAGCTTGAGCAAGGCGTCGAGCACGACGATGTGGCTGCGTGCCAAACCCTGCTGGGCGATGGCGTCGCGCAGCTTCTTGTCCATGGTGGCGCGCACGGTCTCGTAAAGGTCGCGCTGGGTGCCGTCAAGCTCCACACGCAACAGGGTTTCGGTTTTCTCGGGCAGCTCGCGCGCTACCTCGTTCTTGGTGCGGCGCAAAACGAAGGGCCGCACCCGGCGCGCCAGGTTGTCGGCCTGCACCGCGTCCTGGCGTTTTTCGATGGGCAGGCGGTAGTGCTCGCGGAACTGGGCCTCCTGGCCCAACAGGCCCGGGCTGACGAAGTCCATCAAGCTCCACAGCTCGCCCAGGTGGTTCTCGATCGGCGTGCCGGACAGGCACAGGCGGTGTTGGGACTGCAGGCTCTTCAAGACCATGGCGGCTTGGCTGCGGCTGTTCTTGATGCGCTGGGCTTCGTCGAGGATCAGGTAATGCCAGGCGGTGCTGGTGAGCACGGTGATGTCGCGCACGGCCAGCGGGTAGCTGGTCACCACCAGGTGCACCTTGGTGATCTGGGCGAACTGCTGAACCCGCTGCTTGCCGTGCAGCACCAGCACCTTCAACTGCGGCGTGAAGCGCTGGGCCTCGGCCTGCCAGTTGCCCAGCAAGCTGGTGGGCACCACCACGAGGCTGGGCCGGTCGAGGCGGCCCGCATCGAGTTCGCCTTGCAGCAGCGACAGGGTCTGCAAGGTCTTGCCCAGGCCCATGTCGTCGGCCAGGATGCCGCCGAACTGGGCACGGCGCAGAAAATCCATCCAGGTCAGGCCGTCCAGCTGGTAGGGGCGCAGCTGGGCGTTGACATGCGGTGACACGGCCACCGCCGGCAGGCCCTGACCGGTGCGCAATTGGCGCAGCTGATTGAGCAAGGCGGTCAGCGAGGGCGGGGCGTTGACGCGCATGCCGGCCGAAAACGTCTCCAGGGCGCCGAGCTCAAACCGCGACAAACGCGGCAGCTCGCCCATCTGGGTTTGGCCCTGCTGCAGGTACACGCTGCGCAGCCACGCGACGAGCGGCGCCACGCGGGCCACGGGCAGGCGCAGCAGCCGCTCACGGCGCAACGGCGCGGTGCGACCCGGCAAGGCGGCAGGCGCCGAGGTGGCATCGTGCGGCCAGGGCAGCAAGACCTCGCCTTGCGGGTCGCGCAGCGCCGCTTCCACCGTCAGCCAGCCGGCTTGCACCAGGCCTACGAGCAAGGGCACCAGGTCCACCGGTTGGCCAGCCACCGAGACCTTCAAGCCGACCCGAAACCAGTGCTGTCCGCCACCGGGCTCGTCGCCAAGGTTGATCTCGAAGTCATCGGCCTGGTACATCTCGTAGGGGAAATCATCGTCACGCTCCACCGCCCAGCCTTCGGCCTGCAACAAGGGCAGCTGTTCGCTCAGCAACCGGGGCCACTGCTCACGATTCACCGGCACCACGACCAGCTGCCCGTCTTGCAAGGCCGGTGGCAGCTGGCCGGATTGCAGCAGGCCGGCTTTCAAGGCCGCCATGCGCTCCAGGGCCCATCCAGCCACGCGGCTCCAGGGCCGCAGCTGCAGCAGGTTGAAGATGCGTTCAATGACGGCCACTTCCTCGGCTGGGTCGCGGCTGAAGCGGGTCAAGGGGACGTTGCGCTCGGCCGGCACCCGGTCCAAAAAGATGCCGTCGGAAGCCCCGGCGGGAAAGTGGAAATCGATGTCGCGCGCAGGCCGATGGGCGGCGGCTGGCAAGCGGTAACGGAACAGCAACTGCACCGCGGCTTGGCGGGCGGGCTGGCCGGCCGGCGGTGGGCGCTGGTGGCCTTCCAGCCACATCTCCGAGGGCATGTTCGGGCAGGTGACCAAGCGCAGCACCGGCTGCAACGCCAGGGCGCCGATGTCTTGGACTTCCTGAGCGTGTTCCTGCGGCAAGGGAATGACCATGCCACGCGACAAGCCCACGGTCTCCAGGCGCCGCACCAGGTCGGGCAGCACCTCGGTGGGCACCGGCGGCATGCTGGCCAGGGTTTCCAGCACGGGCATGGGCAAGTTGACGTCTTTCAGCCGCGCAGGCTGCAAGCGGTTGGCCACCGGGTCGTAGGCATGCGGCTCTGGCAGCAACAGCAACACCACCGCCTGGGTGCCGGCCTCGGCGCTTGGGTCTTCTGCCGTCTCTGAATTCGAAGCGCCGAGACTGTCTTGCGTGGGTTGTATTTCCCACGCCGTGCGCCATTGGCCTTGTTCGTCGGCACGCCAGGCCAGGCGCAACGACACCGTGTCATCCGACCACTCAAGTGGCGGGCCCGGCGGATTCGGCAAGGCAGACGCCGGCGTCATCGAGGCCGCCAACGTGACCACCGCGGCCGCCAGCGGGCCGCCCGCAAACCACGCCTGCCCGCTGCGTGCGAGTTGCGCCACGGTCGACACCGCCGTGGCGCCGTGAAGTTGAGCGCCGGCGCCCCACCGGTCCATGGAAAACGGCAGCAGCGCAGCCAGCAGCACATCGTCCGCAGGCGACAGGTACGCCGGGCGGCTGCGCAGCATGTCGATCGGCGACGGCGAGTGCGGCCGGTGGCTGCTGACCTGCCCGCCCTTGCGGACGTGGCCCAAGTGAAAATTCAACTTCAGGCGCAAGCCTTGCGCGCTGAAGACGTACATCAGGCAGCGGTTGGGCGCCTGACGGGGCGCTTCTGCAGAGGGCAGCGTCTTGGCCGCGGCGGTGACGTCGCTGAGCCACAACTCGAGCACCCGGGGCATCACCGGACCGGCCGCAGCGCCCGACACGCGGCTGGTGGGCGACGTGGCCCGGGCCTGGGCCGGCACCTGGCCGCTTGCGGCGCTGGGCGTGGCAGCTCCACCACCCTGCCCGGCCGAGGCGCGGGCATCGCGCAAAGCCTGGGCCTCAAAGGCCATCAAGGAAGCCGCGACGTGTTTGCAGTTGAAGCCGATCGAGCAGGTGCACAAGCCGCGCAGGTGCAGACCGGTGCGGGGGTCGACGTAGAAACTGATGGTCTGCTCGTAGGCTTGGGTGCCGCCACCGCGCAGTCGGGTCTGCAGGAACTCCCCTTCGATGTGGCGAGACAGCACGGCTTGCTGGGGCTCGAGCAGCATCGCCTGGGTCAGGGTGCGGTGGTCGAAGTGCTCGCTCAGGTCAAAGTGCTCGGGCAATGAGAAGTCGGACATGGGGCGCATCAGCTCCAGCAAACGGGACAGGTCAATCGGGTATTGTCATGCGTCATCTGAACTTTGGGGAATGTTTTGTGGCTGCAACCTCTGTGATGTCTCGGCGGCTGGCTGTGCACCGGGTGCTGGGCGCCGGGCTGCTCTTGGCGGGGGGGCCATCGAGTGTGGCATGGGCCGCAGCCCCTGGCGCACTCGGGGTGCGGGCCGGGCGCCCGTTGCACTTCCCGGCGGACTTTGGCGCCCACCCCGACACGCAGATCGAGTGGTGGTATGCCACCGGTCTTTTGCGCACGTTGCCACAGCAGCAGGTCTTCGGCTTTCAGGTGACGTTCTTTCGCAGCCGCACCGGCCTGGCGGCCAGCGCCAGCCGCTTCCAAGCGGAGCAGTTGCTGTTTGCCCATGCGGCCATCACCGATCTGTCACAAAAACGCCTGCGGCACGATCAGCGCATCGCACGCCAAGGCTTCCAGCGTGGGCAGGCGCGGGAAGGGGACACCGGGCTGCGCCTGGCCGATTGGCAGCTGCACCGCGAAGACGTGCCGCAGGGCTTGAGCCTTTACCAGACGCGGCTGCACAGCGAGACCGCCCGCTTTGGCTTTGAGCTGAGCCTGCGCGCCACCCAACCGGTGCTGCTGCAGGGGCAGGCCGGCTATTCGCGCAAGGGACCGCAAGCGGCCCAGGCCAGCCACTATTACAGCCAGCCGCAACTGGCGGTGCAAGGCGCCCTGACGGTCGACGGCCAACGCCAGGAGGTCAGTGGCCGGGCCTGGCTGGATCACGAATGGAGCAATGGCCTGTTGGACGAGCGGGCGGTGGGCTGGGACTGGATCGGCATGAACCTGGAAGACGGCAGCGCCTTGACGGCCTTCCGCCTGCGGCAGGCCGATGGCACCGCCTTGTGGGCGGGTGGGAGCTGGCGCCCAGCCGGTGCCGCGGTGCGCGATTTCGGCCCGCAGGACGTGCGCTTCACACCGCAGAGCCACTGGCACAGTCCGCGCTCGCAGGCCCGCTATCCGGTGAGCTTTCAGGTGCACACACCGGTGGGCGATTTCGAAGTACGGGCCCTGCTCGACGACCAGGAGCTCGACAGCCGCCAAAGCACCGGCTCCATCTACTGGGAAGGCCTGAGCGAATGCGTGGACAGTGCCGGCCGCGTGATCGGGCACGGCTACCTCGAGATGACCGGCTATGCCGGGCGTTTGCAGATCGGTGCGGCAGCCCCTGTCACGTCGGGGTCCGCCGCAGCCGGGTGAAGGCCTCGAATTCCCAGCGCCGAATGCCGAGCAAGAGGGTGTAGCCGTCCCGGTCTTTGGCGGGCAGCTTCTGGTCGGCCAAATGCTGCTGCGAAAAATCGTGCGCCACGCGTTGCAGCCGCTCCATGAACTG
>JAZKHH010000081.1:0-2288 GCA_040385465.1 Pseudomonadota bacterium | reverse complement strand
GTGCTGCAGTACGGGCAGATGCCTTCGCCGGTGGTGGTCACGTCGATGAACACCTTGGGGTGGGTGCTCCACAAACGCATTTTCGGATTCGGACAGGCGACCACGCCGGGGCCTTGCAGCTCGTTGGCGGTCACTTCAATGGGGTCGACGTGTTGGGTGCTCATGGCAGGCAGGCAGGCAAGGCAAGGCAAGGTCAGACGAGCGTCAACCACTCGGCGTATTTCGGGTTGCGGCCGTTGACGATGTCGAAGAAGGCGGCCTGGATTTTTTCGGTGATTGGGCCGCGCGCGCCCTCACCCAGGGTCAGGCGGTCGAGCTCACGGATGGGGGTGACTTCGGCGGCGGTGCCGGTGAAGAACGCCTCGTCGCAGATGTAGACCTCGTCGCGGGTGATGCGCTTTTCCACCACCTTCAGGCCCAGGTCGGCACAGATCGAAAAGATGGTGTTGCGGGTGATGCCGTTGAGCGCACCGGCCGACAGATCGGGGGTGTAGACCACGCCGTTCTTGATCACAAAGAGGTTCTCGCCGGCGCCTTCGCTGACGAAGCCGGAGGCGTCGAGCAGCAGGGCTTCGTCGTAGCCGTCGTCGGTGGCTTCCATGTTGGCCAGGATCGAATTCGTGTAGTTGCTGACCGCCTTGGCCTGCGTCATGGTGATGTTGACGTGGTGGCGGGTGTAGCTGCTGGTCTTGACGCGGATGCCGCGCTTGAGGCCCTCTTCACCCAGGTAGGCGCCCCAAGTCCAGGCGGCCACCATCAGGTGGATCTGGTTGCCCTTGGGCGAGACGCCCATCTTCTCGGAGCCGATCCAGGCCAGCGGGCGGATGTAGCCGCTTTGCAGCTTGTTCTCGCGCACCACATCGCGCTGGGCCTGCACGACGGTCTCCAGGCTGAAGGGGATCTTCATGCGCAGGATCTTGGCGCTGTTGAACAGCCGCTCGGTGTGCTCGCGCAGGCGGAAGATGGCCGCGCCCTTGTCGGTCTGGTAGGCGCGCACGCCTTCAAAGGCCCCGCAGCCGTAATGCAAGGTGTGGCTCAGGACGTGGATCTTGGCGTCACGCCAGTCGACCATCGTGCCATCCATCCAGATCTTTCCGTCGCGGTCGGCCATCGACATGGCAGGTCTCCAAGGTTTTGAGTCAAGCGCGGATTTTACGTTGCGCGACGCCGCCAGCGGCGGTTGACGATCGTCACCAAGGCAGCGGTGCCCAACAAGCCGACCCAATAGTCGGTCGGTGCCCCCAGGAACCAGTGCTTGTGCCAGGGCACGTGCTGCGGATCGAAGCGGGCCAGCCCGAACGCCGGGTTCAGCACGAACCACAGGAAATCTTCGACGATCCAGAACAGCGCCAGCCCCGCCAGCGCCAGCACCGCCTCGCGCCAGACCCAGCGGCCGTTGAAGGCCAGGGGGGCGAAGAAAGCCAGCGCCATGAAGCTGAACACCCAGGCGTGGTAGCCCGTCATCGGCCGCCCGCCCCAAAAGATGTCGAGCAGCCAGTGCTGCTCGATGCGCCAGGTGGGCAACTGCGCGGCCCAGCCCGCCGGCCCCTCGATTTGGATCTCGACTTCGGCGAAGAACACCGCCATGGTCAGCACCCAGGCGAGGTAGACGAGGGTGCGGCGCCAGCCCAAAGGGAGCGTGGCATCGGTCAGGCCAGTCTTCATGGCAGGGGTTCCTTGTGGTCGAGGGTCATGAAAACGTTGGTGAGAACTGGATGCAAGACGCCAGCAACGGCCAAGACGTCGAACGGTGCCAGCATGCCGTGGGCGACCACGCCGAGCCCTTCGCAGCGTTGGTCAGCCCGCGCGGTCTGCCAGCCACGACCACGCTGGGCATCACAGGCTGCGCACCAGGTCCATGGCCTGCTCGATGCGGTCGACCAAATGCAGGGTCAGGCCCTCGATGGGTTTTTTCGGTGCGTTGGCCTTGGGCACCATGGCCACGCTGAAGCCGAGCTTGGCCGCCTCGCGCAGCCGCTCCTGGCCGCGCGGCGCCGGGCGGATCTCGCCGGCCAGCCCGACTTCGCCAAAGGCGATGAAGCCGCGGGGCAGCGCCTTGCCGCGCAGGCTGCTGTGGATGGAGAGCATCACCGCCAGGTCGGCCGCCGGCTCACTGATGCGCACGCCGCCCACGGCGTTGACGAACACGTCCTGGTCCAGGCAGGCCACGCCGGCATGGCGGTGCAGCACCGCCAGCATCATGGCCAGGCGATCGCGGTCGAGGCCGACGCTGAGGCGGCGCGGGCTGGGCCCGCCGCTGTCGACCAGGGCCTGGATCTCCACCAGCA
>JAZKHH010000080.1:0-9555 GCA_040385465.1 Pseudomonadota bacterium | reverse complement strand
CGCGTGAAACTGCTGAGGCGAGCAACCGCCGCGAAGAGCTCCAGGTCGGGAAGGTGCGAGCGCATTGTTAACCTCAGCTTAACAGCCCATCCACAATTGTTCAGCTAGTCGCGGCGCAGTGGGGCACCTAGGATGACCTCACTCCCTCTTCTGGAATCAAACGCATGTTCACCCTTTCACCCTGGCTGCGTTGCCTGGCCACCTCCATCACAGCAGCCACACTGGCCGTCGCCGCGGCCCCGGTCGGGGCTCAGCAGCCGCCAGCTTGGACACGAGCAGCACCCGCGGGTGTTGCGCGACAGGAACTTTATCCCGAGGTTTTGAACGGGCGCATCTATGTCGCTGGAGGGCTTCTCAATCCGAGCACCGGTTACTCCGCCCATTTTGAAGCGTATGACGCCGCTGAGGACCGCTGGACCCACTTGGCCTCCTTGCCTCAAGCACGGCACCACATCGCGCTGGCCGCTGAAGGGGGTCTCCTCTACGGCGTGGGAGGATTCAGCGGCGGCTTTCCCCGCTGGCAGGCGCAAGCCGACGTGTTCATTTACGACCCGCAGCTCGACCGGTGGCACATGGGCGTGGCGTTGCACGCGCCACGCGCTGAGGGCGTCGTGGCCGCAGTCCAAGGAAAAATTTATGTGGTCGGGGGACGGGTGCGTGCGAACCCAGAAGCCAGCCACTTCAATGACCATGAGGACACCGCCGTGACGGAGGTGTTCGACCCGCGTGCCGGGCGTTGGTCGCGCCTGGAACCTGCGCCGACCGCGCGCAACAGCG
This sequence comes from Pseudomonadota bacterium, assembly GCA_040385465.1. Taxonomy (GTDB): domain Bacteria; phylum Pseudomonadota; class Gammaproteobacteria; order Burkholderiales; family Burkholderiaceae_C; genus CANHBY01. Next base: position 8,778 of record JAZKHH010000080.1, on the reverse strand, counting down.
CCGCCTCCGCGGTCATCGATGGCCAGCTGTTCGTGGTGGGCGGTCGGCAGGCCATCAGGCAGCCGGACGGCAGCCTGCGGCAAGTGAATGTCGCCGCGTTGGAGGTATTCAATCCTTCCACAGGGCGATGGACCTCTCGAGCGCCCATGCCGCAAGCTCAAGGTGGCTTGGCAGCGTCGGCTCACGGCGGCAAGTTGTATGTCTTTGGCGGCGAGCAGTGGGTGCCTGAGCAAAAGGTGTTCGGCGACAGTTGGGTCTACGACCCCGCGGCCGACCGCTGGAGTGCGTTGCCCCCACTGCCGACGCCACGCCACGGGCTGGGTGCCGCCACCGTTGGAAACAAGATCCACGTGTTCGGCGGGGCGCTGCGTGCAGGCGGGAACACGGCGACGGACGTTCACGAAGTGCTCGTGCTTGGACAGCCATGAACGACCGCACTCAACGGCGCGTGAACCAGGGCTGCGGGCATTTGCCACTGGGTTCCACCGCACACGACGACTTTGTCGCCAACGCAGGTGGCATGGGGCCTCTGGGCGCTGCCCCCCTTTGGGACAAGACAGCGCGCGATCCAACGGTCTGAGACCCTGATGAAACGACACGCCCACTGCACCCGCCACCTGCGAAGCCTCTTCTCGGTGGTGCTCCTCTCGTCGCTTGTCGGTGGTGCCTGCGCTCAAGCGCTTCAGCAGAACCTACCTGCTGCAGCGCGAGCAGACAACGACCGGCGACGATCGCTCGAAGCGGAGGCACGCGGCCTCAGCGAGCCGTTTCGTGGGGTGACGAGCGATGGAGAAGTCATCGCCGACCTGTTCAAGATCGGGTCGACGGGTGTCACCACGGCACCCATCCGCGAAGCTGCTGCTGCATTTCTCGTGTCCCTCGAACCTGAACAGCGAGCGAAAACCACTTTTCCGGTCGACGACATCGAGTGGCGGAAATGGATGAATCCTCACTTCTATGTTCGCCAGGGCGTTAATTTTGGCGAACTTACCGCCGAACAGCGCGCAGCGGCGATCCACATGATGCGGGCTTCACTCAGCGCGAAAGGACTCCAACAATCGCAGGACATCATGCGGCTCAACCACACCCTGGGTGAGCTGACGGGAAAGTTTGACGAGTATGGCGAGGCGCACTACCACCTGACCGTGATGGGAACGCCCTCCTCCGATCAGCCTTGGGGTTGGCAGCTGGACGGGCACCACCTGGTGATCAACTTCTTCGTTCTGCGTGACCAAGTGGTCATGACACCCACCTTCATGGGGTCGGAGCCTGTGTCGGCGAGTGCCGGGAAACACCGCGGCACGACCGTGCTGCAGCCCGAGCAGGACATGGGACTGGCATTGATTCGGTCTTTGGATGAACGTCGGCGCAAGGCGGCGATCATCGGTTCAAACAAGGCGGGCGCCAACAACCTTGCTGAAGCGTTCAAGGACAACCTGGTTCTGGACTACGCAGGCCTTCGTGCCGATCAGCTGACGGTGACCCAGCAGAAGCGGTTGATCGATCTGATTGCCGTGCATGTCGGGAACATGCGCGAGGAACACGCGGCGGTGAAAATGGCGGAAGTCAGGCGGCATCTGGCCGACACCCACTTCGCCTGGATCGGTGGCACCGAGGTCGACAGCCTCTTCTATTATCGAATTCAGAGTCCGGTGATTCTGATCGAGTTCGATCATCAGGCGCCGATCGCGCTTCCCAATGCGGAAAAGGGAAAGCCCACCAGGGAACACATTCACACCATCGTGAGGACCCCCAACGGCAACGACTACGGCAAAGACCTTCTCAGACAGCACCATCAGCGGCACGCCCATCCGGCAAGCCGGTGAGCGCGGCAGGGGGTGTCCATGGCCGGCAGGGCGGGCCTGTCAACCTGGCGCAGCAAGCTCTTTTCATGATCCTGTCACACACCCGCCCAACAGTGAAGGGGTCTTGAGAAGGGCGGAATCATGCGGCTTGCCAGCTACAACGTCGAGAACCTTTTCAACCGTGCCAAGGTGATGAACGCGACGGATTGGGCGCAAGGCAAACCGACGCTTGAGCGGTTTGCCACGCTCAGCTCGTTGCTGGGTGAGAAGGCCTATGGGGTGGCGGCAAAGCGCCGCATGGTGAAGCTGTTTGTAGAACTGGGCTTGGAAAAATCCGACATGGGCCCTTTGGTGATGCTGCGACAAAACCGCGGCAACTTGGTGAAGCGGCCTCGGAGTGGTGGCTTGGACATCGTGGCCGCGGGCCGTGCGGATTGGTCCGGCTCTTTGGAGCTGATCACCGAGCCCGTTGACGAGCAGGCCATGCGCAACACGGCCCGTGTGATGATCGACTTGCAAGCGGACGTGCTGGCGGTGATCGAGGCTGAAAGCCGGCCGGCCTTGGTCAGCTTCAACACCGACATTGTCGGCACCTTGTCCATCACGCCTTACGCCCATGTCATGCTGATCGACGGAAACGACGCGCGCGGCATCGATGTGGGCTTGCTGACGGGCAAGGAGCTGCCCATTGGCAGGCTGCGCAGCCACGTTGACGACAGGGCGGCCGATGGTCAACTGGTGTTCTCCAGAGATTGCCCGGAATTTGAAGTCATGTTGCCTTCGGGCGAACGTTTGATCGTGTTGGTCAATCACTTCAAAAGCAAAGGGTACGGTAGCCAGGCGACGTCCAATGCCCGACGGCAGCTGCAAGCCGAGCACGTGCGGTCCATCTACGAAAGGTTGGCTCGGCACGAGCGGCACATTGCCATCGTGGGCGACCTCAACGACACGCCGAGCAGCGCGGCGTTGGCACCACTGCTCAAAGGCACCAACCTGAAGGACGCTTTTGAACACCCTGCATTCGACGATGGCGGCTACCCGGGCACCTATGGTTCCTGCGGCTTGTCGAACAAGATCGACTACGTGTTGCTCTCGCCCGCGCTGTTCGACAAGATTCAAGCGGGCGGGGTCTGGCGAAAAGGCATGTGGCCTGGAACCCGACCTCCGCGTTGGGAGGTTTACGACGAGCTGGACCAACCGCAAAACGCAGGCTCGGACCATGCGGCGGTGTGGGTCGACATCGACCTGTAGCCTTTGGCTGAAAAGCATTGGCTTTGCGCGTGGCCTTCGGCGGTCACGCGCCCACACGGTTTGCCTGCAGACACCAGCAATCAACTGGCAAGGTTGCCAATGACGGCGGATGTGGGGCAAAACCGGGCACCCATCAAAGCTCGGTACCCGTTTTGATGGAACGGCGCAGGCGGCTTTGCGGTGCAAGGCGCCCTGTGGCCATTGCCCAGAGCGTTGGCCCTTCAAGGCGGGCCTGCGCTACAGTGGTCAAGACCGACACCCCAGGTGAGCGCCACGGGAATGCACCCCACTCTTTTTCCTCCTCGTCTTCGTTCTGTGTCCTCCCCCAGCCGCGGCCCGCTGGCGTTGACGACGTTGGCCCTCGCCGTCCTGGTGGGCTGTGCCGCGGCTCCGCCGGCGGCGGCACCGTCTCCCCCCTCATCGCCAGCCTCATCCTTGGCGTCCGCGCCGGTGTCGGTGCCGCCGTCAACCCGCCCCATTCCGCCGCCCTCCTCCTCGCCCGCTGCCCCAGCGGCGGCAGAAGGGGCGACGACCTCAGAACGCTTTGCACGCTGGGTGGCGGACTTCCGTGCCACGGCACGCCAGGCGGGCGTGGACGAGGCCACGCTGCGCAGCGCGCTCGACGAGGTGCGGTACCTGCCGCAGGTCGTCGAGGCCGACCGGGCGCAACCCGAGCTGCTCAAAACCGTCTGGGATTACCTCGACCGGGCGGTGACGCCCTCGCGCGTGGCCCTGGGTCAAAAGAAGCTGGGCGAGGTGCGTGCCTTGGCCGAGGCAGCGGCCACGCGCTACGGCGTTCCGGCCAGCATCCTCGTGGCCATCTGGGGCATGGAGAGCGACTATGGCGCCAATTACGGCAACATTCCGATCCCAGACGCCCTGGCCACGCTGGGTTTCGAGGGCCGGCGCGAAGACTGGGCGCGCGGACAGCTGCTCGCGGCGCTGAAAATCCTTCAAAGCGGCGACATTGACCGGGCGCGCATGGTGGGCTCCTGGGCCGGCGCGATGGGGCAAACCCAGTTCCTGCCGTCGGTGTTCTTGGCCCATGCGGTGGATGGCGACGGCGATGGCCGGCGCGACCTCTGGGGCAGCATGGCCGACGTGCTGCCGTCGACCGCCAATTTCCTGCGCCACTCTGGATGGCAGGCCGGGCAACGCTGGGGAACCGAGGTGCGCCTGCCGGCCGGCTTTGACCACGGCCGGGCCCAGTCCGAGGTGCGGCAGTCGAGCACCCAGTGGGCGGCCGAAGGGCTGCAGGCCATGGACGGCGCCGCCTTGCCGGCGTTCCCGGACGCGGAGATCCTGCTGCCCGCGGGCGCCCGTGGTCCGGCCTTTCTGATCGGTTCCAATTTCCGCGCCATCCTGCGCTACAACAACTCCAACAGCTATGCGCTCGGTGTCAGTCTGCTGGCGCAGGGCATTGACCGGGGGCCTGGCGTTCAAGCCCGGTGGCCGCGTGAGCTGCCGGCCCTCACCCGCCAGCAGGTGCTGGCGCTGCAGACGGCGTTGAACCAGCGCGGGTTCGACGCGGGCGCCGTCGACGGTCTGCTGGGGCCCGCCACCAGCGCGGGACTGCGGCGCTTTCAACGCACCATCGGGCTGCCGGCGGATGGCTACCCCGTGCCGGAGCTGCTGCAGCGCTTGCAGGTGCCCTAGCGTCCAAGCAGCTTTTTCTCGGTCGGCACCCTGTCGAACGCGGAATATTCTTTTTTCATTTCTTCGGTGGTGACTTCATAGTCGTCCCGAATGCGCTTGATTTCCCATTGCCGGTTGATCATGTTGCCGGAAACATGCGTGGTGCTGGCGGCGAAGTAATCACCCAGGTAGTGCGCTTTGCCGGGCTGGAAGTCGATCTCTTTGGCCAGCTGCGCGGGTGCTGGCTTTCGAGACTTGATGTTGCCGTCCGCGTCGGTGTAGATCAGCTCTTGGAAGGTGCATTTTGACGCCGGAGACACCTTCAACAGCTGCAAAGGCGCGTCGACCTTGAATTTGACGAGAACGTATTGACCGGAGCTGCACTGGAACGCGAATCCCATGGTCTGGTGTCCGGCGAAACTCAAGGCGGCCTTGGGGGCTTCCATGGAAAACCGCCCATAGAGGTAGGCATCACCGGCAGACGGAAGCTCCGTCTTCGGCAAGCTCGGACTGAAGGCCGCGCAGCCAGTGAGCAACAAAGGGGCAACGGCCAGTGACAAGCTCCAGGGCATTCTCAACGTCATGGTTTTCACTTTCAACTTTAAAAACTCGGGCTCACATTGTCGGCGGCCTCGCGGCCGGAGTACCTCCACGATTTCTGTCGAAGGTCTCGAAAACGCGCTCTGCGGCGGAGGGCCGTGGTGAAGTCACGGCCAGGCGTTGCCGCGCCCTGGTCAATCGAACTTGAAGTTGAATCCCGCTCGCTGCGTGGCCAGGCGTTGTGTCTTCAGCCAGCGTTTGGCCGCCGCCGGATCGTCGAAGAGGCGGGTTTCACGCGTCACGAGGTTCAGGTCGGCTTTCAGTTCCCGCTGTCGCTGCTCAATCACCGAGCCCAGCTGGTCGGGCTTCAGCTTGACCTCTGACGGCACGCCGAACAGGTGGCGGAAATTCATTTCGACGTCGGTGACCTCTGCACGCGCCTGGGTGAGCTGTTCGGCGAGCACCTTGTTGTAAGACTTCAAGCGCAGGGCACCCGCACCCGCAAGGGCGGCTGCGTCGATCTGCTGGATCTGCAGTTGAAGATCCAGCAAGCCCAACAGGTCGTTGGCCGCGTGCGCCTGGTTGACCTTCTGCATCAACGCGGTCTTCACGGCGCGGCTCTGGGCGTCGGTTTCGCGGTCGGGGTGCAAGGCGCTGGCCAGCTTCCTGAAGATGTCGCGTTGCGACTGCTGGGCCTGCTGAGCCTCGGCATGGCGCCGCTGTTCGGCCGCATTGCGCGGCCCAGCGGCCGGTGGCGGCAGGGTGTCGTCAAGCGCTTCGTTCTCGTCTGAGCCGCCTTCTGGCGGCTCGTCCCGGCGGCCCGCGTCGAACGCCACGCCCGCATGCTTCAGAAACAGCGCCTTGAGCGCTTCATCGTCGTCGTTGGCTTCGAGCAGACAGCTTCCGGTCTCGCTGATCAACTCGCTCAAGGTGCGGGCCTCGCCGGGGCGCCAGCCTGGCTGGTCGAACAGCGTGTCCAACGCCAACACCCACGTGCGCTGGGCGGCCATGAGGGCGTCTTCCATCGGTGCCAGGCGCTCGACGTGGACTTTTTCGCACTCGGCAACCTGCGCCTCCCACGTGGCGGCGGCCTGGCGCGACATTTCGATCTGGCGCACCAAGGTGTTGAAGCGCTTTTGCTCCGGCGTCAGGGGCGCGCGGCCGTCGCCGGCAATGGGTGTCAGCTGCAACGCGTGGGTTTTGGACATGGTGATTCCTTGGAGACAACCCTCTATTTTGCCGTGTGCACGGAAGCCATGGCTTTGCGACACCGGCCACGCAGGCGGCGTCACCGCACGCTGAACGTCACCCGCTCGTAGCGCCCCTGGGTGTCCAGTGCTGTCAGCGCGTGCTCGCCAGGCTGTGACAAGCTCAAGCGCAAGGTGGGTTGGGTGTGCTGCGTGACGCCGACCGAGACACCGTTGAGCAGCCAGACCACGCTGTCCTTGGTGCCGACCGCGCGCACGTCCACTTGCAGCACCCGGCGGCCCGGCGTGGGCCGCAGGATGCTGCCCTTCTCAATGCCGGTGATGCGCAGGGCGCGCCGTGCGCTGTTGTCGCTGCCAGCGCAGGCGTTGGCCACGGGCAGGCGCTCGACGTCGCTGCGCAGGGTGCCCTCGATCCACGGGTCCAGCAAAGCGGGCCAGCGGGCGTAGGTCTGTGACTCGGCGCTGGCTTGGGCGGGAGGGGCGCAACCAGGGCGCAAACGCTGGGCGCCTTGTCCGCCGACCGCCGGGGTCAGCCAGGCGGTCTCCTGCAAACCGCCACTGCGCACGCGGTCGGGCAAGGTCGGGGGGACGGCGCCGTCGAGCGCCCAGGCGGTGCGGCGCACGCGGCAGTCGGCCGGGTCGGTTTGATCGGCGGCGAGGCCAAGCGGCCAGCAGATTTCGACCGGGCGCACGCTCGCCGGAGGGGTGCGGGGCTTGGTGGTGGTGTTGCCGAGGCCGGCGAGGATGTCCTTGACCAAGGGGGCTGCGGTGTTGGCACCGAAGTAGCCGGGGTTGGGCGTGCCGTCGGGTCGGCCGACCCACACGCCGACGGTGTAGCGGTCGGTCACGCCGACGGCCCAGGCGTCGCGAAAGCCGAAACTGGTGCCGGTTTTCCAGGCCACGCGGGTGGCCGATTCACGGAAAGGGGAATCAGGCCGTCCGCCGTTTTCCAGAATCTCACGCACGATGAAGGCGGCGCCGGGGCTCATCAACTTTGTGTCAACGGTGGGCGCATCGGGGCTCAAGCGCGGCTGGCCGGCCACGCCGTCACGGGCCAGCGCGGTGTAGGCGCCGACCAGTTCTTCGAGCGTGGTGCCGGCGCCGCCCAAGATCAGGCTCAGGTTGGGCTGCGCGCCCTGCTGCATGCGCAGACGCAGGCCGGCATTGCGCAGGTGGGCACTGAAGCGCTCGGGGCCCATGCGCTCCAGCAGGTCGACGGCGGGCACGTTGAGCGAGCGCTGGAGCGCGTCGCTGAGGCTGACGGGGCCGCTGAAGGCCGCCTGGAAATTGCCTGGGGCGTAGCCGCCGAAGTTCTGCGGCGCGTCGATCAACAGGCTCTCAGAGTGCACCAGCCCGTCGTCCAGGGCCAAGGCGTACAGGAAGGGTTTGAGGGTGGAGCCGGGCGAGCGCACCGCACGCACCATGTCGACGTAGGCCGAGCGGGCGCTGTCGGTGTAATCGGCCGAGCCTGCATAGCCGCGCACCGCCAGGGTCTCGTTGTCCACCACCAGCGCGGCGATGGAGACCTGATCGGGCAGGCGCGGGAGGCGGTCGAGCAGGATTTGTTCGAGCCGGGTCTGCACGCCGGGGTCGAGCGTGGAGCGCAGCACCTGCGGTGCCGCTGGGCCGTCGCGTGGTCGCTTGGGATGCTCGCGGCGCAGGCGTTCGGCGGCCAGCGGCGCCAGCCAGTTGGCGCGCAGCGGGGGTGCGAACACGCGCTCGAGCTTGGCGTCGGCGACGGTGGCAGCGTCCCAGGTGCCCAGGGTCTGCATGCGGGTGAGCACCTTGTCGCGGGCGGCCTGGGCCAAGCCGGGTGCGCGGTCGGGGCGCAGCCGCGAGGGCGCCTGCGGCAAGGCCACCAGCAGGGCCGCTTCGGCCGGGCTCAGCGAGCGCGCCGACTTGCCAAGGTAGGCGCGGCTGGCCATCTCGACGCCCTCGACCTGCCCGCCCATCGGGGCGTTGTTCAGGTAGAGCGTCAGGATCTCGTCTTTGCTGAGGTGCAGTTCCAGCTGCACGGCACGCGCCATCTGGCGCAGCTTGGCGCGCCAGGTGCGGGAGTGGGCGGGGGGCTCGAGAATGCGCGCGACTTGCATGGTGAGGGTCGAGCCCCCGGAGACGATGCGCCCTTCCCTGCCCCATTGCCAGCTCGCCCGCACCATGGCCAGCGGGTTCAACCCGGGGTGCCAGCGAAACCAGCGATCCTCGTACGTCTGCAAGGCCTCAAGGTAATGCGGCGAGACGGCGGCGAGCGTGGTGGGCTGGCGCAGCGCGCCGTCAGCGCTGGGCCAGGTGCGCAGCGGCGTGCCGTCTTCCGCGAGCACGACCAGTGCACCGGCGCT
>JAZKHH010000079.1:0-4329 GCA_040385465.1 Pseudomonadota bacterium | reverse complement strand
GCGAGGGCGGGCAGCAGGAAGTAGCCCAGGACCGTGTAGGTGGCTGCCAGTTCGAGCTTGCCTTCGAGATCACGTCCGCGAAAGGGGAAGCGGAAGGCTTCGTTGGCCATGCGCAAGACCGATTCGGCGTGTTGCAGGAAGCCTTGCCCTTGATGGGTGAGCGTCACGCCCTGCCGTCCTCTTTCCAGCAGCGCCGTGCCCACGGCTTGTTCCAGGTCGGCGATGGCCAGGGTCATGGCCGATTGCGACAAGCCGACTTCAGTGGCGGCAGCCGAGATTTGCCCGCAACGAGCCACGGCCACGAAGTAGTGCAACTGACGCAGTGTGAAGCGTGGCAGCGCTGGAAGCGTTGTTGGCATCGGAAAAACCAATAGCTGGGGTTCAAAAATTGAATTCGACTATGGCATAAAAAATGTACACAATCAACAAAAATGTATAACTAATTGGCCGCGTGAGCGGCAGGAGACGCCTTCATGACCCACGCCGTCGCTCTTTCGGACAAATACGAGCTGCCCTCTGGCCGCGTCTACATGAATGGCACGCAAGCTCTGGTTCGGTTGCTGCTGGCGCAGAAGGCTCGAGATGAGGCCGCTGGGCTCAACACGGAAGGCTTCGTGTCCGGGTATCGCGGGTCCCCACTGGGCGCCGTCGATCAGGAGCTCTGGAAGAACCGACAACTTCTGGAGCAGCACAAGGTGCGGTTTCAGCCCGGGCTGAACGAGGAGTTGGCGGCAACCTCGGTCTGGGGCACACAGATGGTGAGCCTGGACCCCAAAGCTCGGGTTGATGGTGTGTTTGCCCTCTGGTACGGCAAGGGGCCGGGCGTGGACCGCAGTGGCGACGTGTTCAAGCACGGCAACATCGCGGGCGGTGCCCGACACGGAGGCGTGTTGCTGGTGGCCGGGGATGATCACGCGTGCAAGTCATCCAGCTTGCCGCACCAGAGCGAGCACGCATTCATTGCGGCCATGATCCCGGTGCTGCACCCGTCGGGTGTGCGTGAGTTCATCGAATTCGGGCTTCACGGGTACGCCATGTCGCGCTATTCGGGATGCTGGGTGGGCTTCAAGGTCATCAGTGACACGGTCGAGTCCTCCTCGTCTTTTGAGATCGATCCGATGTCGGTCGAGATCAAGATTCCCGAGTCCTATCCGATTCCCGCCGACGGATTTTCGATCCGGTGGCCCGACCCGCCGCTGGAGCAGGAGAACCGGCTTCAGCGCGAGCGTCTGTACGCCTTGCTCGAATATGTGCGCTTGAACAAGCTCAACCGCCAAGACTGGGCGGCCCCCGACGCGCGCCTGGGCATCTGCACCACCGGCAAGAGCTACCTGGACGTGCGCGAGGCTTTGGCGTTGTTGGGCCTTGACGAATCGGGGGCGCAAGCGCTGGGCCTGCGTCTGCTCAAGATCGGTGTCGTCTGGCCGCTGGAGCCGACCTGTGTGGTGGAGTTCGCGCGGGGTCTGGACGAGATATTGGTGGTGGAAGAAAAGCGCCAGGTGCTGGAGTACCAGATCAAGGAGCACCTCTACAACGAGCCGCACCGTCCCCGTGTTGTTGGCAAGTACGATGAATCGGGTGAATGGGTGCAGGTCCCGAGCAGCGGGATTTTGCTGTCACCCAACGGCGAGCTCACACCCGCCGGTATCGCCGATGTGATCGCGGCACGCATGGCCAAGGTGTTCGGTCATGACGCGCTTCCTGCCTCGGTGCAAGGGTGGATCGAGCGCCATGCGGTGGCAGCGACCCAGACCAAGACGGACGCCTCCTTGCAACAACGGTTGCCGTATTTCTGCTCTGGCTGCCCGCACAACACCAGCACCCAGGTGCCCGAAGGCTCGCGCGCGCTGGCCGGTATCGGCTGTCATTACATGTCGATGTGGATGGATCGCCGAACGGAGACGTTCAGCCAGATGGGTGGTGAAGGGGTCCCATGGATCGGGCAGGCGCCCTACACAGACACGCCCCATGTGTTCGCCAACCTGGGTGATGGCACCTACATGCATTCGGGGTCTCTCGCCATTCGGGCCTCGGTGGCCGCGGGTGTGAACATCACTTACAAGCTGCTGGTCAATGACGCCGTGGCCATGACGGGTGGGCAGCCGGTCGAAGGCGCACCGTCGGTGTCGCAGTTGCTGCGGCAGCTGGCTGCCGAGGGTGTGAAAGAACTGCACCTCGTGAGCGATGAGCCAGAGGACTTCCAGGCGCTGGAAGATTTTCCGAAAGGCGTGCAGGTGTCCCACCGGGACACCATGGACGCGCTCCAGCGCCAGTTGCGCGAGGTCAAAGGGGTCTCGGTGATCGTCTATGCGCAGACCTGCGCAGCGGAGAAGCGCCGTCGACGCAAGAAGAAGACCTTGGTGGATCCCGCTCGTCGAGTTGTCATCAACGAAGCCGTGTGTGAAGGTTGTGGCGACTGCGGCGTGCAATCCAACTGCGTTTCCATCCTTCCACTGGAGACGCCGCTGGGCCGCAAGCGCGAGATCGATCAGAGCGGTTGCAACAAGGATTTCTCGTGCGTGCGCGGTTTTTGTCCCAGTTTTGTGGTGCTTGAAGGCGCGCAGCTGAGAAAGCCTCAGCGCGACCGCGTCGCGCCGCCCATGGGTCTTCCGCACCCGCTTCTGCCTGGGTTGGCACGTCCCTGGAATGTTCTGGTGGCCGGGGTCGGTGGCACAGGTGTTGTGACGATCGGTGCGCTCATGGGCATGGCCGCGCATCTGGAGGGAAAGGGTGTGCTGGTGCTCGACATGGCTGGCCTGGCGCAGAAGGGTGGGGCGGTCATGTCCCATGTGCGATTGGCGGCGGACCCCGCCCAGCTGCACGCGGCGCGGGTGGCCCGTGGTCAAGCGGATCTGGTGCTCGGATGCGACCTGATGGTGGGTGCCGCTGGGGATGCGCTGGCGTCCATGACGTTCGGGCGCACCCATGCGGTGATGAACACCGACGTGGCACCCACGGGCACCTTCACGCGTGACCCCGACTGGCAGGCCTCACCCGATGCGATGCTTGAGCGTGTGCGCGTGGCAACCGGAGAGGTGTCGTCGTTCGAGGCTTCGAAGCTGGCGGTTGCCCTCATGGGCGATGCGGTGGCCACCAATGTGTTCCTGTTGGGTTTTGCCTGGCAGAAAGGCTGGGTTCCTCTGCAAGAGGCTTCACTGCTGCAGGCCATCGAGCTCAACGGCGCCGCCGTGGGCATGAACCGGGCAGCGTTTGCCTGGGGACGTCAGGCAGCACTTGATCTCGACGTGGTGCGTCGTGCAGCCGGGCTGCTCTCGGGCGAGAAAGTCATGCTCATGCCTCCCAAGTCTGCGTCGTTGTTGAGTCTCTTGGCGGATCGCACCAAGCGACTCACCGACTACCAGAACGCAGACTATGCCCAACGCTACGAGCGGTTCGTGCAGCGCGTTGCTGATGTGGAAAAGGCCTGTGTCGGCGGAGACCGACTGACTCGTGAGGTCGCAGTGAGCCTCTACAAGCTGATGGCCTACAAGGACGAATACGAGGTGGCGCGCCTGCATGTCTCCAGCGACTTTCTCAGCCGATTGCAGGAGCGATTTGAGGGTGATTTCAAACTGAGTTATTACCTCGCGCCGCCGCTGTTCGCTCGCCAAGATGCGCAGGGTCTTCCGGTCAAGCAACGGTATGGCGCCTGGGTGCAGACCGCATTTGGGGTGCTGGCGCGCCTGCGCTTTTTGCGAGGTACCGCCTTCGATCCATTCGGCTGGACCCGTGAGCGACGCGAAGAGCGTGCTGCGGTCCACGAATTTGAAACCTTGGTCGAGGATCTTCTTGAAGACCTGGGCAGCCACAACCTCACAGAGGCAGTGGAGATCGCTCGCCTGCCGCAACAGGTTCGGGGCTATGGCCATGTCAAGGGGCGTGAGCACCAAGCCATGTTGAAGAAGTTGCCCGAGCTTCTGGGCCGCTGGCGGGCAAAAGCCCCGGCCTTGCCCAAGGAAGAAGCCGTTGAAAACCAGCTTGCCATCAACCCATAGGAAAGACACATGAAAGTCATCGTCCCCGTCAAGCGCGTGGTGGATTACAACGTCAAGGTGCGCGTCAAGAGCGACGGCACGGGCGTGGACATCGCCAACGTCAAGATGAGCATGAACCCGTTTGACGAGATCGCGGTGGAAGAAGCGGTTCGCCTGAAGGAGAAGGGTGTGGTCACCGAGGTGATCGCCGTTTCCTGTGGTGTCACGCAATGCCAGGAGACCCTGCGCACGGCCATGGCCATCGGCGCGGATCGCGCCATCCTGGTGGAGACCACGGTCGAGCTGCAGCCCCTGGCCGTGGCCAAGCTGCTCAAGGCCCTGGTGGACAAGGAAC
>JAZKHH010000078.1:0-2236 GCA_040385465.1 Pseudomonadota bacterium | reverse complement strand
CCGCTTCCTTGATCAGGCGCGCACGGTGCGTGGCCAGCGAGCGTTCGCGCTCGGCCTGCACCTGGCGCAGGGCGCCCAGGCCCGTCATCTGCAGGTTGGATGCGCTCAGTGCTCCGACCGCCAAGCATTGGCCCGTGGCGGTGTCCAGCCGGTACAGTGTGTCGGCGCTGGTGGCAAAGTACAGCCCCTCGGCGGTGCGCGCCAGCGAGGTGATGGGTGCATTGGCGGTGGCAACGAAGCTGCGTTGGCCGGCCAGGCCGTCGAGCCACCAGAGGCCGTGGTCCTGGTCCACCATCAGCGTGATCAGGCCGGCCGACACATCCACCGCGTCGTTGATCAGCGCGGGAGCTTCATTGACGTTGCCGATGGTCACCGTGAAGTTGTGCAGCACCGACTCACCAGCGAGGTCGGTTGCCTTGGCGGTGAGCGTGATTTCATGTGCAGCTTCGTGATCGAACACGGCGCCCGGCGCCACGCTGACAACTCCCGTCGCGGCATTGATCAGGAAACGCCCTTGGGCGTCGTTGGTGAGCGAGTAGGTAAACACCTCGCTGGTGTCGACATCGCGAGCGCGCACCGTGGTCACCACCGTGCCCTCGACCGCGTTCTCCGGCACGCTGACCAGCAGCAGGGTCAAGGCGGGCGTGGCGCTGTCGGACAAGCTGGGGTCGAGCGAGCGCACTGCCACGTCTTGGGCCGAGAGGGCGCCGTGCCACACCACGAAGTCGCTGATGCCGCCGTCGAAGTAGCCCCAGCCGTTACCTCCCAGCTCGGTGGGTGGGTGGACCAGTTTGGTGCTCTGCAGGCCAGTGGCCATGAGTGCGCCGTTCACATACAAGGAAGGGCGGTTGTCGTTGAACACCACCGCCACATGGGTGTTGGCGCTGACGGTTCCGCTCCAGGTGAGCAGCGACGACAACACGCCAGCCGTGTGCTGGTACACCGAGATGCCGTTGGTGCCCACCGAGAGCCCCACACCCACATGGTCGGTGTTGTCCCATTTGTCCCGGCCGTGCAGTGGTGTCACCGCGAACTCCTGCCCGCTGGTGCCGACCGCGCCAGTGAGACTCGCCGCGTGGAGCACGATGCCGTTCGTGGGCGAGACGCGCAGTTCGAAGGCGAAGTCACGGCTCACGCCCGCAAGGGTCGGGCCGGCCACCACAGAAGCAGCCGTGCCGTTGAAGTGCTGACCCACGGCGATGCCGAAGGGCGTGTCGTCCTTGCCCTTGATGGTGATGGTCAGGGTGTTTGAGCTGCTTGCGCCGCCTGCATCTGTCGCCATGTAGGTGAAGGTGTCGGTGACGTTGAAGGTCTCGTCGCGCAGGCCCTGCACGGTCGCGTTGTTGTTGTTGACGACATAGTTGTAGGACCCGTCGGCTTGCAAGGTCAAGGTGCCGTAAGCGCCGTTGATGCTGTTGCCCGGGTCGGTGCTCGAACTGCCAAAGGACACCAGCGAGACGATCATGTCCTGCGGGGATCCGTCCTCGTCCCAGTCGTTCGTCAGCACATAACCTGTCGCGTTAGAGCCGGGCGTGGTGTTGTTCACGCCCCCTGCTTCGATGGCTTCTCCAGCGTCCGCGGTGGTGTTGGGCGCGTCGTTTTTGGCGGTGATGGTGATGTCGGTGACGACAGGGGCTTGCGATACCCCAACGCTGTTCTGGGCCTCAATCAGGATTTGTCGGGTGGGCGCGATGGTCTCGTCGGCAAAGAAGCCGATCGCCTTCAGCGCGTTCTGCCACTGTGCGTCTGGCATGACCCGCCCGTCTGTGCGCAGATACAGAGTTGGGTTGGTGAAAGCGCTCAACGTAGAAGGCACGGTGATCGCGGTGCCGTTCAACGTCAGGCTGACGATGATGCCGGCGGGCATGGCGGTGATCACCCAGTCGTCTTCTGGATGAGGCTGGCTCAGGCGGATCTTGATGTGCCGGATGTTGTCGGTGTTTCCAGTGGTGCTGTTGTTGCCCACGCGGACATCGGAAGACACGATCCCGATCGCTGGATCGTCCTCGCGGTAGCTGGTGATGTAGTTGTTGCCGACGACGGAAGAGCCGCTGAGATCGATGGCCATGTTGAATCCTTTTGTTTTGAATCTGGACAAACCAAAACCGACTGGTTGTCCGAACAAAAGGAGATCTGGCGCTGCGGAATGGGCAAAGCGACGGCTTTTGTGCCGGTCTTCTGTTGCCCGCGTTCCCCCTGAACATGACGCTTGCCGACGCGCGGATCGCCGCTTGAA
>JAZKHH010000077.1:0-7947 GCA_040385465.1 Pseudomonadota bacterium | reverse complement strand
CCGCGGATGTGCCACGGCTGGAAGACGCCGGAAAGAAGGCCGGGCCGCGTGACGTGTTCATGTACTTCATCAGCGGCGCCAAGGAGCGGGCGCCCGCCGCGGCGATGGCCTTGATCGAGCGCCTGAACAAGGCTGCCCATGCCTGAACCTGCGGGCCCTCGGCCGCTGCGCCGAGCAAACCGCTCAGCGTTCGTGGTCTTTATGGCACGCGGTACAGCGCGCAGAGCTTGTTGCCGTCAGGGTCGCGCACATAGGCCAGGTGCATGCTGCCCGAGGGGCCACCACGCGGGCCGGGTGCTTCTTCAATCGACACGCCACCATGCGCCACTGCGGTGTCGTGAAACGCCTGCAATTGCTCGGGTGACGAGCACTTGAACCCGATGGTGCCGCCGTTGGCGGGGCACGCCGTTTCCCCGTTGATGGGTTCGCTCACGCAGAACGAGGTGCCTTCGTGGCGGAAGAAGAGCCGCTTGTGGCCCGAGCCCGCCGTGTTCTGCACCGGTTCACCCACGCCAAGCGTGCCGAGCACCGCGGTGTAGAAGGTCTTCGAGCGCTCAAGGTCGTTGGACCCAACCATCACATGACTGAACATTGTTATTTCCTTGCGGCAAAAGATTTTGCCGGTGGATGGTAGCGCCCGGTGAAGAGCTGTGTGGGTTGCAAGGCTGAAAGTGGCGTGTTGGCTCAGCCACCAAGCCCTGACGGCGTCAACCGAGATCGGCCGGCTCGTACGGCGGGCGAAGCTCTGCTTGGGGATTGCATGCTGCTAGACCGACTAAGGCAGCAGATGCTGGCACTCTCGCATAGCGCACTGCTGCTTTTTCGATTCAGGCGCTGACTTCAGTCTAACCAAGCCATGACCCTCTTCGCCAGCGCTTCGGTGCTGATACCGTAGCGGTCGTGCAGCGTGGGCAGAGCACCCGCATCCAGGTACGCATCGGGTAGACCCGCGAGGCGGAAGCGCGCGGGTTGCACACCGTTCTGCAGCAAGGCACTCGCCACGGCCTCGCCCAGACCACCGATGACCGAATGGTTTTCTGCGACCACCACCAAACGCGGCTTACGCAGCACCTCGGCCAGGATAGTCACTTCGTCCAGCGGCTTGATCGTCGGACAGTGCAACACCGAAACTCCAATGTTGTCGGCCTTCAGGCTTTGCGCCACTTCAAGCGCGCGCATGGTCAGGAACCCGCTGGAGATGATGAGCACATCGTCACCATCCACCAGGCGCTTGGCCTTGCCGAGTTCGAACTTGTAGTCGTATTCGTCGAGCACCAGCGGCACATTGCCACGCAGCAGGCGCATGTAGACAGGGCCGTTGTGCGCTGCCATCTGCGGCACCGCCTGCTCAAGGTCCAACGCGTCACACGGATCGATGATGGTCAGGCCCGGGATGCCGCGCATCATGGCAAGGTCTTCCGTCGCCTGATGGCTGGGGCCATACCCTGTGGTCAAGCCTGGAAGTGCGCAACACATCTTCACGTTTAGGTTCTCCTCGGCGATGACTTGATGGATGAAGTCGTAGGCCCGGCGCGTGCCAAACACGGCGTAAGTGGTCACGAAAGGCATCAGCCCCGCCTTGGCCATGCCGCCGGCGGCACCCATGAGCAGTTGCTCGGCCATGCCCATTTGGAAGTAGCGTTCGGGGTAGGCCTGCGCGAACAGGTGTAGGTCGGTGTACTTGCCCAGGTCGGCCGTCATGCCGACGATTTCAGGACGGCTCGCGGCCAGCTCGACCAGGGCTTTGCCGAACGGTGCGGCCTTCACGCGCTGCCCTTCACTCGCGATGGACGCGATCATGGCGGAGGTGGTGAGGCGGGGCTTCTTCTCTGCGACGGTGTTCATGCTGCGGCTCCTGTGGGCACGGATTTGTCAAGGACGGCGAGGGCCTGTTGCCACTCGGGCGGGTCCACGCGAATGAAGTGGTTCTTGTCGCGCGTCTCCAGAAACGGCACACCCTTGCCCATCAGGGTGTTGAACAGGATCACACGCGGCTTGGCATCTGAGAGTGCACGGGCGTTGTCGAAGGCGGCCAGCACGGCGGCCATGTCGTTGCCATCGATGCGCTGCACATGCCAGCCGAAGGCCACCCACTTGTCGGCTAACGGCTCGAAGCCCAGCACCTTGCTGGATGGACCGTCGGCTTGTTGGTTGTTGATGTCCACCAGGCAGATCAGGTTGCCCAGCCCATGGTGAGCGGCCGACATTGCGGCTTCCCAGGTGGAACCCTCATCGAGTTCACCATCGGACATGGAGTTGTAGACAAAAGCCGGGTTCTTTTGGTGGCGCAGGCCCAGCGCCATACCCACGGCGATGGGCAGGCCCTGACCGAGCGAGCCGCCAGACATTTCCATGCCCGGCGTGTAGGTGGCCATACCCGACATAGGCAGGCGGCTGTCGTCGCTGCCGTAGGTCTCGAGTTCTTCCTCCGGAATGATCTTCGCTTCGATCAGCGCGGCGTAGTGGGCAATGGCGTAGTGACCGTGCGAGAGCAGGAAGCGGTCGCGGCCTTCCCACTCGGGTTCATCTGGCTTGAAGTTGAGCGCGTGGCCGTACGCCACGGCCAGCACATCGGCCCAGCCCAAGGCCTGGCCGATGTAGCCCTGGCCCTGGACCTCGCCCATGCGAAGCGCAAAGCGGCGGATGCGGTGCGCGCATTGCGAAAGTGCAGGCACTTGGTCAACGGATGTAGTCATGAAGATCTCCTAAAAGAAAAACTGGGCTCAGCGCAGGATGGCGGCGGGCACGTAGGACACCAGAGCCAGGACGGCGAAGGCGACGAAGTAGAAAGGGCCGAGTTCGCGCACCGTCTGGCCAACCTTGACTTTGGCCAGCGCGCTTGTGATGAAGAGCGTGGTGCCCACCGGGGGCGTGTACAGGCCTACCGCGAGGTTCACAACCATCATGATTCCCAGCTGTACCGGGTCCATGCCGATGCTCTGGGCCAGGGGCAGGAAAACCGGTGTGAGCAGAAGGATGGCGGCTGGCAGGTCGATGAACATGCCGATGAACAGCATGATCAGATTCATGATGAGGATCACGACCCATTCCTGGTCCACGTTCTGCGTCACCCAGTTCGCAATGCCTGTAGGCATCTGGTCGTAGGTCAGCAGCCAGCCGATAGCGGCGGAGGCCATGATCACCAGCAGCACCACACCCGTGGCCAGACCGGCGGAGACCACAGCGTCGTTCAGGCGCTTGAACGAGAGGTCGCGGTAGATCACGACAGAGACGGCAGCGGCGTACAGCGTGGACAACACGGCCACTTCCGTCGGTGTGGCGATGCCGAAGCGCAGGAACACCACAATCAGCGCTGGCAGCAGCAAAGCAGGCGATGCGTACAGCAGGTGGATGCGGAACACGCTCCAGTCGATGGGTGTGAGGTCGCGCGGGAAGTTGCGGCGCTTGCCGACCCACCAGCACATGAACATGAAACCCCCACACATCAGCAGGCCAGGTAGGACGCCGGCGACAAACAGCGCAGCGATGGAGGCGTTGGCTGTCAGCGCGAA
Source organism: Pseudomonadota bacterium (assembly GCA_040385465.1). Lineage (GTDB taxonomy): Bacteria > Pseudomonadota > Gammaproteobacteria > Burkholderiales > Burkholderiaceae_C > CANHBY01. Next base: position 4,435 of record JAZKHH010000077.1, on the reverse strand, counting down.
CAGGATCATCGGGATCGAGGGCGGGATCAGGATGTCGATGGTCGCGGCCGAGGCCAGGGTGGCGGCCGAGAAGGCCGGCGGATAGCCCAGTCGCTTGTGCCAGGGAATCAGCAGCGAACCGATGGCCGATGCGTCCGCCACGGCCGAGCCCGAAACACCGCCGAACAGTGTGGAGGAGAGCACACCCACCTGCGCCGGGCCACCGTGGAAACGACCGATCAATGAGCTCAGCACGCCCACCAGCGCGGTGCCCAAGCGCCCGCCCATCATGAGCGAGCCGGTGAGCATGAAGAAGGGAATGGCGATCAGCGGGAAGCTCTGCACCTGCGCCACCATTTGCTGCACCAGCAGATCCAGCGGGACACGGTCGGAGGTGGCAGCGGCGGCCATGGCGGCCACCAGCAGTGCGTGGGCAATGGGCATGGCCAGCACGGCTGCGCCGAGAAAGACCAGAAGAATGAGAGCGCTCATGGCGAATCCTTTGGGTGTGTGGCGGGGTGGGTTACCAGTGCGCCGTGGGCACCACCGGTTCGTCGCCAGGGGCGTGCTCCACGGGGGCATCTGCCAGGCGTTCCAGGCTGACTTGCATGCCAGCAGGCCCAACATCAGCAGACCCACCATGACGCAGCCGTAAGTGGCGGAGCCAGGGATCTGCAAGATGGCCGATTTTTCGTCGTGCACGATCTCCAGCATCTGGAACGTGGCCCAGGCCAGCGTGCCGTAGAGGGCAGCGACCACCAGCCAGGTGCCGATGGAGGTCCAACGGCGCAGCGCGGCAGGCATGGTGTCCATCAGGAAGCTGGTGGTGATGTGGGCACCATGCGCCGCTGCCAGCACCACACCCGACATGACCAGCCAGGGGAACAACAGCTCGGGCACTTCGTTGGCCCACTGCAGGCTGCTGCCGGTGGCGTAGCGCAGCACGGTGTTGACCACCAGGATCACGAAGATGACAGACGTGCTGATCCACAGAAACAGACGGCACAAGGCGACGACGGCCCGTTCGATGAGGTTCATCGGAATACTCCTTGGGCTGCTTGGGCCCGGGTGGGGAACCCTTCCCATGCAGCGGCTGCAGGGAAGGACTGGCTGGAGATCGGGTTGGGATCTGCGTGCCGTTCAGCGAGCGGCAGCGATGACCTTTTTGAGGTACGGGCCGATGGGTGTGGCCAGCCACTTGTCATCAACCGCAGCGGTGGCCTTGGCGAAGGCGCTCTTGTCCACCGTGGTCACTTGCACGCCCTTGGCCTTCAAGTCGTCCAGCAGCTTGGCGTCGGCGTCGGCCGAGAGCTTGCGCTGCAGCGCAGTGGCCTCGGCGGCAGCATCCTTGACTGCCTTGCGGTCCGCATCGGGGAGGCGGTCCCAGGTGCGTTTGCTCATCAAGAAGGGAGTCATCTGGAACATGTGGCTGGTGAGAGCCAGATGCTTCTGCACCTCGTAGAGTTTGCTGGCGTGGATGTTGACCAGGGGGTTCTCCTGGCCATCCACCACGCCTTGTTGCAGCGCCACGTAGAGCTCGGCAAATTTGATCTGCTGTGCTTCGGCTCCCAGGGCCTGCATGATGTCCACCAGCACGGCGTCGGGCGGGGTGCGCATTTTCAGACCCTTCATGTCCTCGACCTTGCTGAGCGGGCGCTTGCTGTTGGTCATGTGGCGGATGCCGTTGTCCCAGTAGCCCAGCACCACCATGCCTTTGTCTGCCGACTTCTGTGCCAGTTCTTGGCCCAGCGGCCCGTCAAGCAGTTTGAAAGCTTGTGCGGGGGTAGAGAACATGAACGGCATGCCATAAGCCGCGTACTCGGGCACCGCAGACGAGATGGCGCCTTGTGAGTTCGCCGTCATGTCCAGCGCGCCCGTGCGCACGGCAGTGACCATGGCGGCGTCGTCGCCAAGCTGGCCCGACGGCGCAACCTGAACTTCGATGCGGCCAGCCGACTTGGCTTTGAGCACATCAGCAAATTTGACGGCTGCCTCGTGACGAGGGTTGCCCGGCGCGGCGCCGTGGCCAAGTGTGAGTTTCGTGACCTGGGCCTGGGCTGCCATGGGCAGAACCGCTGACAGGGCGGCTGCCGTGGAAACGGCGAGCAGGGTGCGGGTGAAGGTATTGAGCTGCATGGTTTTGTCTCCTGTTGGTTTGTGGCGGGAACGGGAAAAAATCAGTGAATCAACATGCCGCCGTTCACGTCAAGCGTGATGCCGGTGCAGTAGGTGGATAGGTCGCTGGCCAGGAACACGCAGGCGCCAGCGATGTCGTCCGCGCGCCCCAAGCGGGCCAGCGGGATGGTCTCGGCAATCTCGGCCTTCTTCTCTTCGGTGAGCTTGCCTTTGATGATGTCGGTACCGATCAAGCCGGGGGTAATGCAATTGACCCGGATGCTTTCAGGACCGAACTCGCGCGCCATGGCGCGGGCCAGCCCGAGCACACCTGCCTTGGCAGCCGAGTAATGCGGTCCGCCCAAGATGCCACCGCCGCGCTGCGCCGACACCGACGAGATGCAGATGATGGAGCCGCTCTTCTGCGCCTGCATGGTGGGCAGGACGGCCTGCGACATGTAAAGCGTGCCGCGCAGGCTCACGTCGAGGATGCGGTCGTAGTCGGCTCCGGTGATCTCTAGCGTCTTGACCGGCTGGGTGATGCCGGCGTTGTTCACCAGCGTGTCGATGCGCCCAAAGGCCTTGAGCACCGCCGCAGCAGCAGCTTCGCACGAGGCCTTGTCGGTCACGTCGGCCACCAGGCCAATGTGGCCTGCGCCCAATGAGGCGGCGGCAGCAGCAGGGTCGGCTCGTTGGAGGTCGAGAATGACCACCTTGGCCCCTTGGGCCGCCATCTGGCGGGCGGTGGCGAAACCGAGACCATTGACGCCGGCACCGCCGGTGATGATGGCAACCTGGTTTTTGAGCAGCATGAGTCTTGTCTCCTGTGTGTTGAACATGGGCAGGAGACGCGCCGCCCCCGACGGGGGTTTTTTGTAGCGTGGCACTTGAGGTGCCTTGTCTCCTGTTCTGGGAACGGATTCTCAAAGCCTCTCAACTTGATGACAAGCGATTAAATGTCAGCGTAAGATGACGATCTGTCATCTGATGTCAGGGTTGTCCCCATGTCCACCTTGCCCCCAATTGCCAACTTGCAGGCTTTTGAAGCCGTGGCGCGCCGGCGCAGTTTTGCACTGGCAGCAGCTGAGTTGCACCTCACCGCATCGGCCATCAGCCACCAGATTTCGCGGCTGGAAGCTCACCTGGACATACGCCTGTTTGAGCGCAGTGCGCACGGTGTTCGCCTGAGCCCGGCTGGTGAGCACTACCTGCTGCATGTGGGCGCGGCTTTGTCTTCCATAGCCTCGGCCACCGACGATCTGCGCCAAGGCATTCGCAACACCCTCTATGTGCACTCGGCGCCCAGCCTGGCCACGCTTTGGCTCATGCCACGCTTGCAACATTTCGCGCAGGCTTACCCTGACATCTCTTTGAACCTCTCAGCCGCCCATACGCCCAGCGATTTCGCTCTCGGTCAGGCGGACATTGATCTTCGTTATGGCGTGCCGCAGTGGGGCGACTTGGTTGTCGAGCCCTTGTTTGAAGAGTCCATCGTGCCCATGGCAAGCCCAGCGTTCATCAAACAGCACAAGCTCAAGCGGGTCGAGCAACTGCTGGCGGTTCCACTGATCCAGAGCAATGTGAGCGTGGTGCAGTGGTCGGACTGGTTTGGCAGATACACAGAACTTCGAGCACCGGACCGCTTCCCATTGCGGTTCGATCGGGCTCAGATGTCGCTGGACGCAGCGACGCAAGGTCTCGGGATTGCGCTGGAGAGCGCCGTGAATGCGGGCGGCCACTTGGCTGAGGGCAAACTCAAAGTGGTTTTTGGCATGGACAAGGCGATTCGCGTGAAGGCGCATTTCGCCGTGTACCCGGAGCGACATGCCAAACGGCCAGCGGTCGAAGCGTTCCTGTCATGGCTGCACAGCGAAGCGGCGAAGACCTGACGATACGGTCGTGATCCGTGACCGCTTCAGGACGTGCGCGCTCACGGATTGGTCGACTAGCAATAGCGTTAACTCCGCTCGCAAATCTGACTGACTGCAGTGATTCTTACCGCCAGGGCAGGTGATTGGGGAACGGTCGTTGGCGCGGCGCCGGCCGGGTGAGGCACTATGACTGCAGCACCTCATACAGCCCTCATTCAGGCCAGTGCCTGTCGCCGGACCGAAGAGCCGCTCCCTGGCTGTCAGCGCGAGTACGCCTGGAAGCATCCAACGACGGCAGTCGCTGCATGCCCGTCGTTCAGATCCGCGGGCGAGGAGTCCTGAAAAGAGTCGTCCGTCTCAGAAGCTGGAGCACTCATCCTCCACCGCCCTCAAAACCTCTTCCGCCGTCCCCGGTGCATTCATCCCCTCCGGCCGCCCACCCGCCTGCGACACCGCATCGCGCAGCGCTT
>JAZKHH010000076.1:0-3283 GCA_040385465.1 Pseudomonadota bacterium | reverse complement strand
GCCTGATCCTGGCCGCGCTGTCGGTGGAGGTGATGGCCACCGGCCTGGTGAAGCTGTTCCCGGCCCTCCTGGGCTAGCAGGGTCGGCTTACTTCAGCTTCTGCGTCTCCGCGCGGAACTCGGCCAGCACGCCGCGCGCGTTCTTCAAGCCGCGCGCTTCGGCCGCGGCCACCCACTTGTCTTCCAGCGCGGCCTGCTTGGCCTTGACCTCGCTCACGAAGGCGTCGCTGGCCATCTGGCGCTGCACGCCGGTGGTCTTCTGGATGTCGCGCGACGCCGCATCGGTGCGGTCCCAGCCGGCGGCGAACAGGCGCGCCGCGGCCTCGCCCGAGACCTTGTCGACCGCCGCCTTGTCGGTGGCCGACAGCGCGTCGTATTTGGCCTTGTTCATCATGAAGACGAAGCTGGTGTTGTAGAGGCCGCCCGGGAAGGTGGTGGCGTACTTCACCATCGACAGGCGCATGGACTGCAGCGACTCGTCGGGGAAAAAGGTGCCGTCCATCACACCGGTGGACAACAGCTCGAACGATTCGGTGGCGGGCTTGAGCGTGGTGTTCCAGCCCATGAGCTTGGAGAGCTCGTTGATGTTGCCGCCACCGATGCGGAACTTGAGCTTGCCCGCGTCGGCCGCGCTGGTCACGGGTTGCTTGACGGTGAAGATGATGCCCGGGCCGTGCGTGAACACCGCCAGCGTCTTGATGCCGCGGTGCTCGCCCAGCGGCGCGAAGTACTTGTCGTAGATGCGCTGGTAGGCCACCGAGGTGGCGGTGGAGCTGTCGCCCAGGAAGGGGAACTCGGCCACCTGCGTGAAGATGAAGCGACCCGGCGTGTAGCCGTCCACCGTGAACGACACGTCGGCCAGGCCATCGCGCACCGCGTCGAAGGTGCCGGGCGGTGCCGACACCGCCTTGGGCAGCAGGTTGCACTTCACGCTGCCCTTGGTCTCTTTCTCCACCGCTTCGCACCACTGGTTCTGCGCCACGGTGGCGCCATGGGCGGGCGGCAGCCAGGTGGAGACGCTGAGCACGGTCTGGGCGCCGGCCAGGCCGGTGGTGGCCAGCAGTGTGGCGGCGATCGGGGCGCGCAGGAGGGTGAAGGGCTTGCGGGTCATTGTCTGTCTCCGGTTTTCTAGGCCGTCACGGCCGGTTGAGGGGAAGCGGGGGTGGCGTTGCGCTCGGCCTGGACACGGGCTTCGAGCAGGCGCCGAAAGGCGATGAGCGCGGCGTCCATGGCCAGCGGCATCATGGGCAGCGCGGGGTTGAGCTGGATGTTGCGGTGCTGCGCGGTGATCATGTCGCGGTCTTCGTTGAACGCGCCCGCCAGGCTGTTGAAGATGCTCTCGGTCACGCTGTCGTCGCCCTCGTTCACCGGGTGCGACTGCTGGAAGAAGTAGTGCGTGGAGGTGGCGGTCTCGGGCGTGAGCGTCTGGCAGCTGTGCAGCCGCACCGAGGGGCCGGGCGCGTCGGGTGCGGTGCCGGTGGGCCGACCGCCCGAGTGCATGAGCAGCGTGCCGGGCAGCAGGAATTCGTAGACGAACCAGCGGTCCAGGTTCGTCTCGAAGCGGCGGAAGCGCTGGTAGAACGGCGGCGGCGGCACGTCGTTCACGTGGCGCGAAACCTTGATGCCCATCTGCGGCCAGTCGGCCGTGGCGCCGGGCACCGGCTCGATCACCGGGCGCGACTGCGCGATGCGGGTGGAGCCACCGAGCGACTTCTCGTGCACGTAGCTCAGGTGCGAGAAGTCGAGCAGGTTGTCGCAGATCAGCAGGTAGGGCGTGTCGTAGTGCAGATAGCCGGGTTGGTGCCGCCATGCGGGGCTGTCGCAGCTGAAGTTGTCGGGCAGCAGCGTTTCGTCGGCCCCTGCGGGGTCGCCCATCCAGACGAACACCCAGCGGTTCTTCACGGCCACCGGGTAACGGCGCACGCGCGCCTTGGCCGGCACGATCTCGATGCCGGGCGCCTCCACGCACTGCCCCCGGGCGTCGAACTTCAGGCCGTGGTAGCCGCAGCGCACGCAGTCGCCCTCGCGCCGGCCCGCCGACAGCGGCGCGTGGCGGTGGCAGCAGCGGTCTTCCAGCGCCACCAGCGCGCCGGCCTCGGTGCGGTAGACCAGCACCGGCTCGCCCAGCACGGTGCGGGTGAAGAGCTGCGGCGCGTGGGCCGCGGGAATCTCGTGGTCCCAGGCGATCACATACCAGCAGTTGCGCAGCCACATGGCCTGTCTCCTTTCGTATCGGGACAGCCCATGCTAGGCCGGGAGGCGCCTCACCCCGTCCCCTTCGAGGGGGATGGACAGGGTCTTCAGGCCAGCAGGCGCGCCAGGCCCATGCGGTCGGCGGGCAGGCCAGCCTCGGCCAGCTTGAGGTACGCCCGTTTGCGCAGCGTCACCACGGTCGACGGCGCCACGTCGAGGTCGACCGCGATGCCGTCGGCGCTGAGGCCGCAGGCGATGCGTGCGCACACGGCACGCTCGCGCGGCGAGAGCGCGGGCGCCAGCCGCGCCAGGCGCTGCGCGGCCTGCGCCACCTGGGCCTGGCGGTCGGCCACCACCGCGCCCAGCTGCAACGCGGCCTGGTGGGCCTGGCGCAGCAGCGGCGCCAATGCCAGCAATTGACCGATCTCGTCCGGCCGGAACAGGCCCTGGCGGTCGTCGCGGTAGAGGTGGATGGCCTGCACCACGCCAGGCGCGGGTGCGTGCAGCAGCGTGAAGCGCTCGGTGAGGCGCTCGCGCACATAGATGTCGTCGCGCCAGCCCGCCACGGGCAGCTCGTCGGCGCGGCAATGCAGCACCGCCACCTCGCGCGCCGGGCGCCCGGCCACCTGGTCGGCGATGCGCATCACCGCGTCGCTGCGAAAGTAGCTGCGGCGGTAAATGGCGAAACACTCGGCCACCACATCGCGGCCCTGCGTATCGCGCGAACTGCCTTCGACCAGCTCGGGGGTGTCGCGGCGGAAGGCCACGAGCGAGAGGTATTGCACCGGCACCACCGCCTGCACGGCGTGCAGCAAGCGGGCCGCGCTCAGCGGCGCGCTGGCCACCTCGAGCAGGCCCTGAACAACCGGCGCCGGCACGGCGAGGCCGGCAGCGGGTGTATCGAGCGTCCAGGTGGAGGGCATGGGCGAATTCTTCAGCGCCGGGCCGCGAACCGCCAGCGGGCTAACCCTGTCGGGCCGGTGCGTGCGGGTACAGCCCCAGCGTCTGCGCCTGCAGGCGCGAGAGGCCGAGCAGCGCGTCGGTGAACGGCGTGGGCACGCCGGTGAGCTGGCCGAGCTCGCGCACCACGG
>JAZKHH010000075.1:0-11101 GCA_040385465.1 Pseudomonadota bacterium | reverse complement strand
CCCTGTCGTCTGCCCAAGCCGCCGCCCTGACGACCACGCAAGTGGCCGCCTTGGAAACCGCCGACCTGGCCGCGATGAACACCGCCGCCATCCGCAGCCTGAGCTCCGACAGCATCGCCGCCCTGACCACCGCCGAAGTGGTGGCCTTGACCTCCGCCCAGGCGGCTGCCCTGAATTCGACGCAGATCAGCGCGCTGACCACCACGCAAATCGCTGCCCTGGAAACCGCGGACCTGCGAGCCTTGAACAGCGCGGGCATCGCCAGCTGGAGCACCGCGCAGGTGGATGCCCTGGGCACCGAGCAGATCGTGGCGCTGACCACCGGGCAGGTGGCCAGCCTGACCACCGCGCAAGTGGTGGCCCTGAGCACCAGTGACCTGAATGCCCTGACCACCGCCCAGTTTGCCGCGCTGACCAGTGCCCAAGCCGCTGCCCTGACGACCACCCAGATGGCCGCCCTGGAAACGGCCGACGTCCGCACCTTGTCGACCGCCGCCATCCGCAACTTCAGCACCGAGCAGATCGCGGCTTTGACCTCGGATCAAATGGGGGCGCTGACCTCCACCCAAGTGGTGGCCATCACCACGGCGCAGATCTCGGCCCTGGGCACCGCCAGCCTGGTCGCCCTGGGCACCAGCCAGTTCGCTGCCCTGTCCTCGGCCCAAGCCGCCGCCTTGACGACCACGCAAGTGGCCGCCCTGGAAACCGCCGACCTGGCCGCGATGAGCTCGGCCGCCATCCGCAGCCTGAGCACCGACGGCATCGCCGCACTGACCACCGCCGAGATCGTCGCCCTGACCACGGTGCAAGCCGCCGCCCTGACCTCCGCCCAAATCGGTGCGCTCACCAGCACACAGATCGCCGCGCTGGAAACCGCCGACCTGCGCGCCCTGAGCACCGCCGGTGTCTCGAGCTGGTCGACCGGCCAGATCGACGCGCTGGGCACCCAGCAAATCGCCGCCCTGACCACCGGTCAAGTGGCCACGCTGAGCACCACGCAACTGGTCTCGCTGAGCACCGCTGACCTGAACGCCTTGGGCACCGCACAGTTTGCGGCCCTGACCAGCGTCCAGGCGGCCGCCTTGAGCACCGACCAAATGGCAGCCCTGGAAAGTGCCGACGTCCGCGCCTTGTCCACCGCGGCCATCCGCGGCCTGAGCACCGAGCAGATCGCCGCCCTGACCTCCGACCAGATGGGGGCCTTCACCTCCACCCAGGTCATCGCCATCACCACGGCGCAGATCTCCGCACTCGGCACCGCCAGCCTGACCGCCCTGGGCACCAGCCAGTTCGCCGCCTTGAGCAGCGCCCAAGCGGCCGCCCTGACCACCACGCAAGTGGCTGCCTTGGAAACCGCTGACCTGGCCGCGATGAACACTGCCGCCATCCGCAGCCTGACCACCGACAGCATCACGGCACTGAGCACGGCGGAGATCGTGGCCCTGACCAGTGCGCAGATGGCAGTCCTGACCTCGGCCCAGGTCAACAGCCTGAGCACCGGCCAGATCGCCGCGTTGGAATCTGCCGACCTGCGTGCCCTGTCCACCGCCGGTGTCTCGTCCTGGTCGACCAGCCAGCTGGCCGCCTTGACGACCGACCAGATGGCCGCCCTGACCACCGGTCAAGTCGCCACCCTGACGACGACGCAGCTCGCCAGCCTGGCCACCGACGACTTGAACGCCCTGAGCACCGCCCAGTTCGCCGCCTTGACCAGTGTCCAGGTCGGCTCGCTGAGCACCGTGCAGATGGCCGCGCTCGAGACAGCCGATGTCCGCGCCCTGTCGACCCTGGCCATCCGCAACCTGAGCACCGACCAGATCTCGTCGCTGACCTCGGCGCAGTTGGCGGCCCTGGGCACCCATCAGATCGTGGCCCTGAGCACGACCCAGCTCTCGACGCTGGGCACCGCCACCCTGAATGCGATGGACACCGCGCAGTTCGCGGCCCTGACCAGCACCCAGGTGGCCGGCCTGACCACCACCCAGGTGGCCGCGCTGGAAACCGCCGACCTGGCGGCCCTGAGCACCGCCGCGATCCGCAGCCTGACCACGGACGGCATCGCCGCCCTGACGACGGCCGAGTTCGTGGCCCTGGGCACGGCCCAGGTGGCCGCCCTGACGACCACCCAGCTGTCTGCGGTGACCACCACGCAGATCGCGGTGATGGAAACCGCCGACCTGCGCGCCCTGACCTCGGCCGGGCTGATGAGCCTGTCGACCACCCAGCTCGAAGCTTTGACGACTGAGCAAGTGGCCTCGCTGAGCGCCAGCCAGGTGGGCACGCTGACCACGACCCAAATCTCGGGCCTGGGCACCAGTGACATCGTTGCCATGACCACCGCGCAGTTCGCGGTGCTCACCAGCGCCCAGGTGGCCGCCTTGACCACCGCTCAGGTGGTGGCGATCGAAACCGGCGACCTGCGCTCGATGAACATCTTCACCGTGCGCGGCTTTACCACCGAGCAGCTCGGTGCGATGACAACGACGCAGCTGGAATCGTTCACGGCCCTGCAGGTGGTGTCGCTCAACACGACACAGATCAGCGGCCTGAGCACCGACCATCTGAACGCCTTCAGCACCAGCCAGTTCGCTGCCCTGAGCAGTGCGCAGGTGGGCGCCTTCACCACGACGCAGATGGCCAGCCTGGAAACGGCCGACCTGGCCGCCCTGACGACCGCAGCGCTGCGCGGCCTGAACACGGCGCTGATCCAGGCCTTCACCACGGCTGAAATCGTGGCCCTGACCACCGCGCAAGTGGCAGGTTTGAGCACGACGCAAGTGGCCGCCCTGGAGACGGCCGATCTGGTCGCTCTGGAAACGGCCGACGTGCGGGCCTTGGGAACCGCGGCGATCGCCGCCCTGTCGACGGCGCAGCTGGACGCGTTGACGACCGAGCAAGTGGCGGCTTTGGGCACCCATCAAGTCGCGGCTTTGACGGTGACGCAGCTGGACTCCTTCAGCACGGCGGACATCAACGCCCTGAGCACCGCGCAGTTCGCTGCCTTGACGAGCGTGCAGATCGGCTCGCTGAGCACGGAGCAGTTTGCCTCGCTGTCCACCCAGGACATCGCGGCGCTGACGACCCTGCAGGTGCGCGGGCTGACCACCGACCAGATCGTTGCCATCACCACGACACAGACCGTGGCCCTGGAAACCCAGGACATCGCGGCCATGAACATGACGCAGGTGACCGCGTTTGAGAACGAAGACGTGGGCGTGATGTCCAGCCCGCAACTCGATGCCTACCTGGCGGCCTCGCCGATCGTGCTGGACCTGGACGGCAACGGCGTCAGCACCCGCAGCGCCGCTGACGGGGTGATGTTCGACTTGAATGCGTCGGGCCAGCAGCACAAGGTGGGCTGGGTGGGCGGCAACGACGCACTCCTGGTGCGCGACCGCAACGCGGACGGCCAGATCAACGACGGCACCGAGCTGTACGGCGTGGCCACGCAAGGCGCCAACGGTCAACGTGCAGGCCACGGCTTCGCCGCCCTGGCGACAGAAGACAGCAACTCGGACGGCAAGGTCGACAGCGCCGACGCCAACTGGGACAAGCTGCAGCTGTGGGTTGACGCGAACCACGACGGCAAGGCCGACGGCGGTGAGCTCAAGACCCTGGGCGAGCTGGGTGTGGTGTCCCTCAACGTGAACTACACCAAGGGCACGGAGATGGACAACGGCAACCTGCTGGGCCTGGTCTCGGACTACACGACTGCTGACGGCACGACCCACGCCATGGTTGACGTGTGGTTCGCCCAGGACAGGCCGGTGGATCCGGCAGAACCAGCCACCCCGCTGGTCGAACTGGGTGACGTGCTGGCCGCTCCGGCGACCAACATGCTGCCGCCGGAGCTGAGCACCCCGGCCCCGACACCGGCGGTCTCTGCCGCGCCAGTGGTGGGCCCGGTCATGCTCGACAAGCTGAAGGACGATGAGAACAAGGCCCCGCCGCTGATCTGATCCCTGCCAGCGTTTCACCCGATCGGTCCGACGGTCCATCGGGTGCGCCCTGCCCGCCGTCTTGCCCCTGCTTGCTATTGCGGAGGTGGGACGGCGGGCAGCGGTGCTTTGGACTCGGGTCGTAAGCCGCGTGCTGGGTGTTGGCCCGAAAACCGGTCTGCGGCCCCACTGCCACCTCTGCCTCGGCCGCCACGCCTGCCGCATTTGCGCCCCGTGGTGGCCTGACCCCCCCCAAACGCCAACGCCCCCATCAAAGGGGGCGTTGGCGTGGATGCAGACCTCTCAATGCCGACGGACAACCGCCGGCCGCTGCCATCCAATTGGTTGGTCAGGTGATCAAGGCAAACAGAATGATCAAGGGGATGGGAATGCCCAAAAAGAACAGAAGCAGTGAACGCATGGCGAACTCCTCATAAACACGAACAAACAACAAACAAAGCGGTGGGGCTCGAGACCCATCTCAACAGCCTTTCGAGCTCAGGACGAACCACCCTCACCGCCGCCGAACACCCCATCCCGGGTGGGCCGGGATCTTCGCCAGGAAGAGGCAGGCACCTAAGGGTGACCGCCGCTGCCTGACGTCACGCAACGCTCGTTCTTCAGTCGTCGCGCTGTTTGCCACCCAACGTGGCAGCGAAGCTGGCCACGAAGGCGCCGATCAACATCGACACGAACAGCCACAGCGCGCCGCGGGAGGAGGCCTTGCGGGCCGTCTCGGCCGCTTCACGCGCCTTTTGCTCGGTGTCGCGCATGGTGGTCTGCAAACGGGCGTAGGTCTCGTTCACGCGCCGTTCGGCTTCCGGCGCCGGCAGGCCGGTGCGCTGCGACACCACTTGCCCCACGTAGCGAACGTCTTCCGGCGGCAGGGCGCCCGTGCGCACGCTGTTCAGGAAAATGCGCGAGACCTCGGCGGTGGCGCCGGCCGCGTCATTGGGGTTGGGCGTGCCTGGCGAGGCGGCATTCGGGTCGCGCCGAAACAGCGAGTCGACGAAATAGCCGCCAATGTTGGCCACGCCACCGGTGGAGGGACCGCTGTCCGGCGACGCCGCCGTGGCCGCACCGGCGGTGGCCGCCGTGGTGGTGGCCATGCTCAGGGCACCGCTGGCCATGGAAGCCCCGGCCTGTGCACCCGTGCCCAGCACCGAGCTGATGACCGAAGTCAACAATGCCGCGGTGGCCAGGGATGCGACAGCCCAAGACAAGAAGCCGTGGGCCGTGTCGCGGAAGTAGGTTTCATCGCCGCGCACGTTGGTCCACTTGGTCCGCAGGCGACCCGCGAGGTAGCCGCCCATCCCGGAGGACAGCAGCTGCGTCAACGTCAGCCACACGACCGTCGAGATGCCCAAGGTGGTGGCGGAGACGCCTTGGTTCTCCCACGGCGACACCGAGGACAGCCCCAAGCCGGAGCCCAGGATCAACAGAATCATGGACAGCGCGGCCGCCCCGGCAGCGCCAGCGAACACCGCAGCCCACGACACCGCGCTTTCAGCGGCCACCTGCGTGGGCAATGTCTCGTGCAAAGAGGGAGAAGTTGCCGATGACCGGGCGCCGAGCTCGGTGGGCGGGTGGGTAAGCTGGACCATGTGCGCTTCCAAGAGTTGAGAGCGGCCATCATGGATTTGCCACCTGGCACCAGGCGTAGGACGCACAACAAAGCGGATGTAAGAGAGCCACCCACACCGGCCGACGTGAGGCCCACGGCTCAGCACCGCCCGGCGTCCGCCGACCCGGTGCACCGACAACAGGTGAAACACCGCTGGGCATGGGCTGGGCAGGGCTCTCGGCGCTGGCACTCAGGCTGAGAAGCGGAAGGACCTCGGCACCGCTTGCGATGCCGCCTTCACCTTCCAGCGCCTCACCCTGTCACCTTCAGTGCCCGGTGCACCACCGGACCGGAATCGCCAAAGCAGACTCTTACTCCGTCTCGATCCACTGGTCATCAGGCCCGAGGACACGAGAGCCGCCTGGCAACCAGTTCAGGGGAGTTTGACCGGTCCACGAGAACGTGGACGTCTCCCCCAAGGGCAGGTAGGGCCCGGGCTCGCCCCCCGGGAACGGCAAGCCGCCCCGTTGAACAAGGAAGGGCTGCGATGGCAAGGCGCCCACCGGGGCCGACATGTCGTCGGTCTGGCTCACACGCTCCAGCGCGTGCCATTGCCCCTGGAAATACGCCCCCAGCGTGGGCGGTCCAGACCACACCGACGCAGGCAGCCAATCCACCACGGCCTCCTGGCTGGGCGAAACGATGACCAGGTTGGGGCCGACGCTGGAGAAGCCGCCATCGCCCAGCGGCTCCTCCACCAGGCGGTAGGACACCATGATCGGTTGCTTCGTCTCCGGGTCAATGCTCGGCCGCACCACCTCGGGCAGCGCGCCCAGGACGATGTAACCGTCCTCGACGTGCTGCACGGTGTAACTGCTGCTGCCCTGGTAGTCGGCCTTGGCCAGGTACACCGCCTCTTCCGCGGTGAAGTTCTTGTTCAGCCAGCCTCGCACCTGGTCCAGGAAGTTGTCGCGGCCAATCTCCTCCAAGGTCACGAGCTGGGTGTAGAACAGCGCCTGCTCGGGCAACAGGCCGGTCGTCAACAGCTCGTTGTACACCCGGGCCGGGCCTTCGGGTTCGGGGGCCGGCGCGGCTGCCGATGCGTCGGCGTCCGAGCGCGCGGCTTGCTGCGCACGTGCGTAGGTCAGGGCTTCGTCGGCATTCCATCCATGCCCCAGGGCGCCTGCCGTGCCCAGGTCATTCATGAAGGCCGGGTCGGCCAGCTCCGCCAACGTGGCCAACCCATCGAACCGTGCCCACAGGATCGCCTCGCCGGCGGGCACGCCGTCGGAAAGCTTTTGCTTGAGGACGGCAAGGAACTCCGGCGTGAGCTCGTACACGCCCACGAGAGGAGCGCACAACGCCGCATCCTCTGCGTCGATGCCGGCCATCAGCAAGCCCTCGTACACCGGCCCGCTGCCGCTGCTGGGTGGGGGTGGTGCTTGCGCTGGCTGCTCGCGCGCGATGCGGTTGTTGCGGGCATAGACCAAGGCGTCTTCTGCCATCCCGCCGTGACCCAGGGTGCCCGCCTCGCCCAGGTCCTTGAGGAAGGCCGGGTCGGCCAGCTCTTCCTGCGTGGCCAAGCCATCGAAGCGCCCCCACAGGATGGCCTCGCCCGCCACCGTGCCGCCGGCCACCTTCTGCTGGATGATTTCGAGGAACGCTGGCGAGAGAATCTCCATGTCACCCACGGTCGGCGCGTACCGGGCTGCGTCATGCAAGCTCATGCCCGTCGACCTCAACGCGTCGTACACGGCGCGGTTGATCACTGGCAGGCTCGACAGCAGTTCCGGTGTCGCCCCCGCCACGTCGGCCAGCGTCCACCCCATCGACAGGGCTTGGGCGACCAAGACCGGGTCCAGTCCCATCAGGGTCAGCAACTCGCCCATGTCCAACACACGGACCTCTTCCACGGCCACTGAACTGCCCAATCGGCGCAGCAGCTTTTGGGCACGGGCTTCATGCACGCAATCTTCTGGGGTGGCCCCCAGGCCACGCGCGGGCGCCTCCCGCAAATCCAGACGGAATTGCGGATCGGCCAGTTCCTCAGGCGTGACGAGGGCGTGGAAACGGGCCCAGGTCAACGCATCGGGCGGCGTGTCGAGGGCCGCGATGCGCTCCCTGATCAACGCCAAGAAGTCGGCGTCGGCCGCCTCGGCCAGCGTCATGCCCGGCGCCAGCTCGGACACTTGAGGCAAAGTGAATCCTGCCGTCAACAGGGCTTGCGCCACCTCGGGCTTGGAACGCACCAACCCCGCCAGCACTGGGTCCGGCAACGCACGGGCCGCCTCCAGGGTCACCCCATCGGGCAGCGCACGCGCCACCCACTGGGCGCGGGCTTCGTGCACGCAGTCGGCCGGCGTGGCACCGAAGCCGCGCCCCGGGGCCTCGGTCAAGTCACGTCGGAACTGCGCGTCGGCCAATTCCTCAGGCGTGGCCAAGGTCTGGAAGCGGGCCCAGATCAGCGCATCGGCTGGTGTGTCCAAGGCTTGCAACCGCTGCTTCAAGGTGGCCTTGAAAGTGGGGTCGCTGGCTTCCGCTGCGGTCATGCCGGGCGCCAGCTCGGCCGCTTGGGCCAAGCTGATGCCTTCCGCCAACAGGGCTTGCACAATCGCGGGCTCCGAGCGCACCAAGGGCACCAGGATCGTGTCCGGCAGCGCACGCGCCGCCGCCAAGGTCAGCGCACCTGGCAATGCACGGGTCAGCCACTGGGCGCGCGCTTCGTGCACGCAATCCGCCGGCGTGGCGCCGAAGCCGTCAGCGGGGGCCGCCGCCAAGTCCAGACGGAATTGCGCATCGGCCAATTCTTCAGGCGTGGCCAGGCCTTGAAAGCGGGCCCAGATCAGCGCGTCGACCGCCGTGTCCTTGGCGTCCAGCCGGGTCTTGAGCATGGCCACGAAGGCGGGGTCCGCGGCTTCCAGGGCAGTGACGCGGGGCGCCACCTGTGCTGCTTGGGCCAGCGTCAACGTCCCGGTCAACAGCGCTTGCACCACCACCGGGTCGGTGCCCAGCAATGCCACCAAGTCCGCGTCTGGCAAGGCACGCGCCACCTCGATCGTCACGCTCCCCGCCATCGCCCGCGTCAGCTGTTGGGCACGGGCTTCGTGCACCGCGTCGGCTGGCGTGGCGCCAAATCCGGCGGCGGGGGCCGCGGCCAAATCCTGGCGGAATTGCGCATCGGCCAACTCCTTGGGCGTGGCCAGCTTCTGGAAGCGGGCTTGGAGCACGGCGTCGGCCGGCGTGTCCTGGCCTGCAAGCCGCGCTTTGAGCACCGTCATGAAGTCGGCATTGCCCACCTCGTCTCGGCTCACCAATGGCGCCAGGGCGCCCACCTGTGCGAGCGTCAAACCGCCGCGCAGCAGCCCTTGCATCGCGACAGGGTCGTACAGCAGCAGTTGGTCCACCAAGGCGATGTCGGCCTGGTCGATCAAGACCGGGTCGACCGAGTCGCCGAGCAAGACTTTCAGGGTTTCGCGTTTGGCTTTGTCTTCAGCCTTGGCCTGTGCGTCCAGTGCCGCTTGGGCCTCCTGCAAAGCTTTGTCTGCAGCCACGGCGTCCGCGTTGCCTTGGTCAACGTGGTCTTTCAAACCGTCACGGGCCTTGTCGATGTCTGACGAGGTGCTGTCGCTGTCGCCGCCCAAACCGCCCAGCAAGCCGCCTGCCGCCCCCAAGGCGCCGGCAGCGCCGGCCAGGGCACCGCCCAGGGCCCCATTGCCCGCCGCGGTCGCGGTCGCGCCGGCGGCACCTGCCGCCGCACCGGCCGACGCAGCGGCCTGCGCCGGCGCCGTGGAAGACGGCGCTGGAGAAGGGGGGGTGGGCGCTGGCGACGGAGGCCGCGGCGGGTCCACGTCCAAGTCGATCAAGTCGGTCCAGTTGCCGGGGTCGGAGAGCACCTCCTTGGCAGCCTGCGGCACCTTGTCGGCGATCAACTTGACCAGCCGCTTGGCGTAGTCGGCCGTCGATTCACCGGGCTTGCGCATCAAGCTCTTGGCCAATGCCGCCGCCGACGGTGGGTCGCGCCCTTCGCTGCGGTCGACTGCGGCTTGACCGGAGTCATCAAGCACGAGCTCGAACGCACGCTGAATGATCCGGTCCACCAGGCCCTCTTGCTGCGCGGGCCCCAAGTCCGCCAGGCTGCCGGAGCGGCCACGGCTCTTCAAGGCCTTGATCAACGCCAAGCCCTCTTTGGCCGCCATGACGGCCGTCAACGCCGTGCCAGCGACGCCAAGCAGGGTTTGAATTTCCGGGGAGTCAGCGAGCTGGCTCAAGGTTTCGAACAAGTCGTCGAACGGCAGGTCGAGCGCCGAAACCCCCAGCATCTCGCGAATTTCAGGGGGCAGATCGGCCGGCAACTCGCCACCGATCAGTTCGGTGACTTCGGCTTCGGTGTTGCCCGGTGGCGGTGCCGGCGTGGGGCCTGCCCCATCATCGGACAGCAGCGAAACACGTTGTTGCGAGGGGTCGCTGGTGACCTCGGTTCTTTGGGAGGTTGCCGACAGCAGGCTGACCGTACCAGGCGCCGGATCCTCCCCCGGCGCCGGCGCGACCGGCGCACCCGGCGGCGCTACCGGCGCGCCCTGGTGGGCCCCCAGCGCCGCAGACCCTGTGAGCACCAGGCCCCAGTGCTGGAACGTGTTGCCGGTGGCCTGCAAAAAACCGGCAGTCCACCGCTTGAAGCGACCGGCACCCGGGCTGTTCATCCGTTGTGCCCACTCGGTGGCCTTGGCTTTGACCGAATTCAAGCCAAACAGGTACATGGCCAGGGTCACGGCCCCGGCAGGCAACTTGACGAGCAGCGCCCTGACTGTGGCCATGTCGTTGGCCTGGGCCGCTTCGATGATGGGCACCAGGTCCACACCGCCACCCAGCGTGACCGACAGGCCCGCCTCCCACAAAATCGTCGGATCGGGCAAGGTGCCCTTCTTGTTGCCCCAGCGCAGATCGATCTGCAGCAGGTTGACCGACCCTGCGGTGCTCCCTTCGCTGCCGTCTGGCCCGAAGGAGCCGCCGGCTTGTGCCGTCAGCACACCGGCATAGGTGCGGGCTCGGAAATGCGAGCCGTCCGTGTCGGTGACCCACAAGGTGATGAAGGGTTTCAAACGGGTGTACCCACCAAAGGTGCCCGTGGTGGGCGAGCCTGAGGTTCCCGGAGCGGGATTGGAGCCGGCCACCGAGCCTGTGACACCCAAGTCCCACTCGTACATCAGCTTGATCACCGCCTTGGACGCGCCGCTGGCTTTCTTGACCGTGACCCACGCGCCAGGGGCCATCTGCATTTGGAGCAGATAGCGGTCGCTGTTCGGGTCTCGGATGGACCGGAATCTCGTTGCGCCGACCCAGAATTCACCCTTGCTGGCCAAGGCGGCCAAGGTGCTGTCGAACATGGACTTGTTGAGTACCTTGTCGAGACCGTTGCTGCTGTCTGGTGTGCGAATGATGGCCGCGTAGCCTTGGCCCGTTCCCGTTACCCGGGGGTCCGACTCGCCGGGTGCAGGTGCTGGTGCTGGCGCTGGCGCAGGTGCAGGCGCAGGTGCAGGCGCAGGTGCAGGCGCAGGCGCAGGCGCAGGCGCAGGTGCAGGTGCAGGTGCAGGTGCAGGTG
>JAZKHH010000074.1:0-2476 GCA_040385465.1 Pseudomonadota bacterium | reverse complement strand
TAGCGCAGGGCGGGTTTTCCTGCGGAACGCCCGGTGGCATGAAACTTGATACTCATTCCCGGCTGGAACCACGCCCCAAGGAGCACGCCATGTTGGTGCAGTCCGACACTGCCGCCGCCTGCTTCCGCGTCAAACGCACGCAGGATGTGGACATCCACGCCCGCAATCTGGACGCCTGGGAGCAGCAGTACGAACAAACGTCACCGGGTGCGTTCCGAGGTGAGGTGCGCGAACTGCTCGACCACGACCTGCAAGTGTTCGAGGAGGTGGCCAATTGCGCCACCAACCAGCGCTGCCGGCCCTGGCGTGGAGGCGTCTGGGTGGGCCTGGCCGTGCCCGAGGCCTACGGCGGCCTGCGCTTCATGGGGCGTCCCTCGCACGGGCTGCAGCTCATGCTCGCCGGTGGCGAAGAACCCTTCGACCTGCAGGTGCCGGCCGGCCACGGCCTGTACGGCATGGTGCTCGACAAGGAACAGCTCGCGCGCCACGTGCAAGCCCTGCACCAGCAGCCCTGGCCCGAGCACTGGGCCGGCGTGCCGCGCCTGCAGGCCCTGACGGCGCTGCAGCGCTACCGGCTCGCGGGCATGGTGCGCGAGGTGCTGCGCTGCCTGCACGAACAGCCCGAGGCGCTGCACCACGAGGCCAGTCGGCGCACGCTGCGCGAGGCCTTGCTGACCGTGCTCTGCGACGTGGTGATGCCGCAGACACTGAGCGAGGCCGTCAGCCCGCGGCAGCTGCGCCGCCAGGAACTGGTGCGCAAAGTGCGCGAGCTGGTGTTCGAGCAGCCGGAGCAGCCCCTGAGCGTGGCCGAGCTGTGCGCGCGCCTGCACGTGACGCGACGCACCCTGCAGAACGGTTTCCAGGAAGCGCTGGGCACCAGCCCCGCCACTTACCTGCGCACCGTGCGGCTCAACGCGGTGCGCCGCGCCCTGCGCGAGCAGGCCCCGGCAGCCACCATCGCCGACACCGCGGCGCGCTGGGGCTTCTGGCACATGGGCCACTTCTCGCAGGACTACAAGGCGCTGTTCGGCGAGACGCCTTCACAGACGCGACTGCAGGCTTGAGTCGCGCAGGGCCCCGGGCTGTCCGGTGTTCAGGCGTAGAGCAAGGCGCCTGCCGTGCACACGGCGGCGGCACGTGATTCGCCCAACGCTTGCACCACCGGCTGCCACACGCTCTTGTAGGGAGGCAAGGCGTCGTGGTCAAAGGCGGTGTGGGGCCAGTCGGAGCCCCAGACCAGGTGTTCTCCCATGAGCTGTACCACCCGGCGGATGGGCTCATGCATGGATTCGTAGGGCGCCACGGACCGCAGCCGGTACCAGCCCGAGAGCTTCACCCAGGCGCCCTGTGCCGCCAGGCGCTGCAGGGCGGTCCAGGCGGGATCAGCCGCGCCGATGTCCGGGTGCAGGCCGGCCAGGTGGTCGAGCACGGCGGTCAGGCCGCTGCCTTCGTGCAGGTCGGCGATCGCGGCCATCTGATCGGCCCTGGCGTACCACTGAACATGCCAGCCACGGGCTTTGAGCCGTGGCGCCAGCACGCGAAAGGCCTCTGGATCGTTGCCCACCGGCGACACGAGGTTGAAGCGCACGCCGCGCACACCCAGCCGGTGCATGGTGTCGAGCTCGGCGTCGGAGATGTCTGTGTCCAGCACCACGATGCCCCGGTGGCGACCCGGCTCGCGGGCCAGTGCACGCAGGATCAAGCCGTTGTCGGTGCCGTAGACGCTGGGCTGCACCAGCACGAGATGGCCCACACCCAGCGCCGCGGCGGTGCGCTCGATCTCGGGCAGGTCGCGCAGCACCGGCCGGTAGTGGCCGGCCTGTGCCGGGTGCGTGGGGTCGAACACGTGCACATGGCAGTCCCAGCCGGTCGGGATGGAAGTCAGGTTCGGATTCATCCGGTGGTGATGTTGCGTTCCTTGATCACCTTGGCCCATTGCACCTGCTGTGCGGCAATGAACTTGCCCGCGCTCTGCTGGGTGGTGTCCGCGAAGACATCGCCGCCCAGCTGGCGGATGCGACCGAGCACCTCGGGGTCCTCGAGCGCCTTGCGGATGGCGGCCACGAGTGTGGCCTTCACATCGGCGCTCAGGCCTGCCGGCGCGAGGATCGGGTTCCACTCCAGCACCTCGTAGCCGCTGACGCCGGCCTCGGCCATGGTGGGCACGTCAGGCAGTGAGCGGGCGCGCAGCAGGCTGGTCACGGCCAGCGGGCGCAAGCGACCCGCCTGGATGTTGGCCAGTGACGACGCCACGTTGGCGAAGAACAGCGGCACCTGGCCGCCCATCACGTCGTTCATGGCCGGGCCGCCCCCGCGGTAGGCCACGTGGGTGAGGTTCACGCCCGCCCGTTGTTCAAACAAGGCGCCGGCCAGGTGCTGGGCCGAGCCATTGCCGGAGGATGCGTAGTCCAGTGGCTTCGTTTTCGCCAGACGGATGACGTCTTTCACGCTCTTCGCTTCGAAGCTGGGCGTGCAC
>JAZKHH010000073.1:0-51863 GCA_040385465.1 Pseudomonadota bacterium | reverse complement strand
CAGTGCCGAACGACCGGTACAGGTAATCGATCGGTCGCTTGAGATCCTGACCGGTAAGCGACCGCTTGCGTTGGCGCCCATGGACTCTGCCGTCGAACCTAAGTGGCAGCAATCAGTCTCTAACAGTCTGAAGCAGATGAAAGCTCCCCAATGACAGCGAGAAAGTTCTGGAGGTTTCGCCGAATTCCTACATGCTGGTGTTGGGTGTACCTTCTCGCTTTATGGACCTCAACGAAGTCGATCCACGCGAACTACAGCGATCAGTCAGGTTTGCGCTTGACCTCGTGGCGGCACACCGCATCGCCAAGGGCTTGGTAATCGATCAGGAACGCGTGACCGCATTGCGCGAGTCTCTCGAAGAACGACTTGTCGCGGCGTTTAGCGAGATCGACATCGGCCCCATGCCTTGGTCATAGTCGTGGCAGAAAGCTGCGCAAACACTTTCTATCGAAATAGCGCTCCAACTCATCCGCGAGCAAAAACACGAACCTCCCGATCCATCTTTTCGGCGTGAGTGAGGTCACGCTCCTACAGCGCCCTCACGCACTGACCACCGGCATGTCCTCCCACCCCTTTTGTACGAGGGTGTGCGCAACTCCTGCTTCATGGTCCCGTTGCGAGGTGTAGCACCGATACCTGGAGGTGTCGGCCGCGCAACGCACGGCAGAGTGGAGGCTGAAACCGTCGATATCGGCTCACGGCGAATGTTTGAAAGTCGCCTGGCTTGGTATCGCGCACTGAGAATAGCCTTGCAATCTTGCGCTAGACGACTGGTCTAATACAATGCATGTTTTGCCCCTAACTGCATCAATACATGAACCAAAGCACTTCGACCCTGGCACCAAGCGCCCTGTTCTCTCCCTCCGTCCTCGGTAGCGTCTCGTTGAGCAACCGCATCGTGATGGCGCCGCTGACGCGCAGCCGCGCTGCGGCAGGCAACGTACCTCACGCCTTGAACGCGCGCTACTACGCGCAGCGCGCCAGCGCCGGTCTGATCATTTCCGAGGCCACGCAGATCACGCCGCAGGGCCAGGGGTATCCCAAGACGCCGGGCATCCACAGCCCCGAACAGGTGGCTGGCTGGCAGGGCGTGACGCAAGCCGTTCATGCCCACGGCGGCAAGATCTTCTTGCAGCTGTGGCACGTCGGGCGCGTCTCCCACCCGCTGACGCAGGCCGACGGCAGCTTGCCGGTGGCGCCCTCGGCGATCCGTCCGGCCGGCGAGATCTACACCGAACAGGGCATGAAGCCCTTCGAGACGCCGCGCGCACTCGAGACCGAAGAGATCCCGGCGCTGATTGAAGACTTCCGCCGTGCCGCCGTGCATGCCAAGACGGCGGGTTTCGACGGGGTCGAGATCCATGCCGCCAACGGCTACCTGATCGACCAGTTCCTGCGTGACGGCACGAACCATCGCACAGACGGCTATGGCGGCTCGGTGGCCAACCGAGCCCGCCTGCTGCGCGAGGTCACGGAGGCGGTGCTGACAGTGTGGGAAGCGGGTCGCGTCGGCGTTCGGCTGTCGCCGGTGAACGCGTTCAATGACATCGCCGACTCCATGCCGCAATCGACGTTCGAAGCCATCACCGAACAGCTCAACGCCTACGGGCTGGCTTACCTCCACGTGGTGGAAGACCCCAGCAGCAGCTTCGACTTCCAGAAGCTGCGGCAAATTTTCAACGGCGCCTACATGGCCAATGGCGACTACGACCGTGCCCGGGCGACGGCGGCGATCGCTCGGGAGCAGGCCGACTTCATTGCCTTCGGCAAGCTGTTCATCGCCAATCCGGACCTGCCCGAGCGGCTGCGTCGTGACGGCCCGTACAACACGCCCAGGCCCGAATCGTTTTACGCCGGTGGCCCCGAAGGCTACGACGACTACCCGGCACTCGAAACAGCCGTCGCCTGACGCACCGCTCGCATACCCCTGCGGCCATGAACGCAAATCCGGTCGTCGATACGCGCCAGCAGATACTGGATACCGCGCGGTCGATCATCGTCAGCAAGGGTTTCGCCGCGGTGGGCCTGAGCGAGATCTTGGCTGCGGCGGGGGTGCCCAAAGGCTCGTTCTATCACTGGTTCCGCTCCAAGGACCAATTCGGCGAGGCCTTGCTCGAGCGGCACTTCGAGGGGTACTTGGAGCAGACGGATGCCCTGCTGGCGGCGCCAGGGCAAACCGCTGCGGCGCGGCTGCTCGCTTTCTTCGGCCGGTGGCATGCGCTGCAATCGGGTGATGACCTGACAGAGCGCTGCCTGGTGGTCAAGCTGAGCGCCGAGGTCTGCGACTTGTCGGAGTCGATGCGCGCGACGCTGGAACACGGCACGACCCAAGTGCTGGCCCGGCTGGAAGGCTGCCTGAGGCAAGGCATTTCAGACGGTGAGCTGACCGGCTGCCCCGACCCGGCCGAGGTGGCGGAACAGCTCTACCAGCAGTGGCTGGGCGCCACCTTGCTGTCCCGCGTGCAGCGCAGCTCCGGGCCGCTCGACCGGGCGCTGGCGCAGACGAGTCACTGGGTGGCGAACCAGGCCGGGCTGACCTGACCGCAATCAACACGTTCCGCGCGCAGCACGGGACCGCCAAAGGGTAGAAAATTCACATTCTTTTTTTCGCACCTCCCCCCCCGCTATCTGGCCGCTAATTCCGCTGGATGATGATGAACCGCTAGCTGTCGGACATCGGTCGAGGCTATGTGGAAGCAACCTTAACTTTAGTTTTGAGAAGTCTGGAGTGTGGGGGAGACGTCAGGCGCTTCTATACGCCTACAGGCAGACGGTACTCCGGGCAATTCAGGTGCAGCGAGCGGCTCAACACCGCTTTCCCGTAACATGAACTGTATAGCTGTACACCGCTTCGTGTCCTTCTTCCCAGACACCTGAGCAACCTCGCCCATGACCACTCCAATTGACTATGTCCCACCCGCTGTCTGGACCTGGAACGCACCCAACGGCGGCCAGTTCGCCAGCATCAACCGTCCGACTGCCGGTGCCACGCACGACCAGGACCTTCCGGTCGGCCAACACCCGCTGCAGCTGTACTCGCTAGCCACGCCGAACGGTGTGAAGGTGACCGTGATGCTCGAAGAGTTGTTGGCCATGGGCCACCGCGGCGCTGAATACGACGCCTGGCTGATCCGCATCTCCGAAGGCGACCAATTCGGCTCGGGCTTTGTGGCCGTCAACCCCAACTCGAAAATCCCGGCGTTGCTCGACCGCAGCGCAGCGGTGCCGCAGCGTGTGTTCGAGTCAGGGAACATCCTGCTGTACCTGGCTACCAAATTCAATGCGCTGCTGCCCGAAGATCCAGCCGCACGCACCGAAGCGCTGTCATGGCTTTTCTGGCAGATGGGCAGCGCCCCTTACCTAGGCGGCGGCTTCGGCCATTTCTACGCCTATGCGCCGGCCAAGTTTGAGTACCCGATCGACCGCTTCACCATGGAAACCAAGCGCCAGCTCGACGTCCTCGACCGACGCCTGGCGCAATGTCGCCACCTGGGCGGTGACGACTACAGCATCGCTGACATCGCAGTGTGGCCCTGGTACGGTGCGCTGGTGCTGGGTCATCTCTACAACGCGGCCGAATTCCTGCAGGTACAGACCTATACAAACGTCCAACGCTGGGCCCAAGAAATCGCTGCGCGACCGGCGGTTCGCCGCGGGCGCATGGTCAACCGCAACTGGGGTCCAGCAGAAGAGCAGCTGCACGAGAGGCATGACGCCCAGGACTTCGACACACGCACCCAAGACAAGCTGTCGCCAGCAGCCGGCTGAGCCATCCAGCGGCCCGACACCGCTCAGACCACCCACTCATTGCCACGGAGACCTTCATGATCAAGTTCTACTACCACCCCTCTCCCAACCCGGCCAAGGTCGCGCTGTTGCTCGAAGAAACCGGACTGCCCTACGAACTGGTGCCGGTGGATACGCGCAAGGGCGAGCAGCACGAGGCCGCGTTCACGGCGATCAATCCCAACGCGAAAACGCCGGCCCTGGTCGACGGCGACGCGGTGGTGTTCGACAGCAATGCCATCCTACTGTATCTGGCGGAGAAGTCCGGCCAGTTCCTGCCGCCAGACACGCCCGAGGCCCGTGCACAGATGCTGTCTTGGTTAATGTTCGTCGCCACCGGGGTCGGCCCGTATTCCGGGCAGGCGGTTCATTTCAAACACTTTGCCCCCGAGCCCAAGGCCTATGCGGTCAACCGCTACGACTTCGAAGCCTGGCGCCACTGGAAGATCATCGACCAGCAACTGGCCCAGCATCGCTACATGCTCGGCGAGACCTACACCCTGGTCGACATGGCTGTCTGGGGCTGGGCGCGCGCCGTGCCGTTTGTGCTCGGGGCCGCCGCGTGGGAGCAGTTGCCCAACGTCAAGCGCCTGCTCGATGAGATCAACACCCGTCCGGCCGCTCAGCGTGCCGAAGCTCTCAAGGCCAAGCACGCCTTCAAGGCCGAGATGGACGAAGAGGCACGGGCAGTCATGTTCCCGCAAAACGCCCGTTTGACCGCCTGAGCGCAGGCGGCGTCGTCGGTGCACCAACGGGCGGCGTTCGCTTGGCCGCAGCCGCTTGGTCCGGCAAGGGGCGCCGGGCTGACGCGATCCCGCTCAAATGACGGCCCATAACGTCCGAAGAGGGCTTCGACGTTCACCGACTCAACTTTCCTCCATGCAAGTTTCCGAACAACCGATCCTGCGCGACCTTGTTCTCGTCGGAGGGGGCCACAGCCACGTTGTCGTGCTGCGCATGCTCGCCATGCAACCCGAGTCTGGCCTGCGCATCACCCTCATCTGCACCGACATCGACACGCCTTACTCCGGCATGCTGCCTGGCTACATCTCGGGCCACTACAGCTTTGACGAGGTGCACATCGACCTGGGCCGTCTGGCCTCGTTTGCCGGAGCGCGCTTCATCCATGGTGAAGTGACGGGCCTCGATCGGTCCAACCAGCGTGTGCTCATGAAGGACCGGCCCTCGGTGCCGTACGACCTGCTCTCCATCAACATCGGCTCCACACCCAATGTGCGCCAGGTGAAAGGCGCGCAAGCACACGCAGTGCCCGTGAAGCCCATCGCCCACTTCAACCTCCGCTGGCTGAATCTGCTCGAGCGCGTGCGCCTGCTGCGCGATCGATTCACGATCGCGGTGGTCGGCGGCGGTGCGGGCGGGGTTGAACTGGTGCTGTCGATGCAGTACCGGCTGCGCAGCGAGCTGCAAAAGCTGGGGCGCAATCCCGATTGGCTGCACTTTGTGTTGCTCACGGCGGGCGACTCCATCCTGCCGACGCACAACGCCGGGGTACGCGCGCGCTTTGCCCGCGTGCTCAAAGAGCGCCACGTCGCGGTGCATACGCGTGCGGAGGTGCATCAGGTCGCGCCCGGTTGCCTGCACACGCGCGACGGTCGAACCTTCGATGCCGACGAAACGATGTGGGTCACGCAAGCCGGTGGGCCGGCCTGGCTGCAAGGCACCGGTCTGGCACTGGACGAACACGGCTTCGTCAAAGTCAACGACCGGTTGCAGACGCTGGACGACCCCAAAATCTTCGCCGCAGGGGATGTGGCCTCGTTCACCAACCGCCCGCTGGAGAAGGCCGGTGTGTTTGCCGTGCGCATGGGCCCACCGCTGGTGAAGAACCTGCGCTTGTGCCTGCGCGATCAGCCGACGGTGGCTTTCAACCCGCAACGCAAATGGCTGGCACTGATCTCCACCGGCAATCGATACGCCGTGGCCTCGCGCG
Organism: Pseudomonadota bacterium; assembly: GCA_040385465.1. Classification (GTDB taxonomy): domain Bacteria; phylum Pseudomonadota; class Gammaproteobacteria; order Burkholderiales; family Burkholderiaceae_C; genus CANHBY01. The sequence goes on along the minus strand of JAZKHH010000073.1, from coordinate 46,126 downwards.
GCTCCATCGGCTTCGCCGGTACCTGGGTCTGGTCCTGGAAGGACTGGATCGATCGCCGCTTCATGCGCCAGTTCACCGAGCTGCCAGACATGGCGCCCGGTGCCGCCCCCTCGGCTGCACCGGCCAGCAGCCTGGCGCTGAGCGCCGAAGAATCCCGCCAGGCCATCTCGGCCATTGCCATGCGCTGTGGTGGTTGCGGCGCCAAGGTGGGCGCCAGCATCCTGACCCGCGCACTCGGCAGCCTGCAACCGGTCGAGCGCAACGACGTGCTGATCGGGCTTCACTCGCCCGACGACGCCGCCGTGGTGCGCGTGCCGCCGGGCAAGGCCATGGTTCACACCGTGGACTTCTTTCGCAGCTTCATCGACGACCCTTACCTGTTCGGCAAGGTGGCGGCCAATCACGCGTTGGGCGACATCTTTGCCATGGGTGCCGAGCCTCAGTCCGCCACAGCGATCGCCACCGTGCCGCCAGGCCTCGAATCCAAGGTGGAAGACCTGCTGCTGCAAATGATGACCGGCGCGGTCGAGGTGCTCAACGCCGCCGGCTGCGCCTTGGTCGGTGGGCACACCGGTGAGGGCCGCGAACTCGCACTGGGCTTCGCCATCAACGGACTGATCGACGAGAACATGGATGGCGTCATGCGCAAGGGCGGCATGCAAGCGGGTGACGTGTTGCTGCTCACCAAGCCCATCGGCACCGGCACGCTGTTCGCCGCCCACGCGCGGCACGCCGCCAAGGGCCGCTGGATCGATGCGGCGCTGAAATCCATGGTGGTGTCCAACCAGGTCGGCGCGCAGATCCTGCGCGAACATGGCGCCACCGCCTGCACCGACCTGACCGGTTTCGGCCTGCTGGGGCATCTGGTGGAAATGACCCGTCCCTCGGGAGTGGACGCAGAGCTGCAACTGAGCGCCCTGCCCTTGCTGGATGGTGCATTGGAATGCGTTGAAGCGGGCATCGTCAGCTCGCTGCAGCCGGCCAATGTGCGGCTGCGCCGAGCCCTGCGCAACGCCGAAGACTTCGTCAAAGACCCGCGCTATCCGCTGCTGTTCGACCCGCAGACGGCGGGCGGCCTGCTGGCCAGCGTGCCGGGCGACCGGGCAGCCGACTGCATCCGTTCCCTGCAGGCGGCAGGCTACCTGCACACAGCAGCCATAGGTCATGTCAGCGGCGCGTCCGACTCACTGGAACCCGTGGTGCTCAGCGCATAAGGAGCCAGCACCAATTCGCGCCCTCCGAAACCAGCTGTAACGAAAGAGGACCCGGCAGCGACTGAAGAGCATTCGGGCAATCAACGATTGCCAAAGCCTGAACCCACGAAGCCTTCGCCGCATGAAAAGAACCCTGATCCTCGCCACGGTCGTGATACTCGTGGCCGCCTATTTCTGGCTTGGGCTGGACCGCTACTTGACACTCACCGCCGTGCAGGACCGCCTGGGAGACTTCGAAGCCATCCGCCAGGCCTCTCCCATCGCCACCGCGCTCGGTTTCTTCGGTCTGTATGTGCTGGCCACAGCGCTGTCACTGCCCGGTGCGGTGATCCTGACGCTCGCGGCTGGCGCCCTGTTCGGATTGGCCGGCGGCACGCTGATGGTCTCGTTCGCCTCCAGCCTGGGCGCCACACTGGCTTTTCTGGCCTCCCGTTACTTGCTGCGGGATAGCGTTCAAGCGCGTTTTGGAGACCGACTCAAGGCCATCAACGACGGCATGGCCAAGGACGGCGCCTTGTATCTGTTCACGCTGCGCCTGATCCCGGTCTTCCCGTTTTTCCTGGTCAACCTGCTCATGGGCTTGACACCCATCCGCACGGGCACCTACTACTGGGTCAGCCAGCTCGGCATGCTCGCGGGCACCCTGGTCTACGTCAACGCCGGCACCCAGCTGGCCCAGCTCTCCAGTCTCTCGGGTATTTTGTCGCCGGGCGTTCTGCTGTCCTTCATCCTGCTCGGAGTCTTCCCCATGATCGCCAAAGCTGCTCTAGGTCTCCTGCAACGCCGGCGCGTTTACGCCAAGTGGCAACGGCCCAAAACCTTTGACCGCAATCTGGTGGTCATCGGTGGCAGCGCTGCGGGCCTGGTCACTTCCTACATCGCGGCCACCGTCAAGGCCAAGGTCACGTTGGTCGAAGCACACAAGATGGGTGGCGACTGCCTGAACTACGGCTGCGTGCCCAGCAAGGCATTGATCAAGTCGGCCAAGCTCGCCCACCAAATGCGCCACGCCGATCACTATGGCCTGGAGGCTGCCACACCGGCCTTCAGTTTCCGGCAGGTGATGGCGCGGGTGCACCGGGTCATCAGCGAGATCGCTCCGCACGACAGCGTGGAACGCTACACCGGGCTGGGTGTCGAGGTCCTGCAGGGTCGCGCCAAAATCGTGGACCCCTGGACGGTCGAAGTCACCCTCAACGACGGTGGCATCCAACGCCTGACCACCCGCAGCATCGTCATCGCCGCGGGTGCTCGTCCCTTCGTGCCGCCGCTGCCTGGGCTGGACGACGTGGGATATGTCACCAGCGACACCCTGTGGGACGAGTTCGCAAAACTGGATGCACCACCCGCGCGTCTGGTGGTGCTGGGAGGTGGTCCGATCGGCTGCGAGCTGGCGCAAAGTTTTGCACGCCTGGGCTCACAGGTCACGCAAATCGAAATGGCGCCCCGGATCATGATCCGGGAGGACCAGGAGGTGTCCGACCTCGCCCGCGATTCGCTGCAACGCGACGGTGTGGCGGTACTGACCGGTCACAAGGCTCTGCGCTGCGAGCGGGATGGAGACCACAAGTTCATCGTGGTGGAACACCAGGGTCAGGAGAAGCGCATCGGGTTCGACACTTTGCTGTGCGCAGTCGGCCGATCGGCACGGCTGCAGGGCTACGGACTGGAAGATCTGGGCATACCCACCGAGCGCACGGTGGTGGTCAACGAGTACCTCGAAACGCTCTATCCCAACATCTTTGCCGCGGGTGACGTGGCCGGGCCATTCCAGTTCACCCACACGGCGAGTCATCAGGCCTGGTACGCCGCTGTCAATGCTCTGTTTGGCAGCTTCAGGAAATTCAAGGTCGACTACTCGGTCATCCCCTGGGCCACCTTCATCGAGCCCGAGGTCGCCCGGGTGGGGCTGAACGAACAGGACGCCAGGGAAAAGAACATCCCTTACGAAGTCACGAAATACGGCATTGACGACCTGGACCGCGCCATTGCCGACGGTTCGGCACACGGATTCGTCAAGGTGCTGACCGTGCCGGGCAAAGACCGTATCCTGGGCGTGACCATCGTGGGCGAACATGCAGGCGACCTGCTGGCCGAGTTCGTGCTGGCCATGAAGCACGGGCTGGGACTGAACAAGATCCTGGGCACCATCCACACCTATCCCACAATGGCCGAGGCGAACAAATACGTCGCCGGTGAATGGAAACGCGCTCACGCTCCTCAGCGCGTCCTGGCCTGGTTGGGCCGCTATCACGCCTGGCGCCGAGGCTGAACAATGACCGCCATGGCCCTGGCGCCCAGCACTGCGGTCGGCCGACCTGGTGTTTTATGAAAACCGTCGTGTCTCACACCCCCATGCGTCTGTCCATCATCGTCCCCATGCTCAACGAAGCAACGGGGCTGCCCCGCCTGCTGACTCGGCTGTCTTTGCTGAAAAGCCAGGGATGCGAGGTACTGATCGTGGACGGTGGAAGCGATGACGGCTGCGCTGAATTGGCCGCTCGAGCGGGCTTGCAGGTTCTGACTTCGCCAAGAGGTCGCGCCCGGCAGATGAACCACGGCGCCGTTCATGCCGCGGGCAACGTGCTCTTGTTCCTGCACGCAGACACCGTGCTGCCCGAGGGGGCGATCATCACCATCCACCGAGCGATGCAAAGCTCCGGCGCCGTCTGGGGCCGTTTCGATGTGGTCATCGACGGACCTCATCCCATGCTGCGCGTGGTGGCCAAGCTGATGAACCTTCGCTCGCGCTGGACAGGCATTGCCACGGGTGACCAGGCGATGTTTGTCACCCGCGAGGCATTCAATGGAGCGGGTGGATTCCCCGACCAGCCCTTGATGGAAGACATCGAGTTGTCCAGCCGTCTTCTCCAGCTGTCCCGCCCTGCATGTATTGACAGTGCCGTGTTGACGTCGGGACGCCGATGGGAGAGTCGTGGCCTCTGGCGAACCATCCTTCTGATGTGGCGGCTGCGCTGGGCGTACTGGCGAGGCGCACCTGCAGATCAGTTGGCGCAGCTGTACAAATAGGACACCACATGACCCACTCTGTCCACATCATCGTCTTCGCCAAAGCACCCGTCGCAGGCCTTGCCAAGACAAGACTGATCCCCGCACTGGGAGCAACGGGAGCCGCCCGCCTGGCTGCCTTGATGTTGAAACATGCGGTCGAACAGGCTCTGGTCAGCGAGGTTGGCACCGTGGAGGTTTGTGTGACGCCTGCGCCTGAAGATCCCCTGTGGTCGGGGCTGTTGCCTCAGCACCCAGCGCTGCGAATGAGCGATCAAGGCCATGGTGACCTGGGCGAGCGCATGGCACGGGCTGCTCAACGTGCGCTGGATGCGGGCCACCCGGTGCTGTTGATGGGAACCGATTGCCCGGATCTTTCTGCCGAGCGGATTCGGGAGGCGGCGGCTTGCTTGCTCACCAGCGATGCCGCGCTCGTGCCGGCCTTTGACGGTGGCTATGTCTTGCTGGCACTGGACCGCTTTGACGCCAGCCTGTTTCAAGACATCGCGTGGAGCACGTCCAGCGTGGCACAGGTCACGCGGTCTCGAATGGGCCAGCTGGGCTGGAGCGCGACCACCTTGCCAACGCTGCACGACATCGATGAGCCCGATGATCTTCGCTGGTTGCCAGAGGGTTGGCTTACTGCCATCCAGGAACATCCACATTGGCCGACACCCGAGGAGGCGCCTCGGGCCGCCTGACCTTGCCATTTCAGGCATCCAGACATCTGCATCTGCATCTGCAGGATGCATGTCACCACGCCGCGCCGGTTCTCACAACCACTGTTGGCGTCCTGACACGTCACGTAGACAGGGAGCCAGACGTGGATGTGTGGTCGAACGCAGGCACGTACAATACTGCGGTGCAACATACCCTCGCAGCCTCTCTCAAACACCCGGTGTTCTACCCGGGCTGGGGCCTGCCACGGGGATTTTTCTGCTCGGTGACTCCACCGTAGTTCCCCTGGGCCGCCACGCGCCCTACGTGCTTCGCCTGACCAGCATCAGTTGGTCACACCCCTCTTGCAGAGCTTCCCGCCTTCGCATCACAGCGAGGGCCATCTCCCTATGTCACTTCAAACACTACGCCAGGACTGGCTGTCCAACGTGCGCAACGACCTCCTCGCGGGTCTGGTTGTTGCCCTCGCCCTCATCCCGGAGGCTATTGCCTTCTCCATCATCGCCGGGGTGGACCCCAAGGTGGGCCTGTACGCCTCCTTCTCCATCGCCACCATCATTGCCTTCACCGGAGGCCGACCGGGGATGATTTCAGCCGCCACGGGGGCCATGGCGCTCCTGATGGTGTCGCTGGTGAAAGACCACGGCCTGGAGTACCTGCTGGCCGCCACGGTGCTCACCGGGGTCCTTCAGGTCATCGCTGGGTGGGTCCGGCTGGGTGCCTTGATGCGGTTCGTGTCGAGGTCAGTGGTCACGGGTTTCGTGAACGCCCTTGCCATCCTCATCTTCCTCGCCCAGTTGCCCGAACTCACCAACGTGACGTGGCACGTCTATGCCATGACAGCGGCGGGTCTCGGCATCATCTACGGCCTGCCCTACATCACCAAGGCGGTGCCGTCGCCGCTGGTGACCATCGTGGTGCTGACCGGTGTCGCCATCGCGCTGGGCCTCGACATCCGCACTGTGGGCGACATGGGTGACCTCCCCGACAGCCTGCCGGTGTTCCTCATCCCGAACATCCCGCTGACCTGGGAGACGCTTTCCATCATCTTCCCGTACTCACTGACCCTCATGGTGGTGGGCCTGCTGGAATCGCTGATGACGGCCACCATCGTGGACGACCTCACGGACACCAAGAGCGACAAGAACCGCGAGTGCGTTGGCCAGGGCGTTGCCAACATCGCCACGGGCTTCATCGGCGGTATGGCGGGCTGCGCCATGATTGGTCAGTCCATCATCAACATCAAGTCAGGGGGACGTGGTCGCCTCTCCACCTTGGCGGCTGGCGCCTTCCTCCTGTTGATGGTCGTGTTCCTGGGTGACTGGGTGGCGAAAATACCCATGGCCGCCCTGGTGGCCGTGATGATCATGGTCTCCCTCGGTACCTTCAACTGGGGCTCCATCAAGAACCTGCGCGAGCACCCCAAGAGTTCCAGCGTGGTGATGATTGCTACCGTGGCCGTGACCGTGGCCACCCACGACCTCGCCATGGGCGTGCTGACTGGTGTGTTGCTGTCGGGTTTCTTCTTCGCCCACAAGGTCGGGCAGATTCTGAGGGTGAGGTCGCAGAGCGAGGACGAGGGGCGTACCCGTACCTATCAGGTCATCGGGCAGGTGTTCTTCGCCAGCGCCGACCGCTTCTCCAACGCCTTTGACTACAAGGAGGTCATCGACAAGGTCCGCATCGACGTGAGCCGCGCCCACTTCTGGGACATCACCGCCGTGAGCGCCCTGGACAAGGCGGTCATCAAGTTCCGCCGCGAGGGAGCGGAGGTCGAAGTCATCGGCCTGAACGAGGCCAGCGCCACCATGGTGGACCGCTTCGGCATCCACGACAAGGATGGCGCGGACGACATGCTCATGGGCCACTGAAGGAGAACACGAGATGAACGAAGACAAAAAAGTACTGGCCTGCGTGGACCAATCGAAATACGCCGAGAGCGTGGCGGACTACGCCACCTGGGCGGCCAAGCGGATGCAGACCCCGATGGAACTCCTTCACGTCATCGACCGACATCCCCGCCTGGAAGCCGTGCAGGACCACAGCGGGGCCATCGGCCTTGATGCCCAGGAGAACCTGCTCAAGCAGTTGAGCGACGAGGACGAGACGAGGACACGCGCTGCCCGGGAGATGGGTCGGGTGTTCCTCAACGGCCTGCGCGAGCGGGCCATGGCATCGGGAGCGTTCGTGGTTGACGTGCGGCAACGCCATGGCGAGCTGGAGACCACGCTCCCGGAACTTCAGGGCGATGTCCGCCTGTTCGTGCTGGGCCGTCGCGGTGCTTCTGCACAGGCCACCCAGCGAGACCTTGGCCGCAACCTGGAGTGGGTGGTCCGCTCGGTGAACAAGCCCGTGCTGGCCGTGCCGGATGCGTTCCGTGAACCCAGCCGCGTCCTGTACGCGTTCGATGGCTCCAGCGTGACCCGCCAGGGCATTCAGATGATTGCCGGGAGTCCGCTGCTCAAGGGGCTGCCCATCCACCTGCTGATGGCGGGGAAGGCGCAAGCCCAAGGGCCGAAGCAGATCGAGGAGGCCCGCAACGTGCTGGAGGCGGTGGGCTTCCAGGTCTCAATGGAGGTTCACCTGGGTGACCCCGAGACCGTGATTGCTGAGGCGGTGAAGTCGCAGCAATGCGACCTACTGGTCATGGGTGCCTACAGCCACTCTCCATGGAGGAGCTTGTTTGTGGGCAGCAAGACCACCGACCTGTTGCGCTCAGCGGCTGTTCCCACGTTGCTATTGAGGTGATCAACGGAATGGCTGGGGCGAGAGATGTGTCAGCAGGCGCATGTGTACGTAGTTGACGGAGGCGCACGGGGGACGCAACCGAAGGAGAACTGACGTCGTCAGTTGGCAATGGCCGCGTTCGCAATGCCTTCGAGCGCCTTGCGCAGGTTCTCAACCACGGGGCACTGCGCAACCCCATGGCGCTGGGCGAGAAAGGCGGGATCGTTGTAGCCCACCCAGACCTGGGCCGATGCGTCTTCCCACACCAGTGCCTTGAGCGGGAGGTCGATGCCCACCGATTGCGCGCACTCCATGAAAGGTGTTCCGCCCTGCGGATTGCCGAAAATGAGCACTTCGGTGGGTCGAAGGGTTTTGCCCACCTTGGTCGCGCCTGCCGCATGGTCGATGCGCACGAACACGTTCAGGCCCCGTTGCTTCACGAGCTCCTCCAGTCGGTCCATGGTCGCCTTCGCGCCGTGGGGACTCTTGACCGAGATCAGACCATCGGCGGCATTGACCAGGCCGAGGGTGGATGTCAGAACGAGTGCAGCGATGGCGTGAAAAATTCGCATGGGGAGTCTCCTTGGGGTTGGGGTGGCGCAGCCTGGCTGCTTCGGCGCTTGTGAGAGGTACCCAGCCTCCAACAAGTTCTCATGTTCTACGCAGATGACTTCGGTACTGGATCAAGACCGGAGTTGGGAAACCCAGGTCTTCTGAAGTTCGGACATCGCATCGTCGGGCGTGAGCAGCGCCCCGGTGAGCGCTGTCCGGATCGAGGTTTCGGGCACCGGGAGCGTCTGCGACAACAGCGCGTCCAGCAGGCGACGTGCCTTGGCCAGGCTTTTGCCGTAGAGCTCGAACACGGCCGACACGCTGACGTGTTGCGTGGGGTCGTCGAGCCAGCAGTCGTAGTCGGTCACCAGGCCCACGGTGGCATAGGCCATCTGGGCCTCGCGCGCCAGAAACACCTCGGGTGCGTTGGTCATGCCCACCAGGTGGCAACCCATCTGCCGCAGCAGGTGGCTCTCGGCCTGGGTGCCCAGGCGGGGGCCGTCCACGCAGGCGTAGGTCAGGCCGCGGTGCACCTTGAGGCCAGACGTGTCCGCAGCGGCCATGACCGCATCGACCAGCGCGCTGCTCACCGGTTTGGCGGTGGAGACATGCGCGGCGACACCGCCACCGAAGAAGGTTCGCTCGCGCGCACCCCGCGTCCAGTCGATGTATTGCTCGGGCATCGCCAGGTCGCCAGGCGCGACTTCCATGGCCAGGCTGCCCACGGCCGAGAAGCCCAGCATCATGGTGGCGCCTGCACGCTTGAGCGCATACACGTTGGCGCGGTAGTTCACTTCGTGCGGCAACAGCCGGTGACCGGCCCCGTGGCGCGCCAGAAACAGCACCGCCTGGCCGTGCAAGGTGCCGCGCAACACCTCGCCCGATGGCGTGCCGAACGGCGTGTCGCCGCCCTGACGTTCGTGGATGTCCAGACCGTCGAGTTCGTAGAGGCCGGTGCCTCCGATGATGGCGAGCATGGTTCAGTTCTCCAGTGGGCGCACGGCGTCCTGCAGCTGATAGGCCGGACCGTGCTGGATGCGGTTGAAGTAGGAGGCGTGGGCGTCGCTGCCCTCGGGCCACAGCTTTTGGAATTGCCGCTGCCAGGCGGCGGTATCGATTTCGATGGCGATGGCGTCGATGTGAACCTCACGCTCGACCACGCCGAAACGACGCTCGGCGCCCGTGTACGGCGAGAACGCGATGCGGGTGATCAGGCCCGCCGCATCGCCCTGGAAGTTGGGCATGCCGGTGGCGCCGTTGTTGAACACCCAGCGTGCGTGGTCTTGCTTTGAAGCAAGGCGCTGGAACACGGGCAGACAGGTGTGCGTGCTGGCAAAGGCGTGCACGTCAGCCTCGTCGAACCAGCGTTTCACCGCCTCGCGGTGCACGGCGTCGCGCAGGTGCTCCTGCGCAAAGCCCCAGCCGGCGAGCGACTGCGCGTCGCCATGCACCACGCCCAGACGCAGTGGACCGACATCGGCGCGCAGCCACATCGGCAAGGACCGCAGTTCGCGCTGCTGCTCGGGTGTGACGCAGCTGCGCAGCGCTTTGTGAATGCGGTTGGAGCGTTCGACCACCTGGTCTCCCACCCAGTCGGGGTAGGCGCAACCGCAGCCGGCATCGGCATCGGCGCTTTCATCGGCGTTCTGGTCGGCCAGCTCGGTCTCCACATTGCCGCGCAAGGCATCAAAGCGCATCACCGATTGCTGGATGCGGGTGAACACGGCGGGATCGGCGTCAAACCAATGGAAGTCGCCGTTGAACACCATGCGGGCTCGCCCGCGCTCCTGCCCGAACAGTTCGATCACGCGCTGCAGTGCGGCCTCGTTGCCATACAAGCCGCCCACCACATAAAGCACATCGAGATCTCTCAGGTGCTCAGGCGCCGCGCTGGCGAACACCGAGGGCGCGTAGCGGTAGTGCAGTGGGCAGCTTCTGCCGGCAGTCGCAGGCGAGGCATCGAGCGTGGGAGCGTCAATGTTCATGGGGTACTTCGTTGCAGGGTTGGCAGGCAAGCCGTCAGCGCCGGCGTCGGATATGGGTTGGGTGTTGAACAGCGGTCGGTTGGCATCGGGCTCAGGCTAGACGCATACAGCGCCTGCAGCCGTTCGGCATCGACCTGAGCGATCGGCAAGTCAAATTCCAGCGCGCCATCGCGAAGGCCGATCACGCGATCGGCCAACAACGGCAGCAGCGCAGGCTGGTGCACCACGGTGATCAGTGTGGCGCCACCGGCGATGCTGCACAGCCATCGGCAGGCATCGGCGGCGGCGGCCGGGTCCAGATTGGCCGTGGGTTCGTCGGCCAGGATGAGGCGCGGGCGCTGCAGACGCAGGCGTGCAATGCTGAGCTTCTGGCGTTCGCCCCCCGAGAGACGGTCGGTGCGTGTATCGCCCAGACCCTCCAGACCAACCACAGCAAGCGCCTCGTCGGCCTCAGCCACGAGCGTCGCGGGGTACAGGCGGCTCCAGCTGCGCCAGCCGCTCAGGCGTCCCAGCGCGCCGATCAACACGTTCTCGCGCGCGCTCAAGCGCGACACCATGTGCAGCCCCTGCATGACCTGGCCCACCTCGCTCCGCCAGGCGCGCAGCGCGGCGTCGGACACCGGCTCCTGCAGCGGCCGCCCCAGCACGCTGACCGATCCTTCGGTGGGAACCGCCAGGCCACCGAGCACCCGCAGCAGCGTCGATTTGCCCGCGCCGTTGTGCCCGACGATGGCCACCCGCTCGCCGGCACCGATGTGCAGTTCGTCCAGTCGCAGCAAGGTCCGCGCACCGGCTTTCACGGCCAGCTTGCGGATGTGGATGTCGTGTGTTGTGGCGCTCACAGCAAAGCCTGGCGTATGCGCCGAGAGAGGCTGTCGAACGCCACCACCAGCGCGATGACGACGAGCAGGATGGTGGCCAGGCGGCTCCACTGGAACAGGCTGACCGCCTCGGAGATCAGCAGGCCGAGGCCGCCCGCGCCGATGAGGCCCAGGATGGTCGAGTCGCGGATGTTGAACTCCCAGATGTAGAGGTGGTTCGACACGAACTGGGGCAGCACGGCGGGCCACACGGCGTTGAAGAAGACCTGGGTGCGCGACGCGCCGGTGGCTTGCACGGCGTGGATGGCGCCCATGTCCAGCGACTCGACCGACTCCGCGTACAGCTTGCCGTAGGTGCCCATGGAATGCAGCGCAATGGCCAGGATGCCGGCGGTCGGACCCAGACCAACAATGCCCACCAGCACCAGGCCGAACACCAGTGTGTGAATGGCGCGCAGCACGTCAAGCAGACCTTTGCTCGCCCAGGCCAGCCAGCGAGGTGCGCCCAGGTTGCGCGCGCTCAGCAGGCCGGGGGGCAAGGCCAGCAAGGCCCCCAGCAGCGAACCCAGGGTGGCGATCTGGAACGTGACCCAGGTGGCACGCCCCAGTGCCGCCAGAAAATCGGCCTCCACCACGCGGCGGTCTTCCACGCGCAGCAAGGTGCCGTCTTCGCTGCGGTATTCCAGGCGCTCCGGCCCGAACCACACATCCAGAAAACTCGGGTATGCGAATTCACCGATCGACTTGATCAGGTTGGCCACGGGGTTGCGCCCCAGCGACAACTCGCCCGCCACCCAGAGGCTGCCCAGGCAGACGCCCACCAGCAGCGCATAGGCGAGCACCAGCAGCGCAAAACGCGCCCGACCGGACCAACGCGGTGGCGAGAAAGGCGGCTGGATCGGCAGCGCGCTCACTTGGGCTGCAGCGTGCCAGTGGCCAGACCAGCGTCCCGGATCGGCTTGTAGGCCCGGTTGTCGCTGTTGATGAAGCCGGTGTAGCTCGGCGGCATCAGACCCGGCTGCGTCTTGAGCAAGGGGCCAACCTCAGCCAGCGCCGCCTGCAGGCGCGCCACGAAGGCCTTGTCCTTGTGGAGCGCTTCGCTGACGGCAAACGCGTCGTTGGGCAAAGGATCGGACTGCCAGATGATCTTCGAGCGCTCGGCTTTGATCAGGCCCTGCGCGATCATCGCGTCGCGGTTGCGGTTGTAGTCGGCGCCAGCGTCGATCTGCCCGGCAGTGACCTGGGTCTGGATCGCCTGGTGCTTGGTGTGCAGCACACGAGAAAAATGCTTCGCGGGATCGATGCCCTGCTTCATGAAGAAATGCAGCGGAATCAGGTAACCGGAGGTGGATCCTTTGTCGCCGAAGGCAAAGGTGCGCCCTTTGAGGTCGGCCACCGAATTGATGCCCGAATCCGGATGGGTGACGATCATCGCGAAGTATTCAGGCTTGCCTTCGTACAGGATGGTTGAGACCACCTGGGCATTGGCCGCCTGGTTGGCCAGCACGTAGCCCCACGGACCCATCAAGGCCAGGTCGGTTTCACCATTGGCCAGCGACTTGGCCAGGCCTTCCCAGCTGTCAACGGTGCGCAACTCGACCGGGCGACCCAGGCGCTGAGAGAGGTGTTGCGCCAGCGGCCGGTAGGTGGCGTCGTTGCGCTCCCGATCGGGCTGGAACAGGCCGACACCGAATTTCAGCGGCGTGGTCTGTGCCTGTGCGGTGAGCGTTGCGAGCAGCAGGAACAGGCTGGCCAGCCAGCGGGTGAACACGGTCATGGGGTCTCTCCTGAAGTGACGGTTTGGGATGGGCTTTGATGCACGGCATGAACAGAAATCGTCGCTGCCGCTGGGTCGGCCGACTCCAGTGCACCACCGCAACTGCTGCCCTGTCCTGCGGTGCAGCCGTAGCAGTGGTCAGCAATCCGGATGGCCTCGCCTTCGGGATCCGCACCGAGCAGTTCCCGCAGGTGCGGGCGCCAGGTCTTGCCCAGGCGGGCCGGCAGCCCCAGCATCTGGTTGAAGTCGCAGTCGTACAGATCGCCCTGCCAGTCCACGCTGATCATGGAGCGGCACATCACGGTGTTGAGGTTGTCGGCCTGGTACGCCTGCTTGAGCAGTTGCATGTAGGTGCCGAAGGTGCCCTTGGAGACCAGGGTGCTGCCGAAACGCTGCACCGGCATGTTGGTCAGCGCAAACAGGTGGTTGAAGCGGATACCGAAGTGCTGCATCAGCTCGCGCTTGTAGTCGGCCTCCAGTGCACCTTGCGGTGGTGGCAACGACGGGCCTTGCGGGTTGTAGACGAGATTGAGCGTGAGACCGCTGTCTGGGACGCCGTAACCCAGCGCGTTGAGTTGCTGCAGCCCGGTGATGCTGAGGTCGAACACGCCATCGCCCCGCTGACGATCGACATTGGCTGGGGAATAACACGGCATGGAAGCCACCACCTGAACACCTTGCTCAGCCAGGAAGGCCGCCAGGTCTTCCTGACCGGGCTCGCTGAGAATGGTCAGGTTGCATCGGTCAATCACCTCGACACCCAGGGCCCGGGCCGCCACCACCAGGCGCCTGAAGTGGTCACTGAGCTCCGGCGCGCCGCCGGTGAGGTCCAGCGTGGTGATGCGCCTGGCTTTCAGCACCTCGATCACCAGGTCCACCGTTGCCCCGTCCATCATTTCGTTGCGGTTGGGGCCGGCGTTGACGTGGCAATGCAGGCAGGACTGGTTGCAGCGGTAACCGAGGTTGACCTGCAGCGTGTTCAGGGCTTGGCGGCGGATGGCGGGAAAGTCGGTGGCGGTGAGCAGCGGCAGGGTGTCGTGCATGGGGCGGACTGGTGAAGTTGAAGGTTCGACACCATCAGTCGTTCACAACCGATTGTTTGTTACAGCCCGGCAGAAAAAATACCGCCAGGGGCGTTGTCGCGGCCTCACCACCTCAGCAGCCGCGGACCGAGGACCGCGCCCAGCAGCCCAGTCAGCAGGACTCCCAGCGAGTACCAGACTGCCACAAACGTGGCCGAGACCTCAGGACACACCAGGGAATAACCCATGGCGCCCAGTGCGCCGGCCATCAATCCAGCGTTGAAGCCGGCAGCCCGCAGTTGGGTGGGTGCGAGTCCGCGAAGCGCCCACAGTGCGCCGGCCAGTGCCGGCAACGAAAGCGCCACCACATTCGTTGGGCAGCTGAGCCAGGTTTCGCCAAACAGGGCCGCCATGCGTTGATCCGGCGCGCTGGACACCAGCGTGAGCGCGCCCAGGGCCAGCATGGTGGCAAACACAGCCAACACGGCCCGCACGGGCCAGTGCGTGCGCGCCACCGGCCGGGAAAGCCTCGCCGTCAACCAGCCAGCCGCCAGCGCCAAGCTGCCGCCGTACATGAGCTTCAGCCACGGTGCCTGCGTAGCCCACATCGTCACTGGGATCGATCCCATGCTCACCAGCGCGGACAAGGCGCTGGCGATCAAGCCAAGCGCCACCACTGGGGCCAGTCGCCGCAGCACGGGCGCCTGGGGGGCAGGCCCTGCGCCCTTGGCCAACATCTCGATCAACGATTGCGTTTTCATGTTCCTGTGTCTTTCACCCATTGCGCCAGCCGCTTCAACCCTCTGTGCACCTGTACCTTGATGGCCGACTCCGAGATGCCGGTGCGCATCGATGCTTCGGTTACCGACAGCCCCTCGATCTTCGTCAACACGATGGCCTGACGTTGAACATGTGGCAACTCCTGAAGCAGCCTTTCAAGGTCTCGCTGCGCACCATCTTCGACCGGCTCGGCTGCCAGCAAGGCCTCGTCCACATCGTCCAGCGCGTCGTGGAGGTTCTCCCGCCGCCCACGGCGCCTCCAGAGATCGACCAGCTTGTGGCGAGCGATCGCGGTGACCCAGGCGCTGACTGGCAACGTCGGGTCAAAGGTTCCGCGTTGCAGATGAAGTGCCAGCAGCGTTTCCTGCACCAGGTCTTCGATGTCGTCTGGCGTCGACTGCATGCGCCGCCGCAGGAATCCGCGGATGCGCAACGCGATCTTCTCCAGCGCCTCGCGGTAAGCGACCTCATCGCCTTGCTGCGCACGCAGCCACAGCGGTTTCAGGCTGGCTTCGAAATCGTTGGGACCTGTCTCTCTAGGCATTTCGTGGCAGCGGCTGCTTTGGTTACACAAATGGGGGGCGGCATGAACAAGTGCCGACCAAAGGCAGGGTTGTTGGCCCGGGATTCTGCACTGCCTGTAACCGAAAGGCCTCCGGCTTCGTAAATCAAAGGCCCTTCCATCCCTTTCAACCCGTCAAGACAAGCCAGATGAAAACTTCTTCCACGCCCGCCTCGCGCGTGGTCACGACGCAGCCCTTGTCCGTGGGCCCTGTCATGAGCACCAGCCGACGCCAGCTTTTCCTCTTCACTGCCGGGTGCCTGCCGGCCTTGTGGCCCCTGGGCCACAGCCATGCTGCAGTGTTCGATCACAGCCACGCCGCCTGGACCGGTCTGCTCAAACGGCATGTCGTGCTGCTTCGCGGCGGGCAGGCATCGCAGGTTCGCTACGCAGGCTTCTCAAAGGACCGCGGGGACCTCACGGCCTATCTGTCGTCACTTTCCGCCGTCACCATTGACGGGTTCTCGGCCTTCTCCCTGGCGCAGCGCCAGGCGTTCCTGATCAACGCCTACAACGCGTTCACCGTCGAACTGATCCTCACCAAATACCCGGACCTGACGTCGATCAAGGAGTTGGGCAGCCTCCTCTCCAGTCCCTGGAAGCCGAAATGGATTTCCCTGCTGGGCAGCAAGGTGTCGCTGGACGACATCGAACACGGCATGCTGCGCAAGCGGGGCGTCTATGACGATCCCAGGGTGCATTTCGCCGTGAACTGCACGTCCATCGGGTGTCCAATGTTGCGCGAAGAAGCCTTTGTAGCAACGCGCATCGACGCCCAACTGGAGGAGCAGTCGAACCGTTTCATGGCTGACCGGACGCGCAACCGGTTTGACGAAGCCGCGGGGCGACTGCAACTCTCGCGTATCTTTGACTGGTATGCCGACGATTTCAAGCGAGGTGATCGGGGCGTCACCTCATTGCACGGTTTTGCCGGGCTGTACGCCGAACGCTTGTCGGACTCTGCAGCGGGCCGAGATCGGATCCGCAGCGGGCGCGTTGACATCACCTACCTCGACTACGACTGGTCCCTGAACGACGCAAGCCGCTGAGTCGTTTTACTGAGGGTGACGCACGTCTTCGCGAGGCAGCTGGCTTCTGCTGACTTCGTTCTTGGCTGCGCTGTAGCTGGACACGAGGTAGGGCACCAGGTAGTTGAGCGCCACGTGCATCCACGAAGGCGCGTGAGAGGCCAGGACGGCCTCACCCTGATTGATCACATTGAGTGCAGTGCCGACCACGGCTGACACACGCAGTGCGTTCAGGACGATGGATCTGGACAAGGCGGTGCTGACAAGTTGTTTCATTGAAGGGCTTCGTGTGATGTCAGCTTCGTTCGCTGGACCCGATCGGTTACACGACCGATCAGGAAAAGAATCTTTTGGTTTTGATGTAACGAACCGGACGCGCTTTCGACCATGCAGGGTAGGCCAGATTGTCTGACCTGCCCGCTCGGAGGACTTTCCATGAGCGGATTTGCCAACCCCTTGCAGGAGTCATTCATGGAAAACACTGTCGATCGTCGCACCGCCACCCGCCTCGCATCCGGCGCCGCCCTGGCCCTGGCCATGGGTACCGCACTCACGCTGGTGGCCGCACCGGTTGCCGCGCAGAGCGCGGACAAAGAAAAATGCTTCGGCGTCGCGCTGAAGGGCAAGAACGATTGCGCCGCCGGGCCGGGCACCACCTGCGCCGGCACTTCCAAAGTGGACTACCAGGGCAACGCCTGGTCGCTGGTTCCAAAAGGAACGTGCGAGAAGACCGCATCGCCCAAGTCGCCATCCGGATTCGGGCAATTGAAGGAGTTCAAGGAAAAGGCTTGATCCGCCTGAGTGCACTCTCACCAACCAGGCCTTCTCATGGAGCTCACCGCCCAGCATCGCAAAACCGCCTTGGGGATTGGCGCGCTGCCAATGCGGGGTGGGCTGGGCCTGAAGGCAGAGCACTTCGCCCACGTTCGGGACACCCGTCCCGACGTGGGCTTCTTCGAGGTTCATGCCGAAAACCATCTGGTGGCGGGTGGGCCGATGCTGCGCCACCTTGCAGCGGTCCGCGCTGACTACCCGCTGACCATCCATGGTGTCGGTTTGTCGATCGGATCGGAAGCTGGCCTGGACGAAGAACACCTCAAGGCGGTAACGGCGCTGGTGCAGCGTTTCGAGCCGGCGGTCTTCTCCGAACACCTGGCATGGTCGTCCCACAACAGCACGCACTTCAACGATCTGCTCCCATTGCCGTACAACCTGCCTACCCTTCACAGGGTCTGCCGGCACATCGACCAGATCCAGAACCGCATGGGGCGGCCTTTGTTGCTGGAGAACCCCTCCACCTACTTGTCATGGGCGGCGTCCACCTGGAGCGAGGGCGCCTTCATGAGCGAGGTGGTTCAGCGAACCGGCTGCGGTCTGCTGCTGGACGTGAACAACGTGTACGTGTCGGCGATCAACCAGGGCGCGGACCCCGTCGCTGCCCTGCTCGAACTGCCACTGCGCCACGCCGGGCAGATTCACCTTGCCGGGTTTGCCGAATCGTTTGACAGCTCGGGCGTGCGCCTGCTCATTGACAACCATGGCGCCAGCGTCGCCAGTGCGGTCTGGGCCTTGTTCGACACGGTGCTGGCTCGGGTGGGGCCCGTGCCCACCTTGCTGGAGCGTGACCAGAACATCCCTGCGTTTGCCGTGCTGATGGCCGAGGTGGGCTTGGCAGACTCGAAGCTGGCGCGTGCCAACCGATCACTGGATGCTACAGCCTTGATCCATGCCATGACACCCGAGGTGGTGCGATGAGCCACCACAGCTTCGCCCACGCGCTGCTGGACCCCTCCCTGCCTGTGCCGGCGGGTCTTGTGTTGCGGGGTGGTGGAAATCTGGCCGATCGCTTCGCGGTGCACCGCAACAACACCGTCGTCTCGCTGGTCGATGCCTTGCTCGCCATCTACCCAGTGACGGCAGAGCTGGTCGGCGAGCCGTTCTTTCGCAGCATGGCTGCGGTCTACGTCCGGCAGTCCCCTCCCCACCAGCCTGTGCTGGTGCGCTACGCAGCGGATTTCGATCGCTTCATTGCGCAGTTCGAGCCCGCTGAAAGCGTGCCCTATTTGCCGTCGGTGGCGCGCGTCGAAGCGGCCTGCATGCACAGCCTGCATGCGGCCGACGACATCCCCATGGACATTGCCCTGGTGGCCGAGGTGATCGCCGACGGCGACACGCTGCTGCAGCGCGGGTGCCGCCTGGATGCATCCCTCGTGCCCTTGAGCCTGAGCCATGCCGGCGCCGACGTCTGGATGGCGCACCAGCCCGGGTCGGACCTGCTTTTGTCCACCATAGATACCACGCGATCTCAGGACGTCTTCGTCCTCCGCCGCGGGGACGGTGTGGTGGTGTGGGAGCCGCCGGTGGGCACGGTCGCGCTGGTTCGACTTCTCATGGACGGTGTACCACTGGCAAAGGCCGTGCAAGGGATGGGAACGCAGCACGACAACTTCGATTTTTCAATCAGCCTGGCGGGTTTGTTGCACCACGGCCTGGTGGTTGATCTCCCCCTTTGCAACGCATGACTGGAGCAACTCATGGAATCCGCATCACCATCGCCCGCCCGCACCCAACCGGCCTCACTGCTCGATCGACTGGCCGATCTGGTGGCCCATTGCCACTTCGCCATGACGCGCCTGCCGAACTCATTGCTGGCGCTGCTCGCGCGGTTTTCGATCGCTGCGGTGTTCTGGAAATCGGGCCAGACCAAGATCGAAGGACTGACCATCGACTTCATCAACGGCGATTTCGTGCTGGGATGGCCCAAGCTTTCCGAGAATGCCGTGTTCCTGTTCGCAGATGAATACCGCTTGCCCATCGTTGCGCCGCACTTGGCGGCCTGGATGGCCGCGTTCAGCGAACATCTTTTTCCCATTCTGTTGCTGATAGGTCTGTCCACCCGTTTCTCGGCGCTGGCGCTGCTGGGCATGACCACCGTCATCCAGGTCTTCGTGTATCCCGACGCCTACCCCACACACGGGGTCTGGGCCGCTGTGTTGCTATACCTCATGGCCCACGGCCCGGGCAAGATCTCGGTGGATGAGTTCATCCGCTACCCATCGCGTTGCTGAAGCGTGCACCGGGAAGGGAAGCACCGTGGGAAGCCTCGCCCGGTTCGTGGGACGCCAGCTGGCCCGCTACCTGGCGCGCGAGGTGCATGTGCATGGCACAGCGCCTCCCACGCCGGTGCAGTGGCTCAGGGACACGCTGGTGCCAGGCGATGTGTTGCTGATTGAGGGACACAGCCGGTTCAGCACTGCTATCAAATACCTCACCCAGTCCACCTGGTCGCACGCGGCCCTCTTTGTTGGTCGCGAAGCCCTGGTCGGCCAGGATGGAATAGAAAACCTGTGCTTCATCGAGGCCGATGTGCAGATGGGTGTGCGTGCCGTCGGTCTGGATCTGTTCGCGCCGCATCACACACGCATCTGCAGACCGGTGGGTCTGCTCGCCGCCGACCGGCAAGCGCTGATCCAGCATGCCGTGGCCCAGCTCGGGCGGCAGTACGACCTGAGGAACGTGATCGACCTGGCGCGTTACCTGTTCCCGACACCTCCGGTGCCTGCCCGTTTCCGACGTCGGATGCTCTCGCTGGGCAGCGGTGATCCCACCAAGGCTATTTGCTCTACCCTGATTGCCCAAGCCTTCCAGGCCATCGGTTACCCCGTGCTGCCAGAGGTCCGGCTCATGAACCGCAACGATCCCCTGTGCCCCGATTGCCAGGACGAGATCTACATGGTTCGCCACCACAGCCTGTTTGCGCCGCGCGACTTCGATGTGTCGCCGTACTTCGACATCGTCAAACCGACCTTGCGGCAAGGGTTCGATTTTCATGGTGTCCAATGGGGCGACTTGACCACACCGGCGGCAACTAATCACGTTACCTTGACGACAGGATTCGACCGATGAGCTTCTTTCCCTCCCTGCCCGAGGACGCTGGCGTGCGCCACATCCTCACACTCAACCCGGAAGCCGGGCGAGCGCTGGTGGCGTTTCACACCGCAGCGCTGCGCAACGCCAGTCCGCTGACGCCCGCTCACAAAGAGCTGATCGCCGCCTACGTGTCTGGTCTGAACGCCTGCCAGTATTGCTACGGTGTGCATGCGCAGACCGCGCAGGCCTTCGGCATGGGTAAGGGTGTGCTGGAAGCCTTGTTGGCCGATGTGGATTCGGCCGATGTTGAAGAGCGACTCAAGCCGCTCTTGCGCTACGCGCGAAAACTCACCCTGGAGCCAACGCGCATGACCCAGGGGGATGCGCAAGCTGTCTTCGACGCCGGGTGGACCGAGATCGCGCTGCACGATGCCGTGCTCACCGTGTGCCTGTTCAATTTCATGAACCGGTTGCTCGAAGGTCATGGGGTCAAAGGCAACCCTGGCGTGTTCAACACGCGCGGGCAGGCGCTGCGTGACGACGGCTACGAACCGCTGTTGGCGTTTCTTGATGCGGCTGTCCAAGCCGCGCCGAGTGCATGACGCTGGACGTGGTGTGCCTGTGTGCCGATTGGTGCGGCACCTGCCGCGACTACCGGCCCGAATTCGAAACCTTGACAGGCGCACAGCCCGACTGGCGTACGCGCTGGGTTGATGTGGAAGATTTTGAGACCGTGCTCGACGACGTCGACATCACAACCTTTCCCCTGATCCTGATCGTGGACGGCGCCGGTACGCTGTGCTTTGCTGGTCCGGTCACGCCCCAGCCAGGCATGCTGCAGCGACTGTGCCAGGCAGCACAGCTAGGCTCACTCAGGGCCACTGAAGACCAAGCTGCGACCTGGCAGCCCTTGCTGCGCGTCCTGCAGATTCGAGACGAATAAGCATCCTTACCGTCTTTTATTTGACCAGAAGTATCATCTGGCTATGGATGCTCTCGTCTCGCTGCTCAGCAATTTCTCTCTTCATGCGGGTGTGTTTTACACCGGCAACATCTGTGGCATTCACGACTTCGAGCGCGACACAGAACGCGGACACCTCCACCTGATTCGCAGCGGATGGGTTCAGGTGCGCGGCGTGACTCGGCGACGGTTCGAGGTGACACAACCCACGTTGATGTTCCTGCCCCGCCCGGACCAGCACCGGCTGGTGACCGATGACGGACCTGGCTCCGACGTGGTTTGTGCCACGGTGCAGTTCGGTGGTTCGGGCGTCAATCCCGTCACCGCATCGCTGCCCGATCTGGTGATGGTCCCTTTGGCGCAGATGTCGGGAGTCGACGCTCTGCTGGATCTGATGTTCGAGGAGGCCTTTCACGAACACGCGGGCCGACAAGGAGTGCTGGATCGCCTGTGCGAAGTGCTCATGATTCGTCTGCTGCGCCACTGCATGGCCCTGGGCCTGACGCAAGGGGGCGCACTCGCAGGCCTGGCCGATGTGCGCCTGGGCCCTGTGATGGCCGCAATGCACGAAGATCCCCAGCACCCGTGGGACCTGCTCGGCATGGCGCAACTGGCCGGCATGTCACGCGCCCGCTTTGCGGTGCGGTTTCGCGAGGTGACTGGCGACACCCCGGCTGACTACCTGGCCGCTTGGCGCGTGATGACAGCGCAGCGCCTGCTTACCCGCGGCGCACCGGTCAAGCAGGTGGCCGAAGACGTGGGCTATGGCAGCGCGAGCGCCCTGTCGCGCGCGTTTGTGCGCCGGCTCGGAATAGCACCGGGGCAATGGCTGAGGCAGCAAGCCTTGCCAACGCAGACCGAAACCGCGCTCAGTCTTTGACGCTCCCGTGTGCTCACCTTCCAGGGAACGTCGGGTATGGAAATAGAGACGGCTGGTCTCTCGTTGGGTACGGTGACCACCTAGCATGAAGCAACGTTCGTCGAGCACCTGACCCAGTGATCGGTGAAGCTTTGCAATCGCAACTCAGGAGCCCTCCTTCCATGTCTGCCGCCCCATACATCCACCAACTCAACCCAATCAACCACGCCAGTGCAGAAGGCCCTCAGAAGGCCATTCTGGACACTGCCCTCAAGCAGGTCGGCTTCATCCCGAACATGTATGCCAACATGGCCAACGCTCCGGCCGTGCTGAGTACGTACCTGCATGGCTACGGACTGTTCCGCAGTGAGTCTGGCCTGACGCCCACGGAGCAGGAGGTGGTGTTCCTCGCAGTCAGCCAGACCAACGGCTGCACCTATTGCACCGCAGCGCACAGCATGATCGCCGACAAGATGTCTGGCGTTCCCGCCCCAGTTCTGCAGGCCATCCGTCAAAAGCAACCCATTCCCGATGCCAAACTGGCCGCGCTGTTCGCAACAACCACCGAGATGGTGAAGTCGTTGGGCCAGCCCAGCCCCGCCACGGTAAAGTCGTTCCTTGAGGCGGGTTACCAGGAGCGGGATCTGCTCTACATCGTGCTGGCTGTGTCCGTGAAGGTTCTGAGCAACTATTCCAACCACGCCTTTGCCACGCCAGTGGACGAGCGTTTTTCGGCCTACAAAGTCGACTGATCCATTAAATCCATGACGCCCACCTTTGTTCCACAGACATTTGAGCGGGTCATGGGCTGCACCGCTTCGGAGTTGGTCTCGTGGTTGCCGCGCGCTCTGCCCGATGCTGAGCTCGCAACCGACGTGACCGGTCAGCGCAACGTGGCCATCTGGGTCGGCGGATCGATGGAGTTGCGGTGGAATACTTTGCCACCCAGACGCATTGCGTTGCTGGAGATTCCGCAGCTGCAAGTGAGCTTCACTTACGAAGGTCTGGACGACGAAGCCCGTTACCGCATTCAGAAGTGCTTCGATCTGCAGACCCACCGTGGCGGCGGTTGAAGCGCTTCCCGCCAACAAAGGAACTGCCTCATGAACATCATGGCACTGGCATTTGACACCGGTGGCACTGTACTCGACTGGCACAGCGGCATCTGCAAGGCCTTCGCCTTGGCCGGACAGCGCCACGGTGTAGAGCGCGACTGGCACGCGGTAACCAACGACTACCGGCGCGCCTCGATGGCAGGCATCGTGGGCAAATTGCAGCCTGCGTTCAACATGGACGACGTGCACCGCACGGTGCTTGACGGCGTGATGGCGCAACACGGGCTTGAGATGTTCGCGCCGCAAGATCACGCGCAGATTCATCGCGCCTGGAACAGCCTGAACGCCTGGCCAGACTTTGCCGGGGCGTTGGTCCGCCTGAAGCTTAAGTTTCCGGTGGTCTCGTTCACCATGTTGCCACTGGCCATGGTGATGGCCGTCTCCAGACGCAATGGCCTTGAGTGGGACGCCGTGATCTCGTGCGAAATGATCGGCGCCTACAAACCGCAGCCGCTGGCTTACGAACAGGCAGCGCGTTGGATGGATGTTGCGCCTGGTCAAATCTTGATGGTGGCTTGCCACAACTTCGATCTCAACGCAGCCCGCGCATGCGGTTACCACACCGCCTTCGTGCGGCGCCCTTTGGAGTGGGGCCCCGCCGGCCCCCCCGATCCGCATCCACACCCTGACTGCACCATCGTGGTGGACGACTTCCCAACATTGGCACAACACTTGGGTGCCTGAGGCGTTTCGATTCACCACGCCCCCGGTAGCGCTGTCGCCGGCGACATCGCCATCACAACAACCTACGAGAGATACACCATGCTCATTCCCCGCCAAACAGTACCGGCGCTGGCTGTCCCGACCCTGTCCCACGGTACTTTCAACATCGCCACCGATTCGCCAGAACAGTTTTCTCTGGTGGTCTTTTACCGCGGCCTGCACTGCCCGATCTGCCACAAATACCTGCTCGAGCTTGGTCGACTCCTTCCCGAGTTCACAAAGCGCGGCGTGAAGGTGATTGCGTTGTCCAGCGACACTGAAGAACGTGCCCAGGCCATGGCCGACAAGCTGAACGCTCCTGATCTGCGGGTGGGGCACAGCCTGCCCCTGGAGGTTGCACGCGCGTGGGGTCTTTACATCAGCGCGTCCCGTGGGGCGACATCCATCGGCATCGAGGAGCCCGCGTTGTTTTCCGAGCCGGGGGTCTTCATTGTTCGTCCAGACGCGACGCTGTACTACGGCGCCGTCCAGACCATGCCCTTTGCCCGTCCCCATTTTGATGAGCTGATCGCAGCCTTGGACTTCGCGGTGGCCAAAAGCTATCCCGCGCGCGGTGAATACAGCGGAGCTTTGCCGCAATGATGGGGTTCGATGGCGCGACCGCACCACATTGCAAGTCCTTCTTCTAGAATCCGCTGATGCGCTGCCTGCTTGTCCTCGTCCTGTGTCTGCTGCTGCCCCTGCAGGGATTTGCGGCTGTGCAGGGCGTTGCCGCGCCATGTCCCATGCAGGGCATGATGGCCATGGCGGACGAAGCCGGCGAGATGGCAGAGTCCCTGGCCGAGACCATGGACGATTGCTGCAACGACATGGTCACCTTTGAGCGCACGGGTCAGCCCTGCAAGAGCGTCCAGAGTTGTGTTACGTCAGCTGCAGGCCTGCCGTCTTTCCCCTCCCTCGTGGCCCAGACCCCGGTCACCCAGGACCCTCAAGCGCCGGCCTGGCTCAGCCTTCCCCCGGGCGCCACGTCGCGCCTCTGGCGTCCGCCCACTTCCGTCTGATTCCCCGCACAGCGCAGCCCACCCGCCGGTGGCGCTGCTGTCGCGCGCTGTCAGGGCTTTTGCGCCCGGGCGTGCCTGCTCCGGAGCTCAGACATGGAACACCCCTCGCTTTTTCTTGCACGCGCCGTGCTGGCCTTCGCTGGCCTGCTCGCGCTGGTCACACCCGCCGCCGCCGATGAACCCCTGAGCCTGAGCGCTGCGGTGAGCGCAGCCCTGGCCCGCTCGCGCAGCCTCGACGCATCCACCGCCGCCGCGCAAGGTGCGCGCGAGATGGCGGTGGCGGCTGCGCAGCGGCCCGACCCGGTGCTGCGCTTGTCGCTGGACAACCTGCCGGTGGACGGGCCCGACCGGTTCAGCACCACGCGCGATTTCATGACCATGCGCTCCATCGCACTCATGCAGACCCTGCCGAACGCAGACAAGCGCCGCGCCCGGGGCGAGCGCTTCGAACGCGAGGCCGACGCGGCGTTGAGCGAACGCGCGCAGCGGTTGGCCCTGCTGCAGACCGAGGTGGCACAGGCCTGGCTGGAGCGCCGCATGCAGGAGCAGCGATGGGCGTTGCTGCAGGCGCAGATCAGCGAAGCGCGTGTGCTGGTGCAGACCACCGAGGCGGCTCTTCGCGGTGGACGGGGCTCCACGGCCGATGTGTTGAGCGCGCGTGAAGCGCTGGCCCAGCTGGAGCAAGGCTTGATCGGCGCGCAGGCCGAGCGCGCCAACGCCCGCCTCACGCTGGCGCGCTTCACCGGCGGACCACCCAACCAGCCGCTGGCCGATCCACCGCCGATGTGGCAGACCACGGCAGCGGTGGGCGAAGCGGACCCATTGCGCAACCTGCCTGATCTCGTTGCGCTGCAGGCCCGCGAGGCCGTGGCCCGGGCCGAGGCTGAACTGGCGAGCCAGGAGCTCAAGCCCGACTGGAGCGTCGAGATCATGTTCAGCCAGCGTGGCTCGCAGTTCTCCAACATGGTGTCGGTCGGCGTGTCGGTGCCGCTGCAATGGGACCGGCCGCAGCGCCAGCAACGCGAACTCGCCGCGCGCCTGGCGCGTGTGAACGAACTGGAGGCCGAGCGCGAGGAACAGACCCGCGAGCGGGCGCTGCAGGTGCAGCGTTGGCAGCAGGACTGGCGCGCTGGGCTGGAGCGGCTCGCGCATCTGGATGCGCAACGCCAGCCCCTGGCTGCGCAGCGAGTTGAAGTGGCGCTCGCGGCTTACCGGGGCGGGCGCGAGGGTCTGGGCCCCGTGCTGCAGGCGCGCCGCGATGCACTGAACCTCGCGCTCGAACGCCTCGCGCTGGAGCGCGAGACCGCCGGCCTGTGGGCCAGGCTGGAATACCTCATCCCCGAGAGCCCAACAGGAGTGAAACCATGAGCAGGGAAACATCCTTCGTCGCGCTGGCCGCTGTGGCCCTGCTCGTTGCCGTGGGCGCGGGTGCCTGGTGGCTGGGCATGCAGCAGGGCATGGGCCACACCACGCAGACCACCGCACAGCCTGCGGCAAGCACCAGCACAACGTCCACCGACGACCCGTCGCTGTGGACCATCCCGCAGGGCGAAGAAGCCACGCGCCGGCACATCCGCGAATCGCTCAAGGCCGGCGATGTGGATCCAGCCACAGGTCGGCGCATCCTGAATTACCACGACCCCATGGTGCCGGGCAAGAACTTCGAGGCGCCCGCCAAGTCGCCCTTCATGGACATGATGCTGGTGCCTCGCTACGCCGGCAACGAAGCGGCGGACGCCAGCAGCGTCACGGTGAGCCCGCGCGTCCAGCAGAACCTGGGCCTGCGCACCGCGCCGGTGGTGGAGGGCTCGCTGGTGTCGGAAGTGACAGCCGTGGGCAACGTGGTGTGGAACGAGCGCGAGCGTGTGGAGTTGAGTTCGCGCGCCATGGGCTTTGTGGAGAAGCTGCATGTGAAAGCCGCGCTGGACCGCGTGGCGGCCGGTGCGCCGCTGGCCGAGCTGTACGTGCCCGATTGGGTGGCAGCGCAGGAGGAATACCTGGCGCTGGCGCGGCTGAGCGGCCCGGGCACCGATGCGCTGCAGGATGCCGCGCGCCAGCGCATGCGCCAGGCCGGCATGAGCCCCGCGCACATCCAGCGCGTGGTGAGCTCGGGTGTGGTGCAGCCGCGCTTCACGCTCACCGCGCCCATCGCCGGCATCGTGAGCGAACTCATGGTGCGCGAGGGCGCCACCGTGATGCCAGGCATGACGCTGATGCGCCTGCAAGGAACTCGCACCGTGTGGGCAGAAGGCGCCGTGCCTGAGAGTCAGGCCGCGCTGCTGCAACCGGGTGCGCGGGTGCGCACCACCAGCACCGGTGCGCCTGGGCAGACGTTCGAGGGCCAGGTGCAGGCGCTGCTGCCCGAGGTGGACGCGGTCACGCGCACCATCCGCGCGCGGGTCGAGCTGGCCAATCCGCAAGGGCGGCTGGTGCCCGGCATGCTGGTGAGCATGCGGCTGGACCGCCCGAAGGCCGCCGCGACCTTGCTGGTGCCCAGCGATGCGGTGATTCACACCGGGCGTCGCAGTGTGGTGATGGTGGCCGAGGACGGCGGGCGCTTCCGGCCGGTGGAGGTGACCGCGGGCCTGGAGGTGGGGGGCCAGACCGAGATCAGCGCGGGGCTGCAAATGGGCCAGCGCGTGGTGCTCTCGGGCCAGTTCCTGATCGACTCCGAAGCCAGCTTGCGGGGGTTGGAGGCACGTCTCAACCAGGAGCCAGTGCCTCCGTCCACCCAACAGCGCTACACCACCGATGCGGTGATCGATGCGCTCAGCGGTGACACGGTCACGCTCACGCACCCACCCATCCCGGCACTGAAGTGGCCGCAGATGCAGATGGACTTCAAACTGCCGCCGCGCCCGCAGCAGCCGCGCGACCTGGAGGCCGGTGACCGGCTGCAGATCGAGTTTGAAATGCAGGACGGTGATGTGCCGCGCATCACCAGCCTGCAGCGCGTGGCACCGGAGCCACGCCAATGATCGCCTGCCTGATCCGCTGGAGCATCGCCAACCGCTTCCTCGTGCTGCTGGCCACCGCGCTGCTCAGCGCCTGGGGTGTCGTGGCCCTGCAGCGCACGTCGCTGGACGCGCTGCCCGACCTGTCCGACACGCAGGTGATCATCCGCACCACCTGGGCCGGGCAGGCGCCGCAGATCGTGGAGAACCAGGTCACCTACCCGCTGACCACCACCATGCTGTCGGTGCCGGGCGCGCGCGCGGTGCGCGGCTTCTCGATGTTCGGTGACAGCTTTGTTTATGTGCTGTTCGAAGACGATGTGGACCCGTACTGGGCGCGCTCGCGCGTGCTGGAGTACCTCAACCAGGTGCAGGCGCGCCTGCCGCGCGGCGCCTCCTCATCCATTGGACCCGACGCCACGGGCGTGGGCTGGATCTACCAGTACGCGCTGGTCGACCGCACCGGTGGGCAGGACGTGGCGCAACTGCGCGCCCTGCAGGACTGGTTCGTGCGCTTCGAGCTCAAGACCGTGCCGGACGTGGCCGAGGTCGCCAGCGTGGGCGGCATGGTCAAGCAGTACCAGATCGTGCTCGACCCCGACAAGATGGCCGCCTACCGCGTGACGCAGGCCATGGTGGCCGAGGCGGTGGCGCGGGGCAACCAGGAGGCCGGGGGCTCGGTGCTGGAGCTGGGCGAGGCCGAGTACGCGGTGCGGGCCAACGGCTACCTCAAAACACTCGACGACTTCCGCGCCATCCCGCTCATCACCAACAGCGCCGGTGTATCCGTGCGCCTGGGCGACGTGGCGCGGGTGCAGACCGGGCCGGAGATGCGGCGCGGCATCGGTGAACTCAACGGCGAGGGCGAGGCCGTGGGTGGCGTGGTGGTGATGCGCTCGGGCAAGAACGCATTGCAGACCATTGAAGCGGTGAAGACCCGGCTGGCCGAGCTGCAGCGCAGCCTGCCGGCCGGTGTGGAGATCGTGTCGGTGTACGACCGCTCGGGCCTGATTCAGCGCGCGGTGAAAAACCTCGGCGAGAAGCTGGTGGAGGAGTTCATCGTGGTGGCGCTGGTGTGCCTGGCGTTTCTGTTCCATCTGCGCAGTGCGCTGGTGGCCAGTATCTCGCTGCCGCTGGGTGTGCTGATGGCGTTCATCGTGATGCAGCAGCAGGGCATCAACGCGAATGTGATGTCGCTCGGCGGCATTGCGATTGCCATCGGCGCCATGGTGGACGCGGCCATCGTGATGATCGAGAACGCCCACAAGCACCTGGAGCGCTGGGCCCACCATCACCCGGGCGAAACGCTGCAGGGCGAGCCGCGCTGGCGCGTGATCGGCGACGCTGCGGCCGAGGTGGGGCCGGCGCTGTTCTTCTCGCTGCTCATCATCACGCTGAGCTTC
This sequence comes from Pseudomonadota bacterium, assembly GCA_040385465.1. GTDB lineage: Bacteria > Pseudomonadota > Gammaproteobacteria > Burkholderiales > Burkholderiaceae_C > CANHBY01. The sequence continues at coordinate 17,085 of JAZKHH010000073.1, read as the reverse complement.
ATCCCGGTGTTCACGCTGGAGGCGCAAGAGGGTCGGCTGTTCGCGCCGCTGGCCTTCACCAAAACCTACGCCATGGCGGCCTCTGCCGGTCTGGCCGTGACGCTGATCCCGGTGCTCATGGGCTATTTGATTCGCGGGCGCATACCGGCGGAGACGGCCAACCCGCTGAACCGTTTTCTCATCGCCTTGTACCGCCCGGTGCTGGATGCTGTGCTGAAAGCACCGAAGCTCACGCTGGTGGTGGCAGCGCTGGTGCTGGTGGTCAGCATCTGGCCGCTGCGCCAACTGGGCAGTGAGTTCATGCCGCCGCTGGACGAAGGCGACCTGCTCTACATGCCCACTGCGCTGCCCGGGCTCTCGGCCTCCAAGGCAGCCGAGCTGCTGCAGCAGACCGACCGCCTCATCAAGACCATCCCTGAGGTGCAGAGCGTGTACGGCAAGGCCGGGCGCGCCGAGACCGCCACCGACCCGGCGCCGCTGGAGATGTTCGAGACCACGATCCAGTTCAAGCCGCGCAACGAATGGCGCGCCGGTCTCACGCCGGAATCGCTGATCGAAGAGCTGGACCGCACGGTGCGCGTGCCGGGGCTGTCCAACATCTGGGTGCCACCCATCCGCAACCGCATCGACATGCTGGCCACCGGCATCAAGAGCCCCGTGGGTGTGAAGGTGGCCGGGCCCGACCTCACCACCATCGACCGCCTCACCGGCGAGATCGAGAAGGCTGTGAAAGACGTGCCCGGTGTGAGCAGCGCGCTGGCCGAGCGCCTCACGGGTGGGCGTTACATCGACGTGGACATCCGCCGCGCGGACGCCGCGCGTTATGGCCTGAACATCGCCGACGTGCAGGACATCGTGGCCGGCGGCCTGGGCGGCATGAACATCGGCGAGACGGTGGAGGGCCTGCAGCGTTTCCCGATCAACCTGCGCTACCCGCGCGAGCTGCGCGACTCACTCCCTGAGCTGCGCGCGCTGCCCATCGTGGCACCCGGTGGCCAGCGCCTGGTGTTGTCCGACGTGGCCGACCTGCGCATCACCGAGGGTCCACCCATGCTGCGCAGCGAAAACGCGCGCCTGGCCGGCTTTGTGTACGTGGACATCCGCGGGCGCGATCTGCGCGGCGCGGTGCTCGACATGCAGCGCGCGGTGGCCGAGCAAGTGGCGCTGCCCGCGGGGTACTCCGTGTCGTGGTCGGGGCAGTTCGAATTCCTGGAGCGCGCCACCGCCAAGCTCAAGCTGGTGGTGCCGGTCACGTTGCTCATCATCTTCGTGCTGCTGTACCTGATCTTCCGCCGCTTCGACGAAGCCCTGTTGATCATGGCCACGCTGCCGTTCGCGCTGGTGGGCGGGGTGTGGTTCCTCTGGCTGCTCGGGCACAACCTGTCGGTGGCCAGCGTGGTGGGCTTCATTGCGCTGGCCGGTGTGGCGGCCGAGTTCGGCGTGATCATGCTGATCTACCTCAAGCAGGCCTGGCAGGAGCGGCTGGACGCCGGGCGCACCGATGAACTGTCGTTGCTGGAAGCCATCCGCGAAGGCGCGGTGTTGCGGGTGCGGCCCAAGGCCATGACGGTGGCCACCATCGTGGCCGGCTTGCTGCCGCTGTTCTGGGGCATGGGCACCGGCAGCGAGGTCATGCAGCGCATCGCCGCACCCATGATTGGCGGGATGATCAGCGCACCGCTGCTGTCACTGCTGGTGGTGCCGGTGGTCTATCGGTTGATGCGGCGGCCGCGCAAAGCGTCCACTGTTTAGGAACTCGGTGGGAACGCAGAATGCTTCTAGGCAACACGCCTGCATGAAATCCATGTGCAGACCGAACTGGGAACGCATATTCCAGCGAGGGGCTGCCCGCAACTTCTGCGGAAATACCGCTGTCGGGGGCGCTACCGCCGTTCTCGATACAGCCAGCAATCGACCGGTGATTACCCCTTTCAACCGCTCAAGCCCTTGAGCGCGAATGTTCGAGACCCTGTTGAAGAGACGGACACGCAGAAATTGCAAGCGTATTGGACTGGCAATGGACTTCAGAGAATTTGTTCCCCAAGAACTGCAAAGATGTGTCGGGTCTGCACTCGATCTCGTGACGGCACACCGCATAGCCAAAGGCTTGGTACTCGACCAAGAGAGAGTGACGGCGATGCATGAGTCACTCGAAGAACCACTTGTAGCGGCGTTCAGCGAGTTCGACATTGGCTTGTCTCTATTCGCTCAGCGGAGGTGCATGGACACCGCAGACAAAACGCAGCACCGAACATCGATCAGCAGGGATCGTAGCTTGGACTGCGCTATGCTGGAACCGTAGCTAACTACAGAGCATCGAATGAACCTGCACAACGATCACCTGACCATTGGCGAGTTTGGTGCCCTTGCCGGCGTCGGTGTGGAAACGATCAGGTTCTATCAGCGCAAGAGGCTGCTGTCCGAGCCAACGCGGCAGGCCGGGAGCATCCGCCGCTATGGCGCTGCCGACGTTGAAAGGCTGCGCTTTATCAAGTCCGCGCAGAGTGTGGGGTTCAGCTTGGATGAAGTCGGGGAGCTTCTGAGACTTGAGGATGGTGCCCAATGCAAGCAGGCAAGCGCCCTTGCAGAAGCAAAACTTGTCGAGATCCGAAGGAAGTTGGCGGAGTTGGCGCGCATGGAAGTGGCTCTGTCCGGCCTGGTGAAGGCTTGCCGCGTTGGTCGGGGCAAGGTGGCTTGCCCGCTGATCGCTTCCTTTCATGCACCGACCGAAACCAATTGCTCTGAATGAGCCCAGGTACGCTGGAGTGACCACCCTGGTCCAATGGCCTTGACTCCGTAGCCTAGTACGGCCTTAGTCTTGGCAGCATGAACACTGAGAAACCGCCGACACAAGGAGCCTCGAGCTCCGCATCTCCTGTACTTGGGGCAGCGATCTTTGCCGCTTTGGTGGCCTCTCTTTGCTGCGTTGCCCCATTGGTCCTGGTCTTAATTGGCGTGTCAGGCGCCTGGATCGGGCAGCTCACTGCCTTCGAGCAGTACCAGCCCATCTTCCTTGCGATAGCCGGCCTGGCCCTCTTCATGGCCTGGCGCATGATTTGGCGCGCACCTGTGTGCGAGGACGATCGCGCCTGTGCTACGCCAGAGGGCAAGCATGCCCAGAAAACTGTTTTCGTGATGGGGGTGATCCTCCTCGTCGTCGTTCTTGGATTTCCTCTTGTCGCCCCACTGTTCTATTGAGGTTGAAATGAAAACTGCACTCTTCGTTCTCGCGGTCTTCGCAACTGGTCCTGCTTTCGCCGACACCCGGACCGTCACCTTGTCTGTACCCACAATGAGCTGCGCGTCTTGTCCCGTGACGATCAAGGCCGCGCTATCAAAGGTGCCTGGCGTCGCCTCCATCAAGAGCGACCTCGCCAAGCGGCAGACGACTGTGGTGTACGACGACACCAAGGTAGATGTGGCGACCCTTTCGAGGGCCACTGAAAACGCCGGCTTCCCATCAACACCCGTGAAGGTGGCCAAGTGACAACGCAGCCGGAACTGATCTCCGTGTTGACCTGCCCAAGCTGCGGACACGCGAAGGTCGAGACCATGCCCACGGATGCGTGTCAGTGGTTCTACGACTGCGAGGGGTGCGGCGCAGTGCTAAAGCCAAAGGCCGGCGACTGCTGCGTCTACTGCTCCTACGGCACCGTTGCGTGTCCCCCGGTACAGGCGAGCGGGTCCAAAGGCTGCTGCGGCTGATATCAGCACGACAGACCCATAGTCTGACCACTTACACACGAACCCCGGGAATGACCATGATGAACTGTATGGATGGAATGAGCGGAATGGGCTTGATGATGGCGCCAACGGTGCTGATTTTGCTTTTGGCTCTGCTTGGCCTGGTACTTGGCACAGGGGTGCTACTAAGACAATTCCGGAAAAGCTGACTATTTCAGGCAATGCGGGCCACCCTCTCCCGCGCCGCCCCGATCTCGACATTCACCATGCTGGACATGGGTGAGAGCTGCTGCCGGTGGTGGCGAACGACTTCACCTTGTCCCCCAGTGCTGCAAACTCCCGATATGCAGAGGGGATCACCTGCCAGCAGGAATATTGCACCTGCAGGAAACTCCGCGGAATCAGGCAATGGGCATTAGGGTCGAACTTGTCCATGTAGATCGTTCCGTCCAGCAGCACGTTCACCACCATCGTGCCGCCTGGCACAAGGTGAATCTACCGCTCGAAATGCCGGTCGAAAAACTCAACACTGCGGTTGGTGCCCATGGGTGTCTCTCTAGTGGATTCCGACGCGCAGGACAGGCCGCGCCTGAATGGGTCGACAGCACCTATACCGAAGGTACATGATCAACAGGGTCGTTTACACCAACCCAGAGATCCCCCGCATGCTCAAGGAAGTTTTTGATGCCATCGTCGTCGGCGCTGGCCAGGCAGGCCCCGCCCTGGCCGCGCGCTGTGCCCGCGAAGGGCTGCGCACCGCCGTGATCGAGCGCCATCTTTTCGGCGGTACCTGCGTGAATGTGGGCTGCGTGCCCACCAAGACACTGGTGGCCAGCGCGCGTGCCGTGCGCCAGGCGCAGCGCGGCGCCGAGTACGGCTTTGACGCGGGAGACATCCGGGTGAACATGGCGCGGGTGAAGGCGCGCAAGGAAGGCATCGTGCTGCACTCGCGGCAGGCGGTGGAGGCGTGGATGCGGGGTCTCGCCCACACCGAGGTGATCACCGGTGAGGCGCGCTTCGTGGCGCCGGCCACGCTGGAGGTGAATGGCCGTCAGCTCACAGCACCGCGCATCTTCCTCAACGTGGGTGGACGCTCGGTGCGCCCGGAACTGCAGGGCATTGACGACGTGCCCACCCTGGACAACGTATCGATCATGGAGCTGGCGACCGTGCCCGAGCACTTGGTCATTGTGGGCGGCAGCTACATCGGCCTGGAGTTCGCGCAGATGATGCGGCGCTTCGGCGCCCAGGTGACAGTGGTGGAGCGCTCGGCGCGTCTGCTACCGCGCGAAGACGCCGACGTGTCGGACTGCATCCGCGAGATTCTTCAGGCAGAAGGTGTGCGCTTCGAACTGGAGGCTGATTGCCTGTCGCTCGCGCAGCGCGCTGATGGCATCGCGGTGGGCGCGCAATGCTCGGATGAACGAGCACCCATCGTCGCCAGCCATGTGCTGTTGGCCGTGGGCCGCCGCCCCAACACCGACGGACTCGGCCTGGAGAGCGCCGGTATCCGCATGGACGCCAAGGGCTATATCGAAGTGGACGACCAGTGCCGCACCAGCGCTGAGGGTGTGTGGGCGGTGGGTGACTGCAACGGCAAAGGCGCTTTCACGCACACCGCCTGGAACGACCACGAGATCGTCGTTGCGAACCTGTTCGACAACGACCCGCGGCGCATCTCGGACCGCATCCCCTGCTATGCGCTCTTCATCGACCCGGCCCTGGGCCGCATGGGAATGTCCGAGACCGAAGCCCGTGCGAGTGGGCGGCGGGTGTTGATGGGCAAGATGCCGATGCAGAAGGTGGGCCGCGCGCGCGAAGCGGGTGAAACCCAGGGCTTCATGAAGGTACTGGTGGACGCCGACACGCGGCTGCTGATGGGCGCGGCCATCCTCGGACTCAATGGCGACGAAGTGGTGCACAGCCTGCTGGACCAGATGGCCGCCGGACAGCCCTGCGACGTGATGGCGCGCACTGTACATATTCACCCCACGGTGTCGGAGCTGCTGCCCACGCTGCTGCAGCAGTTGAAGCCACTGGACGGGCACTGAGAGCGCTTCACAACATCAGCCTTTGGCGCTTTATTCCCCACGATACTCCGTGAAGCCATTCCAAGGAGCCTAGGGTGGGCCACTTCGACTAGCTAAGTTATAGGACGCGTAAGTTTGTTGCATTACTATGTGCAGATGACCTCATTCGCCGACTCTCTCAAAAAAGAAATCGCCCGAGTTGCCCGCAAGGAACTGCGAGAAGAAATTGCAGCGATGCGCAAGACATCTACGGCTCATCGTTCCGAAATCGCTGCGTTGAAGAAGCAGCTGAAGGCCGTGCAGGCACATGTCAACCGGATGAATAGGAATCAGGGCAAAGGCAAGGTGGAAAAGGTTCGGGTCGCGGAGCGTGCAGTACAAGAATCGAGCGCAGTGCAAATTAAAGGGAAACCGGGGCGCAAAGTGGTGTTCACGTCCGAACGCCTTAAGGCTCAACGCGCCAGATTGGGATTTACCCAAGAGCAGATGGCCAAGCTCTTGGAGGTTTCATCACTTTCGATCTGGAAGTGGGAGTCTGGCGGGGCTTCTCCTCGCGCCTCGAGAGTGCCGCAGATCCTGGAGCGTCTGGCCCTTGGTAAGCGTGAGGCGGAGTCGCAGATTGCCGCTTGAATGCGCATTACTTCAGTAGTCACCCCTGGCTAGCCTAAAAACGGCTTCATCACGCTAACCCAAGTTTGATTTTCAAAGCCGAACTACTGCCCTGCAGCGAGTGTTGTGCTTATTCCACCTCCTTCTGCCGTTTCACCAATCACAACTATTGTGGCCCCCAAGGCCGCCACCATATGCTCTGTCACCGACAGGAAGAACGCCTGTCCGATTTTGGGTGAAACCCCTTCAGCGAGATTGATCAGCATGTTGCGGCGCCGCTTCTCTTCAGCCACATTGAGGACGAAGGAGAGGGCACATGCTTCGCCTTCTATGTCGATGATCTCGGCCCATACCTTGACCTCGACCAGTTCGCCCTTGAGGTTGCACACCTCTGTTTCGTAGCCCATCAGGCGACCGTTGCGCCGTATGGTGTTGACATAGTTTTCGCGCACCTGTTTGCTTGGCCAGATACCTGTTTCCAGCGATGTCTTCCCAATGAAGTGTTGGGGAGGACCACCAAACACCTGCTCGCATGCGTCGTTGACCTCAAGGTAAAGCCCGTCTTTCAGGCGTGTCAGGGTCATGCAAATCGGACTTGGGTTGTCTCGGGTTATGCCGTAAGGGCGATCCACTCGTCGAGATGGGCGTCGAACACTTGAAGTTCGGCGTCGAAATCGCTCATGCTGCACGCAATGCTCTGACGCACCAGCGTGCGGCAGGCGTTCTCGAGTTCGGCGCAGAGATCGCCCAAGTTCAGCGCACCAACCGACCTCGAAGACGACTTCAACTCGTGGGCGATAGATCCCAGACGGGCGAAGTCTTCGGCCAGAAACGCCGCGTCCATACGTTCCGCAAGACGGCGGGACGATATCTGGTATTCGCGCAGCAAGCCACGCACCATTGCCGGGTCATCGCCAATCAGACTGTTGAGCAATTCGATGTGCATCACGCCCGCCGCCGTCCTCAGCGCCGACGCGTTGGCGCCCGGAACGGAACTTGACTCGCTGCGCCCTACTTCCTGTGGTAACCACTTCCGCAACGCTGCCTCGAACAGGTGCAGCTGCATCGGCTTGGTCAGGCAGGCGTCCATGCCGGCCGCCTCGGCACGGATCGCCTCGCCCCGCAAGGCATTGGCGGTCAGCGCAAGAATTGGCAGGCGCTGTTGCCCGGGTCGTTGCCGCCTGGCCTCTTCTCGACGAATCGCCTGCGCTAGGCTGTAACCATCCATGTCGGGCATGTGCAGGTCGGTTAGCAGCAACGCATAGGGGCCGCTGTCAAGAAGTCGCAAAGCCTCTGCCCCGTTGCTGGCCACCTCCCCTGCGTAGCCCAGTACTTCGATCTGGCGCAGGATGACAATCTGATTTATTCGGTCGTCCTCCGCAATCAGAATCAGTCGGCCCTGGGCGCGCGCTTCTGCCACGGTCGGTGCGCGCAGCGGCTGGTTGGGGAATGGGATGTCGCGAAATGCTGGGGTGCGAGAGGACGCCCGCCCAGCTGCAAAGGCGACCATGCGCACCAAAGTGGCCGATTGCAGGCCGTTGCCGTCCAGTGAAGTCGCCTGCGGTGCGGGAATGGCCGTGCAAATCTGCGCACCGCGCGTGATGAACAGGTGCCTGACTGTATGCACACACGCAGCCAAGCGGTGGCGCTCTCCATTCAGCGCGGTCTGGTACCGGAGGCGGATCTGAACTGAGAGCTATGCTGAGAACGCTAAGCAAACGCAATCGGACTGCGTGCAACGTCAGCCTCAAGACGCGCTGTGACGCCACGTCTCATTGATCAGGGCCAACCGAAGGGCACCTATTAATCCGGTTGCCGTCGCTATTGGGCTGGGACTGCTCACCGCGCTCTTCTTGGGTGGCAAGTAAGAAACCGTGGAGGCGGCGGGCTCCTTCCGATTCCTCACCAGTGAGCTTTCCTCTCTCTTGCAGAACACGCCGACCTAATCGCTTGGCCACGAAGGGCACCAACCAGACCTTACCGGCCAGCGCGGCGGGACTGCCCTACTTCCTTACGATATCGCAGCGCCATCGCCTGCGTAAGTTCAACGACATCCACCTCGAGTGCTTCCGCAAGCCGAAAAAACACGGCAAGTGAGGGCTGGGTCTCAGCGATCTCCAGCCGAGCCACAAACGAGCGATGTACTCCCGCCCGGTGAGCGAGTTCTTCCTGACTGATTTTCAAGCTGGCGCGGCGTGACTTGATCTCTGCCGCAGCAGCACGGAGGACCGGTAGGTCCTGAGCTTTTCGCATGCCCCGCACTGTGGGCAGACTGGCTCATTTATGCACCTGCATATATGGTACAAAATGCAGATCAACATACCGATTGAGTGCTCTTCTAGGGAGTACGACCCAAGGCACTACCCACAGGAAGCCGATGCATTTGCAAGCCTTGCGCCCGAAACAAGGGACCAGCCTCCTACAACTTCACAATCTGTTGGACGGCAGGGGATGGAGATCGGCCATGCCGACGTCTCTGCCCGACACCGTGCTGCTTCGCCTTGCACTGGACTTTCGATGTGTCGAGGCTGGCTCGGGCACACTTGAATCCGGGACGAAGGACGAAGAGCCCTCGCTTACCGCCGCCTTGTATGTCGTCATGAACCTACTAATGCAACCCCCTGATAGCGCCGGAGACAAGAGCGAACTGCAGATATCGGACGCGGGATTGATGCGTGCCTTCCAGATCTACCAGGTGGGCCTTGAACGCGAAATCGTGACCCGTATCACCGGGCTTTCGACCTCCACATCGCCGGACGCCCTCGCCGAAGAAATGTTGCGGTGCGCGGATGAGTGAAACGGCTGACGACCGGGTCCTGTGGACTGCGTGGTGCGACTATTCCGCCACTGGCGAGGGGCGCTCAATCATGGCGTGCATTGCATACGCTCGCACTGGCGACGAGATGCGTGCCCACTTCACCGAGAAAATCGGCGACTGGTTCGCCAAAGGCTGTGAGGTCCAAAATGGCGTGGTACGAAACGAAATCAGCCGGTTCATCTGGCGCGAGGCGATGCTCGATGCGGTCGAAGGTTGCGGAAAGCGGCGCGTCTGGGTCGATGCGAATTCGCGGATGCACTTCAATCTCTCCTGAACTGTGAATATGTACATACTCGTTCGCGACGATGTACCGCTGGGATATGCCATGGTGGCCGTTGCGCACGCGTCACTGGCTGGATATCTGACGTTTCAGCACACGCCAGAGGTACGTGAGTGGCTGAACGGACCGTTCTTCAAGGCAGTTTGCAAGGCAAACGCCAAGGAGTTCGAGAACGCGAAGCAGGTTGCAGACCACGTCGTTCTCACCGAATCGGCCCTCGACAATCAAGAGGTTGCAATCGTGTACAAGCCGCGAGCCCATTGGCCGAAGATGTTCAAATTTTTGAGGCTGTACCGTGACTCCGCGAGCATGCCGCGTTCGCCCCAGGGCCCCGCGCCCCGGGCTTGAAGCGGCTGCCCAAGCTTGGTTCGATCCAAGGCGTTGCCGCCCATCGTATCGATGCCGGAGCGCCGAAAGCTATCGCGGCCAAGGTGGCAAGCATCGCGATGGTCGCGCAACGCGAGATCGAAGGTCCAACTGGCGTCGACGGCGACGGGCGGCCCGAGCAGCAGCTGTACGTGCTGGCGGACGCTGGACGTTGCATTGCCATGGTGTTCATCGGCCAGACCGACTATGTCTGGCACCTCGCATGGAACGATGCGAAGCCGGGCGGCGTAGAGCTGCGGCCAGAGCATGCCACCATGCGTGCCCACCCTGTGATCGCACGCGTATGGGTTGCCGCCAACTACAGGCAACGCGCAATTGCACAAGAGCTCGTGGACCTGGCGGTAGGCCATTCTGGGTTGGACCGCCAGGCTCTGTGGTGGGAGTTGCCCTTCACCATAGGTGGCAATTCGCGCGTGCGCAAGATCTCACCCGCCGCCTTCCTGGGTTCCTGCGACCCGGCAGAGATGGGCGAAATCCTTGCCGGCAAAGCGCGCGCGGAGGTCTGAAAGGCCGGACGGAGGCCAAGCACTGCCGGCGGCCAGATTCGGCATCGGATCGAGCGCGTCGAGAACACTGCCACCGCCCTGCTCCAACTTGGACGGCAACAACCGGTCCCCATACCGCCGAATCAGCCGTAAGGCGCCTGCAAGGCTCATGCGACACCGAAACTCCGTCATCGCCTCGCCCCCCACCTCGACGTGCCGCCATGGCGCTGAGAAGGCAGCCGGTTCGAATTGTTCATTCCAAGGCACTTCCTCGATCCAGCGCAAGGATCGGATGCGCAGCAGGTTGAGCGCGAAGAGCTTGTACACTTGGTAGCGCGCCGCATAGGCTGCGCCCGCCGCGTCCTGAGGAAGCCACTGCACGAAGGTGGGCAGCGAGGATCCGAGCCACAAGTGGCCTCGCTCCCAAATCTCCTTGGGCCTGCCCAACTGCACCGCCGTGCGCGCCAATGCGACCGCCGTCAGGTGCATGGGACGGGTGATCCGCACCCCTCCGCCATGCGCGTGGTTCAGCTCCGGCAGTAACGAACAGGAACCCCCAACCGCTTCGATTTGCTCTTGCAGTTGCCAGACTGCCTGCGCGCGTTCATTGACGGCGAGTTCGTGCCGCTCGGCGTACTTCAGCGTCGCTCCGAATCGGGGGGTCAGACTCTCGGAGATCATGCGCAATGCCGTTCCGCGATGGAGCGGCCAGGATCGGTGCAGCCCGATCGAGACGCGATGGATGCGCAGGGCTTCGTGGCGGTACCTGGCGGCCGGGTGATCCAGCCTGAAAAAGTTGCACGCCTGTGCCCGCGGTAGCAGCGCGTCATACAAGCGTTGGAAGGCCTCGGGCTGCTCGACCCCCTGGGACAAGCAGCTCTCCAGGCTCCCGGTCAGCACGAAGGGGTAGCCGCACGACCAGCAGAAGTTGTGGTGTTCCAGGAACGAGTTGGTGCTGGTCGGAATGGGACTTCCACACTCGATGCAGCCCACACGCAGTCCGCATCCGTGCACAGGGCACGCGCCTACCGAGAGGTGCTGAAACATCGCCGTGTGCCAACCCTGGGAGAGGCAGTCTTGGCAATACCGAAACTCGCCGACCAGGATGTGGCCGGCTTCTACGTCGCCCAGGAGCGACGCGCCCACGCTGTCGCGCCAGAACCGACTCGGAAACCCGAAGGCATGCCCATGGGCTTCCCGATAGCTTTCGATGTGGAAGACGTTGTGGTCGTTGCGGCGAACTGAACCTTGAATCCGGCGCCCGTCTGCGAAGGTCCATGCGTGGCGGTGGGCCAGCGCCGTCAGCAGCATCACGGCCGACGGAGTGGCGCCGCCGACGCCACGCTGCCCGAGCTGCTCCACGATGGCATTACCGAGCGACATAGTGACGCAGCACCCTGTGCAGACCGGCCTTCTTCATCGCAGCCTTCGCCCTCGCCGCGTCGATCACGCTCTGCGGGTCGGCGGCCAGGTGGAGGAACATCGAATTCAACGCTGGGCGCAAGTAAGCAAAGGGAAGCCGGACCGCGGTGGCGGTGAGGTTGTCATCGGTCAAGAGGGAGGTGACGGCCTCCTCAATGGACCGCGCCAATTCGGTGATTGACCAGCCTTGCCGAGCCCGATCCGGAAAGTGGCGGGTGGTAAATTCCAGACCTTCTCCCTCCATGTTCGTCAGGAGCGCCGCGATGTCTTCGATAGTCAGCCCGTGGTAGATCTCCATGCCCTGGAAGAACCTGCCGATCGTTTGCAGGTAGTTGTTCTGGAAGGCCAGGTCGATGGTGGCTTTCATCTCCGGCTGACCGATGGACAGCATGTGGGGCACGAACCCTGCCCTGCGCAAGTCCGATGCAAGACTCATGAACACCGGGTACAGCTCGTGCGGGATGTTCTGCAGATCGTCGATGATCAGAACCACCCGCTTGACGCGCAGCGCCCTGCACCTGGCAACAATCATACCGAGCACGCGGCTATAGATCGTCACCAGATCCCGACCCGCAGCAGCGGTGCTGTCCAGGCAAAGAAGGCACCTCCTGAGCACAGCCTCCGGCGTCTTCGGCTTCATGAGCAGGAACTCGAAGATGAAAGCCGCCGTGGCGGGTAGCATCGCCGGGAGGACTTGCTCGATGTACTTGGCAAATTCGCTCTTGCCCACGCGCTGGATGCCCCAGATGTGCCCACCTTCCAGCTCGCACTCCACCCAGTCGGCCACCACGATGGCTTTGCGTTCGATCTCGGGCGTCCAGATGGGCCGGTTCGGAAAGAAGCCACCCCTTTCGTCCGTGTTGGATGACAGGTTTAGGTGGTCGCTCATCACAACTTCCTGGGCACGACAAAGCGGCGTACCAGCGCGGTTGGCACCTCGGGAGCAACAGCAGGGGTGGCAGCCGGCCGAAGGGGCGGCACGTTCGAGGAGAAGTCCTCAGGCAACGGCTGGCCATCCACCTGCAGGGGCGGCGGCAGAGGCAACCGATCGGGGACCATGACTGCATCGACGTCCAGAAACTCGTCGCCGGCTCCCACGGCAAGGACCTGATCCTGGATCGCCTCGGATGGCAACTGGCGCTTGAGGTAGCGCATGATGTAGGCGTACTCCAGAGCCGCTTGACTGTCATGCTTGGCGCGTTCGGCCAGGTGGCGCAGAACGCCAAAGAGTGGGGAGTCACCGGGTCGAGACCGGTAACGCGCGTCTGAACGGTTCTTGCTGATGATCTCCAGCATCCGCTGGTCGTGCGGCACGTTTGCCATGGGGCCCTCGCACGTGACGACGTTGAAGGTCGCGAATGACTGGTCCACCAGTTCCAGGGTGCGCAGGTCCTCGTAGTCGTACATAGCAAAGAGCTTCTTGCCGCCCAGGCCGGGCTGGACCTTCAGCCATGGGGACGCATAGCGGCGCTGCTTGTAGAGTACGAAGTTGCCGCGGTTGTCCTTGAGATCGCAGTGCACTGTGACCGGCCAGGGTTCGCAGAAGTTGTGCGGTTTGCGACGGATCTCTGGCAGGTAGTTGCACTTGATCTTGTCGGTCAGCACCAGGCGCGCCAACCGCGTGAAGGAGTCCAGGTAGCCCGCTCCGGAACTCTCCATCACGTTCTGGTTGGCGAAATAGACGTCCAGCGCCTGCTCCAAGAGCCCGATTTGCACGCGCTTGCCCACCGGGATCGCGGCCCGCTCGCGCACGGGATCCTGCGGTCCCGTGCCCGTGGTCCCCGGCAACTGGTGGACCAGAGCGCGCACCAGGTGGCCGAACGAGCTTTCGATGTCGGGACGGCCCTTCGGCCGCCCCGGTATGCCGAGCAACACCCGCCCACCGAAGAGTCGCTGCAAAAGGGTTTGCAGCGGGTTGAACAGGTGCGACAGCGCGTTATCCAAATAGACCAGGATCGGCACCGCATAGCGAAGCGGCTCGAACACGTTCTGCGGGAAACCTGCGCCCTTTTCGTACTGAATGGTGGCCTCCACGCAGTCGACGGCCGGTTGACCAAGGACCGCGTTTCGGAACAGTCGGATGATGTCGGACCCGGCCGCCTGCTGCCGCAGGCACATGTGCCAGGCGATGTTGCAAGCGACGTTGCCAATCGAGCGGCAGCGCAGGACCTGGAATTGGCTGAGCGCCACGAACTCGACGTCCCAGCGCGCCATCGGTAGCTCAATCACCGCTTCCAGGTCGACCTTCATCTCGTCGATCACCCATACGGTGTAGGGCATGGGTGGCGTGCGCGAGGTTCCATCCCCCAACTCGTAGAGCGCGGCCACGGCCGCAGCCGATCCGTGCTGCTTTTCGATGTGGCGGCGGCGGTTCTCGAACTGGTACACCTTCTCGTACCAGCCTTGCAAGGGCTCATAGCCCTTGCCCTTGGTATTGAGCGGGTAGTCGGTGGCGCACAGGCCCTCGTCCTTGCAGATCTCGATAAACTTGGCGTGCATGAGATGGGGCGTCACGGTGTTAGGACGCTCCTTGCCGTTAAGGAACTCGGTCAGGCGCCGGAAAATTTCCGGGCGATCCTTTACGAGCTTCTTGAAAAGGCCGGCGTAGCCGCCGAACTTGCTGGTCTTGCCGGCCGGAACCTTGCGTTCGCGTGCTGCCTGCACCCGGTTGCGAACGAACGCGCGGGTTCCGCAGATCTGGTCGGTCCCGGCCTGCGCGCCGAGCGCGCGCACCATAAGATGGAAGAACTGCGTCTCGCTCAAACCGGCAAGCTTTTTGACCTCGCGGAAGGGCGCCTGATTGAGAAACGCCGTGGCTGCCCTGGTCAAGGCGATAAGGCGCGCCCTCTTCTTGAGGTCCGGCACGGTGTTGGGATCGACTGCCGGCCAGTTGGAGATGTCTCGCCACTGCGGGGGGATCGCGAGGTAGAAGGCCGCTCTTCGCAGCTCCTTGCGCGCCTCGATCATTGCAGCACCTCCTGCGGGCGCAGCACGCGGTAGTTGTCCTGCGACAGGTCCAGGCGCAGCAGGCCGTGGCAGTGCATCCAGGCCAAGCGCGCATCAGCCAGTTGCGGTGACACACCCAGGGCCGTCACCAAGCGGCCACGGTCGGTGTCTCCGCAGGCATCCAGCGCCGAGGCGATCCGCACATCGAGCTCGAGCCCTTCGTCTTCATGGATCGCGCCGGCCTGACGCAGCAGTTCCATGCGCCAGAAGACGTCCACGTTGGAGCGCACTTGCGCGAAGGTGGTCACCACGACCTGCGCATCAAGCGCGCGGCCAACGCGCTTGAGTGTGTTGATCCGAGAGCGAGAGCATTCTTCTGTCTTGCAAACCAGATGCAGGCGGCTTGCGCCGGTTCTGCGGCTGGTGACGACGAAGGTGGCGACGGCCTCGCAGGTCTGCCCCTCCACCTCGGCGACAACCGGCGCCGCCTTCACGGTGATTGCGGTTGTGTCCGGATCGAACCGTACGTGCAACCAGCCCTCGTATTCGTAGGCGTGAGCGAACTGCACGTGCTGTCGGGAAATCGGGTCGTAGCAGCGACTGACTGCGCCACGAAATTCGGCATAACGCCCAGTGCGTCCGCCCCAGCGGGTAAAGTCTTTCATGGTGTGTAGGTCTCGAAGACCCATGGAGGCGGCCACCGCATGCGCGGGCCAGAGCCACAGGGATTTCTTCAGATGGCGCCGCTGATGCGGTACCACGCGCTTGAGGGATCGCGTCCTCGATCCCAGGCCGCCCCGTTTAAGGCACGGCCTGACCTCAGGGCTTGACAGCCCAGCCATTTGCGCCGACACTGCTGCTCAAGGTTCCCCAACCTGAGAGCAGTGACGACGCCGCCCAGCTTGCTGTGCGGCGTTTTCCATTTTGGGTGGTCTACGGACGGTGTTTCGGTTCTTTGCTCGTCGCTAGTCCTTTCCGGGCGACTCGCCCGCAGCCCGGACCGGTCCCAGCTTCGCCAGGATGCCGGCCCTCCAGTTGCGCACTTCGCTGGCGCTCGCGAACCACCCGCGGCGCCCCTCAATCTTCACCAGCATGATTGGCAGGCGGCCACCGCGAGCCGCCGCGCGAAATGCTTCTCCCGTACGAAAGCCCAGCGCCTCGCGCAACGCGGCGCCTCCGAGGAGTTCCTCTTCGTCCAGAGTCTGAGCGTACAGGCCGACTTTTGGCATCATTCATCCAACTACCGTCAAGTTGCGCAGGTTACGAATCGAGCGACGACTCCGTCTAGCGTTGAGGCAGTAATTCAATTCAGCAGTAAAACTTGTTTAGTAATTCATTTCTGCGCGCAGTTCCAGCCGAACGCGTGATCGACTTGGTCCCGCGGTCCTCTCTTTGGGCGAAGCCGACGATGTATCGGGCGCAAAGAGCGATCCAGCGCTGGAAGACGAAGGCGGTGCTTCAGGCACTGTTGGACGAGACCGGCGCCTCGGGACCCTACGACCTCGAATCCAAGCTGATCGAGGCCTACGGGGATGCCCTAGGGCCCCGGTGCAGTGCCTTCGACCGGATGAAAAAACTTGGGCAGCCGGATGTCGAGAAGAATTTGTCGCGGCTTGCACGGGACCCAGCCAATGCCTCCAGGTGGATGTACCACGCAACCCTCTATGCGCCCGAAGCGCTCGCTGTGTTGCGGGAGGTAGTCTGGCGATTGCTCGACCCGACGCCCATCGGATATGTCGAGTTGTCAGACCTGTACGAGCGCCGCTATCCGACGTGGGAGGTGCCACGCGGCATCAAGGTCGTGCTCGACGATCTGGAAGGATTCCCAGACTATGAATGGGTACATGTCAGGACCGGAGCTCTAAAGCAAAGGCGGGGCCTGACGGACGCGCTGTATGCCATGCGCAGCGCTGAACTACGGGGCAAGGAACGCGAGTACCACCTGCATCTATTGGGTGCGATGGAGCGACTCGCGAGCAAAGAATTGGACCCTGATTTGCAACTACTGGGGGTTGAGTGTTGTGACTACTTGGCGACTTGCTTCGGCCGCATTGAGGTCCCGCAATCGGTCCGCCGGGACAAGGTGATGGAACTTCGTCTAGGGCTTTCCGCTTACCTGGGCGCCGATCCGTTTGGTGTTATTACGGGCGGCGAACTCGAGTGGTGTCCGCGTTGATCCGCTGAGGTGTGGGATCGGCAGGATCGTTGGAACAATGAGCCTATCCGGCGCGATCCCCTGCAACTGACCCTTAATGGATTCGAGCACGGCGAATAGACCTAGTAGGATTCATGGGCCAATTTGCGCGTACTCGGTCAAAATGCTTTTGAATTCAGCATCTTAGATGACCTGGGTTGTCCCACCTCTGTCACTTAGTATTCCCGCGCCTTATCCAGACCGTACATCCCTACTATGCGGGGAAACAC
>JAZKHH010000072.1:0-12977 GCA_040385465.1 Pseudomonadota bacterium | reverse complement strand
CGGGGCGGTTCAGTTTCAAGTTGGCTTCCTGCAAGCTATGTTCAGGTCACTGACCCATCCCACATCCTGAAGGACTGGAATGCGCTAACACGCTACCTCAGCGACGGCCAACTGCCGTGCGACAACAACTGGGTCGAGAACCAGATCCGGCCAATTGCCCTTGGCCGCAACAACTGGCTGTTCGCCGGAAACCTGCGCGCGGGCAAATGCGCCGCTGCGATCATGAGCCTGGTGCACTCGGCCAAGCTCAATGGCCACGACCCCTGCGCGTACTTGCGCGACGTGATGGAGCGCTTGCCCACGGAGCCGGTCAGCCGCATCGATGAACTCTTTCCACATCGTTGGCAGCCTCTGGCCGCTAAGCCTTCAACCTCAACGTCGGGCGCGTGAAGATGACTTTGCCGGGTGCTTACCTTGCGTCGCACGTCAGCCAGCAAGCTCAGCACCGGGCTCTGGTCCGGTGCCGTCAACTCACTCCATGGCAATAACGCGGACGTCAAGCTCACTTTGTGGCGCCCCGTTGACAAAGTTGCGGGTCTGGTCGAGCAACACCAGGGCACCCATGCCGGCGGGGTTGAGCTGGAAATGGAGGCCGCTCCGGTCGGCCAAAAGTGGACGCGCAGGCAAGATCACGCTGGGAGCCGACCACTGACGGCTGACGGGATCGAGCACGCTGAACCGGTGTTCGATGAGCGCCTCGCGGCCGTTGTAGCTCGACACGGACCAGGCAAAATAGGCGGTGCCGTCGGCGCCCATGCGGGTGCGCAGGTCAACCAGGGAGCTTTGCGGGGTGCCCCGCATGTCTAACTCAGGTCCGAGCAAGTGCGAAGTCAAGCTGCCGTCTGGGGCGAAGGACACATAACGAAGCACCTGGTTGCCGGTGCTTTCGCGATGAGTGTCGGCCCAGGTGACGAAGCCACCTTGGGCGGTGAGATTCAAGCTCACGTCCTTGGCGAAGGTGTCGAGCGCGTAGACGTACGGATTGCTCACGATCTGCCCGGTCTGGGCAGACCATTTGCTCAACACCAGTCGGGTCCCCGCAACGCCCGTGGCAACCTCCCGGTAGGAGGTCTGGTCTTGGAGCGCCGACCACACATTGCCCTGTTCGTCGACCGCATACGACTTCCCGCCATAGCGGTAGCGCTCGGCGGGAGCCGGTGAGACGGTCACCGCGCGCCACGCCTGGCGTGCTGCATCAAAATACAGCGAGACCGGCGCTTCCCCCTCACGGGTCTCAGGCCAGTAACCCGTGACGATCCCGCTGCCGGATCGGTTGAAGTCAAAGAAGACCGCGCTGCGAAATGCGTTGGGGCGGAAAGGCCGTCCAGTCAGGGTGCCGACGTCCTGGGGTTCGCTCCAAGTGCCGTCGCGCGTCGAGTAGAAACGCGCATGCTGGGAGGTGTCGGACTGCCAGACCAGCAGGATGCGGCCATCGCCCGCAGGGGCGATCCACCAGCCGTCGTCCGCTCGGTAAATGGCGTAGGTGCCCGGAATGGATTGAGGCGCCGACCACTGCCGGCTTGCGGCCGAGTAGCGGCTGAAACGCAGTTCGGGGGGCTTGTTGAAGGCGAAGAAATCGTAGGCGGGCCTGTCGACCACGTCCCAGAAGACGCCCATGTCACCGTCAGGCAGCGGCACGGCCTTGAGGTTGTAGACATAGCCGCCGCCGGCGTCCGGGAACGGCACATTGGCAACCACCGTCGTCGCCGACCACACCTTGGTCGCGGCGTCGTATTGCGTGACGTTGATGTCCGTGCCATCGATCTGCCCTTGCGCCGTCTTGTGCGTCGCATGCCAGGTCATGAACACATTCCCGTTGCTGGCGACTTGCAGCTGCTCGCCGCTGAAGGGCAGCTCGGGCGCCTCGTCGTGGTAAACAAATTTAGCGGTGTCAGGCCATGAGGGAAACTGAAGTCCGGCCAGGGCCTGCAGCCGCTCGGCGTCGGTCGAGGTGGCGTTGGGGGCACTGGCCGTTGTCAGGGGAGCGGTCGCAGTGGCCGTGTCGGGGGTGTCGTCGCCGCCGCCACAGGCACTCAGGCCACATCCGAGCAGCAGGGCCATGGCCACTGCGGAGGACAGGCGTGCATAGAAGGGCAAGCGCGCCGGTGTTGGGGAGGTGGATGAAAGCGATGAACGGAACATGGCAGGTAATTTTTTGTCGACGAAGAAGGCACTGTAGGGCGCTTTGCCTCATGGTCCTTGAAAGCTTGAAATCGAGAGGGTTTTTTGCATCGACGCCTGCGGCCCGTGGCCCTGCCTTGCAAGCATTGCCTGCTTCGTCATTGCGTCGCCGATGTGTCCGAAGGGGCTCAGGTGGCAGTTCCTTCCTTGGCTCATCTGCTCCTTGCCAGCGTTCTATTTGCTCCATTGGCTATTTAGAGTGTGGCTTTTGGACAGCGACGCATGGCATGTTCTATTAGTGCCCTTCGGGCTCGACAGTGAGCTGGTTTCGCGCTGATTGTTCCCGTAGCCATGCCATTACCAACCTTGGCGGGAGTTTGCTTTGCCCGTCATGTAGAACGGAAACGGAAACGGACAACGACATGAAAGAAAGCTCGGTTTTTTTCATCAAGGAACTTGCCGGCGAGTGGCCTGCGTTCCCAGGGAATCCGCTTGTGCTCGCGACATTGAGCATGAAAGTTTTCCCCGCCGTTCGAAGCGGCCAATGGACCGAGTGAACACGGTTGGTGCCAGGCGCGTGCCGATTGCGCATCCCAGGGCAGGATCACGTAGGCGCTGCCATGCGGGTGCTTGAGCCAGGTGCAGGAGGGCAAAACGTGGACGCGATGGTGACCTGTGCCCGGGACTGTTGGACGCGAGGCCAAGCCGTGGTCACGTGAAGTACGTCGATGCAGGGGCTGCGCTGGCGACAACAATCGAACCCACCTCTCACGCAGCCGCCGCAGCCTGGTTCACTCACTGACTCGGAAGAACGATGACCAACATGAACGCCGCGTTGCCCTGCGTAGGTTCACCCAGAAGCTGAAACGGAAAGTCAGAACCGCCAGCGTTTGCTGCAACCCGTCGGCCACATTTCGCCCGCCGAGGCCGAGGCAAACTACCACCGTCAGCTTTTTGAGCAGACCCTGTCGGTCGGACTCGAACCACCATGCTTCCGCAAAACCCGGAGCGGTTCAGTGTCCGGTCATTCAGGGCGCCAGCTCCGAACATCGCCGGGCAGGCCCCTGCGCGGGCCAAAAGTATGCAAGTGAACAACCAAATCGAAAGCACATGAGCACAATCCTCAACGCCACACCCTTGTGGCTGCACGTCACCGTGGCGGTCGTGGTCGTGGTGCAACTGATTTGGCGATCGATCAAGGGGCCCGAGCGTTTTTTCGCTCGAGTTGCCTTGGCCTGGTTCTTCAACGGTGTGCTGATCGGTCAGTTCGCCTGGACGCAAGACGATGTCATTTCAGATATCTCAGCCGTTCTGGTGCTAGTTGCTGTGATGTCGGTCGTTGCCATGAACATCACCGAATTCACAGGGATGTGGTGTCGCAGGTAGCACGGAAAAGGAAGGATCACCTCATGGGAAGAAATCAGGTCTGCGCTTACAACTTGGCTGGAGGAACAAGATTGCCGGCTTCTTGCTCTGTCCCACCGATGGCTGCGGCATGAGCAGCGTTCCAGGCCTCCAGGGGAGGCAGCGCTGGTGGGCTTTGGTGGTGCTGTGCCTGGGCGAGCTGATGATCGTGCTCGACACCACCATCGTGAATGTCGCACTGCCATCGATCCGGGTCGACCTTGGCTTCACCGAGACCTCGTTGGTCTGGGTGGTAAACGCCTACATGCTGACCTTCGGAGGTTTCTTGCTGCTGGGCGGGCGGCTGGGCGACCTTTTCGGCCACCGCCGTCTTTTCCTGATCGGCCTGATCTTGTTCACGCTTGCGTCGCTGGCTTGCGGTCTGGCGAATTCCCAGGTGCTGCTGGTGGGCGCGCGCGCGGTGCAGGGATTGGGTGGCGCGGTGGTCTCGGCGGTGGCCCTGTCGCTGATCATGAACTTGTTCACCGAGCCGGCGGAGCAGGCCAAGGCCATGGGCATCTACGGCTTTGTGTGCGCAGGCGGAGGCAGCATCGGTGTGCTGCTCGGCGGGTTGTTGACCAGCGCCTTCAGCTGGCACTGGATCTTCCTGGTCAACCTGCCGATCGGGGCGGCGGTGTACATGCTGTGCCTGGCCCTGCTGCCCGACAGCCCAGGCCAGGCCGCCGGTGAGCGCCTGGACGTGGCCGGTGCCGTCACGGTCACGGGTTCGCTGATGCTGGCGGTGTATGCCATCGTCAACGGCAACGAGGCCGGTTGGACTTCCTGGCAGACCTTGGGCCAGCTGGGCGGTGCGGCGCTGCTGCTGGCGGTGTTCCTGGTCCTGGAGTCACGCGTGCGCCATCCGCTCATGCCCTTGGGGCTGTTCCGCCTGCGCAGCGTCGCTGTCGCCAATGTGGCCGCCGTGCTTTGGGCCGCCGCCATGTTTGCCTGGTTCTTCGTCTCGGCGCTGTACCTGCAGTTGGTGCTGGGCTACACGCCGCTGCAGGTCGGCCTGGCGTTCCTGCCGGCCAACTTGATCATGGCCGCCTGTTCGCTCGGCCTTTCGGCCCAGCTGGTGATGCGCTTCGGCATTCGGCCGCCGCTCGCCGCAGGCCTGATGCTGGCCGCCGTGGGCCTGCTGCTTTTTGCGCGTGCCCCGCTGGACGGCAGCTTCCTGTGGGACGTGCTGCCTGGCATGGTGCTGCTCGGCCTGGGCAGCGGCATCGCCTTCAACCCGCTGCTGCTGGCCGCGATGGTCGATGTCAGTCCCAGCGAATCCGGCATTGCCTCGGGGGTGGTCAACACCGCCTTCATGATGGGCGGTGCGCTGGGCCTGGCGGTCCTGGCGAGCCTGGCCGCAGCCCGCAGCGACGAGCTGCAGGCCCTGGGCCTCGCCGCCCCGGCGGCACTCAACGGCGGCTACCGGTTGGCTTTGCTGCTGGGCGCGGCGTTCGCCGCAGGCGCGGCCCTGATCGGCGGTGGCCTTCTGCGTGTGGGGACGCCCCGGGCACCGGCCGTTGACGCGGAACCGAAGAGTCTTGGCTTGGATCCCTCCGACAACCCCCCTAAAAAATAAGTCGGAAAGGGGCAGCAAGCGTGATCGACTCGTCGATTGCAGCTTCTCGTGCTCGTCTTGCGACGGTGCAATTCGAATGCGAATGCGCCCACGCATGAGCTCTCCTTTGTCCCACGGATGGCTTCGACCCTCACCCAACTGATGAGCTTCCTGAGGGACAGGACACGGAGCGCGCCGGCTTGGCGCTGCTTTTGGTCAGGAGCGGTCGGCCGCGATGGGCTGGTCCTGTTCGGTCCAATCAAAGGTCGGAGAGTCGATGGGATTGCCCGCCCTGTTCCGCTGCGGCGGCGCAGATCATCGTTGTCGGCAGGGGAGCTTGCGGCGCTGGCTGAGCAATTTGACGCTTCGTCAAACGCGTCACTCGCCAACTGTTCAGCGACCTTTCCCGAGGCGTGCGACGGGTTGCCCCGCACGCCAAAGCTTGCAGGCTTCGCTCACGCCAGGAGGTTCAGTTCGGAGCCACTCGCCAGATCTCGCCGTCGTCGTTGGCGGTGTAGAGGTTCCCGTCGGGGCCCTGCACCAGCGCGCGAGTTCGGGTGGAAGGCAAGTTGACAGTCTCATCGGCCGCCGTCATGCCGCGTTCGTCAAGCTGGAGCGCCGCGATCCGCTGACCGCGCATCATGCTCACGAGCAGGCGGCCATTCCAAGCCTTCCATTGTTTTCCGTCGAGGAACAGCGCAGTGCTCATGCCGCGACCGCTGCCGTTGTAGACCCAGCTTGGCGACATGGCGTTGGGGAAGCGCTGCGTGTCCGTCATTGGCATGGTGCTGGGGTCGCCCGCGTATCCGCAGTAGTCGTCGGGGCAGCGCAGGCTTGGCCGCTTCTGCGGATCCCATCCCGCATTGCCGCCCGCCACCAGCGGGGTGACCTCGTCGCTGTGGTTCGGCCCGTGTTCGGCGGCGAAGGCTTGGCCGGCGTTCGGCTGGCCCGCCGGCCGGAAGGTGAGGCCCTGCACATTGCGGTGGCCGTAGGTGAAGATGCGTGGGTCACCGCCAGCCGGTGGGTTGTTGCCTGGCGCCGCGGAGCCGTCTCGGTTCACCCGGAGGACCTTGCCTCCCAGGCGGTTGGGGTCCTGGGGAAGCGTGGGGTTGTGGTTGTCTCCGCTGGTGACCCACAGGAATCCGTCGGGTCCGAAGCGAACGACACCGCCGCTGTGGGCGCCAGCGGAACCGACGCCGTTGGGGGCCTGCTTGTACGCAATGTCTTCAATGATGTCGGCACGCTGGCTCACGCTCGTGGCGTCGGCGGCAAGGGTCAGGCGGAGGACGCGGTTGCTCGCCGGCGTGCGAAGGTTGGAGGCCATGAACACATAAATGTCGCGCTTGCCCTTCGCAAAATCAGGATCGACTGCGATGCCATGCACGCCGCTTTGTCCTTGGCAGAAAAGGTCAGGCGCCACCAGCGCCGAGCCGCTGGTGCCGAACAGCCGCACCGTCTTTCCATTGGCCAGGCGCGCCGACACGCCGCGACACTTCTCGGTGAAAAGCATGACGCCATCTGGCGTGAAGGCAAGGTCCCAGGGTTTCTGCAAGCCGCTCATGACCACGGTGTGGGCCAGCTTCGGCGGCTCAGCCAACACGGGCAGTGAGGTCAACGCCAGGGTGACGCTGGCGCCGAACAGAACGCCGGCCAGGGCACACGAAGGGATTTTGATTCTGGACATGCGGTTTCTGTCGGTTTTCAGTTTCAACGCGGGCTGTCTAAAGCGAGCCAGAGCATCAACGAGGCTCTTTGCTTAGTCTGCCATTCCCGTGTCCTGGAGGTTCGGCTAGGGACATTTGAACCAGTTCCTTGAATGGGCCGGACACAGTGCACGACGCTGCCCCAGGATGATGACCGCTCCAGGCGCTCGGGCCAACGACTTGGCCGGCCCATCTGCTCATGAACCGTGCCTGCGGGGGCAAGGAAACTCGGCAACTGGCGCTCGATCTGGGTTTCATTCTGGTGGTGCCGTCGACCAAGAAGCGCCTCGACCCGTGAAAATCCGACCGTGAGATGTCCAAGTGCCGCGATGAAGTTGAACGTTTACGCCGCCGGCTCAAACGCTACCGCTGCCGTTTCTCTCGCTTCGAAAGCTCGACGCGATGTTCCTGGGCCTTCTCCGCTTCGTGCGAGTGGCAACTGGCTTTTGCAGTTTGTGTCAGCAGGCCCTGGCCAGACACGCCAAGAAAGACGTGCGGAGCGCAGCGGGAATGTCGGGCCGGTGACAAAGCGCAAAGCCGAGGGTGGGAGGATTGTCCCGCAGCGCTATGAAACGAACATTGGCGTGGGCAATGCAGCGCAGTGACTCGACCACGAGTGCGATGCCTGCGCCAGACGCCACGAGACCGACAAGCGAGATCGAGGTGGTCGCTCGCTGTTGGATAACCGCTGCGGGGTCGGCGCGCCGAAGTTAGCCGGTGGCCCGGTCGAACGCCGAGGGACCCGCATCGCGTCGAATCCCCAAAACAGTTTCCTGAGACAGCTCTTTGGCTGTGAGCGTGGTGGCGCTTGCCAGCGGATGGCTTGCCGGCACCGCGGCCATCAGTGCCTCACGAGCGAACTCTTGGACGACGACATCGTCCCTTGAGGAGGGCGGATGGACCAGCGCGAAGTCCAGGCGCCGCTGTGCGACGGCTTCCTCGAGTTCATGTGACAGCCCTTCCGTCAATGCGATCGTGCGGTCGGCATTCCGCTGGAGGTATGCCTTGACCACATCAGGAGCCACGGAGAGCGCTGCAATGGGAGTGACACCCAACTCGATCCGGTCGAACGAACCGCGGCCAATGGACCGCCCTGCCTCCGTCGCCTCGGCGGCGTGTTCGAGCAGTTGCTTGCAATGGAGAAGCCACCTTGCGCCGCTTTGGGTCAGGGTGACACCCCGAGCCTGGCGATCGAACAGCTTCCAACCGAGCTCATCTTCCAGCCGTTTGATCCTCATGCTGAGCGCTGGCTGGGAGACGGCCAGGAGTGAGGCCGCCCTCCGCACGTTTCCGATCTCGGCCAGCATGACAAAGCTGCGCAGTTGGGACAGTTCCATGGTGCCTCCGATTGACCGATAAGAAAAACAGATCGCTTGCACGCCCGCCCGACCAGTAGCCTGCGCTTCCCAGAACAAAGGAGAGTTTCATGCATCTGCATAACCGATTGAAAAGGTCGCTTCTCGCGGCTATCACGTGCGCGTGCGGCACGGTACCCCCTGCTTTGGCCGAGCAGCAGCACTCCGCACTGGACTTGGTGCAAGCGCGGGCGGTGCTTGTGATCCACGACGGCAAATTCAACGCCAGCACCTACCGGGATGCCGTGCTGTCGGACGAATCAATGGGGCACAAGGACATGCTAACCGTGCTGCAGCCCGGTAACGCTGGTGCGGCCGCTGAGCTCGGCGTGTCGAACTCTGTCACGGGACCTCCCGAAGTTCTCGCGGTGTCTCCGGACGGGCGCTATGCCTACGTTGTAGAGCGGCTTGGTCAGCGCAAGCCGGGGGCCTCCAAGACGGCCGACCTGGCGCCCGGTCGTTTGGTGACGGCAATCGACTTGACAGACCTGGCCAAGCCCACAATTGTGAGCACGGTCAAGGCGGGCCCCATGATCGAATCAGTCCGGGTGAGTCCGGATGGCCGGTTCCTTGCGCTCACGGCCAATGGGCCGGACAGCGCCATGTTGCAAATCGTCCCGGTGGTCGCGGGCCAATTGGGTGAGCCGCGGTCCTTCGCCCTCGAGACGCTGGGCGTCGAGCGCCGCCCAGACGGGGCACGCGGAGGAATCAACGCGACATTTGCCGACTGGCATCCGTCCGGGCGCCTGGTGTCGGTCAACCTGAACACGCGCAACGAGGTTGCCTTCTTCAACTTCGAGGCGTCGCAGGGGCCCATCACGTTGACGCCTTCCGGCTCCCCAGTGACGGTGGGGTTGGACCCCTTCGTGGGCCGGTTCACGCCGGACGGCAACCACTACATCACGGCTGACTGGGGACGCAACTTCAAGGCCACGGATCTGGCAGGGCGACTCCCGACCGCCGCGTCTCGCCTCAGCCTGATTCGACTCTCAGGGCGAGATCGGAATGGCAGGACCGAAGGCCACAAAGTCGTCGCGAACGTCGAGACAGATCGGTCGTCGGAGGGCATCGCCATCAGCCAGGATGGCCTGCACGTCGCCACCATCAACATGCGCGAAACCGCCCTTGCGACCGATTCGCCCCGGCACACGAAAAAGGCGTCGATCAGCTACTTCCAATTCGAGGCCCGCACGAGCACCTTGAAGAAGATTGGCGACTACCAGTTTGAAGGCGTGTTACCAGAGGGCGGTACCTTCGATGCGAGCGGCAAGCACTTCATCGCCAGCGTATTCGAGTATGCCGGCGCTGCCCGGGGCGGTGGCGGTCTGGAGGTGTGGAGCGTCAATCAGACGGGCACTGCCGGCCTGACCCCCGTCGGGCGGGTGGCGTTGCCGCACGGCGCGCACCACGTTGAGATCGTGCCCTGATGCGAGAGAGGCACCAGACAAGACCGGCACGCACCCTCCCTGCAAACGGCGGTTCGGACTGCCTGCCAGGCAGTCCGAATGAAGCGCCCCGGGAATTGTGGAGGGCGTTGGTTTGAGTCAGACCGACAGGGTCTGCTCGGCAAGTTGATGACGGCAGTGGTTTGCCTCGGTTTCGGCCGGAGAAATACAGCCAAAGGGCTGCAGCAGGCGTTGGTGGTTGAACCCGTCGACCCATTCCAGCTTGGCCATCTCAACGGATTTCCGTGTCTTCCGGAGGCCTCGACGGTGAATCAGTTCGGCCTTGTACAAACCGTTAATCGTGTCGGCCAGGGCATGGCCATGGCTGTCGCCCTGACTGCCCACAGACGGTTCGATGCCGGCTCGGTTGCCCGTTCGCTGTACGGGATGGACCCAGACTGCGAGCTCTGGTCCGCGTGATGAATCAAGCTGCTGTTGCCCTTGGGTCGCCGGCCATACCGCTTGGCCAAATTGAATATCTTCGAAAGCGTCATGCGGATTTTTCATTTGGAGTCGGTGGCACACCACGGCAGGGTCACCGATGCCGGTCGGACGCCATTTGGATGGAGTTGGGTCCGACCGGCTGTCGGATGGCGCTGATCTTCCATGGTTAGTGCGCGACGCCCGCAGGCCGCCACCGGGCTCAAGGCCCCGCGAACGCTGTTGTCAACGCGTCTGACAGACTGACCGCCGATGGTCCTATACGACGCTGAAATGCGAACGCCTAGGGTGTCATCGTGCAGCACCTCACTTGTGTTATTTCTCATCTAACAGGGAGATTTCAATGAGCTACATCGACGGATTCGTGGTGCCCGTTCCCGACGGGAACAAGGAGCGCTACCTCGCTGCGGCCAGCAAGATGTATGAGAAGTTCAAGGTTTGGGGCGCGATCCGCCACGTCGAGTGCTGGGCCAATGACGTCAAAGACGGCAAGGTCACCGACTTCAAACGCGCCGTGAATGCTGAGCCGGGCGAAACGGTTGTCTTTTCCTGGGTGGAGTGGCCGTCCAAGGAAGCCCGCGACGCCGCTGGCAAGAAGATGATGGAGGACCCGGAGATGAAGGACATGGACATGCCGTTCGACGGCACGCGGATGATCTATGGCGGCTTCGAGCCAATCTTCGACAACGGGGCCGGGTGATGCAGTTCATGATCTTGGTCAAGTCCAATCCAGATCTGGAAGCCCGCATCGATTCGATGAGCGATGCGGTGATGAAGGCATCGATGGCGAAGATGGAAGCCTTCAATCAAGCGCTGCGCAAGGCCGGCGTGATGAAGGACTGCGACGGCTTGAGCCTGGGCAAGCACGGCAAACGCGTCCGCTTCGAGGGCGATGCCCGCGACGTCATGGATGGCCCGTTCCAGGGTGACCTCGTGGCGGGCTACTGGATCTGGGAACTGCCCGCCATCGAAGACGCCGTCGCCCGGGTCCAGCGGTGTCCCAATCCCATGCCCGTGCCCTGCGAGATCGAGATCCGGCCCCTTGGCGCTTGACGCCTGAGCCAGATCACCCCCCCCTGAACTACCACGTCAGCCGTCGTCATGATCACCCTTTACGCCTTTGGAACCATCTTCCCCGAAGGGGTCGGCGAAACCCGGGACCTTCGGGTCCAGTGGGGGCTCGAGGAAACCGGAGTGCCGTATCGCGTGCACCCGCTTGACCACACCGGCGGCGAGTGCGATGGCAAAGCCTACGGGCACATCAGTCCGTTCCGGCAGGTGCCGGTGATCGACGACGATGGCTTTGTGGTTGCGGAGTCGGCCGCCGCACTGATCCACATTGCCGAGAAGTCAGGCCAGCTGATGCCGGCCGACCCCCCAGGCCGCATGCGCACCCTGCAGTGGTGTTTTGCCGCCGTCGGCACCGTCGAGCCGACGATGACGTGCATCGACTTCATCGGCATGTTCGACCAGGACAAGGCGGCGCCGCGTCTGCACGAGCAGGTCCACGGGTTGGCCGGGCGATGGCTTGACGGCGTCGAGCGCCGCCTGGAAGGTCGGGATTGGATTGCCTGCGCCGACTTCACGGTGGCCGACATCTTGATGGCCAGCGTGTTGCGCATGATTCGCAAGACCGCGCTGATGCAGCCGTTTCCGCAAGTGCAGGCGTATTACGAACGCTGTTTTGCCCGCCCCGCTTGGCAGCGCACGCTCGATGCTTACGCAAAGCGACTGCGTGTCAATGTGGACAGCATTCTTTAGGTGTTCGACGACAGCCGACCGACCGACCGCCCCGCCGAGCGCCACCGCGTTCGCCTGCGCCAGCTGTTGAACGCCCATGCGGTCGATGCAGGCAATGCCTTCTTCTTTGTTATCTCTTCATCGCCGCAGCGATGAAATCTTGCAGCGTCACGCGACCTCGTTGAGGCGTGTCGGGCTTGTAGAAACCATCAGCCAAACTGGCTTCTGTCATGCGCACGTAAGCCCGAGCGGCCGCATCGGAAAAGCCCCAATCTTTGTAGACGGCTTCCCACTGATCGCGAGGTACCACCTCAACGATCACCTCGCGGCCGAGTGCTGAAGCGAAAGCGTTCGCAACATCTTGAGGTGTGTAGCGTGCCGGTCCTTCGATGTGGTGCACCGCCGTGGCCCCCGCGGGCGCCCTCAAATGTGACGCAGCCGCCTCTCCAAGATCAACCGGAGCGACCATCGGCATCAAAGCATCTGCTGGAAACAAGCTTGGAAGCTTGCCGGACTGTTGAACAAGGTTTGCAAGGCCAGTCCAATTGCTCATGTAATAAGCCCCGCGGTTGACGGCAGTTGGGATCGCCCGCGTCCTCAGGCCCTCTTCGAGAGCCCACAAGGTTGTGAGGTCGCCGATCGCCTTGCCTGGCTGGGCGCCGTAAGTGGACGCTGCGACGACTTTCTCGAGGTTTGAACCCTCTAGCGCAATCAGAATGTTGCGGACTGTGCGAAGTTCCGTCGCATCCGTGTCGCCAGTAGGATCGGCTGGTGGGTTGAGCAAAAAGGCCCGTTTGCCCTGACGAAATGCCGCTGTCAAAGACGCAACGTTCTCTGCATCGGCCATGGCCACGGAAGCTCCTTTCTCCCGCCAGCTTCCTGCATCCTCCGGGCGGCGTGTGAGGATGGTGACCGGCTCACCTTGAGCCAACAACGCGTTGGCCACTGCGGCTCCAACGTGACCAGTGGCTCCCATCACAACGTACATGGCGGCTCCTCAATTCAGTGGTTGGACTCATCGGCGGGCTGTCTCGCAGACAGTCCCTGGCGAAAACACGCATGTCCGCAGCTGAGCTTGGCGCTCGTGGTCAGTCGCGGACGTCTTTGGCGAACCGCACTGCCTGGACAAAAGAAGGTCCCCGATCGCTGGCTTCAGGCTTTGCCTGGGAGGCTCCGCGGAGCGGCCTGACACTGGGGAATGGCGGAAGCGGTG
>JAZKHH010000071.1:0-6581 GCA_040385465.1 Pseudomonadota bacterium | reverse complement strand
ACAAGCGGCAGATCGAAATCGAGACGGAACTGCTGGAGGCCTTGGAGGGCTGAGGCGGGTGGCTGCGCCGCCGCCCCCTCCTCCTGTTCGCCCCGCAGCCAGCGACTGGGTCAGATCCCGAGCACGTCCTTCATCGCCGTCCATGCCGTCCCGTTGAGGCGCTTGCTGGAGCTGAGGTTGGAATCAACATCCGGCTTGCGTTGCCGCGCCACGAACACCCAGTCGCCACCGGTCACACCGTTGACCTGGTTGTTTGCGTTGACTTCGACGTAGTGCCGCACGTGGTCCATCACCGTCGGTGTGAACCCGGTGAACCTCATCACCTTCACCTTGCCATCGGCGTGTTCTTCGATGATGTACGTGCCAGTCTGGGTGGCCGCACAGTTGGACGCCACGTTCCCTGCGAGGTCACAGTCGTAGTACTGCACGGAGCCTTGGGTGGGGTCGCTACCGTCGGTGAAGGCCACGCGCAGGTTGTGCGATTCGTCGCTGCTAATGCCCAGGCTCAGGCTGCCGGCCGCGGTGGCGAGATTCACGCCTGCTGCGGGCTTGGCTGCGATCAGTTGCGCCAGCGAAGTCGCCTCGGCCTGCGGGCGTCCATCGGTGTTGATGCTGTTGATGAAGATCGGTTGCGTCAGATTCAGCAACAGGCC
The DNA here is from genome assembly GCA_040385465.1 of Pseudomonadota bacterium. Lineage (GTDB taxonomy): Bacteria > Pseudomonadota > Gammaproteobacteria > Burkholderiales > Burkholderiaceae_C > CANHBY01. The sequence goes on along the minus strand of JAZKHH010000071.1, from coordinate 5,928 downwards.
AGGTCGCAGGTTGCTGCCCGCCGGAAACTGCGCAGCGCCGAGGGCTGCGAGCAAGCCTGTCGTGGAGAGGCCGGTGTTGATGAAATTTTCACTGTCGGATTGCAGCTCGGTGACCACATCGGCCATGGGCCGGCCAGCCACGCTGACGTTCTTGCGGTAGTTCACCGCATCTTGAGCGTTGCAAAAGGTGCTTCGATTCGGGACACCTTGTGTGGCGGTCACCAGCACCGTGCTGTCGCAGCGCAACCAGCCATTGGACGTGAGGTACGCCTGGTTGTAGAGAACGCCGGCATCGGTGGCCACTCCACCCACCTGGCCCACCCGGCCATCCTCCAATGACAGACCCGGCACCCCGGCAGCTTTGGCGGACAACGTGAAGTCCTGGTAGTTGAAGTTGCTGCCGTCGGTGTAGCGCAAGAGTCGCAAATCGTTTTGAGCTGCCGCAATGGCGGCTGTCTGATCGCCCACCACCAGCGGCACACCGTCTTCGAGCGTGGTGGCCACAGCCGAAGCCATCAGACGCGCGTTGTCGACCACCTCGGCGTCGTTGAAAGCGGGGTCGTCCTGGTAGTTGTCGATCTTGGCCACCGCAATGCCCAACTGTTCGGCGGCATTGGCGCGCGCCACCGCTTCGGTCATGCCATTGCGCACACCTGCGGCAACCAGGGTGGTCAAAGGATTGATCTGCCCAGCCTTGCCGGGCACTTGTCGGAGCACGTAGGAATCTTCCGCCGTTGCCTGGCCGTCTGCCATGTCGATGGTGGTGCCCGGATCGGCAAGGCCGCCCGGCACCATGGGAGCGATCAATGACGAACTGGCCAACTGCTGCTCGGTGACGGTTGATGGGTCGACGCTGTAAGCCCCGTCGGCGCCGGTGGGTGCCGAAGCGGGCTCCCCTGAATCACACACGTTGTTGGCATTGAGGTCCAGACAGACCACCGCGTTTCTGACCGGGCCATCCACCGCCACCATGCCGGTGAGCGAGGTCGGGGCATCGTCGCCGCCACCGCCGCAGGCAACAAGAGCCAGCATGGCTGCGCTGGCCAACGCAGTGGGCACAAAAGCGTTCAAGTGTTTCATGAATGACTCCTCAAAAGTGGTGGAATTGCGGATGTGCTGCAAGTCATTTCATGAACCTGCAGCGCGCTTCCATGATGGAAGCCGCATCCCATCGCCGGTACTACGCAACCGGGTGGGAGTGAGTCAAAAAGGAACGGGATTTGGCCGTGCAGGCCAGCACGGATCGTGCGGTACGTCAGCGCGATGCTGCGTCGCAAAGCACCCTGGCGACGGCACTGCGATCGTGCACATTCAGCCGCGCAAACACCTGCTTGACGTGGTAGCTGGCGGTGTTGACCGTGATGCCCAGATGCTGGGAAATGTCGCTGTTGCTGTGCCCCTGGGCGATGAGGACCGCCACCTCCCTTTGCTGCGGAGACAGGCCCAGGGCTGCTGCACCCTCCGTCAGGCGCAGGGGTTGCGCGGCCAGGCGAGAGACCAGCAGTGCCACGGCGTGATCACCCTGCTGCGATGCCATGGCATGGCGCCGGAATGCAAAGTTGCCCCACACCGAATCCACCCGATGGATCGCGTGCGGTGCGCTCAACACGGCAGCCAGCATGGCTCGCACGAACCGCGGCAACGACTCGCTCTCCGCCATGGCCGTGGCCGGAGAAATCGCATTGCCCTCTGCCAGGCGGATCAAGCGGGGCCAGTTGTCGTCGGCATAGAGTTCGTTGGCCTGGGCGTCGAGCAGCGCCAGGCCCTCCTCCACCGTGTGCTCCTGCAGCTCCAGCAGCGCCACGGGAGACGGCATCCCCAATGCCTCCCCCAGGTAGTGCATCACGCCGAGCAGCGCCTGCTCATCGGCCAACGAAAACGGTGAAGCATCGCCGCCACGGTAGAGGCTCAGCTGGCCCAACACCTTGCCATGGTGCCGGACGACGCCATACAGGAAGTGCTCCACCCCCAGAGGCGCGAGGACTTCGCGAAAGTACGCGCCTTCCTTTTCAGACGAGCTTGCGCTGCGCCGACTCACGGGACTGGCGTCCGCCACGCGCCGAAGGTACTGATGGCGAAAGTGCTCATCGTTGTGCCGATCGTGGTACGAGGCCATGGCCTGGGGAGCCAACATTCGTTCGGCATACAGATTGGTGATGCTGCCCCTGGCGTCGCAGAAAAAAAACGCACCGTGGCTGGCGGGAATCAGCTCGCGCAGGACCGGCAGGAGCGAAGGCAGCAAGAGTGGCGCGGGCAGGCCCAGCCGGCAGAGCTGGCGAAGCGTGACGCGCGCCGAGGTTTTGCTCATACGGTCTTTTTGCCAAGCATCGCGGTGCCCTGCCCGGGCGTCTGGGGCAAGGGGCGCAGCGCACAACCATTGGCGAGCCGATTGGCCAGGTAGCGCGCCGCCTGAGGCGCGGCCATGCTCGTTCCGTTGGCGCGCAGCACCATGCCGCTCTGCGAACCGCTCACTCGAATGCCTGGGAGCGCCGGGTGGGTGTCCGCGATCGAGGAAAAGTCAGGCCCATGGCAATCGTCCACCGCCTCCGCGCTGTAGGCACTGACGTGCGTGGACTGAAGGCCGTTCCCACGGTCCATCAACGCGCCGGCCTTGATCGTCATGCGGCCTGTGGCAATGTTGGTGAAAGTACCGCTATCGGCGAGGCCCGAAGGTGATCCATCCGCGTTTTCCACCAGCCTCGCGCTTTGCGGGCGAACGGCGCCGACCTCGGTGTCGTCACGCTCCACCCAGGCATCCACGCTGAAGCTGCGCGCGGTGGTGTCCGCCTTCTTGTGCCGCACCGTGACCAGCCATCGCCCCGCGGGTGCCTCCACATATTTGCTGGACACCTGGGTGGCCGCCACGACCAGCAGAGCCATGGAACCTCTTGTGCCCTGGCTGACCTTGCGCATGAAGAACAGGCCGGCTTCGGTATCGGCGGCGGAATTGGGTGCATTGGCTGGCTCCAGGCGAATGCCTGGGCAGGGCGTGGCAGGCCATGCGCGCCCGTCGGGCGGCGTGACCACAATGTCCACCTCGCCCGAATTGTCTTCCGTGTCGATCTCCAGGAACGGGTCGCTTCCCTCAATGGTGGGTTGTACCGAGAACCAGATTTCCAGGTAGGTTTCAAACTGTTTGTCGGGCGGGATGTACAGCGTAAAGCTCACGCTCCCACCCGGCATGAGATCTTGCTTGGCGTGAACACCGCTCGGCAGGTACCTGGAAGGCTCCTCCGCGTCGCGCAGGGTGCCGTGGGCATTGCCCGCGGCCAGCACCACCGCCAGTTCATTGGGATAGCCACAGCAAAGCTCGTCGATGGCCGACTCCAGCATGCCGGAGCCGTCATGCGGCCCCGCCATGGACCCATAACTCATGTTGACGACCAGGGGGGGCGGTACCTTCGGGTCGGCAGCCAAGCCGCGCGCTGCGTTGATGAGATAGTGCATGCCGTCCAGCGCGTTCACAGCGAGCCAGCGGCCCGCGCGCACGGATATCTGTTCCTCCGGCAGTTGCACCATCACCACCGGCGCCTGGGCTGCACGGTCATCTTGCGCTTCTTCCGGCGACGCGGGGGCGTCACCGGCGTCAATGGGCTGAGGCATGTGCGGCGCTGCGCAGGGCGACCCCGTGAGCAAGCTGAGGACTGCCGCGGCATGCGAGGCGCGCTGCGCCAGGGGCTTGTAGTCGACCTCTGCGTCGGCGTACACGGCGGCCTCGTCCACCTCACCATCCACTGCGTGCCGTTGCAGCAACGCGTTGAGCTGGTCGTGGTTCCACTGGTTGCCATAGGGGAACAGCGCCGGTGCTGGTTGGGCACTCGCAGCGGTGCGCATGCTCGTCTGGTCCCACAGCGCCACCACGCGCGTGGACTGGGAGCTCTCCGGGCGGCGAAGCGCCGCGTGCGCAAACGGGCTGGCGTCTTCCAGAACCCCGATCACCACCTTAGGCTGGTGTCCCCACACGGGCATTTTGGGGGGGGCACCACGCGGTTTGTCCGGATTGTTCACACCGCGCGGAAGTCCGACTTGGAGCCGCTTGACGTAATCGGTCAGCAAAAGCTTTTGAACCTGCCGCTGAACAACCAGCCAGTCCTTATGTAAATCCAATCGCAACGTCACGAACCTGGGCGTGCGCGGCAGGGCGCATGGTTCGTCCCAGAGCATCGCCTGTTCATAGCTCTTGGGCACCTGCCCGGGGAGATTGCCGATTCCGCCCATCCCGCGGACCGAGCGCGCCTGCAGCGCGGCCGGCTTTATCAAAGGCGTGAAGTGCGTCGTCGGATCGTAGGGGTCGTAGAGCTCCACTGAAAAACTCAAGACCGAAGGAGAGTGCCCGGGTGGTCCCAAAGCCCGGAACTTAGTGCAAAGACCCCAAAGTAGATAAGGATCGATCGGACTCTCGCCCAACTTCTTGAGAATGAAACCCAGCCAGATCCTGAAAAACTGAAGGTTGCCGATGAGGTTGGCGCGCAATGGTGAGGACATGGTTCGCTCCCGTGGGTCAGACCCACTCCCTTCGGGCCTGTTTCCACAGATGGGCCAGCAGGCCCCGTTTGAGTGGTGCCGCCACGAGGCTGTCCGCGATCCGGGGCTGGATCTCCACGCCTGTATTGCCCTGGAAATACAGGGGCAACTTCTTGTCCACCGCCTGCTTCTGGTCCATGGGTTCACTGCGGCTGAAGCCGCGTTTCACGTCCGGGCTGGATTTTGTCAACGCATCGCCGCGGAAGGCGCGAGGCACCCAACCCTTCGCGGCGCCACACCGGCACGCAAGGTATGCCGCCAGCGTCTCTCCCACCATGCGGCCGGCGGGTGCGTCAATAGGGAAATGAACGCCCGCGACCACCCGGTTGTTGGCAATGCGCGCGGCCAGCCGCTGCAACTGGACTTCGCGCACGGCGTTACCCGCGTTCAAGGGACCGCTGAGAATCTGCAGCAGGCGTGCCACCAGAAAGGCCTCAGACGCATGGCCGCTGGGAAAAACGCCAAAGCGGCCGGCGTTGATGATGGGCTGGATGCCCGGCGCATACGCCACCGGACGCGGGCAAGCGAGGTAGTGCTTGGCGGGCTGCACCACCTGCGCAGCCAGCGCGAGCGCCAGGTTCAAAAGTTCCAGCGTGTAGCGGAAGGTGGTCGGGTTCAGGTCCAGCACGGCACCCCAGTACTGCAGTGGCACGCCGAGCTGGCTCATGATCTCCGGCATGCGCTCGCCGCGCAGTTCGGTCCAGTCGGTCACCTGTCCCAGCTGCTCCTCGAACACCTCACGCCTTGGGCGAGCGAGCAGAAAAATTTCGGTGGTCACGGGCTTGGTACTGGCGGGCTTTGCCCAGTTCAACTCCACGTGGGAGACTGCGAAATGGCGCTTGGAGGCATCCGCCGTCATCACCAGCGGACGGAGCAGCTCGGCCTTAAGGTTCTCGAAGCGCACGTCGATCGACCAGCGATCCAGCCGCTCGGGGTCATCCATCTTGGGCAATTTATCGCCATCAACGTTGCGAAACTCGCGCTTCAAATCGACCACAGTCGGTGCATGCCCATGCGGCTGCATCACCGCCTCCCGGTTGAGGATCAGGCCCCAGGACGTGCCCGGGTCGGCGCCGGGCGTAAGCATCATCCCCTGCATCCCTTGCATCCCTTGCATCCCTTGCATCCCTTGCATCCCCTGCATTCCTTGCATACCTTGCATACCTTGCATCCCCTGCAAATAGATCGCTGCACTCATGTGTGGCTCCTCGTTGGTGTGGTTGACTCAGCGCTCGGGCAAACCTGCCGTTCGCAGGGCTGCTGCGAACTCCAGGTTCTGCACGTTGGGGGGACCCACGCGGGCAAGGTAGGTCTGCACGGTGGACTGCGGCTCGACGGCGAGCAAACGTGCAATGGTGTTCTTGGCCTGGTCAATCTGGCCCAGCATGACCTCGGCCGTCGCCA